>CAOJNB010000011.1 GCA_948439405.1 uncultured Coriobacteriaceae bacterium | reverse complement strand
AACTACATCGGCGGCATCGAGCACGCGATCCTGCACCTGCTCTACTCGCGCTTCTGGACCAAGGTCCTGCGCGACATGGGCATGCTCTCCTTCGACGAGCCCTTCGAGAACCTGCTGTGCCAGGGCATGGTGAAGGACGAGAACGGCGAGACGATGTCGAAGTCCAAGGGCAACGTCGTGCCTCCGTCGAGCGTGATCGGCCCCTACGGCGCCGACACCATGCGCCTCGCGATCCTGTTCATCGCCCCGCCGGAGAAGGACTTCGACTGGGACCCGAAGGCCGTCGCCGGCTGCAACCGCTTCCTCAAGCGTGCCTGGGCCACGGTCTGGGAGCTCGCGGGTGAGGGCGACGGCTGCGGCGAGGTCGACCCCGCCTCGCTCGACGCGCGCGCCCTCGAGCTCAACCACGAGCTGCACCGCCTGGGTGCCAAGTGCACCGCGGACTTCGACCGCCAGCAGTTCAACACCGCCATCTCCGCCGTCATGGAGCTCGTGAACGCCGCCCGAGCGTACCTGGCCGACGTGCCCGCCGGCGAGCGCGACGCCGCGCTGTGCCGCCTGGTGGCCTCCGACGTGGTCGCCATGCTCGCCCCGATCTGCCCGCACTGGGCCGAGGAGCTCCATCACGCCGCGCTCGGCGGCGACGGGTTCGTCTACGACGTGCCCTGGCCCGAGTTCGACGAGGAGCAGGCCGCCGCGGAGACGGTCGAGATCGCCGTCCAGATCCTGGGCAAGGTCCGCGCGCGCGTGGACGTGCCCGCGGACGCCGGCGAGGACGAGCTGCGCGAGGTCGCCCTCTCCGCCGTCGCCGACCAGCTCGAGGGCCGGCAGGTCGTCAAGGTAATCTGCGTGCCCGGCAGGCTCGTCAACATCGTCGCCAAGTAGGCGTCCGACCCCGCCGGGGCCACCCGGCGGGGTCCCTTCGTCGCGCTCAGTAATATTCTTCAGTTTTTCGTAATACCGCGCCTCCCCTTCGGATAGGATGGGGAGGCGCCGGCCGTCGGGGCCGCGCACCGGACGAAGGGAGAGCCATGCCGACGATGACGAGGCGCGCCGCGCTCAGGGGGGCCGCTCTGGCCGCGGCTGCGGGGGCGGGCCTCTCGCTTGCCGCCTGCTCGGGCGGCGGGGAGGCCTCCGAGGAGGGCTCCGAGCGAGACGCGACGCAGGTCGTCGTCTCGATGACGCCCGCCTCCGAGCCCGCCGCCGGCTTCGACCCGCTCGTGGACTGGGGCTGCGGCGAGCACGTCCACGAGCCGCTGATCCAGTCGACGCTCGTGCGCACGACCGCCGACATGAGCCTCGTCAACGACCTCGCGACCGAGTACTCCTGCTCGGGGGACGGCCTCACCTGGACGTTCACGATTCGCGACGACGTGCGCTTCACCGACGGCGAGCCGCTCGTGGCGGGCGACGTCGCCTTCACCGTCAACGGCATCGCGCACGGCGAGGCCTCGGCGTGCGACCTCTCCATGGTCGAGGAGGCCGTCGCCCTCGACGGGCGCACGGTCGAGATCAGGCTCAACAAGCCCTACAACGCCCTGCTCTACACGCTCGCCGTGGTGGGCATCGTGCCCGAGCACGCCTACGGTGGCGACTATGGCTCGAACCCGGTCGGCAGCGGCCGCTACGTGCTTGAGCAGTGGGACCGCGGCCAGCAGGCCATCCTCGTCGCGAACCCCGACTACTACGGCGACGCCCCGCTCATGGAGCGCCTCGTCGTCGTCTTCATGGAGGAGGACGCCTCGCTCGCGGCGGCCGAGTCCGGCGAGGTGGACGTCGCCTATACCGCGGCGACCCTCGTCGACAGCCTGCCCGCGGGCTACGAGCTGCTGAGGTGCGAGTCCGTCGACTCGCGCGGCGTCTCGCTGCCGATGCCCGCGGCAGGCGGGACCCGCACGGAGCAGGGGGTGGACTACGAGGTCGGCAACGACGTCACCTGCGACGTCGCCGTGCGCCGCGCGATCAACTACGGCATCGACCGCGACACCTTCATCGACAACGTCCTCGACGGCTACGGCCACGTCGCCTACTGCGTGGGAGACGGGATGCCGTGGTACAGCGAGGACATGGCCTGCGGGACGGACGCGGTCCGCGCCAAGGGGCTGCTCGACGAGGCGGGCTGGGAGCCCGGCGAGGACGGCGTGCGCGAGCGCGACGGCGTGCGCGCGGCCTTCGACCTGTGGTACCCCTCGGGCGACTCGGTGCGCCAGGCCTGCGCCGAGGAGTTCGCCAACCAGATGGCCGAGCTCGGCATCGAGGTGTCCCCGCGCGGCGGGAGCTGGGACGAGATCTACGCCCGCCAGTACGCAGACCCCGTGATGTGGGGGTGGGGGGCCAACAACCCCAACGAGGTCTACAACGTCTACTACTCCACCGGGTCCTCGAACTTCTCCGGCTACGCGAGCGCGTCGACCGACTCCTACATGGACCGGGCGCTCGCCTGCCCGACGGTCGAGGAGTCGTTCGGGCTGTGGCAGGACGCGATGTGGGACGGCGCGGCCGGCTGCGCGCCGCAGGGCGACGCCCCCTGGGTGTGGTTCGCCAACGTCGACCACCTCTACTTCAAGCGCGAGGGCCTCAGCGTCGCCGAGCAGAAGCCGCACCCGCACGGGCACGGCTGGTCGCTCGTCAACAACGTCGATGCCTGGAGCTGGGACTAGATGGGGGAGCGTCGCACGTCGCGCGCGGCCGCACGCCTGCGCCCCGCCCTCTCCGCGCTGCTGCGCCTCGCCCTGCTCATGCTCGCCGTGAGCTTCGTGGTGTTCGCGCTCGTGAGCCTCTCGCCGATCGACCCCGTGCAGTCCAACGTGGGCCAGGCGGCCTACCTCTCGATGAGCGAGGCCAAGCGCGCCCAGCTCGCCGAGTACTGGGGGCAGGGGACGCCGCTGCTCGAGCGCTACCTCTCCTGGCTCGGCGACCTGCTGCGCGGCGACCTCGGCACCTCGCTGCGCTTCAACGCGCCGGTCGCCGAGGTCATCGCGAACCGGGCCACGAGCTCGCTCGCGCTCATGGCGCTCTCCTGGCTCGCGGGCGGCGCGATCGGCCTCGCGCTCGGGCTGGCGGCGGGCATGCGGCGCGGCTCGCTGCTCGACCGCCTCGTGAAGGGCTACTGCCTCGTGCTCTCCTCGACGCCGACCTTCTGGCTCGCGCTGCTCCTGCTCATGCTCTTCGCCGTCCGCCTGGGCTGGTTCCCCGTCGGCTTCTCGGTGCCGATCGGCGTCTCCGAGGCCGACGTCACCCTCGCCGACGCCGCGCGCCACATCGTCCTGCCCGCGCTCACCCTCTCGCTCACCGGCGTGGCCAACATCGCGCTGCACACGCGCGAGAAGACGATCGACGTGCTCGAGAGCGACTACATGCGCTTCGCGCGCGCCCGCGGGCTCTCGCGCTGGCAGGCCGTCCGCCGCCACGGGCTGCGCAACCTCGCGCTGCCCGCCCTGACGCTCCAGTTCGCCTCGATCTCCGAGGTGTTCGGGGGCTCGGTCCTCGTCGAGCAGGTCTTCTCCTACCCGGGGCTGGGCCAGGCCGCCGTGACGGCGGGCCTCGGCGGCGACGTGGCCCTGCTCGCCGGCATCGCGCTGTTCTCCGCCGCGCTCGTGTTCGCCGGCAACCTCGTCGCCAACCTCCTCTACGGCGTGCTGGACCCTCGCATCGGGAGGGGGGCGGACCATGCCTGACGTCACCGGGGCCGCGGCGCCGCGCCGCGTGCTGCACGAGCCGGAGGGCACGGGGCTGCCCAACCGCCGCCGCGCCCTCGCGCTGCTCGTCGCGTGCGTCGTCCTGCTCGCCTGCGCCCTCGTCGCCGGGCTCGCGGTCGGCGGGGCCGCCCGCGCGACGGACTTCGCCGCCAAGAACGTCCCGCCCTGCCCGGAGCACCCCTTCGGCACAGACTGGATGGGGCGCGACGTGCTCTGCCGCACGCTCGCGGGCCTCTCGACGAGCCTCGCGATCGGGCTGCTCGCGGCGGGCGTCTCCGCCCTCGTCGCCCTCGTGCTCGGCTGCGTCGCAGCGCTCGGCGGCCGCAGGGCCGACGCCGTGGTGTCCTGGCTCGTCGACCTCGTGATGAGCGTGCCGCACATGGTGCTGCTCGTGCTCGTCTCCTACGCCCTCGGCAGGGGGACCCTCGGGGTGACGGTCGGCGTCGCCCTCACGCACTGGGGCAACCTCACGCGCGTCGTGCGCGGCGAGGTGCTGCAGTGTCGCGAGGCCGACTACGTGCGGATGGCGTACCGGCTCGGGCGCAGCCGCCTCGACGTCGCGCTGCGCCACATGCTCCCGCACGTGCTGCCCCAGTTCCTCGTCGGCCTCGTCCTGCTGTTCCCGCACGCGATCCTGCACGAGGCCTCGATCACCTTCCTCGGCTTCGGGCTCCCGCCCGAGCAGCCGGCGATCGGCGTGATCCTCAGCGAGGCGATGTCCCACCTGTCCGCCGGCGTCTGGTGGCTCGCGGTGTTCCCGGGGCTGTCGCTGCTCGCCTGCGTCGCCCTGTTCGACGTGGCCGGCACGAGCCTGCGCCGGCTCGTGGACGCCCACGGGGCCCAGGAGTAGGGAGGTGGCATGGACGAGGCGACGCACGGCGCCCACGAGGGCGAGGCCCTGCACCACCACCACGCGCACGCGGCGCGCTCGCGCCACGACGGCGGCCACCACCTGCTCCAGGTGGAGGGGCTCTCCGTGGCCTTCCGCATGTACGAGGAGGACGCCCCCTTCCTGCGCGCCCGCCAGCGCGAGGTCGAGGTGATCCACGACCTGTCCGTCTCCGTCCACGTCGGCGAGGTCGTCGCCGTCGTGGGGGCGTCGGGCTCCGGCAAGACCCTCGTGGCCGACTCCGTGCTCGGCCTCTTCGAGCCCAACGCGCGCGTCACGGGGCGCGTCTGGTTCGACGGCGAGGAGCGCGACGCGGCGGGGCTCGCGGCCCTGCGCGGGCGCGGCGTGTCGCTCGTGCCGCAGAGCGTCGCCCACCTCGACCCGCTCATGCGCGTGGGCCGCCAGGTCGAGGGCGTGCCGCGCCCCGGCGAGACGGCCGAGGCCCGCGCGCGCCGCCGCCGGGCGCTCTTCGCGCGCTACGGGCTCGGCGAGGAGGTCGCCGACCTCTACCCCTTCGAGCTGTCGGGCGGGATGGCGCGGCGCGTGCTGCTGTGCTGCGCGCTGATGGACGAGCCGCGCCTCGTCGTGGCCGACGAGCCGACGCCCGGCCTCGACCTCGAGCTCGCCGTCCGCGCCCTCGCCGACCTGCGCGCCTTCGCCGACGAGGGGGGAGGGGTCCTGCTGATCACGCACGACATCGAGCTCGCGCTGCGCGTCGCCGACCGCGTGGCGGTGTTCCGCGACGGGACCGTCGTGGAGGAGACCTCGACGGCGAGCTTCGCGTCGCCCGAGCTGCTGCGCCACCCGTTCTCGCGCGAGCTGTGGCACGCGCTCCCGGAGCACGGGATGCGCCTGCCCGGGGAGGAGGGGGCCGCGCATGCTTGAGGCCAGGGGGGTCTCGTTCTCCTACCCCTGCGGCAGGACGCTGTTCGAGGGGGTCGACCTCGCCGTCGCCGGCGGCGAGCGCGTCGCGCTCACGGCGCCGTCCGGCACGGGCAAGACGACGCTGTGCCGCCTGCTCGCCGGCTACCTGGAGCCGGCCTCCGGCGAGGTGCTCTGCGACGGCGAGCCGCTCCCCGCGCGCGGCGCCTGCCCGGTCCAGCTCGTCATGCAGCACCCCGAGCTCGCCTGCGACCCGCTCATGCGCATGGGTGACGCCCTGGAGGAGGCCGGCGGCGCCGACGCGGCGCTGCTCGACGCCCTGGGGATCGAGCGCCGCTGGCTGCGCCGCTTCCCCCACGAGCTCTCCGGCGGCGAGCTGCAGCGCTTCTGCGTGGCGCGCGCGCTGGCCTGCGAGCCGCGCTACCTCGTGGCCGACGAGGCGACGACCATGTTCGACGCCGTCTCCCAGGCGCGGATCTGGCGCGCGCTGCTCTCCGTGGCGGGGGAGCGCGGCATAGGCATCGTGCTCGTCTCCCACTCGCCGGCGCTCGTGCGCCTCGTGGCGACGAGGTGCGTCGACGTCGCCGCGCTCGTCGCCGGGGGCGGCGAGGGTGTGTGAGACCTGCGAATCCTTGACCGACGTGGGGTTCTGTGGTTAGATTCCATTGCATGTAGTTGGACCGTCGAGGAAGTGGGGTGGCGCTCTTTCGCCCCGCTTCCTTTTTGTAGCGATTCGGAGGTGCCGCATGGACCTGGAGGCCGTGCGCCTGGACCTGCTCGCCGCGCTCGAGCGCGAGGCCGCGTCCCACGGCGCCGACGTCGTCGACGTCGAGGCGACGCTCGCGGGCGGCCAGGCCGTCGTGTGCGTGCGCGTGGACCACGCCGACGAGGCCCTGCCGCCGATCACCCTCGACGAGGTCTCCTCGCACACGGGCTGGGTCTCCGACGTCGTGGAGGCCTGCGACCCCTTCGACCGCCCCTACGTGCTCGAGGTCTCCTCCCCGGGGCTCGACCGGCCGCTGCGCCGCGAGCGCGACTTCGAGCGCTTCGCGGGCGAGCGGGTGAGCCTCGTGACCCGCGCGACCGAGGGGCGCCGCCGCTACACCGGCGAGCTGCTGGGGATGCGCGACGGCCGCGTGGCGCTCTCCTGCGACGACGGGGAGTTCGACTTCGCCCTCGGCGACGTCCGCAGCTGCACGATCAAGCCGACCTTCGACTTCTCGGCGCCCGCCGGGAAGCGAAGCGATCGATGACGGAGGTATTCCCACCATGGCATCCGAGATGATGGAAGCGCTGATGGCCCTGTGCCAGGAGAAGCACATCGACGAGCTCTACCTGCTCGACCGCCTCGAGAAGTCGCTCGCCGAGAGCTACGCCGACGTGATGCACATGCCCTTCGGCGCGCGCGTCACGATCGACCGTTCCACGGGCAGGTTCTACGTCTACGAGCGCGTCCCCAAGGAGGACTCGCCGCTCGACGAGGAGGGCGAGCCCACCGAGTTCGACCTCGAGGACGTCACCCCGCCCGACATGAGCCGCATCGCCGCCCAGCACGCCAAGCAGGAGATCAACGCGATCGTGCGCAACGCCGGCCGCGAGCAGATCTACCGCGAGTTCTCCGGGCGCATCGGCGACATCATCACCGGCACCGTCCTGCAGTCCACCCCGGACTTCACGATCATCAAGATCCGCGAGGGCGTCGAGGCCGAGCTGCCCCACTTCGACCTCAAGCGCTTCCCCGACGAGCGCAACGAGCGCCCGCAGGGCGAGCGCTACTCGCACAACCAGCGCCTGAAGGCGATCATCATCGACGTGCGCGACCCGAACGCCAACGTGCAGCCCATCCGCGGCGAGCGCAGCCGTCCCTCGATCGTGGTGAGCCGCACCCACCCGGACCTCATCCGCCGCCTCTTCGAGCTCGAGGTGCCCGAGGTCTACGACGGCATCGTCGAGATCCGCTCCGTCGCCCGCGAGGCCGGCGTGCGCTCCAAGGTCGCCGTGAGCTCGATCGACGACCGCCTCGACCCGGTGGGCGCATGCGTCGGCCCCAAGGGCAGCCGCGTGCGCACCGTCGTCAGCGAGCTGCGCGGCGAGCGCGTCGACGTGGTCCAGTGGAGCGACGACCCGGCGCGCTGCGTCGAGAACGCGCTCTCGCCCGCCCGCGTCACGAGCGTGCTCGTGGACGAGGAGAACAACTACGCCACGGTCATCGTGCCCGACGAGGAGCTCTCCAACGCCATCGGCAAGCGCGGCCAGAACGCCCGCCTCGCCGCCCGTCTCACCGGCATGCACATCGACATCAAGAACGAGGAGCTCGCCGCCCGGGTCGTCGCCGACCTGCGCGCGGCAGGAGGGCTCGCCGAGGACCTCATCGGCGAGGACGAGGAGCAGGAGCACCGCTGCGAGTACGTCGCGCCCAACGGCGTGCGCTGCCGCAACATGGCGCGCCCGGGCTCGGCCTACTGCGGGATCCACGAGCAGATGGCCGCCGTCGACGCCGCCGAGGTGTCCGACGACCCGGACTCCCTCGTCTAGCACCAGCGCACGGACCACGTACGGAACGTCACGGAAGGTTGACGAATGGCCAAGACCCGCGTAAGTGACCTCGCCAAGGAATACGGCATGACGAGCAAGGAGATGCTCGGCTACCTCAAGGAGATGCTCATCCCCGCGAAGTCGGCCTCCTCCACGCTCGAGGACGCCTACCTCTCGATCGTGAAGAAGAAGCTCGAGCCGATCCTCGAGGAGCGCGCCGCCGAGATCGAGGCTCAGAAGCGCGCGGAGGAGGAGGCCCGCGCCGCCGAGGAGGCCGCCGCCAAGGCCGCCGCCGAGGCGGAGCGCCTCGAGGCCGAGCGCCGCCGCGAGGAGGAGCGCCGCGAGGAGGAGGCCCGCCGGGCCGCCGCCGAGGCCGCCCGCAAGGCCGAGGAGGAGCGCCGCGCCGCCGAGGAGGCCGCCCGCAAGGCCGAGGAGGAGCGCAACCGCGTCCACGACAACGCGCCGAAGTCCCTGCCCTCGATGGCGGGGCTGCTCGCGCAGATTGCGGAGCAGGAGAAGGTGCTCGAGAAGCGCCACGAGGAGGAGCGCGCCAACCCCGAGCGCCAGGAGTCGCACCGCTCCCGCCGCCCGGCCGCCGACGCCCGCCCGCAGTCCGAGCGCGCGCCGCGCCGCAAGGGCGGGCGCAAGGAGCGCGGCGCCCAGGGCGAGGACCGCTACGCCCGCATGGCGCACGAGGCCGAGGAGTACAACCGCGAGCACGTGCTGCAGGAGGCCCGCGCCGCCGTCGACGAGGCCAACCGCGAGAGCGCGGGCCGGCGCAAGAAGCGCAAGGAGCGCCGCAAGCAGCAGGCCGAGCAGGCCGCGCACGAGCGCGCCGTCAAGGAGGCCATCGCCAACGACCAGGACCTCTCGCAGCTCGGCACCGTGAAGGTCCCGCAGGGCTCGACCGTCGCCGAGCTCGCGGAGCTCATCAACGTGCCCGCCAACGACATCATCAAGCGCCTGTTCCTGCTGGGCACCCCGCTCACCCTCACCGAGTCGATGAGCGACGACCTCGTCGAGCTCGTCGCCGACGACCTCGGCGTCGACGTCCACATCATGACGAAGGAGGAGGAGAACTCCTTCACCTTCTACGACGACCCCGAGTCGCTCAAGCCGCGCGCCCCGGTTGTCACCGTCATGGGCCACGTCGACCACGGCAAGACCTCGCTGCTCGACGCGATCCGCCACACGGGCGTGGCCGCGGGCGAGGCCGGCGGCATCACCCAGGCCATCGGCGCGAGCCAGGTCGAGATCGGCGGGCGCCCCATCACATTCGTCGACACCCCGGGCCACGAGACGTTCACCGCCATGCGCGCCCGCGGCGCCAAGGTGACCGACATCGTCGTGCTCGTGGTCGCCGCCGACGACGGCGTCATGCCGCAGACGGTCGAGTCCATCAACCACGCCAAGGCCGCCGGCGTCCCCGTCGTCGTCGCCGTCAACAAGATCGACAAGGACGGCGCGAACCCCGACCGCGTCCGCCAGGAGCTCACCGAGTACGGCGTCATCCCCGAGGAGTGGGGCGGCGAGAACATGTTCGTCAACATCTCCGCCAAGAAGGGGATCGGCATCGACGAGCTGCTCGAGACGATCCTGCTCCAGGCCGACGTGCTCGAGCTCAAGGCCAACCCGGACACCTTCGCCTCCGGCTACGTCATCGAGGCCAAGCTCGACCGCGGCCGCGGCTCGGTGGCCTCGCTGCTCGTCAACCGCGGCACCCTGCGCGTGGGCGACACGATCGTGGCCGGCATGAGCTACGGCCGCGTCCGCGCGATGCTGGACTGGCGCGGCAACACCGTGGAGGAGGCCGGCCCCTCCGACGCCGTCGAGGTCCTCGGCCTCAACTCCGTGCCCGCCGCCGGCGACGAGTTCCGCGTCTTCCAGGACGAGCGCGACGCCCGCGACCTCGCCGAGCAGCGCGCCCTCAAGGCCCGCATCGAGGAGCAGAACAAGGTCCGCCACGTCACCCTCGAGAACCTCTTCCAGACGATGGAGAACGCCGAGGTCAAGGAGCTCGACCTCGTCATCAAGGCCGACGTCCAGGGCTCGATCGAGGCGCTCGTGGACTCGCTGGCCAAGATGGACCAGTCCGAGGTCCGCATCAACGTGATCCACTCCGCCGTCGGCGCCATCAGCGAGACCGACGTCATCCTGGCCGACGCCTCCGACGCGATCATCATCGGCTTCGGCGTGCGCCCGGACGCCAAGGCCCGCACGGCCGCCGAGCGCGCCGGCGTCGAGATCCGCACCTACAGCGTCATCTACAAGGCCATCGAGGACATCGACGCAGCCCGCATCGGCATGCTCAAGCCCACCGAGGAGGAGGTCCAGACCGGCCTCGCCGAGGTCCGCGAGACCTTCAAGGTCCCCAAGGTGGGCGTGGCCGCGGGCTGCATGGTCACCGAGGGCGAGATCTCGCGCACCGACAGCGTGCGCCTCGTGCGCGACGGCGTCGTCGTCTACGAGGGCTCCTTCGCCTCGATGCGCCGCTTCAAGGACGACGTCCAGAGCGTGCGCGCCGGCTACGAGTGCGGCCTCGGCCTCGAGAACTACCAGGACTTCCACATCGGCGACGTCATCGAGGGCTTCAAGGTCGTCGAGGTTGCCCGTACCGAGTAGGGGAGCAGATGAAGCAGAACCAGGCGTCGCGGCGCGTCAACGAGCAGGCCCGCACCAAGCTCGCGAGCATCCTGCTGTTCGAGGTGTCCGACCCCGACCTCGCCCTCGTCACCCTGACGGGGGTCGAGGTGTCGGTCGACAAGTCGATGATGAACGTCTACGTAAGCTGCGACCCGGACCGCTACGAGCGCGTGCTCGCCGCCCTGGGCCGCGCCAAGGGCCGCATCCGCTCGCTGCTCGGCCGCTCGCTCGGCTGGCGCGTGACGCCCGACATCGCCTTCCGCATCGACACCACCGCCGACGAGGCCGAGCGCATCGCGCACGCCCTCGAGAACCGCCCGGAGACGCTCGACGTCGAGAAGGACGAGTTCGGCTACCCGCTGGGACCGGACGGGGAGTAGGAGGCGTCGATGGGCCGCGCCTGGGAGCATCCCGAGCTCGAGCGCGAGTTCGGACGAATCGACGAGCTGCTCGAGGAGGCCGCGCACGTCGCGCTGTGCGCCCACACGAGCCCCGACGGCGACGCCCTCGGCTCCGTGCTGGGGCTCGCCGCCGCGGTCCGCGACCGCTGGCCGGACAAGCGGGTGAGCTGCCTGCTCGCCGACGACGACGCGGTTCCCGCGTCCTTCTCCTACCTCCCGGACGCCGGCTCCTGCGTCCCGGGCTCCTCGCTCGAGGGCGACCCCGACCTCTTCGTGTGCCTCGACCTCTCGCGGCCCGACCGCTTGGGCGTGGCCGAGCCGGCGATGCGGCGCTCGCGCGCGGTCGTCGTCCTCGACCACCATCCCTCCGAGGGACCCTTCGGCGACGTCTCCGTCGTGCGCCCGGACGCCGCGGCGGCCTGCGTCGTCGTGGCCTCCTACCTCGTGCGCTGGGAGGGCGGGATCACCCGCGACGTCGCGCGCTGCCTGCTGTGCGGCATCGTCTGCGACACGGGGCGCTTCCAGTTCCAGAACACCGACGCCGAGGCCCTCGAGGCCGCGGCGGCCCTCGTCGCCGCCGGGGCGGACCCGGCCGAGGTGTCGCTGCACGTCTTCCAGAGCGACTCCGTCGCCTGCCTGCGCCTCGAGGGGCTCGCCCTCGGGCGCCTCGAGCTGTCGTGCGGAGGCCTCGTCGCCTCGAGCCGCGTCTCGCTCGCCGACCTCGAGGCCTGCGGGGCGACGTCCGAGGACGCCGGCGGGCTCGTGGACGCCGTGCGCCGCGCGGCCGGCGTCGAGGTCGCGCTGATGCTGCGCGAGCTGCCCGACGGGCGGGTCCGCGGCAACCTGCGCGCCAAGGGCGAGGCCGACGTCTCGCGCGTCGCCCGCGCCCTGGGAGGGGGCGGCCACAGGGCCGCCGCCGGCTTCACCTGCGAGGGCACGCTCGACGAGGCCCACGCGCGCGTCACGGCGCTCCTCGCCGATCTGCTCGGGCGCGACGGGAGCGACGCGTGAGGCGGGGGGCCTCGGGCGTGAGCGCCCTGATCGCGATCGACAAGCCCGAGGGGCCGACCTCGCACGACGTCGTCGCCGCGGTGCGCCGCGCGACGGGGGAGGGTCGCGTCGGGCACGCGGGCACCCTCGACCCGGCCGCCTCGGGCGTGCTCGTCGTGGGCGTCGGGCAGGGCACGCGCCTGATGGGCGAGCTCTCTCTCGACACGAAGTCCTACCTCGCGCGCGTGTCCTTCGGCTCGGAGACCGACACCGACGACGCCGAGGGGGAGACCGCGCGCGAGGCCGACGCCCCCGCGCGCGTCCTCGACGAGGCCTGGGCCTCCGAGGTCGCGGCGTCGCTGGTCGGCGAGCACGAGCAGGTCCCGCCCGCCTACTCCGCCGTCTCGCGCGGCGGCACGCGCGCCTACGCCGCGGCACGGGCGGGGGCCCCGCTCGAGCTCGAGGCCCGCCGCGTCTCCGTGCTCGACTGCCGCCTCGTGGCCGTCGTCGACGGGGAGGCCCCCGCCTGGGTGTTCGCGCTCACCGTCTCCAAGGGCTTCTACGTCCGCGCGCTCGCCCGCGACCTGGGCCGCTCGCTCGGCTCCGCCGCCCACCTCTCCGCGCTGAGGAGGACCCAGGCGGGCCGGGTCGGCCTCGCGGACTGCATGGCGCTCGACGAACTCGCCGAGGGAGGCCTCGACGTCGTCGTCGCGCGCGCCCTGGACCCCGTCGCGGCGCTCGGCGCGCCCCGCCGCGACCTCACCGCCGCCGAGGCGGCCGACGTCGCCTGCGGCAGGCCGCTCGCGCTCGGGGACGCCTCCGCGCTCGCGGAGGGGGAGCGCTGCGCGCTCGTGGCGGACGGGCGCCTCATGGGCGTGTGGCGGAGGTCCGGCGCCCGCCTCGTGTGCTCGTCGAACTTCCCGAACGGAATCCTGGGGGTGCGGCCGTGACCGACGCCTTCGCCTTCCCGCTCTCTCCCGACGATGCGCGCTCGCTCGTGCGCTCGGCGCTCGCGCTGGACGCGGACCCCGTCGCCCTGCGGCTGGACCGCGCCGTGCTGCGCGTGCCGTCGGGCGCGGCCGCGCCTGTGTCGGGGACGCCCTGCGTCTACGCGATCGGCGCCTTCGACGGCGTCCACGTGGGCCACGGGGCGCTGCTCGAGCGCGCCGCCGCCGACGCCGCCGAGCGCGGCGCGCCCTGCCTCGCCGCCACCTTCGACCCCGACCCGATGGACGTCGTCGCGCCCGACGTCCCCGCCCAGCGCCTGCTGTCCTGCGAGGACCGCGCGCGCCACCTGCTCGCGCTCGGCGCCGACGGCGTCGTGTCCTTCCGCTTCGACGACACGCTCAGGCGCACCACCTGCGAGGGCTTCTGCCTCGACGTCCTGCCCTCCGCCTTCCCCGTCGCCTCGATCCACGTGGGCCGCGACTTCCACATGGGGTCGGACCGGGCCGGCGACGTCGCCGCCATGGAGCGGCTCGGCCGCGCCCACGGCTTCGACGTGCGCCCCGAGGAGCTCGTGGGCGCGCTCGGCGAGCGGGTCTCGGCCACGCGCGTCCGGCGCCTGCTCGCCGCCGGCGAGCTCGACGAGGCCCGCGCCCTGCTCGGGCGCTGCCACTACGTGCGCGGCCGCGTCGAGCACGGCAGGGGGGAGGGGACCTCGTTCGGCTTCCCGACCGCCAACGTGCGCTGCGCGCGCGCCGACCGCATGCCCGCCGACGGCGTCTACGCCTGCTACGCGGTGATGGGGGAGGTGGCCTGGCCCGCCGCCGTCAACGTCGGGGCGCCGCCCACCTTCGGCGGCTCCGGCGAGGCGTTCCTCGAGGCGAACCTCGTCGGCTTCGACGGGGACGTCTACGGGGAGGACATGGCCGTCGTCTTCGTGCGCCGCCTGCGCCCCTCGCGCCGCTTCGACTCCCTCGACGAGCTGCGCGAGACCGTGCTCTCGAACATCGCATGGGTCCGCGACAACCTGGGCGCCTCCGGGGTGGGGGTGGCCCGGTGAGCCTCGAGGAGGACAAGGAGCAGGTTCGCCGCGCGACGGACCTCGTCGCCCTCGTCGCCGAGACCGTCGTGCTGCGCCAGCGCGGCGGCGAGTTCTGGGGCTGCTGCCCGTTCCACCGCGATAAGACGCCCTCGTTCAAGGTGAACCCGTCGACCGGGCTGTGGAAGTGCTTCGGCTGCGGCAAGGGCGGCGACGTCTTCTCCTACGTCATGGAGCGCGAGAACCTCGACTTCATGGACGCCCTGCGCTACCTCGCCGAGCGGGCGGGCATCGAGCTCTCGCGCGACCGCTCGGGCTCGCGGGGGCCGGCGCGCAACCGCCTCAAGGAGGCCGTCGCCGAGGCCGAGTCCTTCTACACGACGATGCTGCTGCGCGGCAAGGCGGAGGGGGCGGCCCGCGCGCGCTCCTACCTCAAGGGCCGCGGCTTCGGCTCCGAGGTCTGCCGGCGCTGGGGGCTGGGCTACGCCCCGGGGCACGGCGCGCTCGTGGCGCACCTGACGGCGAAGGGCTTCACGCGCGCCGAGATGGTCGCGTGCGACCTCGCCGTGGAGCGCTCGGGCTCGCTGCGCGACCGCTTCTTCGACCGCGCGATCTTCCCCATCCACGACGAGCACGGCTCCGCGATCGGGCTGGGAGGCCGCGTGCTGGGCGAGGGCATGCCCAAGTACCTCAACTCCCGCGACACCGCCGTGTTCCACAAGGGCCGCAACCTCTACGCCTACGACCGCGCGAAGGAGCACGTCACCGCCTCCTGCGAGGCCGTGGTGTGCGAGGGCTACACGGACGTGATCTCGATGCACGAGGCCGGCATCGCCAACGCCGTCGCGACGCTCGGGACGGCGCTCACCCTCGACCACGTCCGCCTGCTCGAGCGCTGCCGCGTGTCGCGCGTCGTGCTGATGTTCGACGGCGACGCCGCCGGCCAGCGGGCGGCCGAGCGCGCGGTCCTCTTCCTGCCCGAGACGACGGCCGACCTGCGCTGCGTCATCCTGCCCGACGGGCTCGACCCGGCCGAGTTCCTCGAGGCCCACGGGGCCGATGAGCTGCGCGGGCGCATCGCGGGGGCGCGCCCCCTGATCGACTTCGTCCTCGAGGCCCGCTTGGCCTCCTACGACCTCTCGGTCCCCGGCAGGCGCGTTGCCGCCCTGCGCGACGGGGCGGCGCTGCTCGCCCCGCTCAAGCGCAGCGTGCTGCTCGACGAGTACGCGACGCGGCTCGCCGACGCGGTCGGGGCGGACGTCGCCGAGACGAAGCGCATGGTCCGCGCGACCCCGGTGCGGCACGCGGACGAGCACGCGCGCCGCGACGGCGCGGACGCGGGACCGGACGAGGCGGGGGGGCGCGGCCCCGACGCGGCCCCGCGCCCCCGGGAGGCCGAGCCCCTCGCCGCCCTCTCCGCCGACGAGCGCGCCCAGCTGCGCGTCGAGCGCGAGCTGCTCGCGCAGATGGTCGGACACCCCGACGAGTTCCGCGCCCAGGCGGACCGCATCGCCGAGCTCTCCTGGACGGACTCCCGCCACGAGGCGATCGCCTGGGCGGTCCTCGCGACGCCCGAGGGTACGAGCCCGGAGGCCGAGGTGCGGGCGGCCGCGGCCGTGGTGCCCGAGGCGCCCCGCATCCTCGCGGGCGCCACGCTCGACGAGGTGCGCGGCCTGCGGCCCGAGGACGCGCGGCGCTTCCTGCTCGACACCGTCGAGCTCTACTCCGTGCGCCGGAGGGTCCGCTCGATCCGGGCCCGCCTTTCGGGCGGCGCGGACGGGGCGGACGCCGACCTCTTCGGGGAGGCGACGCGGCTCCAGCGGAGGGCCAACGAACTCGCGGCGGGCATCCGTGCGATGATTGACTCCGCCTCGAATGGGTAGTTAACGAGAAACTGTCTTTCGGAAGGACGTACACGTGGCAGCGAAGAAGCCTACCGACACGCCGAACCTCCCCGCCGAGCTCCAGGAGGTCGTGGACTCCCTCGCAGAACGCGCGGCCTCCTCGGGCTCGGCGCTCACCGAGGACGACATCCAGGTCGCCATCCGCGACGTGGACGTGGACGGCGACGACCTCGACGAGCTCTACGAGGCGCTGCGCGGCAAGGGCGTCGAGATCACCTCCGCCGAGGCCGACGAGGCCCCCGTCGAGGACGACGAGCGTCCCTCCGACCTCGACGACGAGGACGACGATGCCGCCAACGAGGTGAAGTCCGTCAACGAGGCGATCCGCACGACGTCGCGCCCCAAGGCGCCCGAGCGCAAGACTCGCTCCACCCGCGCGCGCAGCCGCAGCCGCCAGGACTCCTCGACCGTGATGCTCACCGGCGACCCGGTGCGCATGTACCTCAAGGAGATCGGCAAGGTGGACCTGCTTACGGCCTCCGAGGAGGTCAACCTCGCCATGAAGATCGAGGCGGGGACCGAGGCCACCGAGAGGCTCGAGGCCGCCGAGGCCGGCGAGGCCGAGCTCACCCGCGCCGAGATGCGCCGCCTCATGCGCGTCGAGCAGATGGGCCTCGAGGCCAAGCAGGCCCTCATCAGCGCGAACCTGCGCCTCGTCGTCTCGATCGCGAAGCGCTACGTCGGCCGCGGCATGCTCTTCCTCGACCTCATCCAGGAGGGCAACCTCGGCCTCATCCGCGCCGTCGAGAAGTTCGACTACACGAAGGGCTTCAAGTTCTCCACGTACGCCACGTGGTGGATCCGCCAGGCCATCACCCGCGCCATCGCCGACCAGGCGCGCACCATCCGCATCCCGGTGCACATGGTCGAGACGATCAACAAGCTCGTGCGCGTACAGCGCCAGCTGCTGCAGGACCTCGGCCGCGACCCGACGCCGGAGGAGATCGGCGCCGAGGTCGGCATGACCGCCGAGCGCGTCCGCGAGATCCAGAAGATCAGCCAGGAGCCCGTCAGCCTCGAGACGCCGATCGGCGAGGAGGAGGACTCCCAGCTCTCCGACTTCATCGAGGACTCCCAGGCCGTCGCGCCCCCCGACGCCGCGAGCGACTCGATGCTGCACGAGCAGCTCGAGCAGGTGCTCGACGGGCTCGCGGACCGCGAGCGCAAGGTCATCAAGCTGCGCTTCGGGCTCGAGGACGGGCACCCGCGCACCCTCGAGGAGGTCGGGCGCGAGTTCGGCGTCACGCGCGAGCGCATCCGCCAGATCGAGAGCAAGACGCTCGCGAAGCTGCGCCACCCGAGCCGCTCGGGCAAGCTGAAGGACTACATGGGCGACTAGCGGAAGGGGGCGAGCGGCCGCACGGGCCGCGCACGCATGGGCAGGCTGCGGATCCTCGGAAGGTACCTGCGCCCCTCGCGGCGCGACTTCGTCCTGTGCGCCCTCGCCATCTTCGTCGAGACCGCCTTCGAGCTCTACATCCCGATCATCATGGGCCGCGTCATCGACGAGGCCCTGCCCGCCCGCGACATGGGCATCGCGCTCGGCTACGCGGCCCAGATGCTCGGGTGCGCCGCGGTCGCGCTGGTCCTCGGCTTCGTCTACGCGCGCCTCTCGGCGCGCTGCGCGATGTCGGTCGGCGCGGAGCTGCGCCAGGCCGAGTACGAGCACGTCCAGGAGCTCGCCTTCTCCGACCTCGACGAGATTGAGCTCTCCTCGCTGGTGACGCGCCTCACCGGCGACGTCACCATCATCCAGAACGCGATCGCGCAGGGGCTCAGGCCCTTCCTGCGCAGCCCCGCCAACCTCGTGCTCGCCCTCGGCTTCGCCATCTCGACGAGCGCCGAGCTCTCCGTGGTCTATCTGGTCATGGCGCCGGTCCTCGGCGTCGCGCTCTTCGCGATCGTGTGGCGGGTCTCGCCCTACTTCCAGTCGCTGCAGCGCGTGGTGGACCAGCTCAACGAGGTCCTGCAGGAGAGCCTCGCGGGGATTCGCGCGGTGAAGGCCTTCGTCCGCGAGGACTACGTCGCGGCCCGCTTCGAGGTCGAGAGCACGGACCTCGCTACCGCCTCCACCCTCACCTTCCGCACCGCCCAGCTCAACCTGCCGACGTTCACCCTGTGCATCGACGCGGTCAACGTGGCGCTGCTGCTCACGGGCGGCTCGATGGTGGCGGCGGGCACCATCACGGTCGGCGTGCTCACGACGTTCATGAGCTACGTCCTCATCGTCATGAACTCCTTCATGATGTTCTCCAACGTCTTCATCCAGCTCGCCCGCGCGCTCACGAGCATGCTGCGCGTCGCCGACACGCTCTCGGCCGAGCCCGCGATCGCCTCGCCCGCGGACGGGGCGCCCCGCGTCGAGGACGGCTCCGTGGAGTTCCGCGACGTCTCCTTCAAGTACAGCGAGCTCGCCGAGGAGGACGTCCTCGAGCACGTGAGCCTGCGCGTCCCCGCCGGCTCGACGCTCGGGGTGCTCGGCGGCACCGGCTCGGGCAAGTCCTCGCTCGTCCAGCTCATCCCCCGGCTCTACGACGCGACGGAGGGGCAGGTGCTCGTCGGGGGTCGCGACGTGCGCTCCTACGACCTCGCCGGGCTGCGCGCCGGGGTCGGCATCGTCCTGCAGCAGAACGTGCTGTTCACCGGCACCGTCCGCGAGAACCTGCTCTGGGGCGACCCGGACGCGGGCGACGAGGAGCTGCTGGAGGCGTGCCGCCTCGCCTGCGCGGACGAGTTCCTGGCGCGCATCGGCGGGCTCGACG
This sequence comes from uncultured Coriobacteriaceae bacterium, assembly GCA_948439405.1. GTDB lineage: Bacteria > Actinomycetota > Coriobacteriia > Coriobacteriales > Atopobiaceae > CADBMC01. The sequence continues at coordinate 35,405 of CAOJNB010000011.1, read as the reverse complement.
CGAACCTCGGCCACGGCGGCTCGAACGTCTCCGGCGGGCAGCGCCAGCGCCTCTGCATCGCGCGCACCCTGCTCAAGCGTCCGCGCGTCCTCGTGTTCGACGACTCGACGAGCGCCGTGGACATGGCGACCGACGCGAGGATCCGCGCGAACCTCGCGGGCCTCGGGGGGATGACGAAGATCGTGATCGCCCAGCGCGTCTCCTCGGTGATGGACGCCGACCAGATCGTCGTGCTCGACGACGGCCGCGTCCACGGCGTCGGCACCCACGAGGAGCTGCTCGAGCGCGACGACATCTACCGCGAGCTGTGCGAGCTGCAGCTCGCGGGCGGGGAGGAGGGCTAGCATGGCCGCCGCCCACGACGTCCGCCCCCAGGACCTGGGGCGCACCGTGCGCCGCTTCCTCTCCTACCTGGGCCACGCCCGCTGGCGCCTCGTGGCGGTCGCCGTCCTCGCCTGCGCGACGGCCGCCTCCGGGCTCGTCGGCACCTTCATGATCGACCCCGTCCTCACCGCCGTCGGCGCCGGCGACATGGCGGGCTTCCTGCGCCTCGTCGCGCTCACGGGCGTCGTCTACCTCGTCGGCGTCGCATCGTCGCTCGCCTACACGCAGACGATGGTCGTCGCCGCCCAGCGCGTCGTCTTCGACATCAGGCGCGACCTGTTCCGCCACCTGGGGAGCCTGCCGGTCTCCTACTTCGACACGACGCCGAACGGCGACGTGATGAGCCACTTCACCAACGACGTGGACGCGATCACGGAGGCCCTCAACAACGGGTTCGCGAACCTCATCCAGTCGTCCGTGCAGGTCGTCGGCACCGTCGTCCTGCTGTTCGTGCTGGACTGGCGCCTCACCTGCATCGTGCTCGCCATCGCCTGCGTGCTGCTCTGCTACATCCGGCTCGCCTCCTCGCGCTCGAAGCACTACTTCTCGCGCCAGCAGGACACCCTCGGCGTGCTGACGGGCTACGTGGAGGAGATGACGGCGGGCCAGCGCGTCGTCAAGGTGTTCGGCCACGAGGGCGAGAACGTCGCGGGCTTCGCCCGCCTCAACCGGGGGCTGCAGGCCGCCGGCACGAACGCCCAGGCCTACGCGGCGACGATGGTGCCCACCACGGTCGCGATCGGCTACGTGCAGTACGCGGCCGTCACCGCCCTCGGCGCCTGGTTCGTGATCTCGGGCTCGATGCCGCTCCCGAGCCTCGCGAGCTACCTCGTCTTCATCCGCCAGTTCGCGATGCCGCTCAACCAGGTGACGCAGATGGGCAACGCGCTGCTCGCCGCCCTGGCCGCCGCGGAGCGCGTCTTCGCCCTGATGGAACTCGAGCCCGAGGTCGACGAGGGGAGCGTCTCGCTCGCCCGCTCCGGCGGGGACTCCGCCTGGGGCTGGGCGTGGGAGGTGCCCGGGGGCGCCCCGGTGCCGCTGCGCGGCGACGTCGTCTTCGAGGACGTGACGTTCGGCTACGTCGAGGGGACGAACGTGCTCGAGCACCTCTCCCTGCGGGCGCGCCCCGGCCAGAAGGTGGCCTTCGTGGGCTCGACGGGCGCCGGCAAGACGACGGTGACGAACCTCATCAACCGCCTCTACGACGTCTCGAGCGGGCGCATCACCTACGACGGGATCGACGTGCGCGACATCAGGAAGGCGGACCTGCGCCGCTCGCTCGGCGTCGTGCTGCAGGACACGCACCTGTTCGCCGGCACCGTGGCCGAGAACATCCGCTTCGGGCGCCTCGACGCGACCGACGAGGAGGTCCGCGAGGCCGCTCGCGTCGCCAACGCGGACTCCTTCGTCCGCCGCCTGCCGCACGGCTACCGCACGCGCATCTCCTCGGACGGGGCCGGCCTCTCGCAGGGGCAGCGCCAGCTGCTCGCCATCGCGCGCGCCGCCGTCGCCGACCCTCCGGTCCTCATACTCGACGAGGCGACGAGCTCGATCGACACGCGCACCGAGCGCCTGATCGAGCGCGGCATGGACGCGCTCATGCGCGGCAGGACCACCTTCGTGATCGCCCACAGGCTCTCGACGGTGCGCAACGCGGACGCGATCATCGTGCTCGAGCACGGCAGGATCGTCGAGCAGGGCACGCACGAGGAGCTGCTTGCGCTGAGGGGGGAGTACTGGCAGCTCTACACCGGGGCCAAGGAGCTCGACTAGGCCGCGCGGTTATGGTTGCGTTTCGGCGCGGCGCGGGCTCCGTGGCGCCGCCGGGCGCTCGGCTATCCTTGGGGGGTTCGACGACCCGCACCGACGTCCCAGGGAGATGAGTCGCATGTCCAGAATCGAGACCCGCTGCGTCCAGGCAGGCTACGTCCCCGGCAACGGCGAGCCCCGCCAGGTCCCCATCGTCCAGTCGACGACCTTCAAGTACGACTCGTCGCCCGAGATGGGCAAGCTCTTCGACCTGGAGGCCTCCGGCTACTTCTACACCCGCCTGCAGAACCCCACCAACGACCACGTCGCCGCCAAGATCTGCGACCTCGAGGGGGGCTCGGCGGCGATGCTGACGAGCTCGGGCCAGGCCGCGAGCTTCTTCTCCCTGTTCAACATCTGCGAGGCCGGCTCGCACGTGGTCGCCTGCTCGGCGATCTACGGCGGCACCTACAACCTCATCGCCCACACCATGCGCAAGATGGGCATCGAGAGCACCTTCGTGCGCCCGGACTGCACCGACGAGGAGCTCGAGGCGGCCTTCAGGCCCGAGACGCGCGCCGTCTTCGGCGAGACGCTCGCCAACCCCGCCCTCGCCGTGCTCGACATCGAGCGCTTCGCCGCGGCGGCCCACGCCCACGGCGTGCCGCTGATCGTCGACAACACCTTCCCGACGCCGGTGCTGTGCCGCCCGATCGAGTGGGGCGCCGACATCGTGACCCACTCCACCACGAAGTACATGGACGGACACGGCTCGGGCGTGGGCGGCGCGATCGTGGACTCCGGCAACTTCGACTGGGAGGCCCACGCCGACAAGTACCCCGGCCTCACCACCCCCGACGAGTCCTACCACGGGATCGTCTACACCGAGCGCTTCGGCAGGGAGGGCGCCTACATCACCAAGGCGACCTCGCAGCTCATGCGCGACCTCGGCTCCATCCAGAGCCCGCAGAACGCCTTCCTGCTGAACCTCGGCCTGGAGAGCCTGCACGTGCGCATGCCGCGCCACTGCGAGAACGGGCTCGCGCTCGCCCGCATGCTGGCGGACCACCCGAAGGTCGCGTCGGTCACCTATCCGGGGCTGCCCGGCGACCGCTGGCACGAGCTCGCAGAGAAGTACCTGCCGGACGGCTGCTGCGGCGTCGTGTCCTTCGAGGTCGCCGGCGGGCGCGAGGCCGCCGAGCGCTTCATGGCCGCGCTGCGCGTCGCCGCGATCGAGACCCACGTGGCCGACGTGCGCACCTGCTGCCTGCACCCGGCCTCCGCGACGCACCGCCAGATGAACGACGAGGAGCTCGAGGCGGCCGGCATCAGCGCGTCGACCGTGCGCTTCTCCTGCGGCATCGAGGCGTCCGAGGACCTGCTCGCCGACGTCGAGCAGGCGCTCGAGCAGGCGTAGGGGAGGGGAGCGCGAAGAAGTTCCGAAGCGGGGGTTGCGCGGTCGTCGCCAAGCGCTATACTAGCCCTCGCGCACATTCCCCAGTAGCGCAATGGTAGCGCAGCGGACTGTTAATCCGTGTGTTGCTGGTTCGAGTCCAGCCTGGGGAGCCAGACGAGAACGCCCCGCCCGCGGGACACCGCGGGCGGGGCTCTTTCGTCCGGGGGCGTCCCGCGCCGCTAGCGCTCGATCCTCACGGCCTGGTGGGTCTCGGCGCTCCTGTGGACGGCCTCGGCGACGAGCTCGGCCTGGAGCCCGTCGTTGGCGTCGGCCAGGAACGGCTCGCCGGTGCGCACGCAGCGGACGAAGTCGTAGATCGGGTCGAAGCCGAAGCCCACGGGGCGGCCGTCGAACTCCTGCATGAAGCAGTAGTTGGGCGTGTGGCACTTGTCGTCGTCGAACGTCTGGACGCCACGGTCCTGCGAGTCGACGCGCAGCATCTTGTGCTCGCAGATGATCTGCGTCCGCCCGTCGTTGTTCTTCGCGAAGCCGGAGGGCAGCACCCAGCCGTTCTCGATGGTCCAGTTCGTCCCGTCCTCGAAGGTGAGCAGGGCCTGGATGGTGTTGTAGGTGTCGACGCCCATGCCCTTGAGGTAGCTCTTGGTGCCGACGGCGTAGACCTCGGCGACCTCGCAGCCCGTGTACCAGCGGGCGAGGTCGTAGCAGTGCGTGCCCAGGAAGTGGACGGGCGAGGAGTCGTGCGACCAGTCGAACCACTTCGTCGGGACGTCGATGATGTCGTCCATGCTCATGTAGCCGCGCAGGATCCTCCCGCAGGCGCCGGAGGCGAGCTCGTTCTTGAGCTGGATCGAGGCCGGGTCCCAGCGCTTGTGGTAGTCGACGGCGACGCGGACGCCGTGCTCGGCGGCCTCGGCGACGATCTGGCGGGCGTCCTCCACCTTCGTGGCGAGCGGCTTCTCGATGAGCACCGCCTTGCCGTGGCGGATCGCCTCGAGGGCGGGGGCCGCGTGGTAGGGGTCCGGGGTGGCGACGGAGACGGCGTCCACGTCCTCCTTCTCGAGCATCTCGGAGACCTGCTCGTAGGTGGGGACGTGGTACTGCTCGGCGACCTTCGCGCGCAGCTCGGGCTTGAGGTCGCAGACGGCGACGAGCTCAGCGTCCGGGCACCAGGTGTAGGCGGCCAGGTGGTTGGAGCCGTAGATGCCCGCTCCGACGACGGCCACTCTCAGCTTGTCCATTGCGCTCGACCTTCCTCTCGTGGTCCCTCCCCGCGGCCCTGCCGCGGGGCGTTCTCCTCCCATCGTACGGACGCGCGCCGCGCCGCTCCCCGACGCGTCCGCCCGCCGCGCCGAGGCGGGCCGGCAGCGGAGGGCCGTCTAGTATGGGGGCGAGCGGACGAGGATGGGAGCGGGCATGAGGATCGGCGGCGGAAGGCTCTTCAGGCCGGACGGCACGTTCGTCGAGGGGGACCTCTTCGTGGAGGGGGACCGCATCGTCGAGGGCGACGTCGGCGGCGAGGTCGTGGACGCGACCGGCTGCCACGTGATCCCCGGGCTCACCGACGTCCACTTCCACGCGGCCGTGGGCCACGACCTGTGCGACGGCACGGAGGAGTCCCTGCGCGCCATCGCGGACTACGAGCTCTCGCAGGGCGTGACCACCATCTGCCCGGCCTCGATGACCTTCGACGAGGCCCGCCTCGAGCGCTCCTTCGACGCGGTGCGGCGCCACGACGGCTCGCGGGGCGCGCGCATCGTCGGGATCAACATGGAGGGGCCCTTCGTCTCGCCGGCGCGCCTCGGCGCCCAGAACCCCGCCTACGTGCGCGCGCCCGACGTCGCGATGTTCGAGCGCCTCCAGCGGGCCGCGGGGGGCCTCGTGCGCCTCGTCGGCGTCGCCCCCGAGGTCGAGGGCGGCATCGAGTTCATCGAGGCCGTGTCCGAGGGCGTCAGGGTCTCGCTCGCCCATACCGACTGCGACTACGAGTGCGCCCGGCGCGCCTTCGACGCGGGCGCCCGGCAGCTCACCCACACCTTCAACGCGATGCCCGCGCTGCTGCACCGCGCGCCAGGCCCCATCGGGGCGGCGGCCGACGACGACCGCGTCTCCGTCGAGCTGATCTGCGACGGCCTCCACGTCCACCCGGCCGTGGTCCGCGCCGCGTTCCGCCTGTTCGGGGCGGGCCGCGTGATCATGGTGAGCGACACGATGGAGGCCGCGGGCCTCTCCGACGGCGAGTACGAGCTCGGCGGGCAGCGCGTCCACGTGCGAGGCCGCCTCGCGACGCTCGACGACGGCACCATCGCGGGCTCCGTCACGAACCTCATGGCCTGCCTGCGCTGCGCGGTGGGGGAGATGGGCATCCCCCTCGGCGACGCCGTCCGCGCCGCGGCCGCCAACCCCGCGCGCGCCGTCGGGGTGGGCACCGACTACGGCACCCTGGAGGCCGGCAAGGTCGCCAACGTTGTCGTGCTCGACGACGACCTGCAGGTGAGGCACGTCATCCGCGAGGGCGTCACGGTGTTCTGATCGCTCTGTGGGGCTTTCGGGGCCCGCCGGGGCCTGTGCTACGATTCTGAGCCACGGAGGGCGAGGGAGCGGGAGGTTCCGTGGCGGACGAGCGCGAGGATCTGATGGTCGGCGAGGAGGTCTCCTCCGGCGAGGCCGGCGACGCCTGGTACCCCCCGTCGCGTCGTGACTTCTCCGTCCTGCGCCAGCTCGTCTCCAAGGACTTCAAGCTGAAGTACCGCCGCTCCGTGCTCGGCGTGGTGTGGAGCGTCCTGAACCCGCTGCTCATGATGGTGGTCATGGCCATCGTCTTCACCCAGATGATGCGCGGGGCGGACGACTCGATTCCGAACTTCCCGCTCTACCTCATCATCGGCAACACCGCCTTCACGATGATGAGCGACGCGACCAACGCCGGGCTGCGCTCCATCATCGACGCCGCGCCGCTGCTCAAGAAGGTGCGCATCAACCGCAAGGTCTTCCCGGTGGAGAAGGTCCTGTTCTCCTGCCTCAACTACCTGCTCTCGATGATCGCCGTGGCGCTCGTCATGGCGTACTACCGCTGGACCCCCACCCTGCACGTCCTGTGGTTCCCCGTCTTCCTCGCGTTCTTCATCGCGTTCTGCGTGGGCCTCTCGATGCTGCTCGCCACGGCGAGCGTGTTCTTCCGCGACGTCATCCACCTGTGGGGCGTCGTGCTCACGGCCTGGACCTACGCCACGCCGCTGTTCTACTCGATCAACATCCTGCCGGGCTGGCTGCAGTCGCTCGAGCGCTTAAACCCGATGTACCTGTTCGTCACCTTCCTGCGGCGCATCCTGCTGTGGCGCGTCGAGCCGGGCCTCGACGTCGTGCTGGGCTGCGGCGCCTGCGCCCTCGTCATGCTCGCCGTCGGCTGGCTCGTCTTCCGCCGCAACGAGCACAAGTTCATCCTCTACATCTAGGGAGGGCGCGCATGGGCCACGACACCGAGCCGGCTGCCTGGCAGCCCGTCATCGAGCTGGAGAGCGACGCGATCGCCAACGACGCCCGCGCCGTGCTGCGCTGCGGCGTCGAGGGCGCGGACCCCTCCGAGTTCTCCTACCGCTACCAGTGGATGAGCGAGGACGGCACCGAGTCCCAGGACAACCAGGGGCCGCGCCCCGACGACCGCCTGTTCGCGTTCTGGCCGCCGCACTCCGGGCGCTTCCTGCTCACGGCCCAGGTGTTCGCCCCCGACGGCGAGGTGAAGAGCGCGAGCGCGTGGGTGACCGTCGGCGAGCCGGAGCGCCGCGTGCGCGAGTACGTCGAGAGGGACGGCGAGCCCGCGATCACCGTCGACGACGTGTCGATGGTCTTCAACATCGCCTCCGAGCAGTTCGACTCGCTCAAGGAGTACTTCATCGCGGCCGCCCGCGGCGAGCTGCGCTTCAAGGAGTTCCGCGCCCTCGACCACGTGAGCTTCGAGGTGGGCCGGGGCGAGTCGTTCGGGCTCGTCGGCACGAACGGGTCCGGCAAGTCGACCATGCTCAAGATCATCGCCGGCGTGCTCGAGGCCAGCGAGGGCACCTGCACGGCCCGCGGCACCATCGCCCCGCTCATCGAGCTCGGGGCCGGCTTCGACACCGAGCTCACCGCCCGCGAGAACATCTACCTCAACGGCGCCCTGCTCGGTTACAAGAAGGAGTTCATCGACGAGCACTTCGACGAGATCGTCGAGTTCGCCGAGCTCGAGAACTTCATGGACATGCCGCTCAAGAACTACTCGAGCGGCATGGTGGCCCGCATCGCCTTCGCGATCGCGACCATCACCGAGCCCGACATCCTGATCGTCGACGAGGCGCTCTCCGTCGGCGACTTCCTGTTCCAGCAGAAGTGCGAGCGGCGCATCCGCGAGCTCGTGGAGTCCGACAACGTGACCGTGCTGCTCGTGAGCCACTCGATCGACCTGGTCGAGCGCATCTGCGACCGCGTCTGCTGGATCGAGAAGGGCCACAGGCGCATGATCGGGCCGACCGCCACGGTGTGCGAGGCCTACCGCAACTTCGACAGGGGAGAGTGACATGGCCGACGTCGACGTCTCGGTGCTGGTGCCCTGCTACAACGTCGAGGAGTTCCTCGACCAGGCCCTCGCCTCCGCGGAGGCCAACGACCGCGTCTCGATCGAGATCCTCGCGATCAACGACGGCTCGAAGGACGGCTCGCTCGAGATCATGCGGGCGCACGCCGCCCGCGACCCGCGCGTCCGCGTGATCGACAAGCCCAACGAGGGCTACGGGACCTCGATGAACCGCGGCATCGACGAGGCGCGCGGCACCTACGTCGCGATCCTCGAGCCCGACGACTGGGTCGAGCCGCACATGTACGACGACCTCGTCGAGTACGCGCGCACCTTCGACGAGCTGCCCGACGTCGTGAAGACCCCGTACACGAGGATCTGGATGCCGGGGACCCCCAAGCAGCGCCGCTACGCCTGCTCCTACGTGCATCGCATCGACCCGGGCTTCCAGCCCTTCACGCTCGCCGACGCGCCGCGCCTCATGCAGCACCACCCGTCGATCTGGTCGGCGCTCTACCGCCGCGCGTTCCTCGACGGGAACGGCATCCGCTTCAAGCAGGTCCCCGGCGCCGGCTGGGTCGACAACCCCTTCCTCGTCGAGACCCTCAACAGCGCGCGCTCCATCGCCTACCTCGACCGCCCCTACTACAACTACCGCGAGGACCTTCCCAACTCCTCGTCGGTCAAGCGGACCTCGACGCTGCCGATCGAGCGCTGGAACGACATGTGCGACGTGATGGAGCGCCTCGGGGTCACCGACCCCGGCATCTGGAACTCGCTCGCCGTCATCGGCTTCCGCTACGTGGGCGGCCTCATGGACGACGGCTCGATCGAGGAGCCCGAGATCCTCGAGGGCGTGCGCGGGATCTTCTCGCGCCTCGGCCGCGACCGCATCGTCGCGGTCCCCAACGTCGCCTCCGACTTCAAGGCCTACGCCCTCAAGCTCATCGGCGAACCCGTCCCGAGGCTCTCCGACTCCGCCTACCGCCGCGCGCTCGTGGACGAGTTCTTCTACACCCTGCGCACGAACGGCATCGGCTTCGCGCTGCACCGCGTCGGCATCTTCCTGGAGCGCCGCGGGATCCTGCACGGGGTGGGCGACCCCTCGAAGACCCGCTCGGCCTCGACGTAGGCTATAGTTTGGGGTGACCTTTAAGCGCGGTACGAGAGACCCGCAAGGTGCCCGGGCGCCAGTCCGCATATCGCCTCACGAGGGACGTCTCGTGCCCGCCGGACGGGACTGACGTCCCTTTTTTCGTGGGGAAGGAGCGCCACATGGCAGAGCCGCGCCTCAAGGCGCACATCATGGACGAGGCGGCCGTCCGCCGCGCCATGACGCGCATCGCGCACGAGGTGGTCGAGCGCAACGAGGGCTCGGGCAACGTCGCCCTCGTCGGCATCGTCCGCCGCGGCGACCCGCTCGCGCGGATGCTCGCCGACGAGATCGAGGCCATCGAGGGGGTGCGCCCGCCGCTCGGCACGCTCGACACGAGCTTCTACCGCGACGACTACTCGAAGCGCGTCGTGGCCGTCCAGCAGGCGAGCGAGATCCCCTTCGCCGTCGACGGGCGCGACATCGTCCTCGTCGACGACGTCCTCTACACCGGCCGCACCGTGCGCTCGGCCCTCGACGCGATCATGGACTACGGCCGGCCCGCCACCATCCAGCTCGCGGTCCTCGTCGACCGCGGGCACCGCGAGCTGCCGGTCCGCGCCGACTACGTCGGCAAGAACGTGCCCTCCTCGCGCGAGGAGGACGTCCGCGTCCTGGTGCCTCCCTTCGACGACGGCCTCGCCGTCGAGATCTGGGAGACGCCCGCAGAGGGGAGGGGGGAGTAGCGATGCTCAGCGTGCGCAACCTCATCGACACGACCTCGCTCACGGCCGACGACATCACGCAGATCCTCGACACCGCCCGCGGCTTCGCCGAGGTCAACTCGCGGGCCGTGAAGAAGGTGCCCGCCCTGCGCGGCCGCACGATCGTCAACCTCTTCCTCGAGCCCTCGACGCGCACCCGCAGCTCGTTCGAGCTCGCGGAGAAGCGCCTCTCGGCCGACAGCCTCAACATGGGCGGGTCGACCTCCTCGGTCGTCAAGGGCGAGAGCCTGGCCGACACGATCCAGACGATCTCGGCGATGAACGTCGACATGTTCGTCGTCCGCGCCCGGCTCGCCGGCTCCCCGCAGCTCGTGGCCAGGAGCACCGACGCCCGGGTCATCAACGCCGGCGACGGCAAGCACCAGCACCCCACCCAGGCGCTGCTGGACCTCTTCACCATCCGCGAGAACTTCGGGCGCCTCGACGGGCTCAAGGTCGCGATCGTGGGCGACCTGCTGCACAGCCGCGTCCTCGGCTCGCTCGCGCCCGCGCTCAGGACGATGGGCGCCGAGGTGGTGCTCGTCGGGCCCCCGACCTTCCAGGTCGCCGACCCTACCTGGTTCGGCTGCGAGCAGACCGACGACATCGACTCCGTGCTCTCCGAGGTGGACGTGATGTACATGCTCCGCGTCCAGCTCGAGCGCATGGAGGGCGCCGCCATCCCGTCCTCGCGCGAGTACAACCGCCTCTACGGGCTCAACGCGCGCCGCGCCGCCCTCATGCGGCCGGATGCGATCGTGTGCCACCCCGGGCCGATCAACCGCGGCATGGAGATCATGCCCGAGGTGGCCGACTCGCACCGGTCGAGGATCCTCGACCAGGTGAACGCCGGCGTCGCCGTGCGCATGGCCGCGATGTACCTGCTTCTGGGAGGAGAAGACCATGGCATGTCTGATTAGGGGCGCGCGCCTCGTCGACCCGCAGGTCGGCCTCGACGACGTCGCCGACGTCCTCGTCGACGGCGGGCGCCTCGCGCGCATCGGGAGCGGCCTCGAGGCGCCGGAGGCCTGCGAGGTCGTGGAGGGGGCCGGCCGCGTCCTCGTCCCCGGCCTCGTGGACATGCACGTCCACTTCCGCGACCCCGGCTTCGAGTACAAGGAGACCATCCTCACCGGCAGCCGCGCGGCCGCCAAGGGCGGCTTCACCGACGTCGCGACCATGCCGAACACCGACCCGGTCTGTGACACCGGGACCGGCGTGCGCTACCAGATCGACCGCGCCCGCGCCGCGGGGCTCGTGCGCGTCCACCCCGTCGGCGCGCTGACGCGCGGGGAGCGCGGCGAGCAGCTCGCCGAGATCGGCGACATGGTCCTGGAGGGGGCGGCCGCCTTCTCCGACGACGGCCACGGCGTGCAGAACGCCGGCATGATGCGCACCTGCATGGAGTACGTCTCCAAGTTCGACCGCGCCGTGATCGCGCACTGCGAGGTCGAGGCGCTCTCGGGCAACGGCGTCGTCAACGAGGGGCGCGCCTCCACCTCGCTCGGCATGTTCGGCTGGCCCGCGCTCGCCGAGGAGCTCGAGGTGTGGCGCGACATCCAGCTCTCCCGCCTGACGGGCTGCGCCCTGCACGTCGCCCACATCTCCACGGCGAGGAGCCTCTCCTACGTGCGCGAGGCCAAGGAGGAGGGGCTGCCTGTGACCTGCGAGGTCTGCCCGCACCACCTCTTCCTCACCGAGGACGACATCGACGACTCCTACGACACGAACCTCAAGATGAACCCGCCGCTCAGGACCGCGGCCGACGCCGCCGCCCTGCGCGAGGGCATCGCCGACGGCAGCATCGACTGCCTCGTCACCGACCACGCTCCCCACGCGGCGCACGAGAAGGACTGCGAGTTCGAGATCGCCTACTTCGGCATCGTCGGCCTCGAGACCTCGCTGCCCCTCATGCTCACGAACCTCGTGCGCACCGGTGCCATGGGCTGGGACCGCCTCGTCGAGTGCATGGCGGTGGCCCCGAGGCGTGTCCTGCGCCTCGACCCGGTCCGGCTGGAGGAGGGCGCCGTCGCCGACCTCACCCTCGTCGACCCCGACCGTCCCGTGACCGTGACCCGCGACTGGCTCGAGAGCCGCTCGAAGAACACCCCCTGGCTCGGCGCCGAGCTCACCGGGTGCGCCACCGACGTCTTCCTCGCCGGCGAGCGCACCCTCGCCGACGGCGTCGTCCGCGGCGGCTCCGAGACCTCCGAGAGGGGGTTCCCGCTGGTATGAGCCGATTCGTCCCCACGAGCGACCACGAGGCCGTGGTCGTCTCGAACGAGCAGGTCGCCGAGGCCACCTGGGACCTCGTGCTGCGCGCGCCGGAGCTTGCCGCGGCGCTCGCGCCCGGCAGGTTCCTGAACCTGGCCGTCCCCGGCGACGCCTCGCACGTCCTGCGTCTCCCGTTCGCCTACGCGCGCGCCGACGCCTGCGCCGGCACCGTGGAGGTCGTCTACACCGTCGTGGGGGAGGGCACCGAGCGCCTCTCCCGCGTCCCGGCCGGGACGCCCACGAGGTGCACGGGCCCCCTCGGGAGGGGCTGGCGCCTCGACGAGGTGGGCGGCCGCTGCCTGCTCGCCGCCGGGGGCGCCGGGCTCGCGCCGGTCGTCTCTGCCGCCGAGGCCCTCTGCGCTGCGGGCGTCGCCTGCGACGTCGTGCTCGCCGCCAAGACGGCCGCGCGCGTCGTCGAGCGCGAGGTCGAGGCCCTCGGGCGCCTCGTCGCGCCCGCCGGAGGCCGGGTCGTCGTCTCGACCGACGACGGCACCAGGGGCGTCGCCGGCTTCGCCTCGGCGGCCTGCGAACCCCTCCTGCGAGAGCGCGCCTACGAGTGGGTGCTGACCTGCGGCCCGCTCCCGATGATGCGCGGCGTCGCCGCGCTCGCCGAGGAGGCGGGCGTGCGCTGCCAGGTCTCGATGGAGGCCATGATGGGATGCGGGTTCGGCGCCTGCAACTGCTGCGTGATCGAGCTCGCCGACGGCAGCCGCGTCACCTGCTGCAAGCACGGGCCTGTCTTCGAGGCGGGGGAGGTGGCGTGGTGAGCGCGCCGAGCATGGCGGTGAGCCTGGGCGGCATCGAGATGCGCAACCCGGTCTGCACCGCGTCGGGGACCTACGGCTACGGCTTCCAGTTCGACGGCTTCTACGACGTCGCGCGCCTCGGCGCCGTGACGTGCAAGGGGGTCGCGGCCGAGCCCTGGCCCGGCAACCCCGCGCCGCGCGTCTGCGAGGTCTCCTCCGGGATCATCAACTCCGTCGGCCTGGACAACCCCGGCGCGGAGGCCTTCTGCCGCGACTACGGCGGCTACCTCGCGGGCCTCGCCGACAGGGGCTGCCGGGTCATCGTCCAGGCCGTGGGCCACTCCGTCGACGAGTGCCGCGCCGCGGTCGAGGCCCTCGACGCGCTCGCGCCCTGGGCGGCGGGCATCGAGGTGAACGTGAGCTGCCCCAACCTGGCGCGCGGCGGCAGGCTGCTGGGAGGCACGCCGGACGACGTCTCCGAGGTCGTCTCCTCGGTGCGCCCCCTCACCTCGCGGCCGCTGCTCGTGAAGATGGCCCCCGTCGACGTGGCCGAGTGCGGGCGCGCGGCCGAGGCCGCGGGCGCCGACGCGCTCTCGCTCGTGAACACCTTCTCCGCCATGTCGATCGACGTGCGCACGCGCAGGAGCCGGCTGTGCATGCCGACCGGCGGGCTCTCGGGCCCGGCCATCCACCCCATCGCCGTGCGCATGGTGTGGGAGGCCGCGCAGGCCGTCTCTATCCCCATCAACGGGATCGGCGGCGTCGCGAGCGCCGAGGATGCCGCCGAGATGATCCTCGCCGGCGCCACGAGCGTGAGCGTGGGCACCGCGAACCTGTACGACCCCTGCTGCGCCTCCCGCGTCGTCGACGGACTCGCCGCGTGGGTGGCCGAGCAGGGCGCCTCCGACGTCAACGAGCTGATTGGAGCCTTCGAATGCTAGACGGAGCGGACCGCGTCGCCGTCGCGCTCGACTGCCCGCGCGAGCGCGCCCTCGAGCTCGCCGGCGCGCTCGCCGGGAGCGGGTGCTGGGTCAAGGTCGGCATGACGCTGTACTACGCCGCCGGGCCCGAGGTCGTCGCCGAGATGCGGGCCATGGGCCTGCGCGTCTTCCTCGACCTCAAGCTCCACGACATCCCGCATCAGGTGCGCGGGGCCGCCGAGGCCGCGTCGCTCGCCGGGGCGGACCTGCTGACGGTCCACGCGCTCGGCGGCGAGGCGATGGTGCGCGCCGCCCGCGAGGGGCTCGAGGCGGCCGCCGCGGCGCGCGGCGGGCGCACGCGCCTGGTCGCCGTGACCGTCCTCACGAGCATGGACGCCGCCGCGCTCGCCCAGGTGGGCGTCGCGCGCCCGCTCGGCGAGGAGGTCTCGTCGCTCGCCTCCATGGCCTGCGGCGCGGGCGCCGACGGTGTCGTGTGCTCCCCGCTCGAGGCAGCGGGCCTCCGCCGGGCGCTGGGCGGGGACGCGATCGTGGTGTGCCCGGGCGTGCGGCCCGCGGGCTCCGCCGCGGGGGACCAGTCGCGCGTGGCCACGCCCGCGTCCGCGATCCGCGACGGGGCCTCGCTGCTCGTCGTGGGGAGGCCCGTCACCGAGGCGGACGACCCCGCCTCCGCCTTCGCCGGGATCTGCCGGGAGGTCGCCGGGGCGCTCGCCTGAGCCCCGACGCCCCGCGCATGTGGAGCTTAGGTGTTCTCCCGGGGCGCTTCTGACGCAGATTCGCCCCGTCACCTGCTCGGACCTTGCGCACGCGGCGGATTCATGGTTATATTCCTATGCACATCAGCATGCAGGCGCAGCGGGCGGGGCGCGGCCCCGCCCTCTCTCTGCACGTCCGATCTGGTACGACCTTTGGAGGAAACATGGCACTTCCCCAGCTGACCGACGAGCAGCGCAAGCAGGCCCTCGAGAAGGCCGCGGCCGCGCGCCACGCCCGCGCCGAGCTCCGCGAGAACATCAAGAACGGCTCCGTGAGCGTCGCCGAGGTCCTCGAGTCCGACGACCCCATCGCCCAGCGCCTGAGGGTCTCCGCTCTCATCGAGTCGCTGCCGGGCTACGGCAAGGCCAAGGCCGCCAAGATCATGGACGAGCTCGGCATCTCCGCCACGCGTCGCGTCAAGGGCCTCGGCTCCCGCCAGCGCGAGCAGCTGCTTGAGGCCCTGACCAAGTAAGTGGTCACGCATCCTCGACTCTTCGTCGTCTCGGGACCGTCAGGCGCCGGGAAGGGCACGCTGATCGGCATCGTCCGAGGGCTGCGCCCCGACCTGGCCCTGACGGTCTCCGCTACGACGCGCGAGCCGCGCGCGGGGGAGGTCGACGGGGTCTCCTACCACTTCCTGTCGGACGACGAGTTCGACGCCCGCGTCGCGGCCGGCGAGTTCCTGGAGTGGGCGAGCCTGTTCGGGCACCGCTACGGCACGCTTCGCTCCGAGGTCGAGACCCGGCTCGCGGCCGGGAGCTCGATCATCCTCGAGCTCGACGTCCAGGGCGCGCTCAACGTGCGCGCCGCCTTCCCCGAGGCCGTGCTGATCTTCATCCAGCCGCCCTCGCGCGACGAGCTCGAGCGGCGCCTGCGCGGGCGCGGGACCGAGGACGAGGCCTCCATCGCCGAGCGCCTCGACCGCGTCGCCGAGGAGATCAGGATCGGCGAGCGCTACGACGTCCGCATCGTCAACGACGACCTCGACCGCGCGAGCGCGGAGCTCCTGGACACCATCAGAACCTTCGAGAAGTGAGGCGACCCTCGCATGTCCATCACCGAACCCCAGATCGACGGCCTGCTCGAGAAGACCGAGCACAACCCCTTCCTGCTGTGCTCGATCGCCTCCAAGCGCGCCTGCGACATCAACAACATGCTGCGCAGCCAGCACCTCAGGGTCACGGCCGTCCAGGAGGTCGACGACATCACCACCATCCTGTCCGGCGAGGACCCCATCTCCATCGCCATGGGGGAGGTCGAGAGCGGGACGCTGGGCTACGTCGCCGACGAGTTCGACGAGGCGCTCGCCCACCCCGACGCGAACAGGGAGTAGCGTGGCCTCCTACGTCTGCCTCGTCCACTACCACGAGGTCGGGCTCAAGGGGAAGAACCGCTCCGTCTTCGAGAACCAGCTCGTAGCCAACCTGCGCCACGCGGTGCGCGGGATGCCCGTCGAGGGCGTCCGGCGCATCTCGGGGCGCATCCTCGTGCCCGTCGCCGACGACGCCGCGCTCCCCGCGGTCGTCGGGGCGCTGCGCCAGGTCCCCGGCGTTGCGCGCGTCTCCACCGCGATCAGGTGCGAGCGCGACCCCGAGGCCTACGCCGCCGCGGCCGTGCGGGTGCTCGGCGAGGCGGGCGAGTTCGAGTCGTTCAAGGTCCACGCCCACAAGGCGCACACGGACTACCCCGTCCACACCCTCGACATCAACCGCGAGGTGGGCGCCGTGCTGTGCGAGGCATTCCCCGACAAGGCGGTGCGCATGCACCATCCCGACGTCACGGTGTACGTGCTCGTCGTCGAGGGCTTCGCCTACGTCTACGCCGCCTCGGTCCCCGGCGTAGGGGGGCTGCCGGTGGGCACGGCGGGCAAGGTCGTGTCCCTGCTCTCGAGCGGGATCGACTCGCCCGTGGCGAGCTGGCAGATCGGCAAGCGCGGCGCCGTCGTCGTGGGCCTGCACTTCTCCGGCCGCCCGATGACGGCCGACACGAGCGAGTGGCTCACCCGCGACATCTGCGACGCGCTCGCGCCCGCGGGCGTCATCGGCAGGCTCTACGTCGTCCCCTTCGGTGAGTGCCAGCGCGAGATCTCGCTCAAGGCGCCCCAGAACCTGCGCGTCATCATGTACCGCCGCCTCATGTTCCGCGTCGCCGAGGAGCTCGCGCGCATCGAGGGCGCCAAGGCGCTCGTGACCGGCGAGTCCGTGGGCCAGGTCGCCTCGCAGACGCTCGATAACATGGCGGCGACCAACGACGCCGTCACCATCCCGATCCTGCGCCCGCTTTCGGGGACGGACAAGAAGGACATCATCGAGGTCGCCGAGTCCCTCGGGACCTTCGAGATCTCGAGCCAGACGGCGCCGGACTGCTGCACGCTCTTCATGCCGCGCAGGCCCGAGACCCACGCGCGCATCGACGAGGTCCGCGCCGGATGGGACACGTTCGACCACGAGCGCATGGTGGAGGACCTCCTCGCCTCCATCGAGTATGTGGACTTCGCGCAGTGCCCGAGCTACCGTCCTCCCCGACGCTTCCGGGCGCGCCACGACGAGCTCGCCCCCGCGAACGAGGGCGCCTAGGCGCACCCCGCGCCGACCTGCACGTCCTGCGGCCCGCGCGCCCCTGGCGCGCGGGCCGTCCGCTTACCGCCGTCCGCCATGCGTCGGCGCCCCGTCGGCGCGCACGCGACGAATCGGCCGACGGCGGCGCACGGCCCCCCGCCCGCCCCCACCATCGGGGGCGGAGGTGGTTCGCATGGCGCAGACGGGACGTCGTCCGGGGACGCGCGCGTCGAGACTCCTGGGAAGGCTCGGGCTCGCGGGGAGGGGGAGGGTCGTCGCGGCGCTCGCCGCGATCCTCGCGGGCGCGACGGCGCTCTGCCTCGCGCGCGCCGCCGCCGTCCCGGCCGAGGTCGTCGAGCGGGACGAGCCCGCCGCGACGTCCGACGCCGCCCGGGACCCGGGGGAGACGAGGGAGGCGGGGGAGGCCTCCGAGGGGGAGCGCGTCGTCGTGCACGTGGACGGCGCCGTCGCCGTGCCGGGGGTCTACCGCCTCGAGGGCGACGACCTGCGCGTCCAGGACGCCGTCGACGCAGCGGGAGGCCTCTCCGCCGAGGCGGACACGGCCCAGACGAACCTCGCGGCGCCCCTCGAGGACGGCTCGAAGGTCCACGTGCCCGCGGCCGGCGAGGCCGGGGCGCAGGCGGGCCCCGCCGCGGAGGCCGCGGGCGGGGGAGCGCCCGAGCTCGTGAACATCAACACGGCCTCGGAGGCGGAGCTCGACGAGCTGCCCGGAGTCGGCCCGGCCACGGCCGCGGCGATCGTGGAGGAGCGCGAGGCCAACGGCCCCTTTGCCTCGCCGGAGGACATCATGCGCGTGAGCGGCATCGCGGAGAAGCGCTTCGCGAAGCTCGAGGACCTCATCTGTGTCTGAGCCCGGGGACCTGTCGCCGCGCCCGGTCGTCCCGCCGGCGACCTACGCCCTCGCGGCCGTCTGCGCCGTCGAGCGCGGGACGCTCGGGGCGGGCGCGGTCCCCGCCCTGCTGCCGGCGGCGCTCCTCTTCCTCCTCGTCGCGTCGGCCGCGGCCGTCCGCGGGAGCCGCCTCGGGGATCCCGCCCGCGTCGCGGCGCTCGTCTGCACGGCGGCGCTGCTCGCCGCCGCCTCCTCCGCGCTCCTGCTCGCCTCGGAGTCCCGCGCCGCCGTCGCGCTCGCTGAGGGGCCCGTCTCCGCCTGGGAGTTCCGCGCCCTCGGGGACTCGTCTCCCGCCGGCGACGCCTTCGGGTGCTGGGCGGCGGCGTGTCGGGAGGGGGTCAGCGCGGGCACCGTGTGGCTGCAGGTCCCCGAGCCGATGTGCCTCGGGGACCGCGTCGCAGGCGTGGGCTCGTTCGAGGCGGCCGGGGACGACGAGTGGGGCGGCGTCCTTAGGCGCCGCGGGGCCGCGGGCACCGTGCGCCTCACCGCCGTCTCCTCCCTGGGACGGGCGCCGGGGGTCCAAGGGGTGCTCGGCGCCGCGCGCCGCGCCGCGCTCGGGCGCATCGAGCCGTCCTCGTCTGACGCCCGCGCGCTGCTCGCGGGGCTCGTCTGCGCCTCGACCGACGCGGCCGACGCCTCGGGCCTGACGGACGCCTTCACGGCCTGCGGCGCCGCGCACCTCGTCGCCGTCTCGGGAGGCCACCTCTCCGTCATCGCGACGGCGCTCGGCGGCCTGCTCGCGCGCGTCGGGGTGCGGCCGCGGAGGCGCGTCGTGGTCACCTCGCTGGCGACCGGCGCCTTCGTGCTGTTCTGCGGCTCGCCGGGCTCCGCCGTCCGGTCCTGGCTCATGTGCCTCGTCTCCGAGGGCGCCCGCGCCGCCGGCAGGCGGGCGCACGGGCCCTCCTCCGTCGCGCTCGTCGCCTGCGCGATGTGCCTCGCGGACCCCACGTGCGCCTCGGACGTGGGCCTCGAGCTCTCGGTCCTCTCGCTGATGGGCCTCGGCCTGTTCGGCCCCTACGCGTCCCGCGCGCTCGAGGTTCTCGTCGGCCGAGCCGGGTCCCGGCCGGGGCGGGGTTCCGTCGCCTCGCTCGCGCGCGACGTGCGCTCCCAGGTCGCCTCGACGCTCGTAGCCCAGCTCGCCTGCCTGCCCGTGACGGTCGGAGCGTTCGGGAGGGTCTCGCTCGTCGCCCCCGTCGCCAACGCGGCGCTCGCCCCCTTCCTCGGCGCCGGCATGGGGACGGGGATGCTGGCCGTCGCGCTCTCGGGCGCCCCCGTCGCCTCCGAGGCGCTGCTCGCCGCGACGGACGCCGTCCTCGCGCCGGCGTGCGCGCTCGCCCGCGCCATGGCGCGCCTCCCGATGGCCTCCGTTGGCGTCGAGGCTCCGGCGTGGGTCCTGTGGCTCGCACTCGCCCTCACGGCGGGCGCCCTGCTCGTGGCATGGCCGGAGCCCCGTCCCGCCCCGATGCGCATGCTCGTCGGCGTCGCGTGCGCGCTGGGGCTCGCGTGGGCGCTCCGCTGGCGTCTGTTCGCCCCGGCCCGCGTCGTGGTCCTCGACGTCGGGCAGGGCGACGCGATCCTCGTCCAGGACGGGTCATCGTCGCTGCTCGTCGACGCGGGGCCTCCGGAGGGCGTCGCCGCGGCGCTCGCGCGCTGCCATGTGACGCGGCTCGACCTCGTCGTCGTGACCCACATGCATGACGACCACTACGGGGGCCTCGCCGAGCTGGCCGGGCAGGCGGGCGTCGGGGCGGTGCTCGTCGGCGAGGGTGCCGGTGACGGCATGCCGCCCGAGGCCCGCGCGGCCGTCGCCTCCCTGGGAGACGTCCCCGTCCGCGAGCTCTCGCTCGGGGACCGTCTGCGCTGCGGCGGATTCGAGCTCGAGGTGGTCTCGCCGGCGGGGGAGCGGGACGGCTCGGACAACGAGGACTCGCTCGTCCTCGCGCTCACCTACGACGGCCCCGCGGGCGAGCTCGAGGCCCTGCTGTGCGGCGACGCGGAGTCCGACGTCCTCGGGGGGCTCCTTGAGTCGGGCGCGGCGGGCGACGTCGACCTGCTCAAGGCGGGGCACCACGGCTCGGCCGCGTCGCTGACGCGCGCGCAGGCGGAGGCCCTGGACCCCGAGGTGAGCGTCGCGAGCGCCGGGCGCGGCAACCCCTACGGGCATCCCGCGCCGGAGTGCCGGGAGGCGCTCGAGGCGGTCGGGTCGCGCTTCCTGTGCACCGCCTCCTGCGGCGACGTCGAGGTGCGGCCCGGCGACGAGGGGCCGTCGGTCCGCACGGCACGCGGGGATGCGGCGTGACCTATGATGGAGCCCGCGGAAGGGAGGGCGCGTGGCATCGGACGATCGTCTCGGGACGGCATACCTCTGCGTCGGCGAGGACCGGCTCAAGCGCGACCGCGCGGTCGAGCGGCTCAAGGCGCACCTGGACCCCGCGACGGCGGCCTTCAACCTGACGGAGCGCCAGGCGCGCGAGTGCCAGGACGCCGCCGAGCTCGTCGGGTGCCTGCAGACGCTGCCCTTCGGGGGAGGCCGGCGCGTGGTCATCGTCCACGACGCCGACGCGCTCGACAAGCCCGTCTCGGAGGCGCTCGTCTCCTACCTCGACGCGCCGAACCCGGACACCGTGCTGTGCCTCACGGCCTCGAAGCTCGCGCGCAGCACGAGGCTCTACAAGGCCGTCGCGCGCCAGGGGCCCTCCGCCGTGATCGACTGCGCGCCGCCCAAGCGGGGCGCCCTTCCCGACTACGTCCGCAGGCTCGCGGCGTCGCTCGGCGTGCGCCTGGCGCCGGGCGCGGCCGAGGAGCTCGTCGCCAGGGCGGGGGACTCCACCGTCCTGCTCGACAACCGCCTCCGTGCGCTCGCGGAGCAGGCGGGCGGCGAGGTAGGCCCCGACGACGTGCGCTCGCTCGTCCCGCGGACGGCCGACCCGACCGACTGGGACGTCATCGACGCCCTCTGCGCGCGCGACGCCTCCCGCGCCCTCGGGCTCTACCGGGCGATCGCCAAGCCCGACCACGTTCGCCTCCTCGCGCGCCTGCTCGGCCGCCTGCGCGAGCTCGTCTGCGCCGAGTCGCTCGACGGCCGCGGGGAGCCCGGCAGGCTCGCCTCCGAGCTCGGGCGCCAGGGATGGCAGGTCCGCGACCACCTGAGGTGGGCGCGCGGCTTCGCTCCCGGCGAGCTCTCCAAGCTGCTGGTGGAGGGAGCCGCCTGCGACCGCGCCCTCAAGGGCTCGGAGGACTCCGAGGACGCCCTCGTCCGCTACATGCTGCGCTTCGCCGCCCCCGCGCGCCGCGGTCCCGGGGCTTGAAAAAAGGAGGCCCCGGCGAGCGGGGCCTCCCTGCGGGCTCTCGTTCCCCGCGGCGCTAGGCCACGGTGTTGGCGAGCTTCTGGACGCCGCTCTTGCGCTTGGCGGCCTGGTTCTTGTGGATGATGCCCTTGGAGGCGGCCTTGTCCATCAGGCGGCAGGCGCGCTGCGCGGCGGCCTGGGCGGCGGCGGCGTCGCCGGCCTCGACGGCGGCGTGGACGCCCTTGACGGCCGTCTTGAGCTCGGAGCGGACGGCCTTGTTGCGCTGGCGGGCGATCTCGGCGGTCCTGATGCGCTTCTTCTGGGACTTGATGTTAGCCACGTGCGGTTCCTTTCGAATGATCGTGCGTATGTGCCCTCGGGTTGAGACACGGTGAGGTCAACTCGGCGAGTATAGCATGATGACCAGGTGATGGGATACCATTCACGCCATGACTGGAACAGACGCATCCCATATCCGCAACTTCTCGATCGTCGCGCACATCGACCACGGGAAGTCGACCATCTCGGACCGCATCCTCGAGCTCACCCACACCGTGGCCGAGCGCGACATGGCGGACCAGCTGCTCGACACCATGGACATCGAGCGCGAGCGCGGCATCACGATCAAGAGCAACGCCGTGCGCGTCGCCTACGACGCCGACGACGGGGAGACCTACGAGTTCAACCTCATCGACACCCCCGGCCACGTCGACTTCGCCTACGAGGTCTCGCGCTCGCTCGCCGCCTGCGAGGGGGCCGTCCTCGTGGTCGACGCCACGCAGGGCGTCGAGGCCCAGACCGTCTCGAACGCGATGCTCGCGGTCAACTCCGGCCTCGAGGTGGTCCCCGCCATCAACAAGATCGACCTTCCGAGCGCCGAGCCCGAGCGCGTGCGCGCCGAGATCGAGGACGTCCTCGCGATACCTGCCGAGGACGCGGTGTGCGTCTCGGGCAAGACCGGCGAGGGCATCCACGACCTGCTCGAGTCGATCGTCTACCTCGTCCCGGCGCCCGAGGGCGACCCCGCGGCCCCGCTCAAGGTGCTCGTGCTCGACTCCCACTTCGACCCGTACCGCGGCGTCGTCGCGCTCGTGCGCGTGTTCGACGGCTCCGTGGGCCGCGGCGACCGGGTCCGCTTCGTGGCGGGCGGGGAGGAGTTCCTCGTCGACGAGGTCGGCTACTACCGCCCGGGCATGACGCCGGTCGCCAGGCTCGGCATCGGCGAGGTCGGCTACCTCGTGACGGGACTCAAGGACACCTCGCTCGTGCGCACGGGCGACACGATCACGGGCTGCGAGCGGGCCTGCGAGGCCCCCTGCGAGGGCTACCGCGAGGCCAAGCCCATGGTGTTCGCCGGCATCTTCCCGATTGACAACGAGCGCTACGAGGACCTGCGCGAGGCGCTCGAGAAGCTCCGGCTCAACGACCCGGCCATCACCTGGACGCCGGAGACGAGCGTCGCGCTCGGCTTCGGCTTCCGCGTCGGCTTCCTGGGGCTGCTGCACATGGAGGTCGTCAAGGAGCGCCTCGAGCGCGAGTTCGACCTCGCCCTGATCGCGACGTCGCCCTCCGTCGACTACCACGTCTACCTCACCGACGGCGGCATGGCCGAGGTCAGAAGCCCCCAGGACCTGCCCGAGGCGACCCGCATCGCCCGCATCGAGGAGCCCTACCTCAAGGCCCGCGTCATCGTGCCGCCTGACTTCGTGGGCGCCGTGATGGACCTCACGGTCGAGCACCGCGGCGTGTTCGAGGACATGGTCTACCTCTCCCAGACCGCCGTGGAGATGCACTGGTCGATGCCGCTCTCCGAGCTCATCCTCGACTACTTCGACCAGCTCAAGAGCCGCACGAAGGGCTACGCCTCGCTCGACTACGAGATGGACGACTACCGCGAGGGCGACCTCGTCAAGCTCAACATCCTGCTCGCCGGCGAGGAGGTCGACGCCCTGTCGAGCATCGTGTTCCGCGAGAAGGCCTACGAGCGCGGGCGGGCGCTGTGCGACCGGCTCAAGGAGGTCATCCCGCGCCAGCAGTTCGAGGTCGCGATCCAGGCCCACATGGGGGGCCGCATCATCGCCCGCTCGACGGTCAAGGCGGTGCGCAAGGACGTGCTCGCGAAGTGCTACGGCGGCGACATCTCGCGCAAGCGCAAGCTCCTCGAGAAGCAGAAGGAAGGCAAGCGCAGGATGAAGTCGATCGGCACCGTCGAGGTCCCGCAGGAGGCCTTCCTCGCGATCCTCAAGGTCGACGATGGCTGAGTCGCGCGCGGGCGCCCTCCTCGAGGAGCTCGCCCCCTCGCTCGGGCTCGACCCCGCGCCCCCGCGCTTCCCGCGCGAGGGGGACCTGGCGGTGCGCCTCGCCTCCCACCCCTTCCTCATGGCTCCCATGGCGGGGGTCAGCGACGCCGCGTACCGCCTCATGGCGCGCGCCGGAGGGGCGTCGCTCGCCTGGTCGGAGATGGTCTCGGTCGCGGGCCTGCACTACGGGGGCGCGAAGACGTGGGAGCTCGCGGTCCCGGACCCCGCCGAACCGGACCTCGCGGTCCAGCTGTTCGGCTCGGAGCCCGCGCTCTTCCGCGAGGCGGCGGCCTCGGTCCTCGACCGCCTCGGCGACCGGCTCGCCCTGCTCGACGTGAACATGGCCTGCCCCGTCCCGAAGGTCACCCGCAAGGGGGAGGGCTCCGCCCTGCTCGACGACCCGGAGCGCGCCGCCGCCATCGTGCGCGCCTGCGTCGAGGGCGCCGGCGGCGCGGTCCCGGTGACGGTGAAGATCCGCGTCGGGCGCCGCCCGGGCGCCGTCGTGGGTCCCTCCTTCGCCCGCCGCATGCAGGAGGCGGGCGCGGCAGCCGTCGCCGTCCACGGACGCTTCGCCTCCCAGCTCTACCGCGGCAGGTCGGACCGCGGCCTCGTGGCCGACGTCGTCCGCGCCGTCGACGTGCCCGTGGTCGCGTCCGGCGACGTGTCCGACGAGCGCGCCGCGCTCGAGGTGATGCGCGAGACGGGCGCCGCCGCGGCCTTCTTCGCCCGCGGCAGCTACGGCGACCCGTGGGTCTTCTCCCGGGCCGCGCGCCTGGCCGCCGGCCTCGGGACGCTCCCGCCCGCGCCGGCCGACCGCGTCGCCGCGCTCGCGCTGCACGTCCGGCTGCTCGACGCCTGCGGGGCGCACCTCGCGCGCGCTCGCAGCCTCGCGGGCTGGTACCTCAAGGGGCTGCCGGGGGCCGCTCGCCTGAGGGCGCGGGCCTTCGAGTGCGTCACGCTCGACGACTACCTCGCCTTCTGCGCTGAGGCCGCGGCCGCGGCGGGGGAGGGGGCGTGAGCGAGGGCCCCGTCGGCGCGCTGTACCTCCACGTCCCGCTGTGCCGGGCGCGGTGCCGCTACTGCGACTTCTGCTCGCGCCCCTCGCCCGAGGGCGACCCCGCCCGCGCGGCCTGCGCCGACGCGCTGCTCGCCGACCTCGCCGCCGCCGGGGAGGCGGGCCTGCTCGCGGGCGTACGGACCGCCTACGTGGGGGGCGGGACGCCCTCGCTGCTCGGGACCGCCGCGCTCGCGCGCCTCGCCTCCGCCGTGAGGGAGCGCTGTCCACGCGTGTCCGAGCTCACGGTCGAGGCGAACCCGGAGTCGCTCGCGGAGGGGATGCCGGAGGCCCTCGCCGACGCGGGCGCCACGCGGCTGTCCCTCGGGGTGCAGAGCCTCGACGACGCCGAGCTCGCGGCGCTGGGCCGCGTCCACGACGCCGCCTGCGCCCGCCGCGCGCTGCGCAGGGCCGCCGCGGCAGGCCTCGACGTGTCGGCCGACGTCATGTGCGCCATACCGCTGCAGACGGAGCGGAGCCTGCGCGCCACGCTCGCGGGCGTGCTCGCCTGCGGCGCCGGCCACGTGAGCGTCTACCCCCTCCAGCTCGAGGAGGGCACGGAGCTCGAGCGCATGGTGGGGGCCGGCGAGGCGGAGGTGGCCGACGCCGACGGGCAGGCCCGCCTCATGGAGGCCGCCTGCGACGAGCTCTCCCGCGCCGGCCTGCGGCGCTACGAGGTGGCGAGCTACGCGCTGCCAGGCAGGGAGTGCCGCCACAACGAGGCGTACTGGACCGGCGTGCCCTACCTCGGTCTCGGCGCCTCGGCCGCCTCCATGCTCGACGCGGAGGCCTACCGCCTCGCGCGCGGGCTGGTGCCGCGCCTGCCCGAGGCGCCCGCGGACGCCGCCCGCGTCCGGCTCGTCCGCCTTCCCGGCGCGGACCCGGCGCGGGTCGCGCCCATGGCGGAGGCCGGCTACGACCTCGAGTTCCTCGACGCGCGCCAGGCGGCGGCGGAGGACCTCATGCTCGCGGCCCGCATGAGCGCGCCCCTTCCCGCCGGCCTGCTCGCCCGCGCCGCGGGGGCGGTGGGGGAGGGCGAGCTCTCGGCCGCGCTCGGCCGCCTCGTCGCGCGCGGCCTGCTCGACGGCGTGCTCGCCCCCACGCACGACGGGTGGCTGCTCGGCAACGAGCTCTACGGCGAGCTGTGGGGCCTGGCGGGCTCCCCGACCGCGGAGGCGCGCGTCGGGGCCGCCGGGCTGTGACGGAGGGGCCCGGAGGGCTAGAATCGTTCGGGACGCGAGGAGGTTCCATGGCGGGCGAGCGCACGGACGTCATAAGCTGGGACGAGTTCTTCATGCGGGTCGCGGTCGCGGCCTCGCTGAGGAGCAAGGACCCCAACACGCAGGTCGGGGCCTGCATCGCGGGCACCGACAACAGGATCCTGTCGGTCGGCTACAACGGGACGCCGCGCGGGCTCGCCGACGACGAGTTCCCCTGGGGCAGCTCGGACGACCCGCTCTCCGACAAGCACTCCTACGTCATCCACGCCGAGGCCAACGCGGTGCTGAACTACCGCGGCTCGCTGCGCGACATGGACGGCGCGACCGTGTACGTGACGCTGTTCCCCTGCAACGAGTGCGCGAAGTTCCTCGTGCAGGTGGGCATCGGGGAGGTCGTCTACCTGTCGGACAAGTACGACGGCACCGAGGCCAACCGCGTCGCGAAGTCGGTCCTGGACCGCTGCGGCGTCTCCTACCGCCAGGTGGACATGCCCTGCTGAGCCGCGGCGACGCGGCGGGCGCCCGATTGGGTACATACGGGGGTGCGCCGGTATAATCTGACGCCGCACCGTCCCCGGGACCGCCCCACGACCCACGGAGCTTGCGCATGGCTGCCATGAACGAGAAGGACTACTACGAGGTGCTCGGCGTCTCGCCGGACGCCGACGACGAGCAGGTCCGCAAGGCCTTCCAGCGCAAGGCGCGCACCCTCCACCCGGACGTCAACAAGGAGCCCGACGCCGAGGAGCGCTTCAAGGAGGTCTCCGAGGCCTACGCCGTGCTCTCCGACCCCGAGAAGCGCGCCCGCTACGACGCCATGCGCTCCGGCGCCCCCGCCGCGGGCCCGTGGACGCAGCCCGGCGGCTCCCAGGGCGGCTGGGGAGGCGACCCCTTCGCGGGCTTCGGCGACTTCCCGTTCGGGGGCGCGCGGCCCCGCGGCGCCTCGCGCGCCTACAACCCCCGCGAGGGCTCGGACGTCGAGTTCGAGGTCCGCCTCACCCCCGAGCAGGCGCGCGCGGGCGCGCGGCGGGCGACCACGTACCAGCGCTACGGCACCTGCGAGGCCTGCCACGGAACGGGCTCGGTCGCCTCGCACGGCTCGGCCACCTGCCCCACCTGCCACGGTTCCGGCCACATCCAGGTCGACGTCCGCGACCTGCTCGGCCTCGGCGTCTTCAACGTGCCCTGCCCGGAGTGCGAGGGGACCGGCCGCGTCGTGAGCGAGCCCTGCGAGACCTGCCACGGCTCCGGCCGCACGCTCACGGCCGACGAGATCTCCTTCGAGGTGCCGGCCGGCTCGCACGACGGCGACGAGGTCCGCGTCCCGGGCAGGGGCAACGCCGGGACGAACGGGCGCGCCGCGGGCGACTTCGTGGCGCGCGTCTCCGTGCCGGAGGAGCGGGTCTCCCGGCGCTCGGCGATGGGGTGGCAGCTCGTGGGCCTCGCCGCGCCGATCGTGGCCTTCGAGCTCGCCTTCGGGGGAGGGGCGGTGGCGCTCTGGATGCTGCTGCCGGCGCTCCTCGGCGCCTGGATGGTGCTCTCGGAGGGCGTCCTGCACCGCACGGGGCGCTGGTGGCGCACGTCGATGGGCCAGCTCGCCAACGGGATGGCGAACGGCGTCCTCGTCGTGATGCTCATCCTCATGATGATGTCGTGCACGGTCCGCCGCCCGTTCCTCATGTAGGGGCGGCGGAGGCAAGGAAAGCTGGTTGGTGACCCGATGGACTACTACGAGGTGCTCGGCGTCGCGCGTGACGCCGACGCGAAGCAGATCAAGCGCGCGTTCCTGAAGAAGGCGCGCGAGCTGCACCCCGACGTCAACGACGCGCCCGACGCCGAGGAGCGCTTCAAGGAGGTCAACGAGGCCTACTCCGTCCTCTCGGACGAGCGCAAGCGCGCGAACTACGACCGCTTCGGCGACCCGAACGGCCCGAGCGGCATGGGCGGCGACTACGTCGACATGTCCGACATCTTCGGCGGCATGGGCGGGCTCGGCGACATCTTCGACTCGTTCTTCGGCGGCATGGGCGGGCGCTCGTCCGCCGGCGGCGCCCGCGTGCGCACGCGCGGCCGCGACATCGCCATCACGCTGCGCCTGAGCCTCGAGGAGGCCGCCACCGGCTGCACAAAGACGATCGCCTACGACAGGCTCGCCCCCTGCGACGACTGCTCCGGCACCGGCTCGGCCGACGGCGCCGCCCCCGTCACCTGCCCCACGTGCGCGGGTCGCGGCCGCGTGGTCACCACCCAGCGCACGATTCTCGGGCAGATGCAGACCGAGACGACCTGCCCCGACTGCGGGGGCACCGGCCAGGTCGTCGAGCACCCCTGCGAGACCTGCGGCGGCCAGGGGCGCACGCCCGCCCACGAGACGGTCGAGGTTCGCGTCCCGGCCGGCGTCCACGCGGGCCAGCGCCTCTCGGTCGAGGGCCGCGGCGAGGCGGGCCTGCGCGGCGTGGCGTCCGGCGACCTCGTCGTCCGCGTCGAGGTGCTCGACGACGAGCGCTTCGTCCGCCAGGGCGACGACCTCTACTGCAGGGCCACGGTCGACGCCTTCGAGGCGGTCCTCGGCCGCGTGGTCCAGGTCCCCGGCGTCATGCCCGGGGAGGTCGTCGACGTCGAGGTGCCGGCGGGCTGCCAGCCCGGCCAGGTGGTCGACGTCGAGGGCCGCGGCATGCCGCGCATGGGGAGCTCGGCGCGCGGTGCGCTGCACGTCACCGTCGGCGTCGAGGTGCCGCGCGACCTCACCCAGGTCCAGCGAGCCCGCGTCGCCGAGATCGTCGCGGAGCGCGAGGCGGACGGGTCCGCGCCCGACGGGGGCGACGGCGAGGCGACGCCGCGCCGCAGGCACGCCAAGCGTCCCCGCAAGCGCAGGTAGCCCGTGGTCCGCGAGCGGGGCGTCGCCTGCGTGAGCCTCGGGTGCCGCGTCAACCGCGTCGAGAGCGACGCGATGGCGGAGGCGCTCGAGGGCCTCGGCTGCGAGCTGTGCGACGAGCGCGAGGCCGCGGTCGTCGTCGTGAACACCTGCGCCGTCACCGGCGAGGCCCAGGCCAAGACCCGCAAGGCCGTGCGCCGGGCGGCGGGGCTCCCTCAGCGCCCGCACGTCGTGGCGACGGGGTGCGCCGCGTCCCTCTTCGCTTCCGAGCTCGAGGCCCTTGGCCCGCGCGTGCGCGTCGAGCCCGACCGCTCGCAGGTCGCCCGCGTCGCGAGCGACCTGCTCGGGGGCCCCGGCGCGCCCCTCCCCGCACGACGAGAGGGCCTCACGCCCACGGGGCGCACCCGCTTCGGCGTGAAGGTCCAGGACGGCTGCGACAGGCGCTGCTCGTACTGCATCGTCTGGAAGGCGCGGGGCCCGGCGCGCTCGCTCGCCTACGACGAGGCCGTCGCCGCCGTGCGCTCCGCCGTCTCCCGCGGCGCGCGCGAGGTCGTGCTCACGGGAATCAACCTCGGGTGCTACCGGGACGGAGGGCGCGACCTCGCCGGCCTCGTGACGGGGCTGCTCGCCGACACCGGGGTCGGCCGGCTCCGCCTGGGCTCGGTCGAGCCGCAGGACGTCGGCGACCGCCTCGCGCGGGCGATGGGGGAGTCGCGCGGCCGCGTCGCCCCCTACCTCCACGTGCCCCTGCAGTCCGGCTGCGACGCGACGCTGCGCCGGATGGGGCGCGCCTACGACGCGGCGGGCTACCTCGCCGCCGCGGAGGCGGTGCGCGCCCGCGTCCCCGACGTCGCGCTCGCCTGCGACCTCATCGTGGGGTTCCCGGGCGAGACGGACGCCGAGTTCACCGAGAGCCTGGCGCTCTGCGAGCGCGTCGGGTTCGCCCGAATGCACGTCTTCCGCTACTCGAGGAGGCCCGGCACCCCCGCCGCCGACGCGCCGGACCAGGTCCCGGCCGAGGTCTCCGCCGCGCGCGCCGCCGAGGCCCGGGCGCTGGCCGCCCGGATGCGCCGCGCCGCGCTCGAGGCGCGCGTCGGGCGCGAGGAGCTCGTCGTCGTGCAGGCGCCGGGCCGCGGCGTCACGGGCGGGCTCCACGACGCGCTCGTCGACGACGACGCCCCGGTCGGCGCGCTCGTGCGCGCCCGCGCCCGCGCGGTCGCCCCGCGCGGCGCGCTCGACTGCCGCGGCGGGTATGATGCATGCGAGAGGAAAGCCTAGGACCAGGAGGAGCATGGAGCCCACCCACGTGCGCCTGACGATACCGGACTCGGTCGACCTCGTCCGGCTGATGGGCCCCTCCGACGCGGTCCTGCGCCGCGTCGAGGCCGCGAGCGACGCGATCGTCGCCGTGCGCGGCAACCAGGTGAGCGTCTCGGGGCCCGTCGAGGAGGTCAACCGCGTCACGGGCATCCTGTCGAGCCTCATCGCCATGGTCGAGGCCGGCGGCTCGCCCACGCCCGCCGACGCCGACATGCTCGCCGAGCAGTCGCGCGCCGGCACGCTCGGGACGCGCCCCATGGCCGACGACATCCTGCTCACCTACGGCGGGCGCGCCATCCGCCCGAAGACGGCCGGCCAGAAGGCTTACACGGACTCGATCCGCGAGAACACGATCACGTTCGGCCTCGGGCCGGCGGGCACCGGCAAGACCTACCTCGCCATGGCGATGGCCGTCGCCGCCCTCAAGCGCCGCGAGGTGCAGCGCATCGTGCTCGCCCGCCCCGTGGTCGAGGCCGGCGAGTCGCTGGGCTACCTGCCCGGCACGCTCCAGGAGAAGCTCGACCCCTACGTGCGCCCCCTCTACGACGCCCTGTTCGACATGACCGACGTCGAGCGGGCCAACGCCCTCATCGAGCAGGGCGTCATCGAGATCGCCCCGCTCGCCTTCATGCGCGGGCGCACCTTCAACTCCTCGTTCGTGATCCTCGACGAGGCCCAGAACACCACGCCCGAGCAGATGAAGATGTTCCTCACCCGCCTCGGGTTCTCCTCGAAGTTCGTCGTGACCGGCGACGTCACCCAGCGCGACCTCTCCGGCACGAGCGGGCTCGACTCGGCGCGCCGCGTCCTCGCCGACATCTCCGGCATCCGCTTCGTCGAGCTCGGTCGCGAGGACATCGTGCGCCACTCGCTCGTCGCCCGCATCGTGGGCGCCTACGAGGCGGCGGAGGGGGAGGGGCTGCGATGAGCGGGACCGCCTGCGAGCTCGAGCTCGTCGTCGAGTCCGAGGAGGGCCTCGCTGCCGCCCTGGACGACGCCCAGATGCACGACCTCGCCCGCGCGACGCTCGCCGCGCGGGGCGTGGGGCGCCCCTGCAGCCTCTCCGTCTCGATCGTCGGCGACGAGCGCATCCGCGAGCTCAACCGCGCCTGGCGGGGCGTCGACCGCGCGACGGACGTGATCTCGGTCGAGTGCGAGCGCCCCGACGACCCCGACCTCGGCGAGGGGGAGGTCTGCGAGCTCGGCGACGTCGTGCTCGCCCCGCGCTTCCTCGCGCGCCAGGCCGCCGCGATGGGCTCGACGGAGGCGGACGAGTGGCGCCTCATGCTCGTCCACGGCGTGCTCCACCTGCTCGGCATGGACCACCTCGAGGAGGCCGACGCCCACGCCATGCGCGCCGCCGAGGAGGCCGTGCTCGCCTCGGTGCCCACCGACGGCACGCTCACCGACGTCGTGCTGACCCGCCACAGGGAGGAGGAGGCATGATCCCCGGCTCGAGGAGCGACCACCCGAGCTTCCGCAAGAGCTTCCTGTTCGCCTTCCAGGGCCTCAAGGCGGCCCTGCGCTCCGAGCGGACCATCAAGGTGATGGCCGTCATGGGGGCGGCCGCCGTCGTGGCGGGCCTCGTCGTCGGGCTCGACGCGACGAGCTGGTGCGTGCTGCTCCTGTGCTGCGGCTGCGTGCTCGGCGCCGAGCTCATGAACACCGCCGTCGAGACCGTCGTCGACCTGGTCTCCCCGGAGTACCACCCGCTCGCCGGCCGGGCGAAGGACGTCGCGGCGGCGGCCGTGTGGACGCTGTGCGCCTTCGTCGCCGTCGTCGGCGTCGTCCTCTTCGCCCGAGCCATCCTCTCCTGACCCCGACCGAACGCAGGTGGATCCCATGAACGAAACGAACGGCGCCCGCACCCCCTTCCGCTCCGGCTTCGTCGCGCTCGTCGGCCGGCCCAACGCCGGCAAGTCGACGCTGCTCAACGCCTGCCTCGGCGAGAAGCTCGCCATCACGAGCCCCGTCGCGCAGACGACGAGGCGCCGCATGCGCGCCGTCGTCGACCTCGAGGACGCGCAGCTCGTGATCGTCGACACGCCGGGCCTGCACAAGCCGAAGGACGCGCTGGGCGCGGAGCTCAACCGCGCGGCGCTCGCCGAGCTCTCCGACGTCGACGTCGTCGCCATGCTCGTGGACGCCTCGGCCGAGGTGGGGCGCGGCGACGCCTGGGTCGCCGGCCACGTCGCCGCCTGCGACGCCCGCAAGGTCCTCGTCCTCAGCAAGGCGGACCTCGTCGGGCCCGACGAGTGCCTGCGCCAGCTCGAGGCCGCCCGCGCCCTGTGTCCCTTCGACGACGAGCTCGTGACCTCGGCGGCCGAGGGCTTCAACGTCGACGCCTTCGCGGCGCTCGTCGCCCGCAACCTCCCCGAGGGCCCGCGCTGGTTCCCCGACGGGATGCGCTGCGACGCCTCCGACGAGGAGCTCGCCGCCGAGTTCGTGCGCGAGAAGGTGCTGCTCACCTGCCGTCAGGAGGTCCCGCACGCCGTGGGGGTCGCCTGCGACGCGATCGAGCGGCGCCGCGGCGGGACCACCTACGTCCACGCCACCGTGATGGTGGAGCGCGAGAGCCAGAAGGCGATCGTCGTCGGCAGGGGAGGGCGCATGGTCCGCCGCATCGGCTCCGCGGCCCGCCGCGACCTCGAGCGGCTCTTCGGCGGACGCGTCTACCTCGACCTCGAGGTGGAGGTCCGCCCGCAGTGGCGGCGCGATCCGCGCGAGGTGCGCAGGCTGGGCTACGGGGCCGAGGACTGACGTGCCCGGCAGGCGCACCACGCGCACCCGCGCCACCGTGCTGGCGCGCACGAAGCTGGCGGAGAAGGACCTCATCCTCACGCTCCTGCTCGCGGACGGCTCCCAGGGCCGCGCCGTCGCGAAGGGGGCCCGCCGTCCCGGCGGCAGGCTCGCGGCCCGCGTCGAGCTGTTCTGCGAGACCGACTTCCTGATCGCCGCCGGCCGCTCGCTCGGCGTCGTCGCCGAGGCGCAGCTCGTCGACGCACACCCCGCCCTGCGCGGCGACTTCGAGCGCGTCTCCGCCGCCAGCGCCGTCGCCCAGGTGGCGCGGCTGACCTCCTTCGAGGACGCGCCCGACCCCTTCCTGCACCCGATCTGCTCGCGCGCGCTCGCGGCCTGCGAGCAGGCGGAGGGGCGCGCCGCGCTCGACCTCGTGGTCGCGGCCTACGTGATGAAGGTGCTCGCGCACGGCGGCTGGCGCCCCGAGCTCGACGCCTGCTGCGCCTGCGGCGAGCCCGAGGTGAGCTGGTTCTCGGCTGCGGCCGGCGGCGCCCTGTGCGCGAGCTGCGCGCGGACGGTCGCCGGCGCCCAGCCGGCCGACGCCTCGGAGCTCGCGTGGCTGCGCGCGCTGCTCTCCTGCACCTTCGACGAGCTGCTGCGCTCGGACCCCGACGAGGGGACGGCGCTGCGCCTGCTCGTCGACGCCCACCTCTGGGCCGCCACCCACCTGGACTGCCGGCTCAGGGCCCTCGAGTTCCTGGTGGGGGCGACGCCCTGACGGGCGCGTGGAGAGGATGTGCCGGCGCGGCGGCCGGGCGGTCGCGTCCCCGCGTGTGCTAGACTTCCCTGCGTCGGTACCCCGTACCTGGCGGCGCGCCCTCCTCGGACGACCGTCCCGGTTCGGGGCGAATCCATGAGAAGAGAGGGAATCGCATGACCATCTCCAAGGAGCAGAAGGCGGAGCTCATCCGCGAGTACGGCAAGGACGAGCACGACAGCGGCTCCGCGGCCGTCCAGGTCGCCATCCAC
Source organism: uncultured Coriobacteriaceae bacterium (assembly GCA_948439405.1). GTDB lineage: Bacteria > Actinomycetota > Coriobacteriia > Coriobacteriales > Atopobiaceae > CADBMC01. Next base: position 1,446 of record CAOJNB010000011.1, on the reverse strand, counting down.
ACCGCCCGCATCCGCGAGCTCACCGAGCACATGAAGGCCCACCCGAAGGACTTCCACACCCGCCGCGGCCTGCTCATGCTCGTCGGCAAGAGGCGCCGCCTGCTCTCCTACATCAAGAACCGCGACATCGCGGAGTACCGCTCCCTCATCGAGCGGCTCGGCATCCGCGACAACGTCTAGCGGCAGCGAGGTACTCCGGGGCGCCTTCGGGCGCCCCTTTCATGACGGCCCGCCTGCAACGGGGCAGGCGGAGATAGGGAAAAGAAGAAATGGCTAAGGTTACCCACGAGTTCGACCTCTACGGCAAGCACTACGCCCTCGAGACCGGCGAGCTCGCCAAGCAGGCCACCGGCTCCTGCCTGGTGCGCTGCGGCGAGTCGGAGGTGCTGCTCACCGTCGTCGTGTCGAAGGAGCGCAAGAACTACGACTTCTTCCCGCTGACGGTCGACTTCAACGAGCGCATGTACGCCGTGGGCCGCATCCCCGGCGGCTACCTCAAGCGCGAGGCGCGCCCCTCCGAGAAGGGCACGCTCACCGCGCGCATGATCGACCGCCCGCTGCGCCCGAGCTTCCCGGACGGCTTCCGCAACGAGGTCCAGGTCGTCGCGACCACCCTCGTCGCCGACCAGGTGAACCCGGTCGACACCATCTGCTGCATGGCGGCCTCCTCCGCGCTGACCGTCGGCGGCGTCCCCTTCGAGGGCCCGCTGTCCTGCGTGCGCGTCGGCCGCGACGTCGACACCGGCGAGTGGCTCGTCAACCCCACCTACGAGGAGCGCGACAACTCCGACCTCGACCTCGAGCTCGCCGGCACCGCAGACTTCATCTCCATGCTCGAGGCCTCCGGCGACGAGGTGAGCGAGGAGGACATGCTCGCCGCCATGGAGTTCGGCCAGCAGGCGATCGGCGCGTTCTGCGCCGAGCAGGAGGCCTTCTTCAAGAAGGTCCTCGAGGCCAACGGCCCCTTCCCCGAGCGCGACTACGTCTACGACGAGCCGGTGCCCGAGGTCCACGACCGCGTCTTCGCCCACTACGACGAGATGGGCGCCGCCCTGCGCGACGCCGACAAGCTCTCCCGCATCTCCAAGGTCGAGGAGCTCAAGGCCGCCATCGCCGCCGAGTTCTCCGACGAGGAGCGCGAGCAGTGGGCCCGCGAGATCCCCGTCGAGCTGAAGTCGCTCGAGAAGCACGCGATGCGCCACATGGTCGTCGAGACCGGCGAGCGCGTCGACGGGCGCGCGGCCGACGAGATCCGCCCGCTCATGGTCAAGCCCGACTACCTGCCGCGCGTCCACGGCTCCGGCCTGTTCCAGCGCGGCCAGACCCAGGTGCTCTCCGTGTGCACCCTCGGCATGCTCAACGAGTGGCAGCGCCTCGACACGATCGAGCCGGTCGACGGCAAGCGCTACATCCACCACTACAACTTCCCGCCGTTCTGCACCGGCG
>CAOJNB010000010.1 GCA_948439405.1 uncultured Coriobacteriaceae bacterium | reverse complement strand
GAAGGCGCTCGTCACGAGCCAGCCGCGCTCGAGCAGCCGGCCGTCGTTGTCCGCGTAGTAGCGCCTGCCGTCGACGGTGCCGGCCCCGCGCAGGACGTAGCCCTTGGCGGTCGTGACGTGGGCCCAGCCGTCCTCGGAGAAGCCGACGACGGCGGCGTGGGCGTCGGGATCGATCCAGTAGCGCTGCAGCCCGTGACCGTAGGCGGAGGAGACCACCCAACCGTCTGAGGCGAGGCGTCCGTCATTGTCGGCGAGGTAGACGAGGTCGCCGACGGCCAGGGCGCCGCGCAGGACGTAGCCCTTCGAGGTCACGTAGGTGCGCTCGCCGTCGCCGGTCTCGTACACCCTGCCCGGCTCGGCCGCGCTGCCGTCGACGAACCAGTAGCGTTGGAGCCCCTGTCCGAAGGCGGAAGTGATCACCCAGCCGTCCGTCGTGAGCAGGCCGTCGTTGTCCGCGTAGCAGAGCCTCCCAGCGACCTTGCCCGCGCCGCGCAGCACGTAGCCCGAGGACGTCGTCAGGTGCGTCCATCCTTCCTCCGAGACGCCGGGCACGCAGGCGTGGGCGTCGGGGTCGACGTAGTAGCGCTGGAGCCCCTGGCCGTAGGCCGAGGAGACGACCCAGCCCGGCGCCTCGAGAACGCCGTCGTTGTCTGCGAGGTAGACGTAGCCCGTCTCGGGGTCCACCCAGCGCCCGCGCACGACGAACGAGTAGTCGGGCCGCACGTAGGTCCAGACGCCGTTGCCGAGGTCGTGGAGGCCCGCCGTCGCGATCGTGCCGTGGTCCAGCAGGTAGCGCTGGAGCCCGTGGCCGTACTCGCTCGTGACGAGCCACGTGTACTCGTGGGCGGAGGTCTGCTGGGAGGAGGGGAGCGACTGCGGGGAGGGCGACGTGGAGAGGGAGAGCGTGGGCGCGGGCGCCTGCGGGGAGGTGGCGGGCTCGCCGTCGGTCATGTCGTCGGTCGGGTCATCGCTCCCGTCCTGCGCCACGTCGCCTACGTCCGTCTGGGCATCGTCGGGCGTGGCAGGGGTCTCGGCCACGACGGTCTCCCGGTCAGGGTCGGGAATGACGGCGGGGTCCGGCGAGGGCTCGTGGTGCGCTTCGTCGGATTCGGAGATGGCGCCCGCCGTGTCGTCTCCTCCAGACTGCTGGGGGAGGGAGCCTTCGCTCGGAATTGGCACGTCGGCCTCGTCGGTCGGAAGCGCGAGGACGGTCGTGGGGGCGAGGGCGGCCGACGCGAGGAGGGCGGCAAGGATGCCTGAGGCGAAGAGGAGCTTTCGGGATCGACGCATCTGAAGGCCTTTCGATCGATGACGCGGTGCATCCTGCACCTCTTCGAATTCTATGCAAGGAACCCACAGGTAGTCGCACGATTCGGCCACATGCGGCCGTCGTCCGGGGCACCCGGTCAGAGAAGGTCTCGCAAAGCCTCATCCTTATGCTTAGGCGTAACCTTAGCTTGAATCAGGTAGAAGGTGATGGGAGGCCGACATGAGGGACGTGCGCATCCGGCTCGCGACCCGTGCCGACGCAGAGCGGATGCGGACCGTCTATGCGCCGTACGTGCAGGACACGGCCATATCGTTCGAATATGACGTCCCCTCCGCTGAGGAGTTCGGCCTCCGGGTCGAGCGGACCCTCAGACGCTACCCTTGGCTTCTGGTCGAGGACGAGGGTGGAGACTGCCTCGGTTACGCGTACGCAAGCCCCCTCATCGACCGCAGGGCCTACGACTGGGTCTGCGAGGTCTCCCTCTACGTGAGGCAGGACGTCCGCGGGCGCGGCCTCGGCAGGCGTCTCTACTCCGAGCTCGCTGACGTGCTGGCGAGCCAGGGCGTCGTAACGCTGTACGCCTGCGTCGCCGTGCCTCGCGAGGAGGACGACCGCCTGACCGAGGCGAGCCTGCGCTTCCACGAGAGGGTGGGCTTCCGCGTCATCGGGCGCTTCGAGCGTTCCGGCTTCAAGTTCGGGACGTGGTACGACATGGTCTGGATGGAGCGAGGGATCCAGGAGCATCCGAGACCGCCCCGACCCTTCGTGCCTCTGCCGGAGCTCCGAGCGTGCGGCGGTCCTGCGCTATCATGAGCAGGCTATAGGGGAGCGGGGCGAGGGCCTCGCCCGACGAGGGGGTACGAATGTCCAAGGATCGCAGGGACCTCAAGGTCATGAGCATCAGCATGATGGCTCTGGGCATCGCCGTTCCGGCGTTCCAGGTCATCTTCGGCTTCATGGGCCGCAGCACGTCCTCGTCCCTCTACATCACGCTCTCCTGCATCGTGAGCGCCATCTCCCTCGTGACGGGCTACCTCGGCACCCGCTGCACGAACTCGCCGCGCAAGGGCCTTCAGCACTTCCGCATCGCCACGATCGTGAGCGTGGTCGCTGGCTTCGCCTTCACCGGCTTCTTCGTCCTCGCCTTCGGCGCCACCAACCCCGACTACTTCGTCGGCGCGCTCGTCGCCTGTTTCGGCGCCGTCGGCCTGTACTACGCCTACAAGCTCGGCAAGCGCCTCGAGCGGCAGGCCGAGAAGGCGAGGAAGGGCGGCAAGCGTCCCAAGGGCGGCCATCGCGGCAAGGCGAGCAGGTAGGGATCAGGATTCGTTTCGTGGTTCGAGGGCCGGGACCACGAGACGTGGCCCCGGCCTCGCGTTTCCCGCTCGTTTGATTCTGCGACAGGCCCGCTTCAACATCGATTGGTGCGGTGCATGAAAAAGGTCGGAGGCCATTCGGCCTCCGACCTGCGGTTTCGTGGTGGGCGATGCTGGATTCGAACCAGCGACCCCATCCGTGTGAAGGATGTGCTCTACCCCTGAGCCAATCGCCCGCGGAGGACATTCTAGCAAAACGTGCCGCGGGTGGAAGTGGGAATCGCCTGTCGAATGCGGGGAGCGCCGCGGAGGCCGCGGCCGGCCCCCTATACTGGACCCTCAGCCGACACGGAGGGAGCAGGGGAGTCTCATGATCGTCCTCGCACAGGGCATCGCGAAGTCGTTCGGGGCGCGCACGCTGTACGCGGGGGCGACCCTGCAGATCAACGCCGGCGAGCGCTGGGCGCTCGTCGGCCCCAACGGCGCGGGCAAGACGACCCTGCTCAGGATCATCATGGGCCAGGAGGCCCCCGACGAGGGCTCCGTCACCTTCGCGCGCGACGTGAGCGTGGGCTACCTCGAGCAGGAGTCGGGGCCGATGGGGGAGCGCTCCGCCCTCGAGGAGGTCATGGCCTCGGCGACGGAGGTGCGCCGCCTCGCCGAGCGCGTCTCCGAGCTCGAGGCGCGGATCGCCGCGGCCGATCCCGGGACCGAGCAGGACGCCCTGCTCGAGGCCTACGGCCAGGCGCAGGACCGCTTCGAGCGGCTGGGCGGCTACGAGCTCGAGAGCCGCGCGCGCCAGATTCTGGCCGGGCTGGGATTCCCCGTCGCCGACTTCGACAAGCCCGCCCGCGACTTCTCCGGCGGCTGGCAGACGCGCATCGCGCTCTCCAAGCTGCTTCTGCGCCATCCGGACCTGCTGCTGCTCGACGAGCCGACGAACCACCTCGACCTCGAGAGCGTCCAGTGGCTCGAGTCGTTCCTGTCCTCCTACGAGGGGGCCGTCCTGCTCGTCAGCCACGACCGCGCCTTCATCGACGCCTGCGTGAGCCACGTCGCCGCGCTCGAGAACCGCTCGCTGACCACGTATGCCGGCAACTACTCGGCCTACCTCAGGCTGCGCGAGGACAACCTCGAGCAGCTGCGCAAGAAGCGCGCGGCCCAGGAGCGCGACATCGCGCACATGCAGGTGTTCGTGGACCGCTTCCGCTACAAGCCGACCAAGGCCAAGCAGGTCCAGGAGCGCATCCGGCGCATCGAGCAGATCCGCGAGGAGCTCGTCGTGCTGCCCGAGCGCTCCAAGCACGTCGCCTTCCGCTTCCCCTCGCCGCCCAGGACGGGCGACATGGTGGTGGGCCTCGAGGGGGTCACCGCCGCCTATGGCGACCATGTGATCTACGAGGGGGTGGACCTCACCTTCTACCGAGGGGACAGGGTGGCCCTCGTCGGCCCCAACGGTGCGGGCAAGTCGACGTTGATGAAGCTCATCGTGGGCTCGCTCGCCCCGGCCGTGGGAACCGTCCAGCTCGGCCTGAACGTCAGCCGCGCCTACTACGCCCAGCACCAGCTCGAGGGGATGAGCGAGGGCAACACGGTGCTCGCCGAGCTCGACTCGGTGGCCGCCGGGTGGACGAGCTCCGAGGAGCGCAGGCTCCTGGGAGCCTTCCTGTTCCAGGGCGACGACGTGGAGAAGCGCGTCTCGGTGCTCTCCGGCGGCGAGCGGGCGCGCCTCGCGCTCGCGAAGATGATGGTGGCGCCCGAGCCGCTGCTGTGCCTCGACGAACCCACCAACCACCTCGACATCGACTCCATCGACGTGCTCCAGGACGCGCTGCGCGACTTCGACGGCACGATCGTGCTGATCAGCCACGACGAGCAGCTCGTGCGCGCCGTCTGCAACAAGGTCGTCGACATCCGCGACGGCTCGGTCACCCTCTACGACGGCGACTACGAGTACTACCGCTTCAAGCGGGCGGAGCTGCTCGCCGCGCAGGAGGGCGAGCCCGAGGCGGAGCCGGTGCGCGCGCCGGAGCCGGAGCGCGCCGCCCAGCCGCGCGGACGCAACGCCAAGACCCGCGAGCAGCGGCGCGCCGAGGCCGAGGCGCGCAACGCGCGTAACGCGCGCACGCGCAAGGAGCGGGCGCGCCTCAGGGAGGTCGAGGCCGCCCTCGAGCCCGCCCAGGCGCGCTACGCCGAGCTCATGGAGCAGATGGCCTCGCAGGAGCTCTACGACGACCGCGAGCGCTTCGACGCGGCCATGCGCGAGTACGAGGAGCTCTCCCGCGAGATCCCGAAGCTCGAGGCGGAGTGGCTCGAGCTCTCCGAGGCCCTCGAGGAGGCGGGCGCGTGACGGGCGGCTGGAGACGCGCGGCGTGCGCGGCCGCGTCGGCCCTGGGCTGGGCCCTGCGCGCCGTCTCGGTCCTCCTCGCCTGCGTCGCCGTCGCGGGCGCCGTGTCCTATGTGGGCTCCGTCCCGGTGCTCGGGCAGGTCGCACGCGCCGCCGAGGCGCTCGTGCCCGCCCCGCTCGCCGGGCTTGCCTGCGTGCCGACCCCCACGGGCGGGCTGCTTCGCGGGGACGTGCTGGTCGCCGCCGCGCTCTCCTGGGCGCTTGGTTGGGTATCCTTTCGGGTGTCGGCCTCGCTGCGCTAGCGCGCCGCGAGATGGAGGGGGAGTGGCATGGCCTCGCTGGACCTCTACAACTTGCTCTTCATACTGGCCTGCCTGGTCCTCGTCGTCCTCTCGTCGGCCGTCCACGAGTTCGCCCACGCCCTGGCCGCCCACCTCATGGGCGACGACACGGCCAGGGAGCGCGGCAGGCTCACCCTGAACCCCCTCGCGCACCTCGACCCCTTCGGGTCCGTCCTGCTCCCGCTCGCCTGCTTCCTGCTCGGCGGCTTCTTCGTCGCCTACGCGAGGCCCGTGCCCTACGACCCGTCCCGGCTGCGCGACCGGCGCGTCGGCGAGGCCGTCGTCGCGGTGGCGGGCCCGGCCGCGAACCTGGCGCAGGCCCTCGTCGGTGCCCTGCTCGCGCGCGCCCTGCTTCCGCTGCTGCCGGACGACCCCACCGGGTGGGCCGTCGTCTGCTACCAGATCCTCTACGTCTACGTGAGGATCAACGCGATGCTGCTCTTCTTCAACCTCATCCCCGTGCCGCCGCTCGACGGCAGCAAGGTCGTCGCGCTGTTCCTGTCAGACTCGGCGCGCAGGTCCTACTTCTCGGTCGAGCGCTACTCCGGCCTCGTCCTGCTCGCCGCGGTGTGGCTCGCCCCGCGCCTGCTCGGCTTCGACCTGCTCGGCCGCTACTTCTCGCTCACGGTCTCGCCGCTCGTGGGCCTGCTGTTCGGGTTCTAGCCATGTCGTACCGCGTCAGGACGCAGGCCTTCACCGGACCCTTCGACCTCCTGCTCACCCTTGTGTCGAGGCAGAAGGTCGACATCGCCGCCGTCCCCGTCGCCGAGGTCGCCGACCAGTTCCTCGACGAGCTCGGACGGATGGGGGAGATGGACCTCGACGTCACGAGCGACTTCATCCTCGTGGCCTCGACGCTGCTCGACATCAAGGCCGCGAGCCTCGTCTCTGACCAGGGGCCGCTCGCCGCCGAGCCCGACGAGGACGACGCGCTCGACGGGCTCTCCGCCGACGAGGCGCTCGACGTGCTGGCCGCGCGCCTCGTCGCCTACAAGCAGTTCCGCAACGTCGGGTCCTGGCTCGCCGCGCGCGGCGAGGCCGAGGCGCGCATGCACCCGCGTACGGCCGGCCCCGACCCCGAGTTCCTCGGCCTCATGCCCGACTTCCTGCGCGGCATCACCCTGCGCTCGCTGGGGGTGATCTGCGCGGACCTGGACGGGCGCCGCCAGGAGCTGCTGCTCGAGGCCGAGCACGTCGCGCCGCGGCGCCTGCCGGTCCGCCTCGCGGTCGAGTCGGTCGAGCGCTCCGTGCGCAGCGGGGCGGCCTCGACGTTCAGCGAGCTCGTGGGCGCCCAGCGCACGCCCGAGGGCGTGGTCGTGACGTTCCTCGCCCTGCTCGAGCTGTTCAAGCGGGGCGTCGTCGAGCTGAGCCAGGAGGAGAACTTCGGAGAGATCGGCGTCACCTACGTGGGGGAGGCCGGGCGCGACGCGGCCGCCGCCCCCGCCGGCGGGGACGGCGACGAGGAGGAGAGATAGCGATGGGTGGACTCGGAGCGCTCGAGCCGGGCTCCGCGAAGGGCGCGCTCGAGGCGATGCTGCTCGTCTCGGGCGACCCGGTGCCCGCGGGCGACCTGGCCAAGGTGCTCGGCACCACGCCGGGCGAGGTCGCGGCCCAGCTCGCCGAGCTGGCCGCCGAGTACGCCGACGCCGGCCGCGGCTTCCAGCTGCGCGAGGTCGCGGGCGGGTGGCGCCTGTTCACCCACCCCGCCTACCACGACCAGGTCGAGGCGTACGTGCTGTCCTGGGACACGCGGCGCCTCTCGCAGGCCGCGCTCGAGACGCTCGCGGTCGTCGCCTACCACCAGCCCGTGACCCGCGAGGGGGTGCGCGCCATCCGCGGCGTCAACTCCGAGGGCGTGATCTCGACGCTCGTCGACAAGGGGCTCGTCCGCGAGGTGGGGCGCGAGCCCGGCCGCAGCCAGGCGGTCCTCTACGGGACGACGCGCGCCTTCCTCGAGCACTTCGGGCTCAGGAGCCTCTCCGAGCTGCCCGACCTCGAGCAGTTCGCCCCCGACGAGCAGGCGCGCGCCTTCATCCGCGAGCGCCTCGCCGGCAGGCGCGTGACCGACGACGTCGACGCCGAGGACGAGCAGGCGGACGGCCTCGCCGACGACGTGCGCGAGCTCGAGGAGGACGACGCATGACGGGGGAGGGCGGCCGCCTCGTGCCCATGCGGCTGCAGCGCTTCCTCGCCCGCTCGGGCGTGGCGAGCCGCAGGGGCTCGGAGAACCTCATGACGGCGGGGCGCGTGCGCGTCAACGGCGTCGTCGTGACCGAGCTGGGCAGCAGGGTCGACCCCGCGACCGACGTCGTCGAGGTCGACGGCCGGCGCGTGGTGCCCGCGGCCGAGGCCGCCTACGTCGTGCTCAACAAGCCCGCCGGCTACCTCACCACGATGAGCGACCCCTACGGGCGCCCCTGCGTCGCCGAGCTCGTCGCGGGCGTGGGGGAGCCAGGCCTCTTCCCCGTGGGGCGCCTCGACATGGACACCACGGGCATCCTGCTGTTCACCACCGACGGCGACGCCGGCCAGCGCCTGCTGCACCCCTCGCACCACGTCGCGAAGCACTACGTGGCCCTCGTCGAGGGCCGCCCCGGCGAGGACGCGCTCGGTCGCATCCGCTCGGGCATCGAGCTCGACGACGGGCCCTGCCAGCCGGCCGCCTGCGACCTGCTCGCGCCCGACGGCCCCGAGGCGCGCGCGGTCGCGCCGGCGGGCGTCCCCAGGGGGACCTCCGTCGTGGGCCTCGAGCTGCGCGAGGGGCGCAAGCACCAGGCGAAGCGGATGCTCGCCGCCGTGGGCCACGAGGTGGTGGCCCTGCACCGCGACCGCTTCGGCCCGCTCTCCCTCGACGGGCTGGCCGAGGGGTCGTGGCGCAGGCTGGGGGCCGCCGAGCGCTCGGCGCTGCTGGACTCGATCAGGGAAGGACGGTGACGCACCCATGAAGGTCGCCATCGACGGGCCCGCGGGCTCGGGCAAGTCCACCGTCGCGCGCGAGGTCGCGCGCAGGAGGGGAATCTCCTACCTCGACACCGGCGCGATGTACCGCGCCGTGACCCTCGCCGTCCTCGAACGGGGGGAGGACCCCGGCGACGCCGAGGCCGTCGCCCGCGTCGCGCGCGAGGTGGCCGTGGACTTCGCGCCCTCCCCGGAGGGCACGCGGACGCTGCTGGACGGCGAGGACGTCTCCGAGGCGATCCGCGAGCCGCGCATCGACGCCGCCGTGAGCGCCGTCGCCGCGCTGCCGGAGGTGCGCGAGGCGATGGTGGCGCGCCAGCGCGAGCTCGGCGCCGCGGGCGACGTGGTCGCCGAGGGCCGCGACACCGCCACGACGGTGTTCCCCGACGCCGAGGTCAAGGTCTTCCTCACCGCCGACGACCGCGCTCGGGCGCACCGCCGCGCCGTGCAGCGCACGGGCCACGACGCGGCCCGCGAGCCCGGCGCCTCCGCGGACGCCGAGGCCGAGGAGCGCGTGCTCGCCGAGATCCGCCGCCGCGACGAGCTCGACTCGACCCGGGAGGCCTCGCCGCTGCGCGCCGCCGAGGACGCCGTGCGCATCGACACCTCCGAGCTCACCGTCGACGAGGTCTGCGCCCGCATCGAGGAGCTGATGGACGCCGCCGCGCGCCCGCGCGGGCTCGTGGACGTGCCGCGCGCCCGCGACCTGCCCCGCGAGGGGTCGCTGCCGCTCGTCGGCAACTCCCAGGCCGACTACACCGGCCATGGGATGATGGACTTCCCCTGGCCCGTCCGCCTGCTCTACCGCGTGGCCGCCGCCCTCGTCGCCGCCTACACCTACGCGATGTGGCGCTGGGAGATCGACGGCGAGGAGCGCCTCTACCGCACCACGAACGGCAAGGGCTCCGTCATCGTGATGAACCACGTCTCGATGCTCGACCCCTGCGTGCTCGTGCTGTCGGCCCTGCGCCGCGGCAGGAGGGCGCGCCCGGTCTACAAGTCCGAGTTCGACGACATGCCCGCCCTGGGCTGGCTGATCACCCGCTTCGGCGGCTTCCCCGTCAGGCGCGACTCCGTGGACATGCGCGCCCTGCGCTCGGCCAAGGCCGCCCTCGAGCGCGGCGAGTGCGTGGTCATCTTCCCCGAGGGCACGAGGGTGAAGTCGGACGACGAGCCCGTGACGGTTCACGGCGGCTTCGCGATGATCGCCCAGATGGCGGGCGCCGACGTCGTGCCGGCCGCCATCGTGGGGGCGCGCGACATCACCCCGCGCGGGCGGCGCCTGCCGCGCCCGGGCAAGGTGTGGCTCAAGGTCGGCGAGCCGATCCCCACGTCCTCGATCCGCGGCAGGGACCGCAAGCGCATGGTCGCCGAGGTCGAGGAGCGGGCCATGGGCGAGGTGTACGCGCTGCGCGACGAGCTGCGCCGCGAGCACCCCGGGAAGATGTAGGAGGGGCCATGGCGGAGATCGTCGTCGCCCGCCACGCGGGCGCCTGCTACGGCGTCGAGCGCGCCCTGGACCTCGTCGAGGAGGCCCTCGCCTCCGGCGAGGCTCCGGTGCGCACGCTGGGGCCGCTGATCCACAACCCCCTCGTCGTCGAGGGGCTCGAGCGCCGCGGCTGCCGCGTGTGCTCCGAGGTGCCCGCCGACGGCGCCGGCACGCTGGTGCTGAGGACCCACGGCGTGCTCCCCGATGTGGAGCGCCGGGCGCGCGAGTCGGGCCTGGCGGTGGTCGACGCCACCTGCCCCTACGTCACCAAGACCCACGTCGCCGCGCGCCGCCTCGCCGACGAGGGCTACCAGGTCCTCGTCGTCGGCGAGGCCGGGCACCCCGAGGTGGACGCCACGGCCGCCCACGCCCCCGGCTCCGTCGTCGTGGGCGGCGTCTGCGACCTCGAGGGCCTCGCGCTCTCCCGCCGCGTCGGCGTCGTCGTGCAGACGACCCAGTCGCGCCGCCTGCTCGAGGAGGTCGTCTCGTGGCTCGTCGGGCGCGTCGAGGAGCTGCGCGTGTGCAACACCATCTGCTCGGCCACCGACGAGCGCCAGCGCGCCGCCGCCGAGCTCGCCGGCGGCGTCGACGCGATGGTGGTGATCGGGGGGAGGAACTCGGCGAACACCACCCGCCTGGCGGAGATCTGCGCCGGGCGCTGCCCGGGCACCCACCACGTCGAGGACGCCTCCGAGCTCGAGGCGGCCTGGTTCGCGGGGGCGGCCCGCGTCGGCGTGACGGCCGGCGCCTCGACGCCGGCGTCCCAGATCGCAGCCTGCGTGGACGCCATAGAGGCCCTGGCCGGCTAGGCATCTGCGCTAGACTCTCAGGGCGGAAGGAGACCCAGATGCCCAAGCCCATCGTCGCCGTGGTCGGCCGGCCCAACGTCGGCAAGTCGACCCTGGTCAACCGCCTCGCGGGCAGCCGCGAGGCCATCGTGCACGAGTCGCGCGGCGTGACGCGCGACCGCTCCTACCACGACGCCGACTGGTCGGGCACGGAGTTCGTGCTCGTCGACACCGGCGGCATCGAGGGGCGCCGCTCCCAGGACCGCTTCGCGCCCCGCATCCGCGAGCAGGCGCTGGCCGCCTGCGAGGAGGCCGACGTCGTCGTGTTCGTGGTGGACGGCACCGTCGGGGTCACCGACGAGGACGAGGAGGTCGCCCGCGTGCTGCGCCGCCAGCGCAAGCCGGTGATCCTCGTGGCCAACAAGTACGACGACCCCTCCCGCGAGGACGGCCTGTGGGACTTCTGGTCGCTCGGCGTCGGCGAGCCCCGGCCCGTCTCGGCCTCCCACGGCCACGGCACGGGCGACCTGCTCGACGAGGTCGTCGCCGCCCTGCCCGAGGAGCCCTCCGGCCCCGACTACCCCGAGGGCGCCGTCAACGTGGCGATCGTGGGCAGGCCCAACGCCGGCAAGTCCTCGCTCGCCAACCGCCTCTCTGGGACCGAGCGCTCCATCGTCAGCGACGTCGCCGGCACCACGCGCGACGCGATCGACGTCGTCTTCGAGCACGACGGCGTCCCGGTGCGCCTCGTCGACACCGCCGGGATGCGCAAGCGCTCCACCGTCCACGAGGACGTCGAGTTCTACAGCATCGTGCGCGGGCTGCGCGCGATGGAGGAGAGCGACGTCTGCCTGCTCGTCGTCGACTCGCAGGTGGGCGTCACCGAGCAGGACCAGAAGATCGTCGAGATGGCCGTCGACCGCGGCTGCGGCGTGGCGGTGCTGCTCAACAAGTGGGACCTGCTCGAGGACGACCAGGCGCGCGAGGAGGTCATGCAGTCGCTCGCGATGCGTATGGCCTTCTGCGGCTGGGCGCCGGTGCTCAGGATCTCCGCGCTCACGGGGCGCTCGGTCGGCAAGGTGCTCGACCTCGCGCTCCAGGTGGCGCGCAACCGCTCCTCGCGCGTCCCGACCGCCCGCCTGAACGAGGTGCTCGCCCAGGTCCGCGAGACGGGCCACACCGTCACCGACGGGCGCCGCCGACTCAAGATCAACTACGCGACCCAGGTCGCGGTCGACCCGCCGTCGTTCGCCTTCTTCTGCAACTCGCCGGACCTGGTGACCGACAACTTCGAGCGCTTCCTGGAGAACCGCCTGCGCGACGCCTTCGACCTGGAGGGCACACCGGTGCGCCTGCGGTTCCGCCGCAAGGACGGGGGCGATGCCCGATGACGCCCCGCCTCGCGCTCGTGCTCGCCGCCTACCTCGCGGTCACCTACCTCATCTGCGGCATCCCCTTCGGCAAGATCGTCGCCGGCAAGGGCGCCGGCGTCGACATCCAGAAGGTCGGCAGCGGCAACATCGGCACCACCAACGTCGCCCGCTCGGTGGGCAAGGGGGCCGCGGCGCTCACCCTCCTGCTCGACGCAGGCAAGGCCTACGTGTGCTGCGCGCTCGCGCGCCCCGCGCTCGCCGCCCTCGCGCTGGGAGGGGACGCGGGCCCGCTCGCGTTCGGCGGGCGCCTCGACTGGGTGCTCGCCCTCGTGTTCGCCTGCGCGCTGTGCGGGCACGTGTTCAGCCCCTACATGCGCCTCCGCGGGGGCAAGGGGATTGCGGCCGGCTTCGGGGCGGCCCTCGGGCTCGCCTGGCCGGTCGCCCTCGGCCTGCTCGCCGTGTGGCTCGTCGTGGTGGTCCCCACCAGGATCGTCTCGGCGGCCTCGTGCGCCGCGGCGGCGTCGCTGCCGCTGTGGTGCTACGGCGCGCTGCACCCGAGCGGCGCCTTCCTCGCCATCGTCTGCGCCGGGGCGCTGCTGGTCGTCTGGGCCCACCGCTCGAACCTGCGCAAGCTCGCGCGGGGGGAGGAGGCCCGGTTCGCCTTCCACAGGCGCGACGACGACCGGGAGGGCCCCGAGGCCTAGCCGCACGCGACTCCGGCGCCCGGCGCCGGGAAGGAGGATCTTATGAACGACGTGCTCGTCGCCCCGTCCGTGCTCTCCGCGGACTTCCTGCACCTCGCCGGGGACCTGGACTCCGTCCGCGACGCGGACCTCATCCACTACGACGTGATGGACGGCCACTTCGTCCCCAACGTCTCGTTCGGGCTGGACATCCTGCGCCAGGTGAAGGCCGCCACCGCCGTCCCGGTGGACGTCCACCTCATGATCTCGAACCCCGACGAGATGCTCGACGCCTTCCTCGAGGCCGGCGCCGACGTCGTCAGCGTGCACGCCGAGGCGGCCCGCCACCTGCACCGCCTCGTCGGCCGGATCCACGACGCCGGGGCGCGCGCATCGGTCGCGCTCAACCCCGCGACGCCCGTCTCCGCGCTCGAGGACGTCGTCGCCGAGCTCGACATGGTGCTCGTGATGTCGGTGAACCCCGGCTTCGGCGGCCAGGCCTTCATCGAGGGCACCTACGCCAAGCTCGAGCGCCTGCGCGCGCTGTGCGAGCGCGAGGGCTGCTCGCCGCGCGTGGAGGTCGACGGCGGGGTCTCCGCCGCCAACGCCGCCAGGCTCGCCTCCTGCGGCGCGGACGTGCTCGTGGCCGGCAGCGCCGTGTTCGGCGCCGGCGACCGCGCCGCGGCCATCGCCGGAATCCGCGCGGCGGCTGCGGCCCCGGAGGCCTAGCGCATGCCCTCCGAGCGCCTCGTCTACCTCGACTGCGCGGCCTCGGCCCCGGAGCGCCCCGAGTCGCTCGCGGAGGCCGCCCGCGTGCGCGCCCTGCGCTGCTGCGGCGCCAACCCGAACTCCCTGCACACCCTGGGCAGGGAGGCGGCTCGCGAGCTCGACGGCGCCCGCGCGCGCCTCGCCCGCGCCCTGGGCGCGGGCTTCCGCCCGGCGGAGGTCGCCTTCACCTCGGGCGGCACCGAGTCCAACGCGCTCGCCGTGCTCGGGATGGCGGAGGGCGCGCGCGGGCGCGACCGCTCCCGCACGCGGGTGGTGATCTCGGCGATCGAGCACGACTCGCTGCTCGAGCTCGCGGCGCCCCTGCGCGACCGCGGCTTCGAGGTCGTCCTCGCCGCGCCGGGCCGCGACGGCGTCGTCGCCCCCGCCGAGGTGGCGCGCCTGGCCCGGGAGGCGCCCTGCGCCCTCGTGAGCGTGATGGCGGCCAACAACGAGACCGGCGTCGTCCAGCCGACGCGCGAGCTGGCGGAGGCCGCGCACGCCGCCGGGGCGCTCTTCCACGCCGACGCCGTCCAGGGGTTCTGCAAGACGCCGCTCGACCTCTCGGGCGCCGACGCCGTCTCCGTGGCCGCGCACAAGGTCGGCGGGCCGGTGGGCATCGGGGCGCTCGCGATGAGGATGCGCTGCCCGTTCCGCCGCCAGTCCTTCGGCGGCGGGCAGGAGGGCGGCAGGCGCTCCGGGACGCAGGACGTCATCGGGGCCTGCTGCTTCGCCGCCGTCGCCGAGTCCGTCTCCCGCTCGATGGGGGAGACGGCACCCGTCGTCTCCGGGCGGAGCCGGCGCCTCGTGGCTCGCCTCTGCGCTCCGGGCACGGG
The DNA here is from genome assembly GCA_948439405.1 of uncultured Coriobacteriaceae bacterium. Taxonomy (GTDB): domain Bacteria; phylum Actinomycetota; class Coriobacteriia; order Coriobacteriales; family Atopobiaceae; genus CADBMC01. Next base: position 43,752 of record CAOJNB010000010.1, on the reverse strand, counting down.
CGTCGTCGCCACCACCGGGGGAGCGGCCTTCGGGTCCGCGCTGCTCCCCGGCCTCGTGAGCGTGATGGTGCCAGGGGCGGAGTCCGAGTCGCTGATCGTGCGGCTCGACGAGGCGGGCTTCGAGGTGTCCGCCGGCTCGGCGTGCTCCTCGGGCTCGCTCGAGCCGAGCCACGTGCTCTCCGCGATGGGGATCGCCCGGGACGAGGCGCTCGGCTCGCTCAGGATCTCGTTCGACGAGCGGACGGCCGAGGCCGACCTCGACGCGTTCGCGGAGGCCCTCCTCCGCGTCGCCGGGGAGCTGGCCGGCGCCGCCGCGCGACACGGAGGTGTGAGATGAACGCCAGGGACGCACTGGTGAGGCTCCAGGAGATCGACGTCGAGCTGCTGCGCGACAGGCGCCGGGGCGAGGAGCTGCCCCAGCGCGCCGCCGTCGCCAAGCTCAGGGCCGACGTCAAGCGCGTCGGGGCCGAGGCCCAGCGCGTCGTGGGCCGCCACAAGGACCTCGCGATGGCGCTCGAGGCCAACGCCGAGGAGCACGACCACGTCGCCGGGCTCGTCGACCGCGCGCAGGCCGAGGCCGCCGAGGGACGGGACTACCGCCACGTCCGCGACCTCGAGGCCCAGCTCACCTCGCTCGCCAAGCGCCTCGAGAAGCTCGAGTTCCAGCGCGCCGGCCTCGAGGGCGAGCTGGAGGCGTGCCGGCGGCGCGCCGAGGAGTGCCAGGCCTGGCTCAAGCGGGCGCGCGCCGAGGAGGCCGAGCTCGTCGCCTCCTTCAAGGGCGAGCTCGAGGCCGTCGCCGCCCGCGTGCGCGAGCTGCGCGAGGAGCGCGAGGACGTCGTGGCGGGCATGGACCCCGCCCTCGTCGAGCGCTACGAGCGGGCATCGGAGCGCTTCGGCGGCCTCGCCGTGGAGCGGCTTGTGGGCGACACACCGTCGGTGTGCCGCGTGACGCTCCAGCCGAGCCAGTACGCCGCCGTGCGCACGCCGGAGGGGTACTGCGAGTGCCCGTACTGCCACAGGATCCTCGTCTCCGACGAGGGGTAGGGAGATGATCGGGATGGCGGAGGACCGCGTCCGCGCGCCGCGCGCGCTCGTCGGCGTGACGGGCTGCATCGCGGCCTACAAGGCCTGCGAGGTCGTGCGCGGGCTCCAGAAGGCGGGCTGCGAGGTCCGCGTTGCGATGACGGAGGCGGCGACCGCCTTCGTGGGGCCGCTCACCTTCGAGGCGCTCACGGGGCGTCCCGTCCTCGTCGACCTGGGGACGTTCGCCGACACCCCCATTGGGCACGTCGAGCTCGCCGAGTGGGCCGACCTCGTGCTCGTGTGCCCCGCCACGGCCGACGTCCTCGCCAAGGCGGTCGCCGGCGTCGCCGACGACGCCCTCACCTCGACGCTCGTCGCGGCGTGGGACCACGTGGCCTTCGCCCCGGCCATGAACGTGCACATGTGGCGCAGCCCCGCGACCCAGGCGAACGTCGCGACGCTGCGGGAGCGCGGCGCGCACCTCGTGATGCCTGCGACGGGCAGGCTCGCCTGCGGCGACGTCGGCGAGGGCAAGCTCGCGGACGTCGAGGAGGTCGTGGACCACGCCCTCCGGCTGCTCGCGCGCGCCGTCGTGCCGCAGCGGCTCGCCGGCCGCCGCGTCGTCGTGACGGCAGGCCCCACCCACGAGGCGATCGACCCGGTGCGCTACGTCGCCAACCGCTCGAGCGGGAAGATGGGCTACGCCGTGGCGCGCGCCGCCCGCGACGCGGGAGCCGAGGTCACGCTCGTGACGGGCCCGAGCGCGCTGCGGGGGCCCGCGGGATGCGAGGTCGTGCGCGTGACGAGCGCCCGCGAGATGCTCGAGGCCGCGACCTCGGCCTTCGAGGGGGCCGACGCCGCCGTGTGCGCCGCCGCCGTCGCCGACTACACGCCGGCCGCCCCCGCCGACCACAAGCTCAAGAAGGACGCCGAGCGCCTCGACGTCCTCGAGATGCGCGAGACGGCCGACGTCCTCGCGACGCTGTCGGCCGCCAAGGGCGGGCGCGTGGTCGTCGGGTTCGCCGCCGAGACGGGCGACCCGGTCGCAGCGGCTCGCTCCAAGCTCGAGCGCAAGGGCTGCGACCTGATCGTGGCCAACGACGTGAGCCGCGCGGACTCGGGCTTCGGCACCGACACCGACGCCGTCACGATCGTGGGCCCCGATGGCGCCTCCGAGCACCCGTGCCTGCCGAAGGACGAGGTCGCGCGCCTGATCGTCGGACGCGTCGCCGACCTGCTCGGGGCCTAGGATGGCGCTGCTCCTCGGCGCGCACCTCTCGGTCGCGCGCGGGCTCGCCGCCTGCGCGCGCCAGGCCGCGTCCATCGGGGCGACGACGTTCGCCTACTTCACCCGCAACCCGCGTGGCGGCTCCGCGCGCGCCCTCGACGAGGCCGCCCTCGAGGCGATGGCCCGCGTGCGCGCCGAGGCCGGCATAGGCACCGTCGTCGCACACGCCCCCTACACCTACAACCTGTGCTCGGCCAAGGAGGACGTGCGCGCCTTCGCCCGCCGCTCCATGCGCGAGGACCTCGAGCGCCTCGAGCTCGTCGGCGACGTCGTCTACAACCTCCACCCCGGCTCCCACACCGGCCTGGGGACGGAGCGCGGCGTCGAGCTCGTTGCCGAGGGTATCCGCGAGGCCTGCGAGCCCGGCCAGCGCACGACGGTGCTGCTCGAGACGATGGCGGGCAAGGGCAGCGAGGTGGGCTCGACCTTCGAGGAGCTCGCCCGCATCGTCGAGCTCGTGGGCGACGCCGCGTCGATCGGCGTGTGCCTGGACACCTGCCACGTCTCCGACGCCGGCTACCCGGTCGCGCGCAGCGTCGAGGACGTCCTCGACGAGTTCGACCGCGTCGTGGGGCTCGACCTGCTGCGCGCGCTCCACCTGAACGACTCGATGAACCCGCCCGGCTCGCGCAGGGACCGCCACGAGCGGATCGGCGCGGGCGAGCTGGGGCTCAACTGCTTCGTCGCCGTCGTGACGAACCCGCGGCTCGCGGGCCTCCCCATGGTGCTCGAGACCCCGAACGAGCCCGAGGGCTGGGCGCGCGAGATCGCGCTGCTGCGCCGTCTCGCGGGGGAGGGGTAGGCCGTGGGGATCCTGATCGGACTCGACGGCGTGGGGCACGAGTGGCCCGGCAAGCGCGTGCTCGAGGGCCAGACCCTCGGCGTCTACGAGGGCGACCGCATCGGCGTCGTCGGGCGCAACGGCGAGGGCAAGTCCACCCTGCTCGAGCTCGCCTCCCGCCGCGTCCGCCCTGACTCGGGCACCGTGACCTGGAGGAACGGCATCTCGGTGGGCGTGCTCGCCCAGGACGACGAGCTCGACGACGAGGACAGCGTCATCGGCCAGGTCGCGGCGGGGATGCCCGAGTACGCCTGGGCGGGCGACCCGCGCCGGCGCGCCGTGCTCGCGGGGCTCCTCTCCGACGTGGACCTCGATGCCCGCGTGGGGACGCTCTCCGGCGGCCAGCGCCGCCGCGTCGACCTCGCGCGGCTGCTCTTCGGCACCTGGGACGTGCTCTGCCTCGACGAGCCCACGAACCACCTCGACGTCGTCGCCATCTCCTGGCTCGCCGAGCACCTCAGGACCCGCTGGCCGGAGGGCCGCGGCGCGCTGCTCGTGGTGACCCACGACCGCTGGTTCCTCGACGAGGTGTGCACCTCGATGTGGGAGGTGCACGACCGACGCGTCGACGGCTTCGAGGGCGGGTTCTCCGCCTACGTGCAGCAGCGCGTCGAGCGCGAGCGCCTCGAGCGCCAGCGCGAGGAGCGCCGGCAGAACGCACTGCGCCGCGAGCTCGCCTGGCTCAGCCGCGGCGCGCAGGCGCGGACGAGCAAGCCGCGCTTCCGCATCGAGGAGGCGCGCGCCCTGATCGCCGACGTGCCGCCGCTGAGGAATCCCGTGCAGCTCAAGCAGCTGTCCGTCGCGCGCCTGGGGAAGCAGGTCATCGAGTGCGAGGGCGTGTCCTGCGAGCTGGGCGGTCGCGCGCTCGTGCGCGACCTGGACTGGATCGTCGGGCCCGGCGACCGCGTCGGAATCCTGGGGGCGAACGGCGCGGGCAAGACGACGCTGCTGCGCCTGCTCACGGGCTCGCTCGCCCCCACGAGGGGCCGCGTCCGCATAGGCGCCACGGTGCGCTTCGGCGTGCTCTCCCAGCGCCTCGAGTCGCTCGCCGACAAGGGCGACTGGCGCGTGCGGGACCTGCTGCGCCGCCACAGGACGCGCGTCGTCGCGGAGGGGCGCGAGTGGTCGACCGAGCAGCTCCTGGAGATGCTCGGGTTCGACCACGCCGAGCTGATGACGCCGGTCGGCGAGCTCTCCGGGGGCCAGCGCCGCCGCCTGGCGCTGCTGCTCGTGCTCGTCGGCGAGCCCAACGTGCTCGTGCTCGACGAGCCCGGCAACGACATGGACACCGAGATGCTCGCCGTGATGGAGGACCTGCTCGACGGCTGGCCCGGCACGCTGGTGATGGTCACGCACGACCGCTACCTCATGGAGCGCGTGGTCGACGACGAGTACGCGCTCCTCGACGGCATGCTGCGCCACCTGCCGCGCGGCGTCGACGAGTACCTCGAGCTCGAGGCCGCGCGGAGCGCGCCTCCGCGCCCCGCGCCGCGCCGCGAGGCCCCCGCGGGGCCCGCGGTGGGGGAGGGGGCCGCCCTCTCGAACCAGGAGCGCCGCGAGCTCAAGCGGCGCAAGGACTCCGTCGAGCGGCGCATCGCCGCGCGCGAGGGACGCCCCGACGAGCTGCGGGCCGAGATGCGCGCCGCCGAACCCACCGACTACCAGGAGCTCGAGCGGATCCAGGCCGAGCTCGACGCCGCCGAGGCCGAGCTCGCCGCCCTCGAGGACGAGTGGCTCGAGCTCTCCGAGCGTCTGGGGGAGTAGCCCCCGTCCCCCTCCCGCGGAGCCGCGCGGGATGATTTCCGGCCTTGTGCGCGGGCGGTCGAAGCGGTAGTATGACCTTCGCGCGAAGGCGCGAGACCGGGTGGTGGCGCAGTTTGGTAGCGCACTTGACTGGGGGTCAAGGGGTCGCTGGTTCGAATCCAGTCCACCCGACCACGAGACGAAGGGCCGGGGGCCGAGAGGCTCCCGGCCTTCCTCGTTCGGAGGGAACGCGTCCGTCCGCTCCGCTACCCTAGGGATGCCGGTGCGAGCCGGCCCGTCCGAGGGGAGGGAGGCCGGCCATGCGCCTCGAGAACGAGCAGCTGCACTACAGGACCCGCTTCGAGGTGTTCCCCTACGACACCACCGAGGCGCCCCTGGGGCGCATCCAGGACGTGATCTGGGACTGGGTGGTGCGCAAGGAGTCGCGCCGCGACGACTCGCCGCTGCGGGACATGCTGGGCCACCCGAAGGCGCACGAGGCCTTCCTCGACGGCCGCCTCCCGCGCACGCCGCGCTCCGACGGCCTCGCCACGGAGCTCGCCAACGACGCCCTCGTGCTCAGGCACCTCGACCGCCGCCTCTGGGCGATGGAGTACGACGAGCCGGACGCCAGCGTGTGGTTCCGCCGCTGGCACACGCAGGTCGGCATCGTGACGAGCTCGGACGGCCCCTGCGTCGTCAACGTGAGGATCAGCTACCACTTCCTGCCGAACTACATCGGCGCGACGGGCACCGTCCCGTTCGCGAGCGTGCCGAACTTCGTCGCCGACGTCGTCTCGATCCCGGAGTTCCAGGCGTGCGTGGGCGAGACGGTCCTCGCCTCGGACGTCACCTGGCTCGACGGCGGCAACTTCGCGGAGGCGTTCGAGGAGAACCTGCTGAGCCCGCAGCGCGAGCTGCCCCTGGTCCTCATGTCGACGGACCGCGAGGGCGTCCCTCCCGTCGAGGACCCCTCCGACCTCGCGCGCCGCCTCATAGGCCTCGCGAACGTCTACGTCGCGGACTGGAGCGACGCCGCCGTGCGCGACCGCATGTTCGGGCTCTTCCGGAAGGGGACGCCCGCCTCCCTGTACCGCTGCGGCCCGCACATCCTGCGCGTGTACCGGCCCGGCGTCGACCTGGACGACCCCGAGGGCTACCGCCGCCACCCCTACTTCAACAAGCGGCGCATGGACGGCTACGGCCAGGGCGGCGCCGGGGCGATCGTCGACATCCTGAGCCGCAGCCTGGGACGCACGATCGTCCGAGAGGGCGGCGACGTGTGCGAGCTCGCCGACGTCGACTGGGCGCGCCGCCGCGTGACGGCCGAGGCGATGCGCGAGCGCCTCGACTACCTGCGGGAGCGCATGAGGCAGGGCGAGCTCGTCCCGGCCTCGGCCGCCCAGGACGTCGAGCGGCTCCGGCAGGACCTGCGGGAGACCAACGAGCTCGCCGAGGAGTACGCGACGGAGAACGACAGGCTGCGCGAGGAGGTCGAGCGCCTGAGGGAGGAGGGCGGCGAGGCCTCCGGCGACGTCACGTCGCTGCGCTACCGCGCCCAGAGCGCGGAGGAGCGCGCCGCGGCGCTCGCGGACCGGCTCCGGGAGGCGCGCCACGTCTCGGACGTCGTGGAGGCCCTCGACCACGTCCCGACGTCCCTGCGCGAGCTGCTCTCCCTCGTCGCCGAGCTGTGGCCGGACCGCGTCGTCGTGCTCGACGAGGCCTACGCCTCCGCGGAGGGCTTCAGGGGCGACCTCGACGAGGAGTGGCGGATCCTGCGCAGCGTCGCGTGCGTGCTCTGGCCGCTGTACTTCGAGGATTGCGACGTCGGCGAGATGGAGGAGGCCTACCGCTCGAGGGCGGGCTACGTGCTCTCGCTGCGCGAGGTCCAGCAGACGAACAGCGACCCGAAGCTCATGAGGATGAGGAGGCGGACCTACCGCGGCGAGCAGGTGGACGTCACGCCGCACATCAAGGGCAGGAGCTCGAACCCCAAGACGGCGTTCCGCGTGCACTACCACGCCGACCACGAGCGCCGCCTCATCGTGATAGGGCACTGCGGCGCCCACATGACGACCTCGGGGACGCGCAGGATCAGGAGCTAGGGCGCAGGGGCCCGGGGGAGGTGAGCGAGGCGATGCCGCGCGGGCGCGACCGCATGATCCTCCACGTCGACCTCGACGCCTTCTACGCGAGCGTGGAGCAGGCCGAGGACCCCTCGCTGCGCGACGCCCCCCTCATCGTGGGCGGGGACGAGTCGTCGCGCCACGGCATCGTCCTCACCGCGAGCTACGAGGCCAAGCGCCGCGGCGTCAAGACGGCCTCGACGCTCAACGAGGCGCGGCGCATATGCCCCGACGCCGTCGTCGTGCCGCCGCGCTTCCACCTCTACCACCGCTACTCGCGCGCCGCCCGGGCGATCTACTACGAGTACACCGACCTCGTCGAGCCGTTCGGCCCCGACGAGGCCTGGCTCGACGTCACCGGGTCGGCCCACCTGTTCGGCGGCGACCCGGTCGGCATCGCCCGGGAGGTCGTCCGCCGCGTCGGCGAGGAGCTCGGGCTCTCGCTGTCCGTCGGCATCTCCTGGAACAAGGTGTTCGCCAAGTTCGGGTCGGACTACGACAAGCCCCACGGGCTCACCGTCGTCTCCCGGGAGAACTACCGGCAGGTCGTCTGGCCCGCGCCCGTCCGCGACCTCATCTTCGTCGGGCCGGCGACGGCGCGCCGCCTGGAGCGGGTCGGCATCACCACCATCGGGCGGCTCGCCGCCGCCAGCGAGGCCTCGCTCTCGCAGATGCTCGGCAGGACGGGCGTCATGCTGCGCGACTACGCCCTGGGCCTCGACGACAGCCCGGTGCGCCCCTTCGACCCGGAGCGCGCCGACGTCGACCGCACCGCCAAGAGCATTGGGAACGGCACGACCCTCGCCCGCGACGTCAGCGACGAGGGGACCGCGCGCCAGGTCGTCTGGTCCCTGGGGGAGTCCGTGGCGCAGCGCCTGCGCGAGGTCGGCATGCTGGCGGGGAGCGTCGCCGTCTCGGCCCGCGACGCGGCCGACCTCTCGACGCGCTCGCGCCAGACGACCCTGCGCCGGGCCACCGACATCACCGGCGAGATCTGCCACGCCGCCTGCGACCTCCTCCTCTCGGGATGGGACCTGGAGCGGCGGCCGGTGCGCTTCATCGAGGTGCGGGTCGGCTCGCTGTCCGAGCGCCCCGCCTGGACCCAGCTCGACCTGTGGGGGGAGGAGCGCGAGCGGGCCAGGATGGAGGAGCTCGACTCGGCCATCGACGGGCTCAGGCGGCGCTTCGGCAACCACGCCGTGCGCCGCGGCGTCGAGATCTCCGACCCCAAGCTCGCCTCCCTCGACCCGAAGCGGGACCACTCCACGCACCCGACCTCGCAGATCTAGCCCCGCCTTGCAACGCGACGGAAACCGGGCCGTCCTATGCTTGTCGGAGCAGAAGTCGCACCGAGGAGGTACGCCATGGCGAACGCCATCCACACCGACGACGCGCCCCGGGCCATCGGCCCGTACTCGCAGGCCATCGAGCACGGGGGCACCGTCTACGTCTCCGGCCAGATCCCCATCGACCCCGCCACCGGCGAGCTCGTGGAGGGCGGCATCGAGCGGCAGGCCCGCCGCTCGCTCACCAACGTCCGCAACATCCTCGAGGCCGCCGGCACGGGCATGGACCGCGTCCTGAGGGTCTCCGTGCTGCTCGCCGACATCGGCGACTTCGCGGCGATGAACGACGTGTACGCGGAGTTCTTCTCCGAGCCCTACCCGGCCCGCGCCGCCTACGGCGTGGCGGGCCTCCCCAAGGGCGCCCTGGTGGAGATCGAGGTCGTCGCGGCCCTGTAGCGGCCTCCCGGCGTCCTAGCGCCCCAGGGCGAGCGAGGCGGCCACGACCGCGGTGAGGTAGGCCTCCTCGGCGGTGCAGCCGCGCGACAGGTCGCTCACCGGAGCCGCGAGGCCCAGCAGGATGGGCCCGAACAGCCGGTAGCCCGCGAGGTGCTCGATGATCTTGCACGCGGTGTTGGCCGAGTTGATCTCGGGGAACACGAAGGCGTTCGCGCGGCCCGCCACCGGGCTGCCGGGCGCCTTGCGCGCCGCGACGGCGGGGGAGAAGGCGGCGTCGAACTGGAGCTCGCCGTCGATCGCGAGGTCCGGCGCCATCGCGCGGGCCGCCTCGGTCGCCTGGCGCACGAGGTCTACCTCGGGACCGCGGCCCGACCCCTTCGTCGAGTAGGACAGCATCGCGACGCGCGGCTCGACGCCGAGGGCGTCGAGCACCTCCGCGAACGAGACGGCGACCTCGGCCAGCTGCGCCGGGGCGCTCACCACCACGTCGCCCCACATGTCGCGCTGGTCCTCGTAGGAGATGTTGATCGCCGGGTCGCCCATGACGTAGAGCGGCTCTCCCTCGCCCTTGGTGAACAGGTAGCACGAGCTCACGAGGTGGCGTCCGGGCGCCGCCCGGACGAGCTGGAGCGCGGGCAGGGCGATGTCGAACGTGGTGTAGACGGCGCCGCCGACGAGCAGGTCCGCCCGGCGGGTCGCCAGGAGCATCGTCGCGAGGTAGTTGGGGCGCCTGACGAGCTCCCGGCACTCCTCGGGGGTGGCGCGCCCCAGGCGCATGCGGACCATCTCGCGTGCGAGCCCCTCGGCGTCGGGGAGGGCGGCCGGGTCGACCACCTCGACGTCCTCCTCGCGCCCGCCGGCCCGCGTGACGGCCTCCCGCACGGCGTCCGCCTCGCCTACGAGCGTCGGCCGCATGACGCCCTCGCGCGCGAGGCGCACCGCGGTCCCGGCGATGCGGGGGTCCTCCCCCTCGGGCATCACGACCCTGGGCGGGCACGCCCTGAGCCGCTCGATCTGGGCCTCGAACATCGCAACCTCCCGACGGGCGCCGCGCGTCCCTCCGTGCCCAAGCGTAGGGGAGGCGCCGCCGCGCGGCCGCGCCGCTTCGGCCCGCGGACGAGGCGGGCGGGAACTGGTAAGGTTCGTGGCACGGGACGTCGACGGGAGGGTCCGCATGGCAGGCTACGAGCCCAGCGAGGAGCGCAAGCAGCAGGCGCGCGACCGCGGCAACGCGATCGTGAGCTACCTCGTCGGCGCGCTCTTCCTCTACTTCGCCTGGAAGAACTTCACCCGCGGCGGGAGCCTCGTCCTCTCCCTGCTCGAGCTCGCCCTGGGCATCGCGAACTTCGTCCTGCCCACGATGCAGGCTCGCGACCGCGAGGACGAGCGCAGGCGCGCCCGCGACGAGGGGGACGGGGGCGCCTGGCGCCGCTAGGGGCGTCCCCTAGGCGTCCGCCAGCAGGGAGGCGACCTCGCCCGAGGAGACGACCTCCGAGCCGTAGCACTTGACGCAGTGCTCGATCGCGCCCTCCTGCGTGCCGCACAGGAAGGTCATCGTCGCGTCCTCGACGACGACGGAGTCGTAGCCCAGGAAGAAGGCGTCGGCGAGCGTGTGCAGGACGCAGATGTTCGTGTCCGCCCCGACGGCGAGCACGCGGGAGACGCCCAGCTCGCGCAGGGTGACGTCGAGGTCGGTGCCGAAGAAGGACGAGTAGCGGCGCTTCGTGACCGTGAGGTCGCCCTCGCGCACCTCCACCTCGGGGAAGACGCGCGTCGCGCCCCGCAGCCCGTGGTCGCCCCAGAGCGCGAGCTCGCGGTCGATGCCGGGGATGTGGGCGTCGTTGCAGAAGATGACGGGCACGCCGGCCCCGTGGCAGGCGTCGACCGTGCGCGCGACGGCGGCGCGGTAGTCCCTCGAGGCGGCGTCCGGGTCGTAGACGGCGTCGGCGGCCTCGATGGCGTCGATCACGAGCAGGGCGGTGCGGCTGGCGGTCTGCATGGGTGCCTCCCTCGGCGGCGCGGGCGATGCGGCCATTGTAGCCGGCGCGACCCGCGCGGGGATGCGCGCCGCGACCTGCGTGCGCCGCCCCGGCTTGCGGTATCATCAGCTTTCGGTATCACGGCAGGAAGGTGTTCACGTTGGGCGACTACGAGGCAAGGGACGGCGGCGTGGGGGAGCGCGTGCTCCTCGAGCGCTCCGGCTCCTCCGACAACCCCTCGCACCAGGTCCTCACCCTGGCGAACCTGCTGACCTTCACGCGCCTCGTCATGACGCTCGTGTTCCTGTGGGTGTTCTGCGCGGCCGACCTGCGCCTCGCGGGCACGGTCATCTACGTGGTCGCCGCGTCGAGCGACTTCCTCGACGGCCTCATCGCCCGGGCGACCAACACGGTCTCCTGGTTCGGCAAGGTGCTCGACCCCATCGTCGACCGCATGCTGCTGTTCAGCGGCGTGCTCGGCCTGATCATCCGCGGCGAGCTGCCGGCGTGGGTCGCCGTCCTCGTGGTGGGGCGCGACCTCTACCTCGCCATCGGCATGCAGATCGTCCGTCGCTTCCGCGAGCGCCCCATCGACGTCGTCTTCATCGGCAAGCTCACGACGGCCCTGCTCATGTTCGGCTTCTCGGACCTGCTGCTGGGCGCCCCCGTCGTCGACGGCCTCGGGATCGTCGACGTCTCGTGGCTCCCGCTGCTCAACGCGACCCCCGCGCCGATAGGGATGCTGTTCGTCTACGCCGGCTGCGTGTGCTCGGTGGCGACCGCCGTCGTCTACAGCTGCCAGGGCGTGGCCTTCATCCGCGAGGCCGGCGCCGCCGAGGCGCGGTCCGAGTGATGCGCGGAGCCGCACGGACCTCGGCCTGCGTCCTGCTCGCCCTCGCGCTGCTGCTCGCGCCCCTCGTCCCGACGTCCGCGCTCGCCGAGGAGGCGTCCCCGGGCCCGCGCCTCGCCGAGGCCCAGGCCGTGATCGTGTGCGACGCCTCCGGCAACGTCCTGTGGGAGCTGAACTCCGAGCAGGAGATGCCCATGGCCTCGATCACCAAGGTGATGACGGCGATGCTGGCGATCGACTCCGGCATCCCGATGGACCGGGTCGTCGAGGTGGGGGAGGTGGACCTGCCCGGCTACTCGCAGCTCGCGGGCTTCGAGGCTGGCACCACGACGACCTTCGGCGACCTGCTGCAGGTGCTCCTCGTCTACTCGGCCAACGACGCCGCCGTCCTGATCGCGCGCGAGGTCGCCGGGTCGGAGGCCGCCTTCGTCGAGATGATGAACGAGCGCGCGGCCGAGCTCGGCATGGACCACACCTCCTTCCGCAACCCGCACGGCCTCGAGCAGGACGGCCACCACTCCTGCGCCGCGGACCTCGCCGTGATGGGGCACCACGCCATGGAGAACTACGAGCTGATCGCCGAGCTCGTGGTCCAGGAGAGCTGCACCATCCAGATCAACGGCGAGCAGCGCACCTTCGAGAGCACCGACCGCCTGCTCGAGACCTATCCGGGCGCCGCGGGCATCAAGACGGGCATGACCGAGTTCGGCTGCGCCTTCCTGGGCTACTGCGACCGCTACGGGATCGGGCTGTACTCCGTCGTGCTCGGTTGCCCGACGAGCGACGGGCGCTTCTCCGACACGGCCGCGCTGTGGGACTGGGCCTACGGCGCCCGCTACTCGCACCGGCTCGCCGAGGCGGGCGCGGTGACGCGGGTGCTCCCGTTCGCCTACCGCTTCGGCTTCTCCGTCGAGGCGGTCGAGACGGCCGACGTCTCCGGCGTCTACGACGCCTCCCTCGGCGAGGTGACGCGTCTGCGGTCCGTGTCGGACGGGTGCGGGCTGCTCGAGAGCGGCCAGGCGTACGGCGCCTCCCTGTGGCTCCAGGACGGGCGCGTCGTGGGCCTCTCGACCGAGGCCGCCGGGGCGCGCCCGACGCGCGTGCCCTCGTTCGGCAGGCTCAACTCGTGGTCCTTCGTGGACCGGCCGCCCGTGGTGGCGGCGTAGGGCGCGGCCGCGCGCGAGCGCTACAATGGCCCCAGGCTACGACTTCCGAGGAGGCACCATGCCCCTGTCGAACACGAACGTCCCCGACGGCGACTCCACCCGCATCTTCCGCATGCCGGTGAGCGACCCGACCTCGCCCAACCTCATGCAGGCGCGCCGGCAGAGCCGCCCGACCCTCGCGATCGTGAAGGGCCCGCAGCCCGGCGCCGTCTTCGAGCTCACGGAGGACGAGGTGACGCTGGGGCGCGACCCGTCCAACTCCGTCTTCCTCAACGACATGACCGTCTCGCGCCGCCACGCCCGCATGGACCTCTCCGGGCTCGCCTCCGGCGTCGTCACGATCGAGGACCTGGGCTCGCTCAACGGCACCTGGGTCGACGGCGCGATCGTGAACGAGGCGAACCTCGCCGACGGCTCCACGATCCAGATCGGCACCTTCCGCATGGTGTTCCACACCAACGCCTCCTAGGCGGGCCCCATGGCCGACGAGGGCTTCCTGACCATAGGCAAGGTGGTCAAGCGCCTCCAGGCGCAGTACCCCGAGCTCTCCGTCTCCAAGGTGCGTTACCTCGAGGAGGAGGGCCTCGTGACGCCCCGGCGCACGCCGGGGGGCTACCGGCTGTACTCCCAGCGCGACATCGACCGCCTCGAGCGCATCCTGCACCTCCAGAAGACGCGCTTCCTGCCCCTGGCCGTGATCCGCGGCATGCTGGAGCGCGACGAGGAGGCGGGGCGCGAGCGCGCCTCCCGCCGGGAGGCCCCCGAGCCGGCGGCGCGCGAGAGCGGGGGAGGGCGACGCGCGCCGCGCGAGGAGCGCGCGCCCGAGCCGGCCGCGGCCCCCGAGGCGGAGGCGGACGTTCCCGCCGACGCCGTCGAGCGCGACCCGGTCCTCGCCGACGCCGAGGTCCTCGAGAAGCTCCATCCCATCGACCGCGTCCCGGACCTGATGGGCGTCTCCATCAGCTTCGTGCGCCAGCTCTCCGAGGCCGGCATCGTCGAGCTCAAGCGCTCCCCGCACGGGCGCGACCTCGTCGAGGGCCGCGACCTCGCCCTCATCCGCACCGCCGACGAGCTGCGCCGGCTGGGGATCGCCCCGAAGAACCTGCGCCAGTACGTCAACGCCGCCAACCGCGAGTCCGGCATGTTCGAGCAGGCCCTCGTGGCCTACGCCGGGAGGGGGGAGGCGGACGAGGAGCACCGCAGGAGGGTCGCGGAGGCCTTCTCGTCGATGCTCGCGCTCACGAACGCCCTGCGCGACCGCCTGCTCCGGCGCGCGGTGGGCGAGCGCTTCAAGGGGCTCGACGCCTGACGCCCCGTCCTCGCGCCCGAGCGGGCGCGACCGCGAAGGAACCATGACAGAGAGGAAGCAAGCCGTGTCCGAGTACGCCTACGAGAGCCTCGTCGTCGACATCCCCGACTATCCCGAGCCGGGGGTCGTGTTCAAGGACATCACGCCCATCCTCTCCGACGCCGACGCCCTCAAGGCGATGGTCGAGCAGCTGGGCGACCACTTCAGCGGCTGCGGCGCCACCAAGGTGATGGGCGCCGAGGCGCGCGGCTTCCTCGTGGGCGTTCCCGTGGCCTACTACCTCGGCCTCGGCTTCGTGCCGGCGCGCAAGCCCGGCAAGCTGCCGCGCGAGGTGTACCGCCAGGAGTACGAGCTGGAGTACGGCACGGACTCGATCGAGATCCACCGCGACGCGCTCGCCCCCGGCGACCGCGTCCTCGTGATCGACGACCTCGTGGCCACCGGCGGCACCGCCGTCGCAGCAGCCAAGCTCGTCGAGCAGGCGGGCGCCGAGGTGGTCGGCTTCGGCTTCCTCATGGAGCTCGAGTTCCTCAAGCCGCGCGAGGCGGTCGCGAAGGAGTTCGACCAGGAGCTCTACAGCCTGATCAAGGTCCGCTAGGCACTCGGCGGCTGACGCCCGGAGGGCAGTGTTGCAGGTCGAAGCGGACCAAGCGGGGTCCTGCGGGTGCCCGAACGGGACGCCCGTCCGACGTGCCAACCCGCTGACCTGCGGTTACGCCACTCATCTTCTGACACCGCCCTGCTGATGGCACGGCAGGGGAGCGGCCCGGCCTGCAATACGCCCCTCTCGGAGCCATCGGTGCGACGGGAACGGAGCGTTGCAGGCGGGCGCTACCCGAGGGAGGGGCCCTCCACGCCGAAGTCGACGTCGAGGCCGTTCTCGCCCTCGATGGAGAGGGAGGCCCGGCCCTCGTCCTCGTCGACGGAGACGGACACGCCGCCCTCGGAGAAGCCCCCGTTGTCGACGGCGGTGCGGACGAGGTCGTAGGCGACGCAGCCGAGGAAGACGTAGAGGCAGAGGAAGCAGACGGAGAGGGCGCTGCCGACGATGCCGCACACCTTGGCGGCGGTGACCGAGCCGACGCCGGGGTTCTGGCGCGCGTGCGAGCGGGCGAGCACGAACGCGACGACGCCGAGCGCGATGCCGATGACGACGGAGAACGAGAACATGATCGAGAGGATCCCGCACACGAGCGCGGCGACCGACTCCGGGCTGTTCCGTCTCTGCGGCGGGTAGGGCGGTTGGGGCTGGACGGGCTGCGGCTGGTAGTACTGCTGCTCGTTCATCGTCCTCATCCTTACTTTACATAAGATATATTATCACGGTTTAACGGAGGGACCGGAGGAGGGCCCGCTAGACGCCCCGGAGGAACTGGGCGGCCGAGGTCGCCGCGACGGCCCCGTCCGCGCACGCCGTCACGATCTGGCGCAGCGGCTTCTCGCGGACGTCGCCCGCGCAGAACAGGCCCGGCGTGCGCGTCGCCATGCGCTCGTCCGTCACGACGCCGCCCTCCGGCGACAGGTCCGCGAGGCCCTCGACGAGCGACGAGGCCGGCTCGTGCCCGACGAACACGAACACGCCGAACGAGCCCTCGTCGAGCTCCTCGCGCGTCTCGGCGCCCGTGTCGTTGTCGCGCAGCGTCACCCACGACGGCATGTCGCCGCCGCCGATCGCCGCGAGGCTCGTGCGGTAGCGGATCTCGACGTTGGCAGCCTCCTCGAGCTCGCGCACGAGCGCGGCCTGGGCGCGCATGCAGTCCCTGCGCACGAGCATCGTCACCTTCGAGCAGAGCCTGCTCAGGAACAGGGCCTCCTCGGCGGCGGTGTTGCCCCCGCCCACGGCGAAGACCTCCTTGCCCCGGTAGAACATGCCGTCGCAGGTCCCGCAGTACGAGACCCCCCGGCCCTGGAAGCGGTCCTCGCCCTCGAAGCCCGCCCTGCGAGGCGTCGCGCCCGCGGCGAGCACGACGCAGCGGGCGCGCAGGTCGCCCTGGGAGCACGAGACGGCGAAGGTGCCGTCCGCCTCGCGGCGCACCGCGGAGGCCTGGTCGGACTCGATCCGGGCCCCGAGCTCCTCGGCCTGGCGCGCCATCGCGTCCACGAGGCTCCAGCCGTCGCAGGCGGGCAGGCCGGGGTAGTTGTCGACCTGGGAGGTCTGCAGCACCTGGCCGCCCGGCGAGAGCTGCTCGAGCGTCACGCAGTCGAGAAGCGCGCGGGCTGCGTAGATCGAGGCCGAGAGGCCAGCGGGCCCCGCCCCGACGATCACGAGGTCGTGCATGCGGTCGTCAGCCATGTCTCCCCCTCCGAGGGTCCTTGCGTCTCCCCCATCGTAGCGGTTGGGGCGCCCCGACGCCCGAACGAGGACGGGCCCGGCCGAATCGGCCGGGCCCGTCGGGGATGCGGTCTGCCTCCGAGACGCTAGAGCGTCAGGAAGTAGATGACGAAGGCCAGGACGGCCACCCACATGAGCGGCTTGACCTTCTTGATGTTGCCGGTGCACAGGGCGACGACGACGTAGGTGATGAAGCCGAGGCCGATGCCCGAGGAGATCGAGTAGGTGAACGGGATGCCGGCGGCGACCATGAAGGAGGGAACGCCCTCGAGCAGGTCGTCCCAGTCGACCTCCTTGGCCTCGCTCATCATCAAGAAGCCGACGAAGACGAGCGCGCCGCAGGTCGCAGCGGAGCTCACCATGCCGATGAGCGGCGCGAGGAAGGCCGAGGCGAGGAACAGCACGGCGGTCACGACCATCGAGAGGCCCGTGCGCGCGCCGTCGGCGGCGCCGGAGGCGGACTCGATGAACGAGGTGCACGAGGAGGCGCCGCAGAAGCCGCCGACGGCCGCGGAGGCGGAGTCGACGATGAGGACCTTCTTGATGTCCTCGACGTTGCCGTCCTCGGTGAGGAAGTCGCCCTGCTTGGCGACGGCCATCGCGGTGCCCATCGTGTCGAAGAAGTCGCTCATCATGAGCGAGAAGGCGAACACGAGCAGCGCGGGCGTGGTGAACACCTTGACGATGGCCAGCACGCCGTCCTCGGTGGCCTGGAACGGCGCGGCGAAGCTCGCGAAGTCGAGGGTGTCGACGACGGAGCTGGGCATGGAGCTCACGCCCAGGGGCACGCCGATGACCGCGGCGATGACGATGGCGAGCAGCAGCGCGCCCTTGACCTTGAGCGCCCAGAGGATGATCGTGAGGGCCAGCGAGATGGCGCCGACGAGGAAGACGGGGCTCTGGACGTCGCCGATCGCGACCATGGTGGACTCGTTGGCGACGATCATGCCGCCGTTCTTGAGGCCGATCATCGCGATGAAGAGGCCGAGGCCGATCGAGATGCCGTGGCGCAGGGACACCGGGATGGCGTCCATGATGGCCTCGCGCAGGCCGCAGAGGACGAGCAGCAGGATGGCGATGCCTTCGACGAAGACGACGGCCATGGCGACCTGCCAGCCGGCCATCGGCGCGAGGACGTAGGCAACGGTGGCGTTGATGCCCATGCCGGAGGCCAGGGCGATCGGGCGGTTGGCGACGAGGCCCATCAGCAGCGTCGTGATGGCCGCGCCCAGGCAGGTGGCGGTCACGGCGGCGGTGAACGGGACGCCCGCGGCCTCGAGGATCCCCGGGTTCACGACGATGATGTAGGCCATCGCCAGGAAGGTCGTGATGCCGGCGCGGATCTCCTGGCCGACCGAGGACCCCCTCTCGCTGATCTTGAAGAAACTGTCCATGTAGCTCTCAAGCCTCCTTGTGGATCGCTTGCTTGTACGGCTGGGTGGGGACGTCGCGCGACGTCGGCGCGGGCTAGGTGACGCCGCTGGAGCCGAAGCCGCCCGAACCGCGGTCCGTCTCGTCGAGCTCGTCGACCTCGACGAGCTCGACCACGGGGACGCGCTGGATGACGAGCTGGGCGATGCGCTCGCCGCGCTCGATGGAGATGTCGCTCTCGTCGTCGAGGTTCACGGCGACGACCTTGAGCTCGCCGCGGTAGTGGGAGTCGACGAGCCCGGGGGTGTTGGCCATGGAGAGGCCGAGCCTGAGCGCCATGCCGCTCCTGGGCTGGACGAAGCCGGCCCAGCCCTCGGGGATCGCCACGGCGAGGCCGGTCGAGACGAGGCGGCGCTCGTGGGGCCGCAGGGTCACGTCCTCGTTGGCGCGCAGGTCCAGTCCCGCGTCGCCCTCGTAGGCGTAGGCGGGAAGCTCGACGGAGGGGTCGAGCCTGCGGACGCGGACGCGCACGCGCTCCGGCGCGGTCACGAGAGGCCCCTCAGAACGGCGGTGAACTCCTCGGGGTCCTTGAAGTCGCGGTACACGGAGGCGAAGCGGACGTAGGCGACCTTGTCGAGGTCGATGAGGCGCCTCATCACCATGTCGCCGATGCTCGCGGAGGTGACCTCGCTGACGCCGCGGTCGCGCAGGTCGGCGACGATGTCGTCGATGAGGGCCTCGAGGCGCTCGATCGGGACGTCGCGCTTCACGGTCGCGGTGACGAGCCCGTGCATGATCTTCTGGCGGTTGAAGACCTCGGTGGTGCCGTCCTTCTTGCGCACGACGAGGGGCGTCTCCTCGCGGCGCTCGTAGGTCGTGAACCGAAAGCCGCAGGAAGTGCACTCCCTGCGGCGCCTGATGGTGTCGAAATTGTCTGAGGGACGCGAGTCGACTACCTTTGACTCGACGCATCCGCACTTCGGACAGCGCATATGCCTCCCTTGTGGCGCTCGCTGACGCCAAGGAAACATACCACAGACCGAAGCTATCCGACGACCGGGACGACCAGTTCGTCTCCGGGGCTTAGCATCGCCGCCTCAAGCCCGTTCTCGCGCTCGATGAGGCGGACGAGGTCCGCCGTGCCGAGGCCCTCCACGGTGCGCTCCTCGGCGATCGACCACAGGGAGTCCCCCGCGGAGACGACGATGCTCTCGTGCTCGACGGCGTCCCACGCCGCGTCCCGGGACCCCGCGAGGAACGAGTCGATCCCGAGCGCGACGAGGGTGACGGCCGCGACGAACAGCAGCCCGACGACGGCGAGCGCGACGTCGCGCGCGACGGAGCGCGGGCGGGCCCTGCGGACGGGGCGCGTGCGCGGCAGGTCGCGGCCCAGGCCGCCCTCGAGCACGAGGAAGCCGGGGGCGGCGAGCTCCGCCGCCGCGTTCGATGCCCCGACGGGCGCGATGCGTGCCTGCTGCGTTCCGACCATGGCGGTCCCCTTCCGTCTGCCTGCCCCGATTTATAGCTGCGTCTGCGGACAGAATTGAGATGCGAACGGATGTTCTGCTCGGGCTCAAGAATAGATAGAACACGCGTTCGTGTCAACGGAGAAGCGAACAAATGTTTGCACAATCCCGCGGCGTCCCCTACCATGGGAAATAGGCAGCGATCGAGGGAGACGCCATGGCAACCTCCGGGCTCACGGGCCGCCAGCAGCAGATCTGGGACTTCATCCTCTCCTACTCCGAGGAGCACGGGTATCCGCCCTCGGTCCGCGAGATCGGCTCCTCCGTGGGGCTCGCCTCCCCCTCGACCGTCCACATGCACCTCAAGGCGCTCGAGCAGGCCGGCTACCTCAGGCGGCATCCGAACAAGCCTCGCGCCCTCGAGGTGAACCAGGAGATGCTCCCCGCCCGCGAGCCGGTCGCCGCCGTCGAGCAGGACCTCTCCTCGAACTCCATCAGCCTGCCGCTCGTCGGCAACGTCGCGGCCGGCGTGCCCATCCTCGCCGAGCAGAACGTCGAGGACACCCTCACGCTCCCGACCTCGATCGTGGGCGACTCGAGCTCCTTCATCCTGCGCGTCCGCGGGGACTCGATGGTCAACGCGGGCATCTTCGACGGCGACTACATCGTCGTCCGCGAGCAGCGCGACGCCCACAACGGCGAGATCGTCGTCGCGCTCGTCGACGACTCCGCCACGGTGAAGACGTTCTACCGCGAGCCGGACCGCATCCGCCTGCAGCCGGAGAACGACGCGATGGAGCCCATCTACGCCGAGAACCCCACCATCCTCGGACGCGTCACGGCCCTCATCCGCTCCGTCTAGCCCCATAGCTCCTACCTGCGTATTCGACGTGGAGGCCTCACCGGTCGGCCCGCCCATGTGCTACGGTTCTGTGGCATGTGACGGACGACGTACGGAGCGCGCATGATCAAGGCGAGAGAGGCCTCCTTCGATGAGGTCGTGAGCGTCGCGAAGGGGCTCGGGGTCGAGCTCCCCATCGAGCAGACGCCCGTTTGGTTCGACTACGAGGCCACCATCGAGGGGCGCACGCCCTGGGGGCAGGTCGTCCTCGAGGACGACGGCGAGCCCGTCGCGGTCATGGGCCTGCTCGACTACGAGACCCACGGCTACCACTACCTGCGCGCCCACCACGGCCCCGTGTGGGCCTCGGAGCCGAGCGCCGTCGAGGAGCGCGAGGCAATCGTCGCCCTGCGCGAGCACGTCCGCTCCAAGGACCGCCGTCCCGTCTTCGTGCGCATGGCGGTCAAGGCGGACCTCGAGCTGTGCTGTCCCACCCTCTCGACCGTCCCCTACGACCTCACCGTCCTGGTGGACCTCACCGGCGGCGACGACGCCATCCTCGAGCGCATGAAGAAGCGCGGGCGCCGTGACGTGCGCAAGGCGCTGCGCGAGTGTCCGGTCGAGTGCGCCGACGAGACGGAGCGCGCGACCGAGTCCTTCCTCGAGTACTACGAGGTCATGCTCGACACCTGCGAGCGCGACGGCTTCGCGCCGGCGCCCATCACCGACTACGAGGACATGATCCGCATCCTGGGGCCCGAGCACTGCCGCGTCTACGCCGGCAGGCTCGACGGGCGCCTCGTGACCTGGTCCATCGACACGATCGGCGAGACGCGCGCCACGCGCTACTACGGCGCCTCGCTCTCCGGCGACATGCGGGCCTACGCGACCGACAAGCTCTGCTACTTCGAGTTCTGCGACCTCGGGGCGAACAAGGGCTGCACGACCTACGACATGATGGGCATCGGCAGCGAGTTCTCCCCCTCGATCATGGGGCTGAACACGTTCAAGACGAAGTTCTCCCAGGAGGTGGCCCCCGTCTCGCCGGACCGCGACGTCCCGCTCAAGGGCGCCTTCTACGCGGCGCTGACCTCCGCCAAGCGCCTGCGCGACCGCCTCGCCGACCACAGGGGCGGTCGGTCCTAGATGGACGGGCGCCCGGGGCGGACCGCCGCCGAGTCCGAGCTCGCCCGCGAGCTCGCGCGCCGCACGGGCACGGAGGCGGGCGACTGGTCCTGCGTCATGAAGGCACGCTACGGGATGCTCGCCTGCCTCGAGGCCCTGCGGGAGGCGCGCGGCGCCGGCTGCGTGGTGACGCAGCTGCTCACCTGCTGCACCGCCGTCGACCCGATCCTCGGGGCCGGGCTCGTCCCGCGCTACGGCGAGCTCTCCGCGGCCACGCTCTCGCTCGACCCCGAAGCCCTCGAGCTGCCCGGCGACGTCCGCGCCGTCGTGGTCCAGCACACCTTCGGCGTCGTCGACGACGCCGCGACCGAGCGCGTCGCCGAGCTCGCCCACGAGCGCGGCGCGCTCGTCGTGGAGGACTGCGCCCACTGCGTGGGCCGCATGGCGCGCACGCGATCCGGCGCGCCCGCGGCGGACGTGTCCGTGCACTCCTTCGGCGTCGAGAAGATGTGCCCCACCTACTTCGGCGGCCTCGTCTGGGTGAACCCCGCGGGCGCCGACCCCGAGCTCGGCCGCGCGCTGCGCGACCGCCTCGCCGCGCTGCCGCTCCCCTCCCCGCGCCTCGGGCGTGCGGCCCGCTCCTACGGCACCCAGATCAGGGTCCTCAACCACCTGCCGGCCGGCCTCTCGCGCGCACTGCGCGACCGCCTCGCCGCGTCGGGGCGCTTCGAGCCCGCCGTGGCCCCCTGCGAGCGCGCGGGGCGCGTCTCCGGCGTGCCCTGCCGGCCCTCCGCCTGGGTCGCCGGGCGCTGCCTGGACGCGCTGCGTGGCCTGGACGACGCCGAGGCCGCGCGCGAGGAGACGGTCGCGGCCTACCGCGCCGAGCTCGCGGCGAGGGGTCTCGCGCGTCTCGCTCCCGCGGCCGTCCTCGAGGGGGACGCCCAGCCGCTCATGCGCCTCCCGCTCGTGATGCCCGACGAGGGCGCGGCGGACGCGTGCGTGGCGGCCGTCCGCGCGGAGGGGCTCTACGCCGACCACTGGGGGCGCCCCGAGCTCACGCCCGGCGCGACCGACCCCGTCGCCTACCGCGTGCCGGACGACCGGTCGCGCCTCGCCGTCTCGACGGCCGTGTCCCGCGGCGTCGCGGCCCTTCCCGCCGACGTCGGCGCGGAGGGGGCCCGCCGCGCCGTGGCCGCGGTCGCCTCAGCCATCGCATCCTAGGGCGCTCCCGCGCCGGAGAGGAAGTCCCATGTCCTTCGTCACGCCGCGCACGCTCGAGAGCGAGCAGGAGGTCCGCGCGTCCCTCGTCCCCGTGATCGTGGGAGCGGGCATATTCGGCTACACCTGCGTGAGGAGCTTCCATGCCGCCTACGGGCTGCGCTCGGTCGTGGTCTCGGGCGTCGACGTGCGGGCGGTCTCCTCGAGCCGCTTCTGCGACTACCGCGTCTTCGAGGGCTACTCGGACGAGGCGCGCCTGCTCGACTACCTCTGCGAGCTCGGTCGCGAGCTCGCGGCCTCCGGCAGGCTCGGCCTGCTGCTGGGCAACGCGGACTGGCACGCGCGCCTGATCGCCTCGAACGCCGAGCTGCTCGGGCAGTGGTACTGCGTGCCCTACCCCTCCATCGACGTGATGCGCCGCGTGACGGACAAGCGAAGCTTCTACGACATCTGCGAGGAGCTCTCGATCCCCTACCCCCGCACCCTGACGGTGGGCTGCGCCGAGGGCTCGCCCGACGTCGACGCCGACGCCCTCGACTACCCCGTCGTCGCCAAGCCCGCCACCTCGTCGCTCTACGACATGGTGAGCTTCCCGGGCAAGGAGAAGGTCTACGAGGTCTACGACGCCGCGCGCCTGCGCGAGGTCGTGGCGCTGCTGCGCTCCTCGGACTACGACGGCGACCTGATCGTGCAGGACTTCGTCCCCGGTCCCGACGACGCGATGCGCTCGCTCACCATCTTCGCCGCCGACGGCGAGGCGCGGGCCGTCTCGGGCGGCCGCGTGATGATCCAGGACCGCGACCCGCTGTTCATCGGCAACCCTGACTGCATCATGATCGAGCGCGTCGACGAGGTCGTGGAGTGCGGCAGGAGGTTCTGCCGCCACGTGGGCTACGACGGCTTCGCGAACTTCGACGTGAAGTACGACGAGCGCGACGGCTCCTACCGCTTCTTCGAGGTGAACGCGCGCGCCGGGCGCAACACCTTCTACATGACGCTCGCCGGCATCGACTACGTCCGCCCGCTCGTCGAGTCCTGCGTGCTCGGGAGGGACCTCCCCTACGCGGAGGCCTTCGAGCCCCACGTCTACTCCGTGCTCCCGCGCGCGGCCGTCAGGCGCTGCGACCGCCTCGCTCCGGAGGACCGGGAGCGCGTGCTGGAGCTGTTCCGCCAGGGCCGCGCGGCGCACCCCTACGACTACGCCCCCGACTCGCTCGGCCACAAGTTCTGGACGCTCGTCGCCAAGGTGCACAAGGTGCTGCGCTAGCCGGGGCCGCCTGCGCCCTCACAGCCTCACGGACGCACGAAAAAAGGGCCCCCGCAGGGGCCCTTTCGCATGGCTTCCGCCGCGCGGAGGCTAGTAGATCGGGCCGCCGCCGATGAAGGGCATGAACGAGACGCTGCGGATCTGGACGCCGCCGCCCGGGCAGGAGTCGATCATCGCGCCGCCGCCGATGTAGATGCCCACGTGGCCGGGGTTGCGGCCGGCGTAGCTGAAGAAGACGAGGTCGCCGTAGTTGAGCTGGTCGACCGAGTACACCATCCTGCCGCCCTCGGCCGCGTAGAGCGACTCGGGCGAGTTGGAGTTCGTCGGCAGGCCGAGGGCGAAGTCGACGAGGCCGGAGCAGGTGAAGTAGGAGCTCGAGACCGAGCCCGTCCACACGTAGCCGGACCAGCTGTACCCGGAGCCGATGACGGAGTAGGCGCGCGACACCATCGCCTGGGTGCTGCCGGAGGGCGCGACGGAGGTGCCGCCGCCACCGCCGCCGGAGGTGGAGCCGCCGTTGGAGCCGCCGCCGGCCGTGCCGCCGGAGTTGATCGTCTCCTCGTACTGCTGGGCCTCCTCCTGGGCGGCCGCGGACTGGGCGGCCTGCTCGGCCGCGATGGCGTCCTTGAGCTCGGCGTCGAGCTGGTCGTAGTAGGCCTGGGCCTCGGCCGCCGCGGCCTCGGCGGCAGCCTGGCGCTCGCTGAGCTCCTCGACCTGGGCCTCCTGCTCAGCGCGCTCCTCCTCGAGCTCGGAGCGCTGCTCGTCGAGCTGGGTCTGCAGGTCGCGGACCTCCTCGACGGCGTCCTGGCGAGAGTCGGAGACCTTGTTGGCGTAGTAGATGCGCGAGACGAAGTCCTCGAAGGTCGTGGAGTCGAGCACGACGGAGAGCAGGTCGGTGGGGCCGCTCTTGTAGGTGTCGGAGATGACCCCGGCCAGGACCTCCTGGGACTCGGCGAGCTGCGCCTCGGTCTCCTCGATGTCGGCCTCGACCTGCTCGATCTGCGCCTTCGTCTCGTCGAGGGCGCTCTGGGCGTCCTGGAGCTCGTAGCCGGTCTGCTCGGCCTCGTGGTAGAGGTTGTCGAGGTCCGACTGCGCCTGGGCGAGCTCGCTCTCGAGGTCGCCCGACGACGCGCCGAGCGCGAAGCTCGGGGCGGCGAGGGAGACCGCGAGCGCGATGGCCAGCGGTACGCCGGCCATGCGGGCGAGGCGGTGCTTGCAGACGGTGGACGTCATGTATATAACCTCCTATCGGAACCTAGGAACCGATGCTAGCAAAACGGCTCGGAGGGGGCCACGCTCCCTCGGCAATCACCACAGAAGGGGTGGCATCATCGAGAGGAGTCCCGGACGGCTTCGCCTCGTGGACTGCGTCCGCGGGGGCCTGGTCGTCGCCATGGTCGCGTTTCACCTGTGTTTCGACCTCGTGCACATCGCGAACATACCACTTCCGTGGTTCTCCGGCGCGCTCGTCGCGGTCTGGCGCGACGTCGTCGCGTGGTCCTTCCTCGCGGTCGCGGGCGCGATGTGCGCCGTCTCCCGCGGCAACCTCGCCCGGTCGATGCGCTACCTCGGCGTCGCGCTGCTCGTCTGGGCGGCGACCTCCCTCACCGACCTGACGACCCCCGTCAGCTTCGGGATCGTCTTCTGCATGGGGGCCTGCACCCTGTGCGAGTGGCTGCTCGAGCGCGGCGGCGCCGCGCCGCGCGGGCCTGCCGCCGCGGCGATCCTCTTCGCCTGCTTCCTGCTCGTGCGCGGCGTCCCCCAGGGCGTCGTGGGGCTCCCCGGGCTCGAGCTCACCCTCCCGCGCGCCCCCTACGAGGCGGGCTGGCTCGCCTGGCTGGGGTTCCCAGGCCCCGGCTTCGCCTCGGGCGACTACTACCCGCTCCTCCCCCACCTGCTCGTCTTCCTCGCCGGGACGGCACTGGGCCGCTGGTTCGCGGAGCGCGGCTGGCCGGAGGCGGTCCGCGAGCGGGGATGCCGGCCCCTCGAGCTCGTGGGGCGCCACGCCCTCGTGGTCTACGTGCTCCACCAGCCCCTGATCGTGGCCGTCCTCTGGCTGCTGGGCCTCGTCCCCTAGGGCTCGCCGGCGCCGCCCTCCCCGTCGTCGGGAGCGGACCAGGCGCGCAGGGTCTCGGCGAGCCTGGCCGGGACGCGCGCGGTCACGAGCAGGCCCTCGGCGACGTAGCGCTCGCGGATGACCTGGCAGCGCTCGTGCACCATCTTGATGAGCATCCCCTTCGAGTAGGGCACGAGCGCCGTGAGGGTCTCGTCGCCCTCGGTGGCGCGCGCGGCAACCGCGTAGAGCAGCGCGTCCACGCCCGTCCCCTCCGCCGCGGAGATGGCGCAGTCGTCCGGGTGGGCCGCGCGCAGCGCCGAGAGCTCCTCGGCGTCGAGCAGGTCGCACTTGTTCCACACGACGAGCGAGGGCGTCCGCTCGGCGCCGATCTGGCGCAGGACCTCGTCGGTCGCCTCGAGCTCGCGCTCGGCGTTCGGGTCCGAGGCGTCCACGACGCGCAGGATCAGGTCGGCCGCGCACGCCTCGGCGAGCGTCGACTTGAACGACTCAACGAGCAGGGTGGGCAGCTTCTGGATGAAGCCGACGGTGTCGGTGACGGTGATCTTGCGGCCCTGCTCGAGCACGAGGGCGCGCGTGGTGGGGTCGAGCGTGGCGAAGAGCTCGTCGCGCACGTAGACGTCGGCGCCGGTGAGGCGGTTGAGCAGCGTGGACTTGCCAGCGTTCGTGTAGCCGACGAGCGCGACGCGGTAGATGGCGGCGTCCCAGCGCGCCTTGCGCTGCGTCGCCCGGCGCGTGTCGAGGCGCTCGAGGTCGCGGCGGAGCTTGGCGATGCGACGGCGGACGAGGCGGCGGTCGACCTCGAGCTGGCTCTCGCCCTGCCCGAAGCGCGACCCGATGCCGCCGCGCGTCTGCTCCCCGACGAGGTGGGCCCACATGCCGCGCAGGCGCGGGAGGACGTAGCCGAGCTGCGCGAGCTGGACCTGGAGCCGCCCCTCGCGGGTGGTCGCGTGCTGGGCGAAGATGTCGAGGATCAGCGCCGTGCGGTCGATCACCTTCACGTCGCGGCCCACGACCTTCTCGAGGTTGGCCTGCTGGGACGGGGTGAGCTCGTCGTCGAAGACCACGACGTCGGCCTCGAGGGCGCGGCACAGCTCCGCGAGCTCGGCGGCCTTGCCCGAGCCGACGAAGGTGCGCGGCGAGGGGCGGTCGAGCCGCTGGGTGACGGTGGCCACCACCTCGGCGCCGTCGGTCTCGGCGAGCCGGCCGAGCTCGGCGAGGGAGTCCGCGACGGGCCAGGGGGAGCCTCCCAGCTCGACGCCCACGAGGATCGCGCGCTCGGGCTCGGGGGCGACGTCCCTCATCTCGAAGCGTCCCATGCCTCCCCCTCCCCCGCGGCCGAGGCGGCCACGAGCGCCGCAGCGCGCCCGGAGGCGACCTCGCCCTCGTCGACCCACCGCACGCGCCCGTCACGGCGCAGCCAGGAGAGCTGGCGCTTCGCGTAGCGGCGCGTCCTGCGGCACACGAGCTCGCGGGCCTCGTCCATCGTCGTCTCGCCGGCGAGCGCCGCGAGCACCTCCTTGTAGCCGATCGCCTGGCCGGCCGTGGAGTCGCGCGAGAGCCCCCGCCCGGCGAGGGAGCGCACCTCCTCGACGAGCCCGTCGGCGAACATGCGCCCGACGCGCTCGTCTATGCGCGCGTAGAGGCGCTCGCGGGGCATGCGGATCCCCCACAGCACGGCGTCGTAGTGCGGCTCGTGGCGCCTCGTCCCGCCGTCGCGGCGGGCGTAGGAGTCGCCCTCGTCGTGCATCTCGAGGGCGCGCACCACACGTCGCACGTTGTGGGGGTGGATCAGGGCGGCGCTCTCGGGGTCGACGCGCCCCAGGAGCTCCCAGAGCGCCCGCGCCCCCTCGCGCTCCGCGATCCCCTCGTAGCGCCGGCGCCGCGCGTCGCCGCGGACGCCCGCGACGAAGTCGAGCTCGTCGACCACGGCGTCGAGGTAGAGCCCGGTGCCCCCGCACAGCACGGGCACGCGGCCCTCCGCGAGCGCCCGGTCCACGCAGGCGCGGGCCTCGAGCTGGAAGCGGCGGGCGGAGTAGTCCTCGGTGACGTCGGCGACGTCGACCATCTCGAGGGGCACCCGCCGCCGCGCGACGGGGGTCTTCGCGGTGCCGACGTCCATGCCGCGGTACACCTGCATCGCGTCGACGGAGACGACGGTGGTGCCGAGCAGCAGCGCGACCTCCTCGGCGAGCGCGCTCTTGCCCGAGGCGGTGGGACCGACGATGCAGACGACGCGCTGCGTCAACGGGGCTCCCCGACCGGCTCGCCGAACAGGTACCAGGTCCTGGCCTCGTCGACGCGGACGTCGACCATGCGGCCGACGTAGTCCCCCGCGGAGCGCCCCTCGGGGAGCGCGAAGTGGACCGTCTGGTTCCACGGGCTGTGGCCGACCATGACGCGCGGGTCGCGCTTGGAGGGCTGCTCGACGAGGGCCTCGACGACGCTTCCGCGGTAGCGGGCGTTGTGCTCGTGGGCCTGCTCGGCGACGAGCTCGGCCAGGCGGTCGAAGCGCCCCTGGATCACCTCGCGCGGCGTGTCGTCGGGGATGCGCGCCGCGGCGGTGCGCTCGCGGCGGGAGTAGATGAAGGTGTAGGCCGAGGAGAAGCCCGCCTCGCGGACGAGCGACATCGTGTCGAGGAAGTCCTCCTCCGTCTCGCCCGGGAAGCCGACGATGAGGTCGGTGGAGAGGGCGAGCCCCTCGACGCCGTCCCTCAGCCTCTCGACGAGCCTGAGGTAGCCGTCCCTCGTGTACCTGCGGTTCATGGCCTTGAGGACGCGGTCCGAGCCGCTCTGGACGGCGAGGTGGAGGTGGGGCATCACGGCGGGGACCTCCGCCATCGCGCGGATGACGTCCTCGGTGAGGTCCTTGGGGTTCGAGGAGGTGAAGCGAATGCGCTCGACGCCGCACTCCCCCACCCGGCGCAGCAGCTCGGCGAAGCGCGGCTCGCCGTAGACGGTGCGCCCGTAGGAGTTCACGTTCTGGCCGAGCAGGCACACCTCGCGCACGCCGTCCGCCACGAGGCGGGAGACCTCGTCGCAGACGTCCTCCATCGTGCGGGAGCGCTCGCGCCCGCGCACGTAGGGGACGATGCAGTAGCTGCAGAAGTTGTCGCAGCCGTACATGATGGGGACCCAGGCGTGGAAGGCCTGGGCGCGCGTCTGCGGGAGGTCGGTCGAGAAGGAGTCGTAGGGCTCCTCGCAGTCGACGACGAGCTCGCGCGACGGCGAGGCGGCCGCGCGCTCGACCATGGCCGGGAGGCGGTCGAGCGCCTGCGTCCCGAAGACGACGTCGACGGCGGGCGCGTGCTCGCGGATCGTCGCGCCGTCGCGCTGGGCGAGGCAGCCTCCGACGCAGACGACGCGGCGCCCGGACGGGGGCTCCGGCATGCTCACCATCGCCGAGACCTGCCCGTAGAGGCGGTCGTCGGCCTTCTCGCGCACGCAGCACGTCATGAACACGACGATGTCGGCGTCCTCGGGCTCGGCCACGCAGACGCAGCCGAGGGAGTCGAGCAGGCCGGAGACGCGCTCGGACTCGTGGAGGTTCATCTGGCAGCCGAAGGTGCGCACCAGGTAGGTGCGGCCGGCGAGGCCGCCGCGCGACGGGGAGGCCACGGGCGCCTAGGCGACGACGTCGACCTGGTCGCCGGAGGCGACGGCCGAGCTCTGGGCGGAGAGGCGGTGCACGTAGACGGCGAAGCGTATGGCCGTGCGGCTCTCGCCGTTGATCTCGATGTCGGAGAAGGTCGGGGCGCAGGAGATGTCCACGCCCGTGGGGATCAGGAAGCCTCGGGCGATCGCCATGGCCTTGACGGCCTGGTTCACCGCTCCGGCGCCGACGCACTGCATGTTGACGGGCACGCCGTCCTTGACCATGCCGGCGATGGCGCCCGCGACGGAGGCGGGAGACGACTTGCTGGAGACCTTGAGGAAGTCCATGGGCTCTCTCCTGGCGACGATTGAGTTGCGTTGGTGGCAGGCGTGACGCCGTTCGGCGGAATTGTACCGTCTCCGAGGCGCGATTGCCAAGGTCGGGGCGTCATTCCCCCTTGTCGACCTCGAAGGTGACCGTGATGCGGCCCGAGGAGGCGCGCACCTTGGGGTCCGAGGCGAGCCTGAGGTAGTAGCGCTCAGCGAGGTAGGAGAAGTCGCGCTCCATGATGCGGGAGAAGCGCTCGCAGTCCTCCTCGGAGAGGCGCAGGCCGCGCCGGTCGCGGGCGAGATCGACGGGCCTGGCGCCGCCGTCGCCCGCGCGGGTGACGACCTGGACGACGCTGCGGCGCGGCTCGACCCTGCCGGCGAGGACGCGGTGCGCGGTGCGCTCCGAGATCTCGAGGCCGAGGCCGGCGGCCGCCTCGACGAGCTCGGCCGCGTCACCGGCGGCGAGGAGGCGGTCGAGCAGGGGGAGCTCGGAGAGGTCGGAGACGAAGACGAGACGGGACTGCGGGACGCTCGGGCGCACGCGGGCGCGGACGGTCGCGACGACCTCGGCGGGCGAGCCGAGGTAGACCTCCACCTCGCCGCGCTCCTCGAGGCCGAACTCGCAGCACGCGCGGATGATGTTGTGGGGGCCGCGCACGAGGCGGCGCTCCCCCTCGTCGTCGACGCCCAGGGCCGGCCAGCTCGACTGGTCGGCGCGCTCGGGAACGCGGGAGGTGTCGAAGACGGCGCTCAGCGAGCACCCCTTGCCCGGCCCGGAGGCCTCGACGCGGGCCGAGACGGCGTTCTCGCGGATCGAGTACAGCGCCATGCCGCGCCCGTGGACGCCCCAGCGGTCCGTGCGCAGGGTGTCGAGCTTCGAGGTGACGCGGGCCTCGAAGATGCGCTCGGAGAGCTCCTCGGGCACGCCGGAGCCGTCGTCGAGCACGACGAGGCTGCGCAGGTCCTCGCTGCGCGAGCTCGCGACGAAGATGCGGCGCGCGCCGGCGTCGCGGGAGTTGCGCAGCATCTCGACGACGGCGTCCTCGACGCAGCGGATGTCGTGCTTGGCCTGGCGCCGCTCGGCCTCGGCGACGCGCAGGCGCACGAAGCCCGAGCCGAGCGACTCCTCGATGCGGGGAGCCCCCTCGCCCGAGACGCGGGCGACGAAGTCGAGCAGGCTCGAGTCCTCCTCGGCCATGGGCTACTTCGCGACGTCGACGGCGCGGGACTCGCGGATGACCACGACGCGCACCTGACCGGGGTACTCCATCTCGTCCTCGATCTGGGTGGCGATGTCGTGGGCGAGGACGGTCGCCTCGGCGTCGGAGATCTGCTCGGGCTTCACCATGACGTGGAGCTCGCGGCCCGCCTGCATCGCGTAGGTGCGCTCGACGCCCTCGTGCGCGTTGGAGATGGCCTCGAGCTTCTCGAGGCGCTTCACGTAGGCCTCGGCGGACTCGCGCCTCGAGCCGGGGCGGGCGGCGGAGATGGCGTCGGCTGCCTGGACGAGGACGTCGAGGACGGTGTCGGGCTCGACGTCGGCGTGGTGGGCCTCGATGGCGTGAACGATCTCGGGGCGCTCGCCGTGGCGGCGAGCGAAGTCGGCGCCGATGACGGCGTGCGGGCCCTCGACGTTGTGGTCGATGGCCTTGCCGATGTCGTGGAGCAGGCCGGCGCGCACCGCGGAGACGCGGTCGGCGCCGAGCTCGGTCGCCATGAGGCCGCACAGCTGCGCGACCTCCTTGGAGTGCTGCAGCACGTTCTGGCCGTAGGAGGCGCGGTACTTGAGCGCGCCGAGGATGTCGACGACGTCGGGGTCGAGGTCGTGGATGCCCATGTCGTAGGCGGCCTGCTCGCCCGCCTCGCGGACGCGCTGCCTCACGAGCGTCTCGGCCTTCTTGTACATCTCCTCGATGCGGGCGGGGTGGATGCGCCCGTCCACGATGAGGTTCTCGAGGGCGACGCGGGCCGTCTCGCGGCGGACCGGGTCGAAGCTCGAGAGCACGACCGTCTCGGGCGTGTCGTCGATCACGAGGCTCACGCCGGAGACCTGCTCGAAGGTGCGGATGTTGCGGCCCTCGCGGCCGATGATGCGGCCCTTGAGGTCGTCGGAGGGGATGTGGACCGAGGTCACCGTGATCTCGTTGGCCTCGTCGGCCGCGCAGCGCTGGATGGCGCAGGAGATGACCTCGCGAGCGAGCTTGTCGGACTCCGCGCGGACGCGTGCCTCGGAGTCGCGCAGGATCTGGGCCTCCTCGCGCACGGAGTCGCGGCGCACGCGCTCGAGCAGCTCCTCGCGGGCCTCCTCGGTGGAGAGGGCCGAGATGCGCTCGAGCTCGGAGGTCTGGCGCTCCATGAGCTCGTCGAGGTCGCGGGCGCGGCGGTCGAGCTGGCCCTGCTGGCTGGAGAGCTGGTGCTCGCGCTTGTCGAGGGTCTCGTTGCGGCGGTCGAGGGACTCCTCGCGCTGCATGACGCGGTTCTCGAGGTCGCGCAACTCGCGCTTGCGCTGCTTGTCCTCCTGCTCGGAGGCCTGGCGCAGCTGGAGGATCTCCTCCTTGGCCTCGAGGATCGCCTCCTTGCGGGCGCTCTCGGCCTTGCGGTCAGCGTCGCTGACGATCTGCTCGGCGCGCTCCTGGGCGCGCTCGACGGCGCGGTCGGCCTCCTGGATGCGCGCGGAGCCCATGCTCCGCAGGACAAGGAAGGCGACGAGCGCGCCCGCGACGAGGCACGCGACGCCGATGATGATAGGCTGCATGGTCACTCTCCTCGAAGAGATGCTGTACGAGTCAGGGCGGCCCCGCCTCGCGGAGCCATAATTTGAGCGACCCTCGACGGCCGAGGCGGCCCATCGTCTGTGGGGAGAGCAGCTGATAGGACAAGGAAAACGTCGGCTGCGCGCGGCGGCTGACGAGCGTGAACTCAAATCCATTCAATCCTATGGTTGACCGGCCGCCCTGTCAAACGGGCCGCCGCTCAGCAGCCGCGCTCCTCCTCGGCGAGCCTGCGCGCGACGGCGGAGGCGACGGGGCGCGGGAAGCCGCGGCCCGCGAGGAAGCGGAGCGTGGACGCCGCGTTCGCGCGCTTGGCGGGCGGCCTGCGGCGCGCGGCCTCGAGGGCGCGCTCGAACTCCCCTCCGCCGAGGAACTCGTCGGGCCAGCCCTCGATGAGGTCCGCGTCGACGCCGCGGCGCCGGAGCTCGTCCTCGATGCGGCGCCTCCCCCACCCCAGGGCGGCCCTGCCGCGGGCGAAGGACTCCGCGAAGCGGACGTCGTCGACGATCCCCACCTCGACGGAGCGGCCGAGGGCGGAGGCGCGCGTCGACTCGTCGAAGCCCTCGCGCCCCAGGCGCTCGTCCAGCTCGCGCACGGAGCGGTCGCGCACGGAGCAGAGCTTGTCGATGCGCGCGCGTGCGGCCTCGTAGCACGTGCGGGCGAGCAGCTCCTCGAAGGCCTCCCGAGAGGGCGCCTCGCGGGGACCCGAGCCGAGGGCGCGCGCGACGGCGACGGGGACCTCGAGCGTCCGGGCCCCTCCCTCGCCCTCTACCTCGAGGAGCGCGGGACGCGGGCGCGACCCGAGCGCCGCGCCGCGCGCGGGCAGGACGGCCTTCCAGGAGACCATGGGCTAGGCGGTCGCGTCCGGCTCGTCCGGGGCGCCGGAGAGCACGAGCGGCTCGTCGTCCTCATCGCTCGCGAGCCCGCAGGCGACGCGCACCTGGCGGTCGATGTCGGCGAAGACGTCGGGGTTGGAGCGCAGGAAGCTCTTCGCGGCCTCGCGGCCCTGGCCCAGGCGGTCCTCGCCGTAGGCGTACCAGGAGCCCGACTTCGCGACGATCCCGTAGTCGACGGCCATGTCGAGCGTCGAGCCCTCGCGCGAGATGCCCTCGCCGTACATGATGTCGAACTCTGCTTGGCGGAACGGGGGCGCGACCTTGTTCTTGACGACCTTGACGCGCACGCGGCTGCCGACGATCTCGTTGCCGTCGCGGATGTTGTCGATCTTGCGGATGTCCATGCGGACCGAGGAGAAGAACTTGAGCGCGCGGCCGCCGGTCGTGGTCTCCGGGTTGCCGAACATGACGCCGATCTTCTCGCGGAGCTGGTTGATGAAGATGCAGGTGGTGTTCGACTTGGAGAGCGAGCCGGCGAGCTTCCTGAGCGCCTGGCTCATCAGGCGCGCCTGCAGGCCGACGGTGGTGTCGCCGATCTCGCCCTCGATCTCGGCGCGCGGGACGAGGGCCGCGACGGAGTCCACGACGATGCAGTCGATCGCGCCCGAGCGGACGAGCATGTCGCAGATCTCGAGGGCGTCCTCGCCGGCGTCGGGCTGGGAGATGAGCACCTCGTCGATGTCGACGCCGATGCGGGCGGCGTAGCTCGGGTCGAGGGCGTGCTCGGCGTCGATGAAGGCCACGACGCCGCCGAGCGCCTGGGCCTCGGCGAGGATCTCGAGCGAGAGGGTCGTCTTGCCCGAGGACTCGGGCCCGTAGATCTCGATGATGCGGCCGCGCGGGACGCCGCCGATGCCGAGTGCCGCATCGAGGGCGACCGAGCCGGTGGGGATGGCCTCGACCTCGGCGGCGGCTCCCCCGTCGCCGAAGCGCATGACCGCGCCCTGGCCGAACCGCTTCTGGATCTCCGCCGTGGTGCTCTCGAGGACCTTGTCGCGCTCCTCCCCCGTCGTGCGCGGGCGGACGGTGCGGGTGCTCTTCGTTGCCTTGGCCATCTCTCTCCCCATCTCGTGCCTTCGTGGCTAGCGTATGCGAACAAGCGTTCGGCGTCAACACGTCGTCGACCAGTCTAGCGGGCGCGCGCGACGCGGCCCGGACCGCGGGCGGGCGAACGTCCGACGCGCGGGCGCCCCACCTGCGGCGACGGCGTCCCGGAGAACGGGTGCGCCGTCAGGCCTCCATGACGCCCGCACGCAGCAGGGCGAGCGCGAAGGCGCAGGTCGAGCGGCGCACCTGGTCGCGGTCGCCCGCGAGGTGCAGCAGGCGGGCCGCGCAGGAGGCCGGCGTCGCCACGGCCGTCCAGACGGTGCCGACGGGCTTCCCGGGCTCCGCGCCGCCGGGCCCTGCGATGCCGGTCACGGCGACGGAGACGTCGCAGCCCAGGACGCGGCGCGCTCCCGCCGCCATCTCGCGCGCGCACTCCTCGCTCACGACGCCGGGGCCCGCGAGCGTGCCCCGGCTCACCCCGAGCACGTCGCGCTTGACGAGCGGCGAGTAGCTCACGACGCCGCCGAGCACGGGGACGGAGGAGCCCGGCACGCCGGTCATCGTCGCGGCGACGAGCCCGCCGGTGAGCGACTCGGCCGTGCCGAGGGTGACGCCCGCCTCGGTCGCCGCGGCCACGAGGTCGCGGGCGGCCGCATGCAGGGAGGCGTCGTCCGCCGGGGGGACGCCGAGCGCGGCGACCCGGTCGTCGAGGGCCGGCACGGCTAGCCCTTGAGCAGGTAGTCCTTGGACTTCACGACGTAGTCCACGCCGGACCAGGCCGTGAGGGCCACGGCGACCCACATGAGGACGAGCGAGACCCACCACACGGCCTCGGCGATCGGCCCGGCGGGAAGGGCGAGCCACACGAGGTAGCCCGAGATCGACGTCATCGTGGACGCCGTCTTGTACTTGCCGAGGTTGGAGGCGGCGATGACGACGCCCTCGGTGGCGACGACCATGCGCACGCCGGAGATCACGAACTCGCGCGCGACGATGACGAACACCATCCAGACGGGCACGAGCCCCTGCTCGATCAGGTAGAGCAGCGCGGTGACGACGACGAGCTTGTCGGCGATCGGGTCGAGGAACTTGCCGAACACCGTCACCTCATTGCGGCTGCGCGCGAGGTAGCCGTCGAGCTTGTCGGTCGCGGAGAGCAGGATGTAGAACACGGCGACGGCGAGGCTCGAGGCGGAGAGGGACTCTCCTCCCGCCGAGGGGACGGCGAGGCCCGCCAGCACCATCCACAGGGGGATGAGGACGGCCCTGATGGTCGTCACGACGTTGGCGGGCGTCCAGACGGACTCCCGGGCCTGAGAGGGGTCAGTGCTCACCGCGCATCACTCCCGTCATGTGCGTCGGGGACGATCTCCCCGACGAGCTCGTAGCAGAAGGCGTCCGTGATACGGCACCGGACGACGTCGCCGACGCAGGCCTCCCCCGCCTCGACGTGGACGGCGCCGTCCGAGTCGGGCGCCTGGAACCAAGTATGACCGATGAGCTCCGGTCCGTCCGCGCCCTCCTCGACGCCGTCGATGACGACGTCGCACGCCTCGCCGACGTGGCGCGCCGTGGCGGCGAACCCCATGCGCTCGCTCACGTCCGCGAGGCGCTGCGTGCGCTCGAGCTTCGTGGCCTCGTCGACCTGGCCCGGCATGGCCGCGGCCCGCGTGCCGTCCTCCGGCGAGTAGGCGAACACGGAGCAGTAGTCGAAGGCCTCGCGCTCGAGGAAGGCGACGAGCTCGTCGGCCTGCTCCTCGGTCTCGCCGGGGAAGCCCGCCATCGCGGTGGAGCGCAGGACGATGCCGGGGATCTCGCGCCTCAGGCGCGCGAACAGCTCGTGCAGTTCGTCCGCCGAGCCCTTGCGCCCCATCGCGTGCAGGACGTCGGCCGAGCAGTGCTGGACGGGGATGTCGATGTAGGGCAGGACCTCGTCGACGTCGCGGATCGTCGCGACCAGCTCGTCGGTCATGCCCTCGGGCTGCAGGTAGAGGACGCGCACCCAGGCCCCGAAGGGGCGGGCGACCTCGGCCACGCGCCGGAGCAGCCAGGCGAGCGAGCGCGGCTCGGCGAGGTCGCGGCCCCACACCCCGGTGTCCTGGCCGATCAGCACGAGCTCGCGGACGCCGCCCTCGAGCAGCGACCGGCACTCGGCGAGCACCTCGTCGGTCGGGCGCGAGTGGTAGCGCCCGCGGATGTAGGGGATGGCGCAGAACGAGCAGAAGCGGTCGCAGCCCTCGGAGACCTTGACGAAGGCGCTCGCGCCCTCCACGGTCCGCAGCGCCCCGCGCGCGCAGGACGGCGCGGACGGCAGGCCGAGGACGTCGCGCACCACGGCGACGATCCCGTCCTCCTCGTCGTGGCGGACGAAGCGGGCGACCTCGGGCAGCTCGGCGGCGACGTCGTCGCCGTAGCGCGACGGGATGCAGCCGCACATCACGATGGGGGCGGAGCTGCCGGCGCGCCCGAGCTCGTCGGCGACGTCGAGCGTCGCCTCGACGCCCTCGCGGACGGCCGAGGCGAGGAACGAGCACGTGTTGATCACGACCGCGTCGGCGGAGGCGACGTCGTCGGCCTCCGCCATGCCCGCGCCCAGGAGCAGGGCGCGCATGCGGTCGGTGTCGACCTCGTTCTTCGCGCAGCCGAGCGTGAGCAGCGCCACGCGGGGGGCGTCGTCGCTAGCGGTAGTTGACGTACTGGAGCGGTAGACCATAGTCGGAGTCCCTCAGAAAGCCGATGACCTTTTGGAGCGCGTCCTTCGAGGGGCTCGACACGCGCAGGCGGTCGCCCTCGACGCTCACCTTGCACTTGAGCCCGAGGCCGCGCACGTCGCCCGCGATCCGCTTCGCGAGGGCGGTCTCGATGCCCTGGACGAGCCTGCCCTCCCGTCGCACGCTCGAGCCGGCGGCGGGGCGGGCGTCGTCCCAGGAGACGGAGCGCAGGTCCACGCCGCGGCGCGCGAGCTTGGAGTTGAGCACGTCGATGACCTGGGCGCACACGAACTCGGAGGGCGCCTGGACGACGAAGGAGCCCTCGCCCCTCGAGAACTCGAGGGTCGCCCCGGAGTCCTTGAGGTCGTAGCGCTGTCGCAGCTCGCGCGCCGCCTGCTGGCAGGCGTTGTCCACCTCCTGCGCGTCGGCCTCCGAGACCACGTCGAAGCTGGAGTCCTTCGCCATGCCGCTCCCCCCTACTGTGCGCCCTGGGCGCCCTGGGCGTCGGCCTCGTCGGCCGAGGCCTGCTCGGGGCCCTGGATCGAGATGGTGCCGATGCCGGAGCTGCGCGTGCCGAACTGGACGCGCTCCCCGTTCTCCGTGACCGAGACCGCGGTGGTGTCGCCGGCCTGGATCGAGATCGACTCCTTGACGTCGAAGGTCTGCTCCCAGGGCCCGGTGACGGTGTCGGCGACGACGCTCTGGCCGTCGCAGGTGATCTCGAGCCAGCTGACGCCGCCCTCCTCGACCGAAACGACGACGGTAACCTGCTCGGGGGCGGCGTCCACGACCGCCTCGCCGGAGGCGTCGCCCTCGCTGTCCGCGTCGTCCGCGGCCTCGGCGTCCGCCTTCTCGTCCTCGGCGTCGGCCGCCGCGTCCTCGGTCTCGGGCTCGTCGTCGCGCTCGTCCGCGACCTTCGTGACGGGCACGGTCTCCGGGCGGTTCCCGGAGGACGCGCAGGAGCGCACGGAGAAGACGATGATGCCGAAGAGCACGAGGCCGAGCAGCGCCATCACGACGAGGGCGACGCGGCGCGGGTCGGAGAGCAGGGCGTCGACGACGCCGAGGAGGCCCTCGCGGGCCGGCTGGCGCCTGCGGTCGCGGCTCTGCAGCTCGCGTCGCGCGGCGTCGCGGGAGCCGCGGCGGACGTTGCTGGGCCGCTCGGTCGACGCGATGTTGCGCGAGGAGCGCCGGCCGGAGGCCGTGGAGGCGATCTCGTAGCTCGTCGGCTCGTCCTCGAGGCGTCGGTCGTCGCGATAGCCAGAGGGCACGTCGCGGGTGTAGACGTCGCCGGAGCGATACGGCCTGCGGCTCCCGTCGCGGCCGTCGCCGGCGGCGTAGGGAGCGCGGCCC
The DNA here is from genome assembly GCA_948439405.1 of uncultured Coriobacteriaceae bacterium. Classification (GTDB taxonomy): domain Bacteria; phylum Actinomycetota; class Coriobacteriia; order Coriobacteriales; family Atopobiaceae; genus CADBMC01. The sequence continues at coordinate 5,289 of CAOJNB010000010.1, read as the reverse complement.
CGACGCTGCCCGGGACGCGGCGCGCGGGACGCGCCGTCGGGCTCCGAGCCGGGGACGCGCTCGGTGTAGCGATGGCCGCGCAGCGGGCGCGACACGCGCATCGTCGCGTCCGGGTCGCCCCAGCCGACGTCGCCCGCGGGAGGCGCGGCCTGGTAGCGGGCGCGCTCGCCCTCGATCGTGCGGGGGTTCACGAGCGGGAGGCGCCGCTCGTGGTACCAGTTCTCGGAGCGCCCGTGGACGGGCGAGGTGGTGTCGAAGGAGCGGTAGCTGCGCGCGTCCGCCGGGGAGCCGAGGGCGCCGCCCGGCGCGTCCTGGCGGCGGCTGCGCGCGGCGCGCGAGGGCCTGCGGCCCGCGGCGGCGTCCTCGCCGTAGAGGGCCTCGTAGAGGTCCTCTGAGAACTGGTCGACGACCTGGCGCGGGTTGAGCCCGAGGTAGCGGGCGTAGCTCGAGAGCATGCCCTGGGCGTAGCCGGACTTGGGGATGTTGGCGAAGTCGCCCTCCTCGAAGGCGACGAGGACCTGCTCCTTGAGCTTGAGGACCTTGGCGGCCTGGGAGATGGTGAGCCCGAGCTGCCGGCGCCTGCTGACGAGCATCTCACTGAAAAGCGGACGTGGCACGGCCCTACACCTCCTCGTACGCCGACTCCTGGGCCCTCAGCTCCTCCAGACGCTGCTCGTCGAGGAGCACCTCGCGCGGCTTCGACCCGTCGGGCGGCCCCACGATCCCCTTCTGCTCGAGCATGTCCATGATCCGGCCGGCCCTAGCGTAGCCGACCTTGAGATGGCGCTGGAGGGCGGACGTCGAACCCAGCTGAGATTCCACGACCAGCTGCGCGGCCTCCCAGACGAGGGGGTCCTCGTCGCCGGAGGCGCCCGGTCCGGACGAGGCGCCGGGTCCCGCGGGCGACGAGGCGGCGCTGAGGATCTCGTCGTGGTAGTCGGCCTCGACGCGCTCCTTCAGGAAGGACACGACCGAGGCGACCTCGGCGTCGCTCTGGAAGCAGCTCTGCGCGCGCCTGGGCTTCGCGCCGCGCAGCTTGTAGAGCATGTCGCCCTTGCCCAGCAGGCGCTCGGCGCCGTTCTGGTCGAGGATGATGCGCGAGTTCATCCCGTTGTCGACGGCGAGCGCGACGCGGTTGTCGATGTTGGCCTTGATGAGGCCGGTCACGACGTCGGCCGAGGGGCGCTGGGTCGCGACGACGAGGTGGATGCCCGCGGCGCGGCCGAGCTGGGCGATGCGCACAATCGAGGCCTCGACGTCCTTGCCGGCGACCATCATGAGGTCGCTCAGCTCGTCGATCACGATCACGAAGTAGGGCATGTGCGCCGGGGCGTCCTCGCCGTCGTCGAGCACGCCGGCGTCGGCCTGCTCGTTGTAGGAGGCGATGTCGCGGACGCGATGCCGCTCGAACACCTTGAGGCGGCGCTCCATCTCGAGGACGCTCCACTGCAGGGCGCTCGCCGCCTTGCGGGAGTCCGTCACGACGGGCGCGTAGAGGTGCGGCAGCCCCTCGTAGAAGGTGAACTCGACGTGCTTGGGGTCGACCATGATCAGGCGCACCTGCTCGGGGGTGGCGCGCATGAGGATCGACATGATGATGGCGTTGAGGAAGACGGACTTGCCCGAGCCGGTGGTGCCGGCCACGAGGAGGTGCGGGAGGCTGGCGAGGTCGACGACGACCGGCGACCCCTCCGAGTCGCGCCCGAAGGCGACACTCAGCGGCCCTCCCTGGACGTGGGGCAGCACGTCACCTAGCAGCACGGGCTTGGTCTCGCGGTTGGGGATCTCGATGCCGACGAGGGAGGTCCCGGGGATCGGCGAGAAGATGCGCACGGACTTCGCGGCGAGCGAGAGCGCGATGTCGTCCTGGAGGTTCGTGATCTTGCTGACGCGCTCGCCCTCCCCCATCGACACCTTGAAGGTGGTGACGGAGGGGCCGCTCACCCAGCCCTGCACGCGGCTCGTGAGCCCGAACTCCTCGAGGGTGGCCTGCAGGCGGGAGGCGGTGTCGGCGAGCTCGGAGCCAGACGCGGCGCTGCGCTCCGCGTCCGGGCTCGTCGCGAGCAGCGAGAGCGGGGGCAGGTCCTCGGAGGCGCGTGCGTCGGCGCCCGGGACGGGGGCCGACGCCGCCTTCGCCCCCGCGCGGCCCGACGGGGCCTTCCTGCGGGACGGGCGGGGCGCCTCCTCGGGGGCGGGCGCCGCCGCGCGGCCGCTGAGGAACTCGGGGACCGTGCCGGCGACGGGGGCGACGGGCTCCTGGAAGGTGGCGCGCGGCTCCTCGATCGGCTCGACGTAGGGGGCCTGCGGCTCGGACGCGGGCCCGGGCTCCGGGTCGGGCTCGAACGGGGGCCCCGCGACGGGCTCGGCCTGGGCGGCGGTCCCGCCGCCCGCCTGCCCCTCTGGGCGCGCGCGCCGCAGCACGGAGGTGCGGCGCGCGCCGATGAAGGTCGTGGGCGCCTCCTCGGAGGCGGCGCGCCCGCGCGCGAGCCGGGCCGTGGCCCGCCCGGGAGCGAGCGCCTCCGCGGCCTCGGCCTCCTCGGCGGCGCGGGCCTCGCGGGCGGCCGAGGCCCCCTCGCGCACGGCGTGCGCGCGCTCGCGGACGCGCGCGACGAGGTCGGACACGGAGAACCCGCACACGATGACGCCGGCGGCGACCACGCCGCCGAGCACGACGACTCCCACCGTCTTGCCGACGAGCTCGAGCAGCAGCCAGGCGATGCCGCCGCCCACGTAGCCGCCCGCCTGCGAGAGGGCGGGCTCGCGCAGGACGGACTGCGGGGCGATCTCGGCGCCGGGCCACATGAGCGAGACGATGGCGAGCACGGCGAGGACGATCATCGTGAGCCCGATCGCGGCACGCGCCGAGACCGGCACGTCCGTGCGCACGAAGAACGTGGCGCCGAACAGCAGCAGCGCGCAGGGCACGAGCACGGCGCCCACGCCGAAGCCCTCGGCGAGCGCGGAGCGCACCCCCGAGGTGACGATGGCGTCGGTCCCGGAGAACAGCATGAGCAGCATCGCGACGGCCACCACGACCACGACGACGCCGACGATGTCGTTGCGCGCCCCCTGGTCGACGATGGGCTGCGAGGCGCGCTGCCTGCCGGCGCCGCGCGCGCCGGACCTCGTCCTGCGTGCCGCCATGGCCCCTAGGCCCCCAGGACGGTCGGGATGACGACCGGACGCGTGTGGGTCTGGCTCCAGAGGAAGTTGGAGAGCGAGTTGCGGACGGCCTTGCGCACCGTCTCGGGACCGGCCTTCGCGCTGCCCAACGCCCCGTTCACGGAGTTGCGCACGACGTCGCGGGCCTCGGACACGAGGTCGCAGTCGTCGGCGAAGGAGACGCCGCGCCCGGAGACCTGGACGCTCTCGACGCGCGAGGAGCGCTTGTCGAGGACGACGACGCAGCTGACGACGCCGTCCTTGGCGAGGCGCGTGCGCTCGCGCATGACGGAGGGCTGCGCCTCGCCGACCTGGGAGCCGTCCACGAAGATGATGCCGGACTCGACCGGCTGGCCGACGCGGACCTGCCCGCCGCGCATCTCGAGCGTCTCGCCGTTGTCGACGACGAAGACGTTCTCGGGCGCGAGCCCCATCTCGCGCGCGAGGCCGGCGTGGGCGCGCAGGTGGACCGCCTCGCCGTGGACCGGCATGAAGTTGCGGGGCCTCGTCATGGCGAGCATGAGGCGGAGCTCCTCCTGCGAGCCGTGGCCCGAGACGTGCACGAGCGTCGAGGACTTGTCGTAGATGGCGCAGCCGATCTTCGAGAGCGCGTTGATGATGCCCTGGACGCTCTTCTCGTTGCCCGGGACCGGCGTCGCCGAGATGATCACCGTGTCGTCCGCCGTGATGGAGAGCGACTTGTGGTCGCCGGTCGCCATGCGCGCGAGCGCGGAGAGCGGCTCGCCCTGGCTGCCGGTGCACAGCACGACGACCTTCTCGTCGGGCAGCTCGTCGATCTCGTAGGCGTCGACGACGTCGTCGTCGGCGACGTGGAGGTAGCCCAGCTCGCGGGCGATCTTGGTGTTCGTCACCATGGAGCGGCCCGTGACGACGACCTTGCGGCCCACCGCGACGCTCGCGTCGCAGACCTGCTGGAGCCTGTGGATGTGGCTCGAGAAGCTCGCGACGAAGACGCGGCCGGGGGCGTTCTTGATGATGTGGCGCAGGGCGGCGCCGACGGCGGCCTCCGACGGGGTGAAGCCGGGGCGCGTCGCGTTGGTGGAGTCGCTCATCAGCAGGTCGACGCCCTTGCTCGCGAAGCGGCAGATCGCCTGGTAGTTGGGGGTCTGTCCGTCGATCGGGGTCTGGTCGAGCTTGAAGTCGCCCGTGTGCAGGATCGAGCCCTGGGGCGTGCGCACGAACAGCCCCAGCGCGCCCGGGATCGAGTGCGTCGTGGCGAAGAAGTCCACGTTGAAGCAGCCGAGCTGGATGTGGGAGCCGTCCTTGACCTCGTTGAGGCGCGGCCGGTTGATGCGGTGCTCCTCGAGCTTGCCCTCGACGAAGCCGAGGGTGAGGCGCGAGCCGTAGATGGGCGGGGTGCGGTCGAGGTCCGTCAGCAGGTACGGAATGGCGCCCGTGTGGTCCTCGTGGCCGTGGGTGATGATGATGCCGCGCAGGCGGTCCTCGTGCTCGAGCACGTAGGTGTAGTCGGGCAGGATGAGGTCGATGCCGGGCTGCTGGTCGTCGGGGAACATGATGCCGGCGTCGATGACGATCATGTCGTCGCCCAGCTCGAGCGCCGTCATGTTCTTGCCGATGCCGTCGAGACCGCCCAGCGGGATGATGCGCAGGGGAGGTTGCCTTCTAGCCATGTGGTGGTGGTTCCTTTCGGTGCGTGGGGCGTGCGGTTGTTCGTCTCAGCTTCTCTCTGCAGCGCCGTCCCCCATTGTAGAGCACGGTACGCCCCGCATCTATGGGAGCGCCCCCGGGTTGGCCGGGGGCGCCTGGTCGTGCGCGCTTCGGGGAGGGCCGCGGGGCTAGCCCTCGTGGTGGCGACGGGGACGGCGCCTGCCGCCGCCGCTGCCGGCCCCCTTGTCGCCCGGACGGCGCCTGCCGCCCTCGTGGCGGGCGCGGTCGCCCTGGCGGGAGCCCTTGCCGCCCGGGGCCTCGGGCTTGTCGAGGCGGTCGAGGCTGATCTTGCCCTTCTCGTCGACCTCGATGACCTTGACGCGGACCTCGTCGCCGACGTTCAGGACGTCCTCGACGCGGTCGACGCGGCCCTGCGCGACGCGCGAGATGTGGAGCAGGCCGTCCTTGCCGGGCAGCAGCTCGACGAAGGCGCCGAAG
>CAOJNB010000009.1 GCA_948439405.1 uncultured Coriobacteriaceae bacterium | reverse complement strand
TTCCTGCCAAGGGACTCGGGAAACCAACGCACTTGACGACGTTTCCTGCCAAGGGACTCGGGAAACCAACGCACTTGACGACGTTTCCTGCCAAGGGGTCGGAAGATCAACCGCACGAGGGGCTGCCGCCCCGGCGAGGCCCCGCCGCAGGGGCCCGCGACTAGCGGACGCGCACGAGGCGGCAGCAGAAGTGCCCGTCCTCTCCCCCGTCGGAGGGAAAGGTGAGCAGGGACGAGCCGTCGTCCGTCGTGCGGGCCGCGACCCAGGAGCGCGCGGCGGCGGGCAGGCTGGCGACGCCGGGGGCCTCGGCGACGGGCGCCGGCTCCAGGCTGGAGCCCTCGGACGAGGCGAGCAGCGCGGCGACCACGTCCTCGCACTCCTCGGGCAGCACCGAGCAGGTGGCGTAGACGAGCGAGCCCCCGCGCCCCACGCGCGCGGCGGCGGCGCGCAGGAGCCCGAGCTGCAGGCGCGGCAGCGAGACCGCGCGGCGCGCGTCGAGCGAGCGGCGCGAGAGGGACCAGGGGATCTCGGGGTGGCGCCGCATCGTCCCCGTGCCGGAACACGGGGCGTCAACGAGGACGGCGTCGAAGGCGCGGCGCACGGGCTCGGGGGCGTCCGGGGCGGCGAGCAGGCGCCCGTCGGCTGCGAGGCAGCGGACCTCGTCGACGCCCGCGGCGCACATGCGGCGCTCCGCGAGGGCGACCTTGCCCGCGGCCACGTCCGTGCCCACGACCCTCGCCTTGCCCCCCATCGTGCGGGCGGCGCCGGCAAGCAGCAGGGTCTTCGTGGCGCGCCCCTGCCCCACCTCCAGCAGCGACGCCCCCGGCGCGGGCGCTGCGACGCGGCAGACGGCCTGGGCCGCGAGGTCGCAGGCGGCCACGTCGCAGGAGGCGACGAGCCCGCTCCCTGCGAGGCCGGCAGGCTCGCCGAGCTCGAAGGACCCGGGCAGCTCGCGAGCCGCGGGAGCGAGCCCGGCGCGGCGCAGCAGCGCCTCCGCCTCCCCGGGCGTCGCGCGGCTCGGGACGGCGGCGACGAAGACGGGGGCGGGCTCGAGCTGGCAGGCGGCGAGGTCGCGCAGGGCCTCCGCCCCGCGGGCGTCGCGCACCCTGCGGGCGAGCCAGGCGGGCATCCCGCAGGCCGCGGCGCACGCGTCGGCGTCCGCGGTGCCCGCAGCCACGCGGGCGCGCGCCTCGTCGACCGCGCCCCTGCCCTCGGCCACGCGGCGCAGCACGGCGTTGGCGAGCCCCGCGGCCCGGGACGCGACGCGACGGACGAGCTCGACGCCCTGGCTCGCGGCCACGGGTGCGGGCGTGTCCAGCCACAGCAGCTCGAAGGCGGCCAGGCGCAGGCAGTCGCGGACGCGCGGGTCGAGGCGGCCGCGGCGGCGCGCGGCGTCGATCGCGGCGTCGAGCGCCCCCGAGGTGGCGGTGGCGCCGAGGACGAGCCGGGTCGCGAGCGCGCGGTCGCGCCCGTCGAGGGCGGCCATGCGCGGGGAGGACCTCAGCAGCTCGCGGGCGCGGGCGTCGCGCCGGCGCGCCTCCCCGAGCACCGAGGCGGCGGCCAGGCGGGCGGCGGCGGGGCGGCTCACCCCACGCGCCCCCAGGAGGGCGCCGCGTCGCGCAGGCCGGCCGCGAAGGCGGAGGCGCTCATCTCGCGCTTGCCGTCCGGCTTCACCGAGACGAGCTCGATCGCGCCGTCGGCGCAGCCGAGCAGCACCCTGCCGCGGTCCGCGCAGGCCTCGCCGGGAGCGAGCTCGGCGTCCGCCGCGCGGGCCCGCATCGCGCGCAGGCCGCGCCCGGCGAGCTCGAGGCGCGCCGGGGAGGCGTCGAGGGAGGCCTGGACGCGCAGGAGGTTGTCGCGGGCGGGGTCCGCCGGGTCGAGCAGGAACTCCGCCTTGTCGACCTTGCGGGCGTAGGTGACGAGCGCCTCGTCCTGCTCCGCCCAGTCGGCCTCGCCGCGCTCCATGAGGTCGAGGGCGCGCAGGAGCTCCTCGGCCCCCAGGCGGGCGAGCTCGGCGGTGACCTCGGCGCAGGTGGCCTCCCCCACCTCGACGGAGGCCTGGCGGCACCACGGGCCGGCGTCCAGGTCGTGGACGACCCGCATGATCGAGACGCCCACGCGCGCGTCGCCCGCGAGCATCGCGCGCTGGATCGGGGCGGCGCCTCGCCAGCGCGGCAGCAGCGAGGCGTGCACGTTCACGCAGCCCAGGCGCGGCATCGCGAGGACGTCGTCGGGCACGAGGCAGCCGTAGGCGGCCACGCAGCACACGTCGCTCGCGAGCGCGTCGATGCGGGAGGCGAGCCCCGCGTCGATGCGGGATGCGCGCTCGACGGGCAGCCCCAGGCGCTCGGCGGCCTCGGCGACGGGAGAGGGCACGACCTTCCTGCCGCGCGAGCGCACGGCGTCGGGACGGGTCACGACGAGGGCGACCTCGTGGCGCCGGGCGAGGGCCTCGAGCGAGGGCACGGCGAACGCCGGCGTGCCCATGAAGACGACGCGCATGGGCACCCCCTACTCGCCCGCGGCGACGTCGCCCGGGCGCGCCCCCGCCTCGACCGCCTCGCGCAGCGCGGCGAGGGCCTCGGAGCGCTCCTGGAGGGGGAGGTGGTCCACCATCGTGGTGCCGTCCAGGTGGTCGATCTCGTGCTGGAGGCACACGCACATCAGGTTCCCGGAGGCCTCGTACTGCATGAGCCGGCCCTCCAGGTCGCGGGCGCGCACGACCACGTGGCTCGGGCGCGCGACGGGCACGGTGATGCCGGGGAACGAGAGGCACCCCTCCCCCATCACCCGCTCCTCGCCGTCGGCCTTGACGACCTCCGGGTTCACGAGCACGTAGGGGTTGCGGTCGTGCACGCCGGTGTAGTCGACGTCGATGACCACGAGCCGCACGGGCTCGCCCACCTGCGGGGCGGCCAGGCCGCATCCCTCGGCGGCGTACATGACCTCGAGCATGCGCGCGGCGAGCGCGCGCACGCCGTCGTCGATCTCGTCGATCGGGGCGCACTCGTGGCGCAGGACGTCCTCCGGGTAGAGGACGATCTCGTCTCTGGGGTCCATGGACCCTCCCTCTTCTCCTCGCGTGTGCGACGCCGCTACATCAGGTCGCAGGCGTCGACGTCCAATGCCATGTTACTCGTGCCCGACCCGCGCGGCAGGCGCGCCGCGGCCGCCCGCATGAGACCTCCCAGGTCGCCCTCGGCGGGCGCCTTCACGAGGACGTGGTGGCGGTGGCTGCCGCGCACCTTCGAGACGACGCACTCGGCCGGGCCCAGCACCTCCCACGCGCCCGCGTCCGGCCGGGCGGCGGCCTCGTCTCCGAGCGCCGCGGCGAGCTCGGCGGCGCGGGCGGCGACCTCGTGCTCGTCGGGGCCCCACACGCAGGCGTTGCCCAGCCTGCCGAAGGGCGGGTAGCCCGCCTCGCGCCGGTCCTCGAGCTCGGGCGCGAGGAAGAGCGAGCGGTCGTGGGCGGCTACGGCGCGGACGGCGGGGTGGTCGGCGAGGTAGGTCTGGACCACGACCTCGCCGGGGCGCCCGCCGCGCCCGGCGCGCCCCGCCACCTGCTCGAGCAGGTCGTAGGTGCGCTCCGCGGCGCGGAAGTCCGGCAGCTTGAGGGTGGTGTCGGCGTTCACCACCCCGACGAGGGTGACCTCGGGGAAGTCGAGGCCCTTCGCGATCATCTGCGTGCCGACGAGCACGGCGGGGCTCGCCGCGTCGAAGCGCTCGAGCAGGCTCTGGTGGGCCCCCTTGCCGCGCGTCGTGTCGGCGTCCATGCGGACCACCTCGACGCCCTCGCCCAGCAGCACGCGCAGCTCGTCCTCCACCCGCTGGGTCCCGAGCCCGTAGGCGGCCAGGTAGGGGCTGCCGCACTTCGGGCAGCGCGTGGCCCGGCCCCGCCACCGGCGGATCGGCCAGGACCTGCCGCAGGTGTGGCAGCGCAGCTCGTGGGTGCGCTCGTGGAAGGTGAGCGAGGTCGAGCAGTCCGGGCAGGTGGGCACGCAGCCGCACTCGCGGCACATGAGGAAGTTCGCGAAGCCGCGGCGGTTGAGCAGCAGGATGGCCTTCTCCCCGCGCGCGACGACGCCCTCGAGCCCGCGACGCAGCCGCTCCGAGAAGATCGAGCGGTTGCCGTTGCCGAACTCGGCCGTCATGTCCGCGACGACGACCTCGGGCAGCGCCGCGCCGGCCGGGCGCTCGCGCATCTCGACGCGCGTCCAGGACGCCCCCCGCCACGAGCCCGCCGCGCAGCGCCCCAGGCTCTCGAGCGAGGGGGTGGCGCTGCCCAGCACGAGGGCGGCGCCCCGGCGCCGGCAGAGCTCGGCGGCCACCTCGCGGGCGTGGTAGCGCGGGCTGGAGCCCTGCTTGTAGGAGCCCTCGTGCTCCTCGTCGACGACGACGAGGCCCAGGTCGCGCACGGGCGCGAACAGCGCCGAGCGCGCTCCCACCACCACGCGCGCGACGCCGCGGCGCACCATGTCCCACTGGTCGAAGCGCTCGCCGACCGAGAGGCGCGAGTGCAGGATCGCGACGTCGTCGCCGAGGCGCGAGCGGAAGCGCCCCACCGTCTGGGGGGTGAGGCTGATCTCGGGCACGAGCACGACCGCGCCGCGCCCGCGCGCGAGCGCCGCCTCGATCGCGGAGATGTAGACCTCCGTCTTGCCCGAGCCGGTGACCCCGTCCACCACGACGACGTCGCCGGCGCCCGCCTCGCAGGCGCGCGCGATCGCGTCGAGGGCGGCGCGCTGGCCCTCCGTGTGGGCGGCGGGGCGCGCCGAGGCGGCCGAGGAGAGCGTCGTCGCCTCCGAGCCGCGCACGCGGCGCCGCGTCGCGACCCGCACGAGCCCGCGCCCCTCGAGCGTCGAGACGACCTGCGACATGCCGCCGGCGATCGCCGAGAGCTCCGCCATGCGCACCGGCCCCTCCGAGAGGGCGCGAACGAGGGCGCGCTGGCGGCTCGCCCGCGCCGGGGGCTCGAAGGCTCGGCCCTCCTCCGTCAGCTCGACCCAGCGGTCGTCCACGGGGCCGGCCTGCTCACAGACGAGCTCCCAGGGGGCGTCGTCGGCGGCGCGGCGCACGCGGATCGTCTGGCCGGGAGGCAGCAGCAGGCGCACGCAGTCCGCCACGGGGGCGGCGTACTCGCGCGCCATCCACAGGGCGAGGCCCGCCGCGACCTCGTCGAAGGCGGGCTCGGTGAGCACCTGCTCGACCGGGCGCACGCGGGAGGCCTCGAGCCCCTCGGCGGGCTCGGGGGCCCAGGCGAGCACGTGGCCCACGCACCTCCTGCCCCCGAAGCGCACGAGCACCGTGCACCCCACGAGCGAGGCGGCGTCCGTCCCCTCCGGCGCCCGGTAGTCGAAGCAGCCGTCGAGCGAGCGCGCGGGGATGTCCAGCGCGACGCGCACGTAGCCGGCCATGTCCCCTCCCCTCGCCCGGCCGCCCCCGGCGGGCGGCGGCTCTCGCTCCGAGGTCCTAGGCTACCATCGGGGGCGGACGGCAGGCGACGCGAGGGAGGCAGGATGGACGACGCCACGACCGGCGGGCGCTGCGCGGCCGCCCTCGACGACGTGCTCGCCCGCGCCGCGCGCGGGGCGGGGCTGCTCGCGGCCGGGCGCGACGCCGGCTCCGCGGTGCTCGTGCCGCTCGTCGGGCGCGAGGAGGGACCCGCCGTCGTGCTCGAGGTGCGCGCGGCGACGCTCGCCACCCAGCCCGGCGAGGTGTGCCTGCCGGGAGGCGCCGTCGAGCCGGGCGAGCCGCCCGCGGCCGCGGCAGCGCGCGAGTGCCGCGAGGAGCTGCTGCTGGGAGAGGGCGACGTGGAGGTCGTCGCCTCCCTCGGCGACGTGGCCGGCCCCGGCTCGCGCCCGCTGCACGCCTTCGTGGGGCGCCTCGCGCGCTACGAGGGGACCTTCTCGCCGGCCGAGGTGGCGCGCACCTTCGAGCTCCCCGTCGCCTCGCTGCTCGCCCGCGGCCCGCTCGAGGTCGAGGTGCCGCTCGAGCCGCGCTTCCCCGCCGACATGCCCTGGCGCCTGGTGCCGGGCGGGCGCTCCTACGCCTGGCGCTGGCCGCGCCACCTCGTGCCCTTCTACGAGCCCGCGTGCGAGGGCGACCCCGTGGTGTGGGGGGCCACCGCCCGCGTCCTCATGGCGTTCGCGGAGGCCGTGCGCGCCGGCGGCGAGCACGGCGCGCCGGCCTAGCGGCGCCCGACCGCCTCGCGGAGCTCGTCGACGCGGTCGCGGCGCTCCCAGGCGAAGCCCTGGTCCTCGCGGCCGAAGTGGCCGTAGGCCGCCGTGCGGCGGAAGATCGGGCGGCGCAGGTCCAGGTCGCGGATGATCGCGGCCGGGCGCAAGTCGAACACCTCGCCCACCGCGCGCTCGATCGCGGCCTCGTCGACGGTCGCCGTGCCCTGGGTGTCCACGAGCACCGAGACGGGGCGCGCCACGCCGATCGCGTAGGCGAGCTGAACCTCGCAGGTGGAGGCGAAACCGGCCGCCACGACGTTCTTGGCGACCCAGCGCGCCGCGTAGGCGGCCGAGCGGTCCACCTTCGTGCAGTCCTTGCCAGAGAAGCAGCCACCGCCGTGCCGGCCCATGCCGCCGTAGGTGTCCACGATGATCTTGCGGCCGGTGAGGCCGGTGTCGCCGGCGGGGCCGCCCACCACGAAGCGGCCGGTGGGGTTCACGAACAGGCGCGCCCCCTCCCAGGGGATGCCGGCCTCGGCCATCACCGGGGCGACCACGTGCTCGACGAGCCGGTCGCGCACCCACGCCATCGAGTCGACCTCGGGGGCGTGCTGGGTCGAGATGACGACCGCGTCCACCGCCGCGGGGCGCCCGCCCTCGTAGCGGACGGTGACCTGCGTCTTGCCGTCCGGGCGCAGCCACTGCAGGGTGCCGTCGTGGCGCACGGCGGCGAGGCGCTCCGCCAGCCGGCTCGCGAGGTAGTGCGGCATCGGCATGAGGGTGGGGGTCTCGTCGCAGGCGTAGCCGAACATCATCCCCTGGTCGCCGGCGCCCACCTGGTCGAGCGGGTCGCTCGTGAGGCCCGCCTGGACGTCGCGGGAGGCGTCCACGCCGCGGGCGATGTCGGGGCTCTGCTCGTGGATCATGTTGATGACGCCGCAGGTCTCGCCGTCGAAGCCGTACTTGGCGCGGTCGTAGCCGATCCCGCGGACCACCTCGCGCGCAATGCGCTGCACGTCCACGTAGGCCTGGCAGCGGACCTCGCCGGCCACGACCACCGAGCCGGTGGTCACGAGCGTCTCCACCGCGCAGCGGACCTGGTCGAGCCTCGCCGGCACGCCGGCGTGGTCCACGTAGCCCTGGGCCTCGAGGGCGGCCTCCTTCTTGAGGATGGCGTCGAGGATGGCGTCGGAGACCTGGTCGGCGATCTTGTCGGGGTGCCCCTCCGTGACGGACTCGGAGGTGAACAGGTGGGTGCGCCGGGCGGTGGAACGAGGGGACATGGGTGCTCCTTCTTGACGGCGCCCGGGGGCCGTTGCCATTCCCCCGAGCGGCACTTGCGTCCCCCTATCCTACCCGCCGCCCCGGACGGGACGGCGCCGCTCGCCGGAGCGCAGGCATGCGACACAAAGTCGGGCGAGCATCCGCGCCCCTACCGCGCCTCGAACCTCCGCATGTCGTAGCCTCGGCGCTCGGCCTCGGCAAGGAGCTCCTGCGGGCTCGCCGACTCGAGGGCCACCACGTCCGCCATCGCGAACGGCGAGCCCACGAAGGCGGCAGGCCCCGTCTCCTCGACGAGGGCAGCGCGGAGCCGCTCCACGTCCACGCGGATGACGTCGTCACGTTGATTCACGTTTCTTTTCCCACTAGTCAATGGCAGACCCTGCCCCATCATTGGCCGTGCCAGCACTCAAGAACAGGGGGCAGATTTGAAGTACTTGGACAAGTAACGACGCATCTCAGGATTGGCCGCATAGACATGCGTCCCGAGGATGCCGCGTGTGAGCAGCACGTAGTAGATATTCTTGATGTACTGGTCCAGCTCCTCTTGACTCGCGGTCGCATAGCCATTGCGATCGAAATAGCTTGCCTTGTTTGCGACCAGAGAGGCGGAGGACGGGTCGTACACAAGGTCGTCGCCGATGATCACGTACGCATAGCTCAGGTCGTATCCCTGGGTCGAGTGAATGCAGCCGACCTCGTGGGCAATGCTCGGGTCGCCCGTTCCCCTTACGACCCAGTTGTCATAGGTACGGTTCCACCTCAGGCCTATGCCATCAATGACGATGTCCGACACCGTCGGATCCTTGCACTTCTTTGGATTCGACTTCCACTTCCACGCGTAGCCGGCGATCATGCGGCTCAGCTCATGCTCCGAATAGCTGCTCTCGAAGCTGTCGACGAAGTCGGAGAAGTCCTCATGCAGGACAAGGTCATAGCCCTCGAACTCCTCCCTGTCGGGATTCTCCGCATTGAGAATCGCACGGACGTAGTCGAGGTACGCCCTGCCTCCCTTCACCCTCATCTGGCTGTAGAGCTCGATGGGTTTGTCGAGGGCATCGCCGAGCGCGGAGCGCATTGCCGTCAGCCCGAGGCACGACGGGCCTATGCTCTGGAGGGGGTCGTAGAAGAACACCGGCAGCTTCGTCTGCGCAATGATCCAATCCATCTGGCTCGCGCCCTTGGGGAGGCCGAGCTCGGAGGTCACCCTGTCGTAGTTGCCGAACTGCGTGCCAAGGTTGACGCGACGCTTCAGCTTGTGGGCCTCGTCGACAAGCACAATGTCGAAGCATTTCCCGTTGTCGGGGGAATACCCCATCTCGGGCTTGACCAGATCTGTCGGTGAAATCACATCGGCAGGATCGAGGCCGCTCACGTTCTTCAGAGTCTTCCTGAGCGTCTCGCGCAAAGATGTGACAGGCTCCACGATGCGGATGTTCATTCCGCTGAATTTCGGGTCGTCCTTCAGCATCTTCAGCAGATATATCACGAGCACCGTCTTGCCAGTTCCTGGCATTCCCTCAACCACAATCGGGTCGGCACCGTCAACGCCCTCCTCTATCGTCCCGAGAATCGTCTCGAGCGCGACCTTCTGGTCAATCGTCAGGGACTTGTACGGGGAGTACTTGAATACCTCAGACTCCTCGATGTCGGCAATCGAGTGATCTGCGAGCTCGAGGACACGCAGCTCCTCCCAGAGGTCCTCGAACATCGCGTCGTATTCGTCTTTGGAGAAGTAGCTTGTGTCGGTGACTCCGTCGTTCTTGTTCGTCAGGCGATATCTGCCGTCCGCGTGCATGAGACCGATGAGGCGATGCTCGTAGTCCGTTATCACGGACACGTTGAACTCTTCGTGGTATATGACGCTTACCTGCTCGAAGTCCTGCTTCTCGGCGTTTGCCCCGTGCTGGTCCATCCTGGTCGCCACGCTCGTCGTCTGGCCGACATAGGCCTCCTCTTCGTTCGCGAGGATGTAGACCACGGGCCAGTCGAGCATCGTTTCCCGTTCCAGGTCGAACTCGGCTATGTCGAGGCGAGTTCCGGGCGTAAAGGGGCCCTGAGCAATTTGAAACGCTTTGGAGCCGGAAGGCCTTCTGGCGGAGATGTTTGTTTCGACAGTAATCATGCGCATCTCACAAATTGTCTACCCGAGTGGAATCGTATCGTGGGAGACGCCAGGTCGTGTGCTTCTCAGACACGAATGTAACACTGCAAGCTCAGAGCGACTCAATGCCATAACCCGTCTCTCGGCGTAAGTCGAAACCTATGGCATGAGGTATCGAATCCGTGCGTACGCACGGATTCGGCCCACGAATGCCCAGGATTCGGAGCAGGGACCTGAAGAGAGACCCATGCGCCCGCCCCGCGGGACGGAGGACGCGGACGTCCGCGCCACGCCCCCGCCCCCTATAATCCCCATGGACACACACGACCGGGACGCGGCCCGCGGCCCCGACGAGAGGAACCCCATGCCCACCACCGACGTCCGCGTGCGCTTCGCGCCCTCCCCCACCGGCAAGCTCCACGTGGGAGGCGCACGCACCGCGATCTTCAACTGGGCCTTCGCCCGCGCCAACGGCGGGACCTTCGTCCTGCGCATCGACGACACCGACCCCACCCGCTCCACCGAGGAGAACACCCAGGTGATCCTGCGCGCCATGCGCTGGCTGGAACTCGACTGGGACGAGGGACCGGAGGCCGGCGGCGACTTCGGCCCCTACTTCCAGACGCAGCGCGGCGACCTCTACCGCGAGGCCGCCGAGCGCCTGCTCGAGGCCGGAGCGGCCTACCCCTGCTTCTGCACCACCGAGCAGCTCGAGGCCGACCGCGAGGCCGCCCGCGCGCGCAAGGACCCCTTCCAGGGCTACTCGAGGCGCTGCCGCGACCTCGACCCGGCCGAGGCCCGCGCCCGCATGGAGGCCGGCGAGCCCTACGTGCTGCGCATCAAGGTTCCCGAGGGCCGCGGCGACGTCGTCGTGGACGACGCCGTGCATGGGCAGGTGCGCTTCGACGCCAAGGAGCTCGACGACTTCGTGATCGTGCGCTCCGACGGCACCCCCACCTACAACTTCGCCACCGTCGTCGACGACGCCGCGATGGGCATCACCCACGTGATCCGCGGCGACGACCACCTCTCCAACACCCCGCGCCAGGTGATGGTCTACGAGGCGCTCGGCGCGCCGACCCCCACCTTCGCCCACATCTCGATGATCCTGGGACCGGACGGCAAGAAGCTCTCCAAGCGCCACGGCGCCACGAGCGTGGAGGAGTACCGCGACGCGGGCTACCTCTCCGACGCCTTCGTGAACTACCTTGCGCTGCTGGGCTGGTCGCTCGACGGCGACACCACCATCGTGCCGCGCGACGTGCTCTGCCGCGAGTTCTCGCTCGAGCGCGTCTCCAAGAACCCGGCCACCTTCGACCCCAAGAAGCTCGACTGGATGAACGCCGAGTACCTGGCCGCCATGTCGGACGCCGACTTCGTCGACGCCGTCCTGATGCCCGGCCTCGAGGACGCCGGCCTCGACTCCGCCGCCTCGCCGGCCCACGACGCCGCCTGGTACGAGCTGCTGGCCTCCGTGCTCAAGCCGCGCACCAAGCTCACCGGCGACGCCGCGCCGATGGCGGCCTTCCTCTACGCCGGCGACGAGCTGGCCTACGACGAGAAGTCCGTTTCCAAGAACCTCGCCAAGGAGGGCGCGCTCGCCTCGCTCGAGGCCGCCGGGGAGGCGCTCGCCGCGCTGGACGACGCCTCCTGGCACGCGGACGCCATCGACGCCGCGCTCGAGGCGATCCCCGAGCGGCTCGGCACCAACAAGCGCAAGTTCTTCGGAGCGGTGCGCGTGGCGACCACCGGCAACCAGGTGTCGCCCCCGCTGGGCGCCTCGCTCGAGCTGCTGGGCCGCGATGCCGCGCTCGCGCGCGTCGAGGCCGCCAAGGCGCTCGCCGTCGTCCCGGAGGCGTAGGGAGCCCTACCGGCCGCGCCCGGTCCTCGAGTACCTGCTGCGCAGGCTCGCCCTGCCCGACCCGTGACGCAGGTCGTTCCAGCGCTGGTGCAGGCTGCGCGTCGCGTTGGAGCGCAGGCCCAGCAGCGGGGCGGCGATCACGGTGGGGCCGAAGAAGGTCACCACGCGCCACACGAGGTAGCCGGCCGTGGCCGTGGCCCCGAACATCGGCCCGTAGAACAGCGCGAAGCTGCCCTCGGCGCCGCCCGTGCCGCCCGGCAGCGGCACGGCGCTCGAGACCATCTGCACCATCGAGCCGGCGGCCAGGCAGCTCACGAAGTCGCCCGTGTGCCCGAAGGCGTTCAGCACGAACCAGGGGACCATGTAGAGGCAGGCGAGCTGCGCCATCGTCACCAGCAGCGTCGCCGCCATGCCGGGCAGGTGCTTGCTCGCCCGCTTGAAGGCCTCGCTGAACTCCTTCACCTGGTTGTTCACGACGTCGTACCAGTAGGTGTAGTTGCGCACCCAGCCGCGCTTCGAGAGCCACTTCACGCAGGCGTTGCCCACCCGCATGACGAGATTCGGGCACAGGCAGATCATCACCAGCACCGCGAGCTGCACGAAGTGGACCGCGAAGATCACGAGGTTCAGCAGGACGATGTTGCCGTAGGTCGACAGGAAGAACCCGAAGCGCGCCGCCAGCATGATCGCGGCGAACAGCACCACGCCGAACTGGAACACGATGAAGCGGGAGAACTGCACGGCCATCGCCTCGCCGGCGTCGAGCCCGGTGCGGGTGAGCCGCAGGATCTGCGCAGGGATCGAGCCGGCCATCATCGGCGTGAGGTTGCCGAAGAACACGCCGGAGGCCTCGACGCTCATGAGGTCGCGGATGCCCACGGGCGCGTCCGGGTCCAGCCAGGCGGCCACGGCGTAGGCACCCACGCCGAACACGAAGTAGAACACGTAGCAGAGGGCGGCGCCGACGATCCAGCCGACGCGCGCGCCGCCGAGGGCCTCGGCCATCTCGCCGATCTGCCCGGTGAGGAGCAGGTAGAGCACGTAGACGATGAGGACCGCCGCGAGGAACAGCGCGCCCCGCTTCGCGCCCTCGGTGTCGTCGCCCGACTTGCGCGCCATGTCGCCTCCCCCGCTCCGAGAGCCCCGCGTCCCCCGCTCGAGACCGTGCGTCAATCATACCCGCCGCCGGCAGTTGCGAGGAAGATGTGCAGGCGCCCGAGAAAGTCCGAAACTTCCCCTTGCATCCGCCGTTCGCTTCCTCTAAAGTATGTGCTCGCGCGAAGGCGCAGCAGGACGTAGCCCATTGGGATATCGTCTAATGGTAGGACAACGGATTCTGGTTCCGTCAGTGGGGGTTCGACTCCCTCTATCCCAGCCATGTCCTGCCTACAATTGAATGGCCCGTTCGTCTAGCGGTTTAGGACATCGCCCTCTCAAGGCGAAGATCACCAGTTCGAATCTGGTACGGGCTACCAAACGTCCGCCGGCCCCGAGAGGGGCCGGCTTTTTTCGTTGCGCGGGCATGCGCGCCGCCCTGCGCCTCCCCGCCCCGTGCGTCTCGTCACGTTTCTCGGGTCTTCCTGGCGATCGAGCCAGGAAGACCCGAGGGTTGTGACGTTCGCGGTACCCGATTCCGCCGGAAATCCGGCCGATGCGCACGAACAGACGCGCTTCGGGGCATCCGGCGTCACAAAGCTCGCCCCTTCTTGGCATCCCGTGTCACAAAGCTCGGGTCTTCTTGGCCATTGCGCCAGGAAACCCTGGGCTTTGTGACGTCCCGGCAACCCGCGGCGCGCGCCGAGGGAGGAGGCGCCGCCCTAGCGGCCCGTCCCCATCCACTCGAGCAGCGCCTCGCGCTCGTTGGCGACCTCCCCCGCCATCACGGCGTCGAGGGCGGCGGCCAGGACGCGGCCGACCTCGGGGCCGGACTCGAGCCCGAGCTCCCCCATCACGTCGCGGCCCGAGACGGCCAGGTCACGCACGCGGAACGCCGCGTCGGCGCGCAGCTCGCGGCGCAGCGCAGCCTCGAAGGCGTCCACCACGTCGACGCCCGCGGCGCCGTCCGGCCGCCTGGCCCAGGCGTCGGCACGCTTCAGCTCCATGAGCATGTGGGCGAGCGGAACCGCGCGCCCCGGGCATGCCGCGTCGAGCCTGGCGAGCAGGCAGCGCACCGAGCGCGGCGAGGGCGCGATCGGGCGGTCGTGGTGGCGCACGAGCGCGACGGCGGGCGCGGCCACCTCGCCGGGGATCGCGAGGCGGCGCAGGACGCCGCGGGCGAGCTCGGCGCCGGCCTTCGGATGCCCGTAGAAGTGGCCGACGCCCCCCTCGTCCACGCTGAGGCAGGAGGGCTTGCCGACGTCGTGCAGCAGCGCCGCCCAGGCGAGCTCGGGGGCGACGACGCCGCCGCAGAAGCACTCGACGCCGGCGACGGTGCGGGCGGTGTGCCCGTAGACGTCGTAGGCGTGGTGGGGGTTGCGCTGGTCGAGGCCGCGCATGGGGGCGAGCTCCGGGAGCGCCGCGAGCATGACCTCCGGCTCGCGCATGAGCGCCCAGGCGGCGCGCCCCGAGGAGAGGATCCCGGAGAGCTCGGCGCCGACGCGCTCGGAGGCGATGCGCGAGAGCTCCGGGGCGGCCGCGACGAGGGCGGCCTGGGTGGCGGGCTCGATCGCGAAGCCGAGGCGGCAGGCGAAGCGCACCGCGCGCAGCACGCGCAGGGCGTCCTCGGCGAGGCGTGCCGCGGGCTCGCCGACACAGCGGACCGTGCGGGAGGCGATGTCGGAGACGCCCCCGTAGGGGTCCAGCAGCCCGCGCGCGGGGTGGTAGGCCATCGCGTTCACCGTGAGGTCGCGCCGGGCCAGGTCCAGCTCGACCGACCCAACGAACTCGACGGAGTCGGGGTGGCGGGCGTCGGAGTAGGCGCCCTCCACCCGGTAGGTCGTGACCTCGACGGGAACGCCGTCGACCACGCAGGTGACGGTCCCGTGCGCCGTCCCCGTCTCGTGCACGGGGATGCCGGCCGCCCGGCACGCGGCGGCGACCTGCTGCCAGCGCGCGTCCGTCGTCACGTCGACGTCGTGGTCGGGCAGCCCCATGACCGCGTCGCGCACCCAGCCGCCGACGACCCAGGCCTCGTGGCCCGCGCCCTCGAGCACGGAGAGGATGCGCGTCGCCGCGCGCGGAAGCTCGAACACGGGACGCCCCTCCCCTCGTGGACCGCGGCGGGCGGGAGCCGCGCCGTCTGCCGCGAGTATAGCGAAGCCGCCGGCAGCCCCGGGAGGCGGGGGCTCCCAGGGCGCGTGCTACGCTAGGGCACGGAACCGAGGCGCGGCCGGGCGGCCGCACGACGCGAGGAGGACGCATGGACGAGCGGGCAGCCATAACCTACGAGGACCTCGAGCGGGACCACGAGGCCTTCGCCGGCGACCGGGCGAACGTCGTCGCCCGCAACGCCGTCACCTCCAAGGGCCTGCGCGCCGTCGCGCGCGTGCCGGAGGCCGCGGCGCGCTCCGCGATGACCTTCGACGTCGAGGTCCGCCAGGGCGAGCGCTGCGACCAGAAGCGCACCGGCCGCTGCTGGATGTTCGCGAGCCTCAACGTCCTGCGCCAGCAGGCCATCGTCCGCCACAACCTCAAGAGCCTCGAGCTCTCCCAGGCCTACCCCCTGTTCTTCGACAAGCTCGAGAAGAGCAACTGGTTCCTGGAGAACGTCATCGACACCCGCGACGAGGAGCTCTCGGGCCGCCTCGTCTCCTTCCTGCTCGCCGACCCCGTCGCCGACGGCGGCCAGTGGGACATGTTCCGCGCGCTGCTCGACAAGTACGGCGCGGTGCCCAAGGAGGCCATGCCGGAGACGGCCTGCTCCTCCAACACCTCCGACCTCGACCGCTACCTCACCCGCCACCTGCGCGGCTGCGCGCGCAGGCTGCGCGAGACGGCCGCGGCGGGCGCCGGCGTCGACGAGCTGCGCGAGATGAAGCGCGAGATGCTCGGCGAGGTCGACCGCATGCTGCGCGTGTGCCTCGGCGAGCCGCCCGAGCGCTTCGACGTGCGCCTGCGCGACAAGGACGACGAGCTCGTCGTCCAGGGCACCTTCACCCCGAGGGAGTTCCTCGCCGAGGTCGTCGGCGTGGACTTCGACAGCTGGGTCTCGCTGATCAGCGCCCCGACCGACGACAAGCCCTTCGGGCGCACCTACACCGTCGAGCGCCTCGGCAACGTGGCCGAGGCCGGTGGCGTGCGCTACCTCAACCTCCCGATCGACGAGCTCAAGCGCGCCGCCCTCGCCCAGCTCTCCGACGGCGTCCCCGTGTGGTTCGGCTGCGACGTCGACCAGAGCTTCCTGCACGACGACGGCATCATGGACACCGCCGCCCTCGACGTGGACTCCCTCTTCGGCTTCCCGGTGGAGGGCGCGATGGGCCGCGCCGAGCGCCTGGACTACGGCGAGAGCGTGATGACGCACGCGATGGTGCTCGAGGGCGCCAACCTGGACGCCGAGGGGCGTCCCACCATGTGGAAGGTGGAGAACTCCTGGGGCGACTCGCACGGCCGCAAGGGCTTCGACGTGATGACGGACGCCTGGTTCGACGAGTACGTCTACCAGGTGGTCGTCGACAGGCGCTACCTCACCGAGGAGCAGCAGCGCGCCTTCGACGAGTGCGAGCCCGTCGCGCTCGCCCCCTGGGACCCGATGGGCGCGCTCGCCCGCTAGCACCCGCGCGCCCCGCACGCCCGCGCTCCCGCGGCCCCCGGGCCCCCGGCCCGGGGGCCGCCTCCGTTCGCGGGGCGCCGCGCGGCGGCGCGAGGCGACCTGCAACACTCCGTTCGGAGCGGCGCGGTGGCTCTCGCGGACGAATGTTGCAGGTCCGCCGGTCGCGACGCTGGGGGGATGCGCGGAAGGGGAAACCCGCGACCTGGGCGTTTCCGAGAGGGTCCGCCGCGAGCGCGGTCCGATCGGCCGCGAGGGAGCCCTGAGCACCTGCAACACTCCGGTCCAAGCGGCGCGGCGCCACATTCGGGCGAGTGTTGCAGGAGCGGCGACCTGTCCGGCCGGCGGCGTCGCCTACAGCTCCGCGAAGACGGGCTCGCCCACGCTGCAGAGCTGCTCGCCCGCCGCGAGTTCCGTCACCGCCGCGACGAAGCGCTCCTCCTCGCCGGCGGCGAACACGCAGGTGAGCTGCACGTCCTCCTGGAACAGCGAGTCGGCGACGCGCCCGCCGGCGTCCTCGCACATGCGGCGCACGCGGTCGTAGAGCGCGTAGGGCAGCTGCACGGCCACGCGGCGCACGAGCGTCATCCGGCAGACGTCGCCGCGCTCGCGGGCGAGCGCGCAGGCCCCCTTGGCCGCGCCAGAGTAGGCGCGCTGGAGCCCGCCCGTACCCAGCAGCACGCCGCCGAAGTAGCGCGTCACCACGCAGCAGGCGTCCGCGAGGCCGGCCGCGCGCAGCTCCTCGAGCACGGGCATCCCCGCCGTGCCGTGGGGCTCGCCGTCGTCGGTCGCGCGCTCGCGGCCGTCCGCGAGGGAGTAGGCGAACACGTTGTGGCGCGCGTCGCGGTTCGCCGCGCGCACCTCCTCCACGAGCTCGCGGGCCGCGCGCTCGGAGCCCGCGCGCGCCAGCGTGGCGACGAAGCGGCTGCGGCGGTCCTCCAGCTCGAAGGTGACGCGGACCCCCTCGCGGAGCGTGTCGTAGGCGGCGGGCTGCGCCATCGCGCCCCCCTACTCGCTTCCCAGGAAGGCGCCGGACTGGCGCCCCCACAGCCTGGAGTACTCGCCGCCGGCGTGCACGAGCTCGTCGTGGGTGCCGTCCTCCACGATGCGGCCGTCGCTGATCACGACGATGCGGTCGAGCGAGGCCACCGTCGAGAGGCGGTGGGCGATCACGAGCGAGGTCCTCCCCTGCATGAGGGTCTCGAGGGCGTCCTGGATGAGCTTCTCGGACTCGGAGTCGAGCGCCGAGGTCGCCTCGTCGAGCACGAGGATCGGGGCGTCCACGAGGATCGCGCGCGCGATCGCGATGCGCTGGCGCTGGCCGCCGGAGAGCTTGACGCCGCGCTCGCCGGTGACCGTGTCGAAGCCCTGGGGGAGCCGCTCGACGAACTCGAGCGCGTTGGCCTTCGCCGCGGCCTCGCGGATCTCCTCGAGGCTCGCGCCGGGGCGCCCGTAGGCGATGTTCTCGGCGATGGTGCGGTGGAACAGCAGCGGCTCCTGGGGCACGTAGGCCATCGAGCGGCGCACGCTCTGCTGGGTGGCGCGGCTGACGTCCTGCCCGTCGATCAGGATGCGACCGCCCTGGATGTCGGCGAGGCGCAGCAGCAGCGTCGTGAGCGTCGTCTTGCCCGAGCCCGACTTGCCCACGAGCCCCACGCGCTGGCCGGCCGGGATCGAGAGGGAGAAGTCCTCGAACACCTTGTCGGTGGAGCGCGCGTCGGCGTAGTGGAAGTCGAGGTGGCTGAACTCGATCGCGCCCTCGGTCACCTCGATGGGGCGGGCGTCCGGCGCGTCGCGGACGAGCTTGGGCTCGTCGAGGATCACCGTCATGTCGTGGGCGTCGCCGAAGCAGCGGTTCACGCGCATGAAGGTGGAGTTCACCATGTTGAGGCGCTGGGTGAGCGAGAAGGTGTAGTTGAACATCATCACGAGCACGCCCGGGGTGATGCCGAACCAGGCGTTGCCCCCGGCGACGAACACCGCCACGACGCCCATGATCAGCACGATGATCGCTGAGGACAGGCTCGCGCGGCGGATCGAGGCGCTCACGCGCTGGGAGCCGGTGCGCACGACCTCGCGGTTGGCCCGCTCGAACAGGGTGCGCTCGTAGTCCTCCCTGCCGCTCGTCTTGACGGCGAGGATGTTGGTGATCGCGTCGGAGAGCTCGCCGGACAGCGCGTTCTCGGCGGAGGCCGCGTCGGCGTTGATGGACTGCACCGTCTTGAACATCCCGTACACGATCACGAGGTAGACGAGGACGAAGGCGGCGACGACCAGCGAGAACAGCGGCACGGCGGGCGCGAGAATACCGATGGTGAACGCCACCGAGCTCACGAACGGGATCACGCTGTAGATGAGGGTCTCGGCGAGCTGGCCGAAGGCGGAGAGGAACTTGGTCGTCTGGCTGACGAGCGAGCCGCCGAAGCGGTTCGTGTGGAAGGTCATCGACTGCTCGGAGAGCGTGTCGAAGCACAGGGTCGCGAGCTCGTAGTTCACGCCGATCTCGAGCTTGGACACGGTGTAGTCCTGCAGCTTCGAGCACACCTGCCCGGCCACGTTGCACAGGAAGAAGGCGAGCACGTAGGGGCCGAACGCCTCCACGACCTCGCCGGGGCCCACCGACCCCTCGCTCACCCGGTCGATCACGAGGCCGACGATGTAGGAGTCCGCGTAGGAGAGGAAGAAGACGAACCCCAGCGTGGACAGGACCGAGCCCACGAAGGCACCCTTGTGCCGCATGACCGCCCGGCCGTAGTAGTGGAGCGTGCGCCCCGTCACCGAGCGCCGCGTCGCGCGATCCGCCACCTGCACCTCCCGCACGTCGTCCGAACGTCACACGATGGTACTACCCGCGCCGCCGCGCGGGGCGCGCGCCTGTCGCGTGCTACAATCCCCTACGCGAAGTGGGCCGGACGGCCGCATGGACGGCTCCGGCCGCCCATGAGGAAAGTCCGGGCTCCATAGGGCAGGAAGCCGGCTAACGGCCGGGCGGGGTGACCCGACGGAAAGCGCCGCAGAAAAGAAGACTCCCGCTGCCCGCCTCGGCGGGTGAGAGAAAAGCTGAAACGGTGGTGTAAGAGACCACCAGCACCCCGGCGACGGGGTGGCTTGGCAAGCCCCTTCCGGAGCAAGCGCAAGTAGGAGCGCCATGGTGTTGCCCGCACCGCGCTCGGGTTGCGTGCTCGAGGCCTGCGGCGACGCAGGTCCTAGACAAATGGTCGTCCACGACAGAACCCGGCTTACAGGCCCACTTCGCACCTTCCTCCCTCCCCCGGACGAAGGGAGCGCGATGCCCCGGGGAACCGCACGAACCGCCGAGCCCGCAGGGCCGCGCCGCCGCGACGAGCTCGACGTCCAGAGCCTCGTCCTGCTCGCCGTCCTGCTCGCGGCGGCCTTCATCCTCAACTTCACCGTCGGCAGGGCCATCTCGGGCATTTCCGGCGGCCTCATCAGCCCCGAGTTCATCATCTCGGCGTTCTGCCTCACCATCCTCATGGTGCGCCCCGGGCCCCGCCAGGCGCTCGCGATCGGCCTCATCTCGGCCGCGGTCATCCAGGTCACCACGACCTCCCCGCTGATCGACTTCGTGGCCGAGGGCGTCGCCGCGCCGGTCATGGCGCTCATCGTCCGCCTCGGGATGCGCGGGCGCGCCCGCCGCGTCGTCCCGTTCGCGGGCACCTTCGTGACCACCGTCGTCTCCGGCGTCGTCTTCATGCTCGTCAAGATCGCGATGGTGGGGGCCGCCGCCGAGCTCGCCGCGGCGATGCTGCCTGTGGTGCTCGTCGCCGGCGTCTTCAACGCCACCATCGTCCAGGCCCTCCACGCGCCGGTCACCCGCGTGCTCGCGCGCCGCCTCGGCAGGGTCGCGGGCCCCGTCGGCGACCCCTCCCCGGAGGCCGCCGGCGCGCGGGCGCCGCGCCGCGAGGTGCCGGAGGGCGTCGTGGCCTCGCTCGACGACGTCTCCTTCTCCTACGCGCCCGGAGAGCCCCCGGCCCTCGACCACGTCTCGCTCGACGTCCGCGAGGGCTCCTTCCTCGGCGTCGTCGGCCCCTCCGGCGCGGGCAAGACGACGCTGTGCGCCGTGCTCTCGGGCGCCGTGCCGCACCACTTCGGCGGCGCGCTGGTCGGCTCGGTCGCGATCGCGGGGCGCGACACCCGGGAGATGAGCCTCACCGACGTCGCCCGCACGGTGGGCTCGGTCGCCCAGGACGTCGACGCCCAGATGGTCGCCTCCGTCGTGGAGGACGAGCTGCTGTTCGGCCTCGAGAACTTCGGCGTGCCCCGCGACGAGGTGGAGGGCCGCCTGGAGGCCGCGCTGGCCGCCTGCGGGATCTCCGACCTGCGCGACCGGGAGATCGCGACGCTGTCGGGCGGGCAGAAGCAGAAGGTGGCCATCGCCGCCATGCTCGCGCTGCGCCCGCGCATGCTCGTGCTCGACGAGCCCACGGCGGCGCTCGACCCGGCCTCCTCGACCGCCGTGTTCGAGACGCTCGCCCGCCTCAACGCGGAGGGCGTCACGGTCGTGGTGGTCGAGCAGAAGGTGGCGCTGCTGGCCGCGCACTGCGACCGCGTCTGCGTGATGTCCGAGGGACGCCTCGCCTTCGACGGGACGCCGCGCGAGGTCTTCTCCCACGGCGAGGAGCTGCGCGCCCTCGGCGTCGACAGCCCGCGCGTCGCGCGCGTCTCCAACAGCCTCGCGGCCGCGGGCCTCGCCGCTCCGGGCGAGCCCTGCCTCACCGTCGGCGAGGCCGTCTCCCTCGTGCGCGGCATCGTGGGCGACGCCGCCCGCGGCGCGGGTCCCGGGCCCGCGACGGGAGCGCCCTCCCCCGCGGCGGGAGCGCCCTCCCCCGCGGCGCCCGGCGCCGAGCCCGCGGGCGGCCCCGTCGTGAGCTTCGAGGGCGTCTCCTTCGCCTACCCCGGCACGGGCGCCGGCGTGCGCGACCTCAGCCTCGAGGTGCGCTCCGGCGAGGTGCTCGGCGTGGTGGGCGCCAACGGCGCCGGCAAGACGACGCTCACCAAGCTGCTGTGCGGCCTGCTCGCGCCCGACGCGGGCGTCGTGCGCGTCGCCGGGCTCGACACCCGCGAGGTCCCCGTGAGCTCGCTGGCCTCCCACGTCGCGACCCTCTTCCAGAACCCGGACCGCCAGATCTGCCGCGACACCGTCCTCGAGGAGGTCGCCTTCGGCCCCGAGCTCGCCGGCGCGGACCCCGCCGAGGCACGCGGGCGCGCCGCCGAGGTCTGCGCCCGCTTCGGGCTGCCCGCCGGGCGCTCCCCCTTCTCGCTGTCGCGCGGGCAGCGCCAGATGGTGGCGCTCGCGAGCGTGGCCGTCATGGAGCCCGAGGTCGTCCTGCTCGACGAGCCGACGAGCGGCCTCGATTACCGCGAGTGCATGACCGTGATGGGGGCGGTGGCCGACATGGCGCGCCGCGGCTGCGCGGTCGTGATGGTGTGCCACGACATGGAGGTCGTCTCGGACTTCGCGGGGCGCCTCCTCGTGATGGCGGACGGGAGGGCCTGCGGGCGCGGGCCCCTCGCCGAGGTGTTCTCCGACGAGGCCCTGATGCGGCACGCCGGCGTCGAGCCGCCCCAGGTCGTCGCCCTGTCCGCCGCGCTGGCGCGGGAGGTCTCGCCCGCCTTCGCCGGCCTGGGCCAGGTCTCCGAGGTCGTCCGAGCCGTCGAGGGGATGGTCCGCAATGGTTGACGTCATCGACTACGTCCCGGGCGACACGGTGCTCCACCGCCTCAACCCGGTCACCAAGCTCGCGATCGCCGTGGCGCTCGTCGCCGCCACCTTCCTGGCCGGCACCTACGCGATGCTCGCGGGCCTGCTCGCGCTCACCTTCGCGCTGGCGGCCTACGCCGGCGTCGCCGGCAGGCTCGCCCGGCTGCTGCGCGTCCTCGTGCCGCTCGCCTGCGTGATGCTCGTCCTCCAGCTCGCCTTCGTGCGCTCCGGCGAGCCCGTGTGGTGGTTCGTCACCTCCGAGGGGCTCGTCACGGGCTCGAAGGTGTGCCTGCGCCTGCTCGGCGTCGCGCTGCCGCTCGTGCTCATGCTGATGGTCACGAAGCTCGGCGACCTCGCCAACGCCTGCGTCGACGTACTGCACGTCCCCTACCGCTACGCCTTCACCTTCACGACGGCGCTGCGCTTCGTGCCGGTGTTCTCGCAGGAGATGGGCGCCATCATCGAGGCGCAGACGGCCCGCGGCGTGCGCTACGACACGCGCAACCCCTTCCGTCGGCTCCGCCTGATGCTGCCCCTGTGCGTGCCGCTGCTCGTGAGCTCGGTCGGGCGCACCGACGACTGCGCGCTCGCCGCCGAGCAGCGCGGCTTCTACCTGCGCGGACGCGAGAGCAGCTACAAGCGCTACCCGCTCGTCGCCCGCGACTGGGCGGCGCTGGCCGCCTGCTGCGCCGTCGTCGCGCTGGGGGTCCTCCTCTAGCTCCCTCCCCCGGGCGGTCGAACGCTTGTTCCCGTCCGGGCCGGGCCCTATACTCCGGGCATGGGAACACGTGTTCCCCTGACGCGGGGAGGGGCCGTGGACACGCTCACCAAGCTCGGGATCCTGGCCGACGCGGCCAAGTACGACGCCGCCTGCACGTCCTCGGGCGTGCGGCGCGGGCCCGCGCCCGGGCGGGTCGGCATCGCGAGCGACGCGGGGTGCTGCCACTCCTTCACGGCGGACGGGCGCTGCGTCACCCTGCTCAAGGTCCTCATGAGCAACGCCTGCTCCTTCGACTGCGCCTACTGCGTGAACCGGCGCTCCAACTCCTGCCCCCGCGCGACGTTCCGCCCGCGCGAGCTCGCCGAGCTCACGGTGGACCTGTACCGCCGCAACCTCGTCGAGGGGCTGTTCCTCTCCTCGGGCGTGCTCGGCACCCCGGACGAGACGACCGAACGCATGGTCGCCTGCCTGCGGGAGCTGCGCGAAGGGCTGCGCTTCAACGGCTACGTGCACGCGAAGGTCATCCCCGGTACCTCGCCCGAGCTCGTCGACGAGCTGGGACGGCTCTCGGACCGCCTGAGCCTCAACGTGGAGCTGCCGAGCGCGGCCTCGGTGCGCGCCCTCTGCCCGGACAAGGACGCATCCCGCCTCATGCGCCCCATGGCGCAGATCGCGGCGACCATCCGCGAGGAGGACCGCCTGCTCGAAGCGTCCGCGCGCCCGGGCGCGAAGGTGAGCCCCTCCTCCGGCCCGGGCACCCTCGCCCGCCGCAGGAGGCCCGGCCGCCGGGCGCGGCGCGCCTTCGCCCCGGCGGGGCAGTCCACGCAGATGATCGTCGGCGCCTCGCCCGAGGACGACCTGTGCGTCCTCTCACTCTCCCAGGCGCTCTACGAGCGCTTCTCGCTCAAGCGCGTGTTCTACTCCGCCTACATGCCCGTCATGGACGACCCGGCCCTCCCGGACGCCTCCGCCCCTCCCCCGCTGCGCCGCGAGCACCGTCTCTACCAGGCGGACTGGCTCATCCGCCGCTACGGGATGCGCGCCGAGGAGCTCGTGACCCCGGAGGCGCCCTGGCTCGACCTCGACGTGGACCCCAAGCTCGCCTGGGCGCTCGCCCACCTCGACCGCTTCCCCGTCGAGGTGAACGAGGCCCCCTACGAGGAGCTGCTCCGGGTCCCCGGCATCGGGGTCACGGGGGCGCGCAGGATCGTCTCGGCGCGGCGCGGCGGCACGCTCGGCTTCGACGACCTGCGCCGCCTGCGCGTCACCCTCAAGCGCGCGCGGCACTTCGTCACCTGCGCGGGCAGGCGCGACCCGGCGAGCCCGCTCGACCCCGAGCTCATCAGGAGGAGGGTGGTCGGGGATGCTGCCTCCAGCCCGTACAACCGGACGCGGCGCGCCTGCGAGGGCCAGCTCACCCTCTTCTGAGGGCGCCCCCTCGCCCGACCTGGCGGCCGCTGTCCGCGGCCTCGCGGACGCCCTGCGCGAGCCGGGGGGCGTCGTCGTCGCCTGCGGGGAGGGGGCCGAGGGGGCGCTCGCGGCGGTCGGGGCGACCTACCTCGCCCACGCCGACCCGGCCCGCGTGCGCCTCGAGCCCGCCCGCTCCCTCCAGCCCCGCCTGGGCGAGCGCGCCGTCGCCGTGCCGGCGGACGGGCCGCTCGCGGTCCGCGTGCTCGAGGGGTTCCGCCGGCGCTGCCCCGGGGCGCCCTCGGACCGGGTGGCCTGGGCCTGCGCCTCGGACGACCCCTCGATGCCGGAGGCCGTCCACCGCTACCTGCGCCTGGGCTTCGCCCAGGGGGCGCGGCTCGCCCGCATGCGCTCCCACGAGCTGGTCGCGCCCGTGTGCGACCTGGCGCGGTCGGTCTCCAACGAGTGCGAGCGCACGCGCCAGTTCGCGCGCTTCTCCCGCATGGCGGACGGCACGCTCTGGGGCACGTTCCGTCCCAGGGCCGACACCCTCCCCCTCACGGCGGGCTGGTTCGCGGCTCGCATGGGCGGCGAGCGCTTCTGCCTCGTGGACCCCGTCCACCGGGTCGCCGTCATGGGAGAGGGGCGCTGGGGCGTCGTCAGGCTCGACGAGGAGGGCGCCCGTGCCCTCGCGGGCCGCGACGACCTCGCGTCCGAGGAGCGCTACGTGCGCGCCATGTGGCGCAGGTTCTACGACGCGGTGGGACTCCCGGGGCGCGGCCGGGAGAGCCGCGGCTACGACCTGCGGACCCACCTCATGCCGAAGCGGCTGTGGGACGGGCTGTGCGAGCTCGACCCGGCCTCGCTCGACGCCGGCGACCACGTGCCGGAGCGCTACCGCGACGACGCGGCCGAGGAGGGGCGCGGGACGCCGGGACGCGAGGAGGCCCCGCTCCCGCGGGGCCTCCCGGATGGCTCGCTGTGAGGCGGCTGGCTAGTCGAGGTCGTCCATCTCGATGACGGGGGCCTCGGCGGGCTCGGACGCCGGCGCGGCGTAGGTCGCCTCGGCGGCCGGGACGGCCGCGCGCTGCTCGGCGGGAGCGGCGGCGAGGACGCCGTCGGGGAAGACGGCCTCGGCGTCGTCCATGTAGCGCTGCAGCAGGTTCAGGTAGTCGGTGCGGAAGTCCTCGCGACTCTGCTTGAGGCGGTCGATCTCGTCGAGCTCGGCCTGCTTCTCCGCGAGGGCCTGGCGGATGACCTCGCGGGCCTTCTTGTCGGCCTCGGTACGGATGACCTCGGCGTTCTCGCGCGCCTCGGCGACGATGCGGTCGGCGCTCTGCTGGGCGACGATGAGGACCTGGGAGATCTGGCGCTCGCTCGCCTGCATCTCGCTGACCTGCTGCTGGGCGAACGGGTCCGGCTGGCCGGCCTCGAGCTGGGCGACGCGGGCCTGGGACTCGGCGAGCTGCTGCTCGGCCATGTTCAGGCGGCCCTTGAGGTCGGCGATCTTCTGGAGCATGGCACCGACCTCGTCGGAGAGGTGCTCGAGGAAGTTGTCGACCTCGTCGGTGTCGTAGCCGTGCTTGGAGGGAGAGAACGTGAGTTGTTCGATGTCAGCTGGAGTGATTGGCATTGTTTTCCCTTTCGAAGCCTCCGTCGAGACCGGACGCGCGGCGCCCGGGCATCTAGAAAAGTATAACAACGAGCAGGCGCTCCACGACCACGAGGGCCAGGATGGCGACCATCGGCGAAAAGTCCATACCGCCCACGGGCGGGACGATCCTGCGGAAGAGCCCCAGGTAGGGCGCCACGAGCCGGCCGAGCGCCTCGCGCACGTCGTAGGGCACCGAGCCCTCGCGCATCGGGACGTAGGTCATCACGCACCACACGACGATGGCCATCTCGTACAGGTAGAGGGCCCGGTTGATCAGCAGATAGAGTGAGACCATCGCTCCCCTACTCGTCCTTGTCGCCGGCCAGCTCCGCGTTGCGGGCGAGCGCGGCGTCGATGCCGTCCTCGCACCCCTTGGCGAGCAGGGGCTCGAGCTCCTTGAGGAACTGGATCGTGGTCCCGCCCGGCGAGGTCACGCGCTCCATGAAGGCGCGCGGGTGCTCGCCGGAGTCCACGAGCAGGCGGGCCGTGCCGAGCATCGTGCTCTCGAACATCGAGCGAGCGGCCGCGGCGGGCATGCCGCGGCGCACTGCGGCACGGGTGAGGGTGTCGATCATGAGGGCGAACAGGGCCGGCGAGCAGCCGACGGACTGCCCGCAGACGTCCACCTGGTCCTCGCGCATCACCTGCGCCGACCCCATCGAGGCGAACATGGCGACGACGCGCTCGACGTCCTCCGGCGTCGCGTTCGAGCCCGCCGCCACGGCGGAGGCGCCCGAGCGCACGGAGATGGGCAGGTTCGGCATCACGCGCACCACGCGCGCGCCCGGCAGCATGCGCTCGTAGGTCGCGATGGGCAGGCCCGCGGCGATCGAGATCACGAGCGCGCGGGAGAGCTCCTCGGCGTGGTCGCGGACGAACGCCGCCATCACCTGGGGCTTGATCGCGAGGACGACGGCGTCCGGCCCCTCGGCGAGCAGCGCCTCGGCGTCGGGCAGGCAGGTGACGCCGGCCTCGGCGGCGAGGGCCTCGAGCTTGCCGGGGTTGTGGTCGCAGACGAGGACCTGCGAGCCCTCGTAGAGCCCCGAGGCGACGAGCCCGCGGGCGACCGCGCCGCCCATCGAGCCGGCGCCGACGATTCCGATCCGGTACGTGTCGGACATGCTTCCTACCTCCTGATGACGCCTTCGTGTTCGAGCTTGTCGAGCTCGCTGGCGGTCAGCTCGACCGCGCGGGGCAGGACCGCGAAGCAGCGGTCGCCGAGCTCGCGGACGGTCCCCTCGACGCCGGCGGCGAAGCCGAAGGAGTAGTCGAGGATGCGCTTGGCGAGCTCGATGCGGGTGCCCTGGAAGTCGAGGACCACGGGCTGGTTCGTGCGCACGCGGCTCACCATGACCTGGACGTCCTCGTACTCGCGGGGCTTGAGGACGTAGGCGGGCAGCTTCCCGCTCGAGCGCGGCACGGCGGTGAGGCCCACGTCGCCCGGGGTGACGTGCCCGTAGGAGAGCGCGCCGGCGGCGGGCGCCTCGGCGTCCTCGCCGGAGAGCTGGGCGGCCAGCTGGGGCGAGGGGTGGTAGGCGCCCTGGACCTGGGGGGCCTGCCAGGAGGTCGCGGGGGCGTCGCGGCGGGGCTGGTGCGAGTAGGTCACCGGCGTCGCCACGTCCTCGAAGCCCGCGTTGGAGTCCACGAGCCTGCCCGAGCGGGTGTAGACCGAGACGCTCTCGGCGTTGGGTCGCGGCGTGTTGCCGAGCATGCCGGAGCCGTGGCGCTCCTCCCCCTCGTCCGCGTAGCGCTCGCGCGGGCCGCGCCCCGCGGCGTCGCCGTAGGCGCCGCGCTCGTCGTAGCGGCCCTCGTCGGCGTAGTCGTCGTAGCCCGCGCCGTCGGCGTAGGGGTCGTCCTCGTAGCCGTCGTCGTAGTAGGGGT
Source organism: uncultured Coriobacteriaceae bacterium (assembly GCA_948439405.1). GTDB lineage: Bacteria > Actinomycetota > Coriobacteriia > Coriobacteriales > Atopobiaceae > CADBMC01. The sequence goes on along the minus strand of CAOJNB010000009.1, from coordinate 31,441 downwards.
CGCGCCCGCGGCCCTGGCCCGCATCGAGGCCCAGGCGGTCCCTGAGCGTGTCGAGAATGCCCATGTCTCTCCTCCCATCCCGCCCCGCGGGGCGGTTCGGCGTCAGGATGCCGCCAGCTCGTAGTCCGGGCTGAAGACCACGCGCCCCAGGCGCACGATCGTCGAGCCCTCGAGGACGGCCTCGCGGAAGTCGTCGCTCATCCCGCAGCTCAGCTCGGGGAGCCCGAGCCCGGTGCGCGCGCGCAGGACGTCGCGCAGCTCGCGCAGGCCGCAGAAGGTCCTGCGCGCGGCGTCGGGGTCGCCTGCGGGCGCCATCGTCATGAGGCCGCGCACCTCGATGCCCTCGAGCGCGGCGATGCGCTCGCCGGCCTCGAGCAGCTCGTCGGGCGCGAAGCCCGACTTCGAGGCCTCGCCCGAGACGTTGGCCTCGAGCAGCACGGGCTGCGCCGCGCAGCGGGCGGCCGCGCGCCGCGAGACGGCCTCGGCCAGGTGCTCCGAGGAGATGGAGTGCACCAGCTCGGCACGGCCGAGGACCTGGTTGATCTTGTTCTTCTGGAGGTTGCCGATCATGTCGAAGCGCACGCCGGGCATCTCGCCGGCCTCGCGGATCGCGTCGAGCTTGCGCGTGAGCTCCTGGGGGCGGTTCTCGGCGAAGGCGCGCCAGCCGGCGTCCCAGGCGCAGCGGACCTCGTCGAGGCCCACCGTCTTGGAGACGGCCTCCACGAGGACCTCCGAGGCGTCGCGCCCCGCCTCGCGGCAGGCCTCGCCCACCGCCTCGAGAATCGCCGAGCGCCTCCCGGCGACGAACGACTCGTATGCAGCAGCGTCACGCAACGCCATCAGGCTCGCCCCCGTCCACGTCCGCCGTGCGCCCGCGGGCCCCGGCGGGGTCCATCCAGGCGATCGCGGCCAGCCTGCCGCAGGGTCCGCCCTCGGCCCGGTAGGAGAAGAAGCGGTCCGTGCACGAGACGGTCGACGCGTCGCACTCGACGATGCGATCGGCCGGGACCCCCTCCCCCTCGAGCGTCGCGCGCACGGCGCGCGCCAGGTCGAGCCGGGAGCCGGCGACGCGGACCATGCTACCAAACTCCCCCTCGAACCTGGCCAGGAGCTCCTCGGACACCTCATAGTCCCCACCGGAGACGTGCGGGCCCACGTAGGCCGAGACCTCGTCCGCGCGCGCCCCGGAGGCCGCGAGCAGCTCCGCGAGCGCCACGGCCGAGACCCTGCCGAGCGTCCCGCGCCAGCCCGAGTGCGCGACGGCGAAGGCGCCGGGCGCGACGAGGACGACGGGGAGGCAGTCGGCGAAGCACAGCATCACCGGGACGCCGGGCACCGAGCAGCACACGGCGTCGGCGCCGGCCTCCGCCTCCGCGGCGACGTGGGCGAGCGCGGCGGGGGAGGCGTCGTCGACCACGAGGCAGCGGGTGCCGTGGACCTGGCGCGGCGAGACGAGCCGGGCGGCCGACGCCGCGTCCACGCCGAGCGCGGCCAGCGCGCGGGCGCGGTTCTCGGCCACCGCCGCCGGGTCGTCGCCGGTGTTCGTGCCGAGGTTGAGCGAGTCGTAGGGAGGCAGCGACACCCCGCCGCCGCGCTCGGTGAACGCGAACGCGACCCCGCCCGGGCGGGCGGGGTCGCCGAGCAGGGTCACGCCCCGCGACTCCCATCTGGCGAGCCTGGGGGACACGCGGTCCTCCCTAGCGGCTGTTCCTCAGGAACTCCGGGATGTCGAAGCCGGAGTTGCCGTGGGCCGGCGCCGGCGAGGAGGAGCGGGCCGGGCGCGCCGGACGGGCGGGCTCGGGCTCCGGGTCGAGGTTGAGGTTGAGGGAGGGGAAGCTGTCCTGCGAGGACGCCTCGGACTCGTCGAAGCCGGTGGCGATCACGGTCACGCGCACCTGGTCGCCCAGGCTCTCGTCCACGACGGTGCCGAAGATGATGTTGGCCTCCGGGTCGACGTTGCCGGCCACGAGGTCGGCGGCGTCGTTGATCTCCTGGATGCCGAGGTCCTTGTTGCCGGCGATCGAGAGCAGGACGCGGGTGGCGCCGTCCACGGAGCTCTCGAGCAGGCGGCTGGAGATGGCCTCCTGGGCGGCGTCGGCGGCGCGGGAGTCGCCCGAGGCCATGCCGATGCCCATCATCGCCGTGCCGGCCCCGCGCATGATCGTGGAGACGTCGGCGAAGTCGAGGTTGATGAGGCCCGGGACCGTGATGAGGTCCGTGATGCCCTGGATGCCCTGGGAGAGGACGTCGTCGGCCATGCGGAAGGCCTCGAGCATCGTGGTCTTCTTCTCCGAGAGGGTCAGCAGGCGGTCGTTGGGGATGGTGATCAGGGTGTCGACGTTCTCGAAGAGGTTCTCGATGCCCTCGTCGGCCGCGGCGGTGCGCTTGCGTCCCTCGAAGGTGAACGGGCGGGTGACGACGCCCACGGTCAGCGCGCCGACGTCGTTGCGGGCGATGTCGGCCACGATCGGCGCCGCGCCGGTGCCGGTGCCGCCGCCCTCGCCCACCGTGATGAAGACCATGTCGGCCCCGGCGAGGGCCTCCTTGATGTCGTCGCGGCTCTCCTCGGCGGACTGGGCGCCGATCTCGGGGTTGGCGCCGGCGCCGAGGCCCTTGGTGATGTCGGAGCCGATCTGGACCTTGACGTCCGCGTCGGAGATGGCGAGCGCCTGGGCGTCGGTGTTGACGGCCACGAACTCGACGCCGCGGATGCCCTCCTCGATCATGCGGTTGACGGCGTTCGTGCCGCCGCCTCCCACGCCGACCACCTTGATCACGGCCAGGTAGCTGCTCGGGTTGTCGCTCACGGGCATGTCGTCCTCCTCACGGACCGTGGGCCCATGGCCCATCCCTAAGGCTCAAGTTAAGCTCTATGGGTCGAATAAATCGTACAATAATTGCACAAGGCTGCCTGTGAGGTCAAGGCTCGCTCGAGCCTGACTCCCTACCCCTCGGGGCTCGACTGGACGTTCTCGGAGTCCACCCGCCTGAAGGTCGGGCTCGAGGGCGTCCTGACGTTTATGTAGGTGATTTGGTCCTGGTAGGTCTCGCAGAGCTTGAGGACCACGGAGGCCTTCGAGGATATGTCCGTGGGCTCGCCCAGCAGCACCGTCACCCCGCTCTCCAGCCCGCACGACACGCTCGCCTCGCTCGCGGCGGAGAACTGCGTCACCTGCGAGGCGAGCTCCTCGGGGAAGCCGTCCATGTAGTCGAGGACGGCGCCCACGCACGCGTCGTCGACGCGCTCGCCGGCGCGCGGGTCCACGTCGGCGGGCACGTCGGTCACGAGCACGCAGCCCAGCTCGCCCGCCAGCTGGGCCGCCGCCTCGCCGGTCGACTGCCCCTCCTCCGCGTCCGGCACGGCCGGCTCGATCCAGACGCCGTCGGCGCCCAGGTACCAGCACACCCCGCCCGTCCCCATCACGACGACGTAGCCCACCTCGCGCTCGTGGACGACGATGCCGAGCCGGTCGGGGAACTCGCGGTGGACCTCGGCGGAGGCGACCCAAGGGTTGCGCCTGAGGTTGGCCTCGATCTCGTCGGCGTCGACCGAGAGCAGGGTCGTGCCCTGGGCGACGTCGGCGAGGCGCGCCACCTCCTCGGCCGGCACGTGCTCGCTGCCCTCCGTGTCCACCGAGGCGATGGTGAACAGCGGCGTGTGGGAGAGCACGAGGACGACCACGAGGCCGACGACGGCGAGCGCGGCGAGGACGCCGAGGACGACCGGCAGGCGGCGCAGCCAGTCGCCCGCGGGAAGGGACGGCAGGCGCAGCCCGCCGGACGCGCGGCCCGCGGCGGGCGCCTTGGGCACCCTGGGCGCGCGCGGGGGGCGCGCGGGACGGGCCTTCGGCGCGGCGGGCGCCGCCTTGGCGGCGGGCCGCGCGCGTCGGGAGTCCTGGCGCCTCGTGGGCTTCGCCCTACGAGGAGAAGCCGAGGAACCGGACCTCTGTCTCGAGCTCGACGCCATACGCCTCCCCCACCGCGTCGCGAACGCGCCTGATCAGCTCGAGCACGTCGGCGGCGGTCGCGCCGCCGTCGTTGACGATGAAGTTCGCGTGGCGCGGCGACACGCGCGCCCCGCCCACGGAGAGCCCCTTGAGCCCGCAGCCCTCGATCATCGAGCCGACCGCCATCCCGCCGCCGGGGTTGCGGAAGACCGATCCGCACGAGGGCTCGCCCAGAGGCTGGCTCGCGCGGCGCCGCACGAGACGGCGCTCCATGTCGCGCACGATGTCGTCCTTCGGCCTCGGCTCGAGGGAGAGGGTCGCCTCGAGCACGACGTCGTCGACGGCCAGGGAGGTCGAGCGGTAGCCCCAGGCGACCTCGGAGCCGGACACGCGCCTGAGGCCCTCGCCCGGGCGCAGCACCACGAGGTCGCGCACGAGCGAGCCGATCCACTCGCGCCGCGTCCCCGCGTTCATCGCGATCGCGCCGCCCACCGAGCCGGGAATCCCCGCGAAGGGCTCGAGGCCGCCGAGCTCGCACGAGATCGAGGTGCTCACGAGGCGCGAGAGCATCATCCCGGCGCCGGCGCAGGCGAGCCCGCCCTCGACGGAGACGTCGCAGAACGAGCCGCGCAGGCACACGACGCAGCCGCGGTAGCCCTCGTCGGCCACGAGCACGTTGGAGCCGCGCCCCAGCACGACCCAGGGCACCCGCTGCTCGGCGAGCACCTCCAGGCAGCGCGTCAGGGCAGGAAGCGAGTCGCAGGTGACGAAGAGGTCCGCTGGCCCGCCGATCCGGTAGGTCGTGTGCCGCGACATCCGCTCGTCGCGCAGGACCTCGCCGTCGATCGCGCCGGCGAGCGCCATGTAGGCGTTCGGGAGGCTCACGCCCCGACGCCTCCCGCGCCGCGCTCGGCCATCGCCTCGAGGAACATCGGGCCGACCTCGGTGACGTCGCCCGCTCCCATCGTGAGGAGCAGGTCGCCGGGGCGGCACTCCTCGCACAGGCGGCGCGCGAGCTCGCGGCGGCCGTCGACGTAGGAGACCTCGGCCACGCCGCCGTGCTCGCGCACGCGGGAGGCGAGCGCCTTGCCGGTGACGCCCGGGATCGGCATCTCGCCGGCGGAGAAGACGTCGAGCACGTAGAGGCGGTCGGCGCGGTCGAAGGCGGCGCCGAACTGGTCGAGCAGCGCCGCCGTGCGCGAGTAGCGGTGCGGCTGGAAGGCCACGACGATGCGGTCGTAGCCCAGCGACGCGGCCGCCTCCAGGGTGGCGCGGATCTCGGTGGGGTGGTGGCCGTAGTCGTCGACGACGGTGACGCCGCCGGCGTCGCCCACGTGGGTGAAGCGGCGGCGGACGCCGCGGAAGCCCGAGAGGGCGCGCGCGGCGGCGGCGAGGTCGAGGCCCAGGACGTCGGCGACGGCGATCGACGCGGTCGCGTTGAGCATGTTGTGGGCGCCCGGGTTCGAGCTCAGGGTCACCTCGACGGAGCGTCCGTCGGCGAGCCTCACCTCGAAGCGGCTCTCGAGGCTCGAGGAGCGCCCCTCGGCGGGCGCGCACACGTAGTCGCAGCCCTCGCGGAAGCCGTAGGTGAGCACCCTCCTGCCGCTCGAGCGCGCGAGCTCGACGAGGTGGTCCGTCTCGCCGCAGGCGACGACGGTGCCCCCCTCGCCCACCGACGCCATGAACTCGACGAAGGTGCGCTCGAGGTTCTCGAGGGTGCCGTAGTGGTCGAGGTGGTCGGCCTCGACGTTGGTGACCACCACGACCCTCGGGTCGAGGTGGAGGAAGGAGCCGTCGGACTCGTCGGCCTCGGCCACGAAGTGCTCGCCGAAGCCGTTGCGGCCGTTGGTGCCGTAGCCCTCGACGACGCCGCCGATCAGGAAGGTGGGGTCGAGCCCCATGCCGTCGAGCATGGAGGCGCACATCGAGGAGGTGGTCGTCTTGCCGTGGGTGCCGGCGATCGCGACCGTGAGGCGGCCCGCCCCCAGCGCGGCGAGCATCTTGGCGCGCTGCCACACCTCGATGCCGAGCTCGCGGGCGCGCAGCAGCTCCGGGTTGGACTCCGGGATCGCGCTCGAGATGACGACGACGTCGGGGTCGAGCTCGTCGATCGTGGCGGCCTCGTGGCCCAGGCGCACCTCGATGCCGGCCGCCTCGAGCGAGCGCACGTAGCGCGACGCCTTGAGGTCCGAGCCGGTGACGGTGCAGCCGCGCTCGTGGAGGACGAGGGCGATGCCGCTCATCCCGGCGCCGCCGATGCCGATGAAGTGCGCCCTCCCGAACGGGAGGCCCGACGCGGTCTCTGCCATGGTTGAAGCTCCTTCGCGCTCGTGCGGGCGGACTCGGGCGTCCCCCACTCTAGCGCATGGGAGCGCCCCCTAGCCCCTGCGGCAGGCGTCCTCCACCTGGTCCGCAAGGCTCGCCGCGGCCCGCGAGCCGCCGAGCCCCAGCGCGCGCTCGCGCATGCGGGAGCGCGCGGCCGCGTCGTCGACGAGGCCGAGCAGCGCCTGCGAGAAGGCGGGCGTCCCCACCTGGTCGTCGGGCACGAGCACGGCCGCGCCGGCGTCCACGAGGTGGGCGGCGTTGGTCGTCTGGTGGTCGGCGGTGGCCAGCGGGTAGGGCACGAGCAGGCTCGGCACGCCCACGGCCCCGATCTCGGCGACCGAGGAGGCGCCGGCGCGCGACACCACGAGGTCGGCGGCGGCGAGCTTGTCGCCCATGTCGTCGATGTAGGGCACGACCCGCCAGCGCGCGGCCTCCTCCCCGGAGAGGGCCAGCGCCGAGGAGGCCCACGCGAAGTCGTCGGCGCCGGTCGAGTGGACCACGCGCACGCCGGGGCGCGCCAGCAGCTCGTCCTTGAGGGCGACGACGCCCTCGTTGAGGTGGTGGGCGCCGAGGCTGCCGCCGAACACGAGCACGACGCAGTCGCCCTCGGCGGCCCCCACCGAGGCGCGACCGCGCCCGCGGGAGGCCTCGAGGACGCTGCGGCGCACGGGGTTGCCGGTCACCACGACGCGCGGCGCCTTGGGGAAGGCGGCGCGGGCCGCGGGGAAGGAGACGCACACGGCCGCGGCGCGCGGGGCGAGGGACCTGTTGGCGAGGCCCGCCACGGAGTTCTGCTCGTGGAGCACGTAGGGCACGCCCAGGGACCTGCAGCAGCCCAGCAGCGGCACCTCCACGTAGGCGCCGAAGCCCACCGCGACGTCGGGCGCCCCCTGCTCGCGGAAGCGGCGGCGCAGCGCGGCGCGGGCGCGCCGGACGCGCAGGAGGGCGGCCACGGCCGTCCAGGGGCGGGACCTGTCGATGCCCGACACCTCGATCGGGACGAGCTCGAAGCCCGCCTGGGGCACGAGGGTGCCCTCGAGGCGGCGCGTCTGCCCGTAGAAGGTGACGCGGTGGCCGCGCGCCTCGAGCTCCTCGGCGAGGGCGAGCGCGGGGTTGACGTGGCCGGCGGTGCCGCCGGCGGCGATCGCGACGTCGAGCGGGCGCGTCTCGGACATGCTATCTCCTCCCGTCACGGGGCCGCAGCCGGTCGGCGGGGCCGGGTCCCAGGTCGATGCGCGGCGGCCTCCCCTGCCGCGCCCTGCCGCCGTCGTGGACGCGCAGCTGGGGCGCCGTCCGGGCGGGCACGTCGCCGACGAGCGACATCTGCCGGCGCCGGCGGTCGTGGGAGGTCTCGGGCAGCTCGCTCGCGCGCGCGACGGACACGACCAGGGCGACCATCGAGACGCAGGCCACCACGGACGAGCCGCCGTAGCTCAGGAACGGCAGGGGCTTGCCCGAGAGCGGGATGAGCCCGAGGACGCCGCCCGCGTTCACGAGGAACTGGATCAGCAGCAGCGAGGTGCAGCCGGCCGCGACGAGGCGGCCGGAGAGGTCGGGGGCGTGGCGCGCCACCTGGAAGCCGCCCCACCCCAGCGCCGCGAAGGCCGCGACGACCCCGAGCGTGCCCACGAGGCCCAGCTCCTCGCCGACGATCGCGAAGATGAAGTCGTTGTGGGCCTCGGGGATGTAGGAGTACTTCTGCTGGGAGAAGCCGACGCCCACGCCCATGACGCCGCCCTTGGCGAAGGCGAAGAAGCCGTGGACGAGCTGGTAGCCGACGCCGTAGGGGTCCGCCCAGGGGTCCAGGGCGGCCACGACGCGCGACAGCGAGTAGGCGTCGCGGAACACGAGCACGCAGAACGCGACGCCGCACGCGACCAGGGAGCCCGCCACCCAGTACCACGGGATCCCCGCCATGAGCAGCATGAGGAAGACGGTGAGCACGATGATGCCGGCGGAGCCCTTGTCGGGCTGGAAGAGCACGAGCGCGACCGGCGCCCCCACGTAGGCGAGGCCCTGCCCCAGCAGCGACAGCGGCGAGACGTCGTCGCGCACGAGGCGGCGCTCGGCGAGGCCCGCGACGGCGAGGATGACGGTCACCTTCGCGAACTCGGCGGGCTGGACGCGCACGCCCGCGACCTCGATCCAGCGCTGCGCGCCATGGCTCGCGATGCCGGCGGCGAGGGTGACGAGCAGGAGCACGAGGACCGGCACGGAGACGACCATGAGCCAGTCGCCGCACCACCTGCGGTAGCCCCCGCGGACGATGGCGAGCGCGAGAAGGAGACCGCCCGCGGCGAGGCCCACCTGGCGCTTGAGGAAGTACGCGGCGTCGCCCGTGTCGGCGAGCGCCGAGGGGGCGGAGGCGGAGTAGATCATCAGGAAGCCGAGGACCAGGAGGAAGGCCGAGGCCGCCACGACGACGAGCATCGGGCCCATGAGCCTGGCGGGCACCGCCGCGATGCCGTCGAGCGGCGAGCGGCGCGCGGTGCCGCGGGCGCCTGCGACGCCCGCCCTCCCCCGCCGGGCCACGGCCTACTCCCCGTCCCTCGCGCCCATCGCCGCCACGAGGGAGGCGAAGGCCTCGCCGCGCTCCTCGAAGCCGGAGAACTCGTCGAAAGAGGAGCAGGCGGGCGAGAGCAGCACGGCGTCGCCCGGGCGGGCGACGGCGGAGGCGAGGCGCACGGCGTCGGCGAGGTGCGCGGCCTCGCGCACGTCGAGCGCGGCGCCCGAGCGCCCACGGGCGGACAGCATCGCGTCGCGCATGCGCGGTCCGGCCTCGCCGTAGCACACGACCGCGCGGCAGGTCGCGCAGCAGGCGTCGGCGAGCCCGCCGAGCGGGGTCATCTTGTCCGTGCCGCCCAGCAGCATCACGACGCGGCCCGCCTCGAAGGCGGTGAGGGCCTTGAGGGCGGCGTCCACGTTCGTGGCCTTCGAGTCGTCCACGTAGTCGACGCCCGCGACGCGGCCGACGCGCTCGATGCGATGGGCGAGCGGGCGGAAGGCGGCGAGCCCGCGGCGCACGTCGTCGGCGCCGGCCCCGCACTCGAGGGCGACGGCGGCCGCCACGAGGGCGTTCTCGACGTTGTGCTCCCCCTTGATGCGCAGGTCGCCCGCGCGGACGAGCGCGCGCTCGCAGCCGCGCAGCGCGACGCGCAGGACGTCGCCGTCGAGCCAGGCGCGCTCGGGCGAGGCGGGCTCCGAGGAGAGCGAGACGCGGCACACGCGCAGGCCGCGGGCCTCGAGGCGCGCGGCGACGGCGCGGCAGGGCTCGTCGTCGACCGAGACGACGGCGAGGTCCCCCGGCCCCATCGAGGCGAAGACGCGCTCCTTGGCGCGGGCGTAGGCCTCGGCCGTGCCGTGCCAGGCGAGGTGGTCAGCGGTGACGTTGAGCAGCGCCGCCACGCGCGGGTGCAGGCGCGAGGAGACGGCCAGCTGGTAGCTCGAGAGCTCGGCGACGAACCACGAGCCCGGGCGCCGGCAGGCGACCTGCCCCGTGGCGAGGGTGCCGATGTTGCCGACCTCCTGGGCGTCCATGCCGGAGGCGCGCAGCAGGTCGCGCGCGAGCGTGGTCGTGGTGGTCTTGCCGTTGGTGCCCGTGATCGCGACCCAGCGGTCCGGGCTCTCGCGCCAGGCGAACTCCGGCTCGCTGAGCATCTCGCCGGAGGCCGCGGCCGCGGAGCGGAAGAAGTCGGAGCGCTCGGAGATCCCGGGCGAGGCGACGCAGAGCGCGTAGGCGCCCTCGACGCGCTCGGTGCCGGAGACGACGCGGCAGCCGGCGGCCTCGAGCTCGGCCGCGAGGGCCGCGTCCGGCGCGGAGGCGCCGGCGTACACCGTCACCGACGAGACGCGCCCGCCGAGCCGGCCCGCCAGGTAGCGCGCCACCGCGGCGCCCGAGCCGCCCGCGCCCAGCACGAGCGCGTCGCCCAGGTCCTCGGTCCCCCAGGTGAGGACCCTCTCGCTGAACTCGCCCGCCACACCGATCACCCCAGCAGCCTGAAGACGAGGACGAAGCCGAGGGTGGCGAAGGCGGCGGACACGATCCAGAAGCGGATCACGACCTTCGTCTCGCTCCACCCCATCTTCTCGAAGTGGTGGTGCAGCGGCGCCATCAGGAACACGCGCCTGCCGGTCGCCTTGAAGCTCACCACCTGGACGATCACGGAGAGGGCCTCGGCGACGAACAGGCCGCCCATCACGAGCGAGACGGCCTCCGTCTTCGTGAGGACGGCGAGCACGGCGAAGGCGCTGCCCAGCGCCAGCGACCCGGTGTCGCCCATGAAGATGGAGGCGGGATAGCAGTTGAACCACAGGAAGCCCACGCAGGCGCCCGCGCAGGCGCCCGCGAACACGGCGAGCTGGAGGTCGTCGACGAGGTAGGCGACCATCGCCATCACGAGCATGACGACCAGGATCGTGCCGCCGGCGAGCCCGTCGAGCCCGTCGGTGAGGTTGACCGCGTTCGAGAGGCCCGCGAGCAGCAGGAAGCCGAACAGCAGGTAGAGCCAGGGCACGCGCCACGGCATGCCGCCCGCCTCGAAGGAGAGCTCGCCGAGGGAGAGGTCCACGACGAGGCCGCCGGGAAGCGTCACCTCGGGCTCGACGCCGCACAGGTTCACGGCGAGCAGGCAGAAGGTCACCGAGATGAGCACGAGGCCGGCCATCTTCTGCGACGGGGTGAGGCCCAGCGAGCGCTTGTGCGCGACCGACTCGACGTCGTCGAGCAGGCCGAGCACGGCCGTGGCCAGCGTCACGCCGACGCACAGCAGCATCTCGGCGGAGGGCGCGCACAGCAGCAGGGTCGTGAGCACGATCGCGACGATCATCACGACGCCGCCCATCGTGGGCGTCCCCTGCTTGACGAGGTGGCGCTCGGGGCCGTCGGCGCGGATCTGCTGGCCGATGCCGCCGCGGCGCATGAAGCGGATGAACAGCGGCATGAGCACGAGGGTGATCACGCAGGCGACCACCACGGAGAGGAAGATCGTGTAGGTGGGGTAGCGGGGCGTCCCGATCATCGGCCGAGCACCTCCCGGGCGAAGGCGTCGAGCCCGGCGGCGCGGGAGGCCTTCGCGAGCACGAGGTCGTCGCAGGAGAGCACGGGGCCGAGCACGGAGGCGGCCTCGTGCGGGTCGGCGAAGCGCTCGACGCGATCGGGCGACATCCCCATCGTCGTCGCGCCCCCGGCGATCTCGTCGGCGAGCTCGCCGCCCACGCAGGCGAGCAGGTCCACGCCGCAGGCCGCGGCGTAGGCGCCCACGAGGGCGTGCAGGCGCGCGGCCTCGTCGCCCAGCTCGCCCATCTCGCCGAGCACGGCGACGCGCCGGCCCTCGCAGGCCATCGAGCGCAGCACGTCGAGCGCGCCGGCCATCGAGGCGGGGCTCGCGTTGTAGGAGTCGTCGAGCACGCGCGGGCGCCCCTCGGCCGTGACGGCCTCGAGGCGCATCGCGGCGGGCCGCACCGCGGAGACGGCCGCGCGCGCCGCCTCGCGGTCGCAGCGCAGGTAGTCGGCCACGGCGAGCGCGAACAGGGCGTCTGGGACGACGTGGGCCCCCGGGACGGAGAGGCCCAGGCGGGCCTGCTCGCCGTCGGCGTAGGTGACCGTGAACGAGGCGAGCCCGTCCTCGCCCACCTCGACGTCGCCGCCGCGGACGTCGTCCTCGGCGGACTCGCCCACGAGGGTGACGTCGACGCCGTGCAGGGGCGCGAGCCCGCCCGCGATCAGGCCGCGGAAGTCCTCCTCCCCGCGCATGAACAGCCGCTTGCCGCCGCCCGGCGCGAACGGGGTGGGCTCGAGCCCGGAGAGGACCTCGGCCTTGGCGCGGGCGATGGCCTCGCGCGAGCCGAGGTTGCCGATGTGGGAGGTGCCGACGTTGGTGATGACGGCGAGGTTCGGGCGGATCGCGCGGGCCTGGCGCCACAGCTCGCCGGCGTGGTTCATGCCCATCTCCGCCACGACGACGCGCGCGTCCTCCGGGGCGGAGAGCACCGTGAGCGCGACGCCGATCATGCTGTTGAGGTTGCCCGAGGTCGCGTGCACCGGGTAGAGGGTGCCGAGCGCGGCGGCGAGCATCTCCTTGGTGGTGGTCTTGCCGACCGAGCCCGTCACGCCCACGATGACGCAGCCCTCGTGCGAGGCGCGCCACAGGCTCGCCAGGGAGAGCAGCAGGCGCTCCTGGTCGGGCTCGGGAGAGACCGGGACGAGGACGGCGCAGCCGGCCCCCTCGAGCGCCGCGAGCTCCTCCGCGGTGGGCTCGCGCGTCATCGCGACGCAGGCGGCGCCGGCGCGGGCCGCGTCGAGGACGAAGTCGTTGCCGTCGACGCGCTCCCCGGGGAACGCGACGAACAGGTCGCTCTCGCGCACCGTGCGCGTGTCGACGGAGCACCCCGTCACGAGGGCCGAGCGCTCCCCCGAGACGAGCCGCGTCTCGGTCGCGCCCAGGATCGAGCTGATGGTCATCTGCATGGCGTGTGGGACCTCCGAGCCTACGAAGCCGCCGGGACGCCCAGCAGCTCGCAGGCGTCGCCCATGATTATAGAGAATACGGCAGCGGCCGAGTCGGCTGCGAGCAGGTGGGTCCCGTTGAGCCCGACGTACACGAGAACCTCAGGGTCGTCGGCGTTGGCGTAGCCGATCATCGAGGCGAGCATCTCCCCCTCGACGTAGCCGCCGCCCTGCTCGTCGGCCATCTCGGCGGTCCCCGTCTTGCCGGCGACGTCGTAGCCCGCGACCTGGCCGGCCGTGCCCGTCCCCTCGGCCACGACGCCGCGCAGCACGTCCGTGACGGTGGCCGCGGTCTCCTCGGAGACGACGCGCTCCCCCTCGCCCCAGTCGAGCTCCTCGCCGCCCTGCGAGACGACGAGGTGCGGCGTCACGCGCACGCCGCCGTTGGCGATGGTCCCGATAGCGGAGGCCATCTGGACGGCGGGCACGGAGATGCCCTGGCCGAACGACATCACGCCCAGGCTCGCGCCGGTGTACTCGTCGCGCGGGGTCACGATGCCGACCGTCTCGCCGGGGTAGTCCACGCCGGTGGGCTCGCCGAAGCCGAAGCCCGCGAGGCCCGCCGCGAAGTCGTCGGCGCCGATGGACTCGGCCATGAGCACGGCGCCCGTGTTCGAGGAGCGGCGCATGATCTCGCGCACCGTCATGTCCATCGTCCAGTCGCGCTCGTCGTCGTCGCCGACCATATCGTCGCCGACCCTGACCTCGGGCGGGACGGTGTAGGTGGTCTCAGGGGTGAGGACGCCCTCCTCGATGCCGATCGCGAGGGTCACGGGCTTGATGGTCGAGCCCGGCTCGTAGGCGTGGCTCACGGGCTTGAGCTGGAGCGACTCGTCGGTGACGGTCTCGGGGTCGGAGAAGTCGGCGAGGGGCGTCGAGCAGATCGCGAGGATCTCGCCGGTCTGGGGGTCGGTCACCACGACCGAGCCGGAGTCGGCCGAGTAGGTGCCGACGGCCTCCGCGATGGTGCGCTCGGCTGAGGCCTGCACGTTCACGTCGATCGACAGGACGATGTCCTGGCCGTCCTCGGCGGGATGGTGCTCGGAGACGCCGCCCGCCACGGGCGTGCCGTCGGCGCCCGTCTCCATCACGAGCTCGCCGTCGGTGCCGCCCAGGACGTCGTCGTACTGGTACTCGATGCCGGTGAGCCCCTCGCCGTCGACGCCCACGCGGCCGAGGACCTGGTTGGCCACGTCGCCGTAGGGGTACTCGCGCTTGGTGTCCTCGAGGTAGTAGATGCCCTCCACGCCCGCCTCGGCGAGCTCCTCGGCGACCGCGTCGGCGTCCTCCTCGTCGGCCTGGCGGTAGAGGTAGGCGAAGGTCGCCTCCTGGTCGAGGGCCGCGAGGTAGTCCTCCTCCTCGCCGCCGAGGCCCTCGGCCAGGATCCTGGCGGCCTCGTGGGGGTCCTCGACCTCGGTGGGGTTGCAGTAGACGGTCGTGCAGTCGACGTTGGTGGCGAGCACGTTGCCGTTGCGGTCGTAGATGGTGCCGCGCTTGGCGGGCAGCGCGATCGTGTTCGCCTGCATCGCGTCGGCGCGGTCGCGCAGCGCGGGCGCCTCGATGACCTGGAGCCAGACGAGGCGCAGGGCCACGACGGCGAGCCCGGCGAGCAGGAGCCTCAGGATGCAGCCGCCGCGGCGCTCGACGTCGGCGCCGTTCGGACCGCGCAGGCGGCGGCGCTCCTCCTCGTCGTAGGACGACGCGCGTCGCCTCCCGCCCGTCCGTGACGGGGTCCTCCCCCTCCGCCCGGCCATGGGAGGGGCCTAGGCGCCCTGCGCGGCGCCCTCGGCCGCGTCCGCGGCGGGGGTTGCGGGGGCCCCTGCCTCGGCGGCCCCCTCCCCCGAGTCGTCGATCGAGATGGTGGCGACCTCCCCGGCCCGGACCATGCCGTAGTTCTGCGTGGCGATGCGGGTGATGCGCGAGGAGCTCGAGAGCACCGAGCGCTCCACGAGGAGCTCGTCGGAGGCCTCCTGGGCCTCGGCGACCTGGCCGCGGAGCTCCTGGGCGCCCTGGAGCACGCCCACGGTGGAGGCGCACAGCGCCACGCGGGCGAAGCTCAGGCAGAAGACCAGGGCGACCGCGACCGCGACGATGACGCCGCGGCTCAGGGTCGAGGCGGCGACGCCGCGGCGCGCGCGCTCGTCGAGCCCCTCGCCCTCGATGACCTCGAAGGCGCGGCGGGGGTCCGCCTCGCGCCGCGGGGCGGCGGAGAGGTAGTCGTATGCCGCGGAGCCGTATCGTGCCATGTCCACCCCTCCCGTCCTCGTCCGTGGTGCGTCGGTGCTGCGTTCCTGGTGCGTTTCTGGTTCGTTGGTGCTGCGTTGGTGGTGCGTTGTTGGTTCGTGCTGCTGCGTTCGTGCTGCGTTTCGGGTGGGTGTCCCTCACGGCCCTCGCGGGCCGCGGGTGCCGGCCTACGCGTCGCCGCCGAGCTTGACCGCGACGCGCATCTTCGCGCTCCGTGCCCGCGGGTTGCGGGCGACCTCCTCCTCCGAGGCCTCCACCGGACGGCGGGTCACCACGTCGACTATCGGCACGTGCCCGCACACGCACACCGGGAGGTCCGGCGGGCAGGTGCAGCCCTGGCTCATCTCTGAGAACAGGTGCTTCGTGATGCGGTCCTCGAGCGAGTGGTAGCTGATGACGCAGATCCTGCCGCCGGGCTCGGCCCAGCGGACCGCGGCCTCCAGGCCGCGCTCGAGCGCCTCGAGCTCGTGGTTCACCTCGATGCGCAGGGCCTGGAAGGTCTTGCGCGCGGGGTGCCCGCCGCTGCGGCGGTCGCGGGCCGGGATGGCCCGCTTGACCACGTCCACGAGCTGGAGGGTGGTCTCGATCGGGGAGCTCTCGCGCGCCAGGCAGATCGCGTGCGCGATCCGCTTCGCGTGCGACTCCCCGCCGTAGACGCGCAGGATGCGGGCGAGGTCGGGTTCGTCTGTGTGCTGGATGACCTCTGCTGCGGTTGGGGTGTCGTTGCCCGCCGCCATGCGCATGTCAAGCGGGGCGTCCTCTCGGTAGGAGAACCCCCTCTCGGGGATGTCGAGCTGTGGGCTGGAGACGCCGAGGTCGAACAGGAAGCAGTCGACCCCGGGGACCTCGGCCTCGACGAGCAGGTCGTCGAGGTCGGCGAAGTTCCCCCTGAGGAAGGCATGCTCGCCGTCGGGGACCTCGCGCTCGAAGCGCTCGGCCGCGGCCGCCAGGGCCATGTCGTCCTGGTCGACCCCGATGGAGAGCCCGCCCGGCGCGACGCGGCGCGCGAGCGCGACCGTGTGGCCGGCGCCCCCGAGCGTGCAGTCGCACACCGTCTCGCCCGGCTGGGGGTCCAGGTACTCCAGGACCTCCTCGAGCATCACGGGTTCGTGCCGATATTCGACTTCCAAGGTTCCCACGCCTCGTCTCAGCGGTTGAAGAGGCGCGCGTTGAAGCTCTCACGCATCCTGCGCCTCTCGGCCTTC
This sequence comes from uncultured Coriobacteriaceae bacterium, assembly GCA_948439405.1. GTDB lineage: Bacteria > Actinomycetota > Coriobacteriia > Coriobacteriales > Atopobiaceae > CADBMC01. Next base: position 15,215 of record CAOJNB010000009.1, on the reverse strand, counting down.
CACTTCTCGACGTTGACGATCTCGAAGTGGTCCTCCACGCCAACCACCTTGACGGTGCCCACGAGGCCGAGGTCCTCGAGCAGGCCCGGCTCGTCCTCGTCCTCGACCTTGCCGAGGGCGACGCGTCCCGCCTTGTCGACCGAGAGCGTCGTCGCGGCGCTCGTGAGGTCGCGCTTGAGCTGGGCGTCCTCCAGGCTGCGGGGGTCGTAGTGACGGTCCCCGTGCTCGAACATCCCGTCCACGTAGGCACGAAAGCCCTCGGGGGTGAACCCGAAGACCCGGTCGCCGAGCGGAGCGAGGACCACCGTCTCCCCGACCTCCCTGCGGAAGTCGGCGGGGAGGGTGACGCGGCCCTTCGGGTCGACGCTCATCGAGTAGCTGCCCGTCAGGTACATCCGCCCTCCCTTCGAGATGCCGTCCTCGCACCCCTCGCGACATGACCAGGATATGTTCCGGCGCCCCCTTTTGCAACACTTTCCCCCACTCGACCACCCCACCGTACCCCACCACCCCCCTCGAGGCACACCGGCCCCCAACGCCCCCTCCCCAAGATGTGGGGGCGGCGGGAGCCGGCGACCACAGCGCATGGCGCAGGGAGCCCGGAGCGCGACGCGCGAGGCGCGGGCGGAGGGCGCGGTAATTTATTCGGCGAGTTGCGGCGGGATTGTGGAATCCGCAGGTCCGCGGGGCGCGGGCGCGGCGCGCCGCGCGCTAGAGGTCCGCGCGGAGGCGGGCGCGCGGGTGGGCGGAGAGGTAGACCTCGCGGACGTGGGCGCGGTCGAGGTGGGTGTAGAGCTGCGTCGTGGAGATGTCCGCGTGGCCGAGGATCTCCTGGACGCTCCTGAGGTCGGCGCCGCCCTCGAGCATGTGGGTGGCGAAGGAGTGGCGCAGGGTGTGGGGGTGGAGGCCCTCGATGCCGGCGACCCTGCCCCAGAGCCCCACGATCGCGTGGACCGACTGGCGCGAGATGCGCCCGCCGCGCTGGTTGAGGAAGACGGCGGGCGTCGGGCGGCGGACGGAGGCGAGCTCGCCGCGGGCCCCCTCGAGGTAGGAGCCCAGCACGTCGCGGGCCGTGCCCACGACGGGCACGAGGCGCTCCTTCGAGCCCTTCCCCATCACGCGCAGCAGCTCCTCGTCGAGGGCAAGGTCGCGCAGGTCCAGCCCGACGAGCTCGGAGGCGCGCAGGCCGCAGCCGTAGAGGACCTCGAGCATCGCGCGGTCGCGCAGCCCCGCGGCCGTGGGCGGGAAGGGCTGGTCGAGCAGGGCCTGCGCCTGCTCGCGCGAGAGCACGTCCGGCAGGCGCTCGGGGCGCCGGGGCAGCGGCAGGTCGGCGGTGGGATGCGCCTCGCAGATCTGCTCGGCCACCATGAAGCGGTGGAACCCCTTGACGGCCGAAACCGCGCGCTCGACGCTCGACGCCGCGAGGCCGGCGTCCCACAGGGAGGCGACGTGCGCCTCCACCGCGGCGCGGTCCACCCCCTCGGGCTCCGTCACGCCGCGCTCGGAGAGCCACGAGACGTAGCGCGCGAGGTCGCGCCCGTAGGCCTCGACGGTGTTCGGCGAGGCCCCGCGCTCGACGGCGAGGTAGCCGAGGTACTCGTCGAGGGCGCGCGCGAGGTCCACGCCCGCCTCCCCTACCTGCCGCCCGCGTCCGGGTCCGCGACGACGGGCACGCCGACGACGGCGACCTCGCGCCGGCCCACGCCCTCGTGGCGGGCGATGGCGGCGCGGGCGAAGGCGCGGAACAGCGGCGCGGGACGGTTCGGGCGGCTCGTGAACTCGGGGTGGGCCTGGGTGGCCACGAACCAGGGGTGCGCGGACTCGGGCAGCTCCACCATCTCCACGAGGCTGCCGTCCGGGCTCGTGCCGCTCACCACGAGGCCCGCCTCGCAGAGCGCGGCGCGGTAGGCGTTGTTGACCTCGTAGCGGTGGCGGTGCCGCTCGCTGACGAGCTCGGCACCCCCGTAGGCCTCGCTCGCCAGGGTGCCGGGCGCGAGCAGGCACGGGTAGGCGCCGAGCCGCATTGTGCCGCCCTTGTCCGTGACGCCCTCCTGCTCGGGCATGAGGTCGATCACGGGGTGCGGGCAGTCCGGGTCGAACTCGGAGGAGCCGGCGCCGGCGAGCCCGCAGACGTCGCGGGCGAACTCGCTGACGGCGACCTGGAGCCCCAGGCAGACACCCAGGTAGGGCACGGCGTGCTCGCGGGCGAAGCGCGCGGCGCGGACCTTGCCCTCGACGGCGCGGCCGCCGAAGCCGCCGGGCACGAGAATCCCGTCGAAGGGCGCGAGAGCCTCCTCGACGACGTCGTCGGAGAGCGCCTCGCCGTCGACGAGCTCAATCTCGAGGCGGCGCCCCCAGTAGACGCCCGAGTGGTGGAGCGCCTCGATCACGGAGAGGTAGGCGTCGGGCAGCTGGGTGTACTTGCCGACCACGGCCACGCGGGTGGCCTCGGAGAGGGCCTCGGCCTCGTGCATCGCCGCGGTGAAGGAGTACCACGGGGCCATGTCGCGCTCGCGCGCCGGCAGGCCGAGCAGGTCGAGCACCTTGGCGTCGAAGCCCTGGTCGGCGAGGTGGCGCGGGACGTCGTAGATCGAGGGGCAGTCGCTGTTCTCGAACACGCAGCCCTCGTCGACGTCGCAGAAGCTCGCGATCTTGGCGCGGATGTCGGCTGCGACCTCGTGGTCGGAGCGGCACACGATCAGGTCGGGCTGGATGCCCATCGAGCGGAGCTCCTTGACGGAGTGCTGGGTGGGCTTCGTCTTCACCTCGTGGGCGGCGGCGATGTAGGGCACGAGGCTCACATGGACCACGCAGGTGCGCCCCGGGCCCTCCTCCTTGCGGAACTGGCGCATCGCCTCGACGAAGGGCTGGCCCTCGATGTCGCCGATGGTGCCGCCGAGCTCGTGGATCACGACGTCGGCGCCCGTCTGCTCGGCGATCAGGCGGAACTGGGCCTTGATCTCGTCGGTGACGTGGGGGATCACCTGCACGGTGCCGCCCAGGAAGTCGCCCGCGCGCTCGCGGTCAAGCAGGCGCTGGTAGACGAGGCCCGTCGTGAAGTTCGACGCGCTGGTGAGGCTCTCGTCGATGAAGCGCTCGTAGTGGCCCAGGTCGAGGTCGGTCTCCTTGCCGTCCTCGGTCACGAAGACCTCGCCGTGCTGGAAGGGGCTCATCGTGCCCGGGTCGACGTTGAGGTAGGGGTCGGCCTTCTGCATGGCGACCTTGTAGCCGCGGGCCTTGAGCAGGCGCCCCAGCGACGCCGCGCAGATCCCCTTGCCGAGCGAGGAGACGACGCCGCCCGTCACGAACACGTGCCTTGCCATGGTGACCTCCCGGGAACGGGCGCAGCGCGCCTCCGACATCCGGGACCCCATGGTATCGCACCCCGGCCGCGCGCCGGCGCTCGGGCGGACTCCCGACGCGAGGGCGAAACATGGGGACGCGCGCGAGACGGGCCCGTGACTTCAGGGCCGGGGGCGAGGCGCGTCAGCGGGCGTCGCGGGCGGCCGCGAGCATCTCGCGCGCGAGGTCCAGGCTCGCCGCGCCCGTGTCGCCCGACAGCATCCGCGCGACCTCGGCCGCGCGCTCCTCGCCGGAGATCTCGGTGAGGCGCGTCTCGGGGGCCTCGGTCTCCCCGCCGCTGCGCTCGACGAGGTAGTGGCGCTCGGCGACGACGGCGACCTGGGCGAGGTGGGTGACGACGATGACCTGGTGGGTGCGGGCCAGGTCGGCGAGGACCGCGGCGAGCGCGACGGCGGTGGCCCCTCCCACGCCGGCGTCCACCTCGTCGAAGACGAGGGTGTCCACGGCGTCGGCCTCGCCGATTACGACCTTGCAGGCCAGCATCACGCGGCTCACCTCGCCGCCCGAGGCGATGCGGCGCAGCGGGCGGGCGGAGACGTCGGCGCCCGGGCGGTACATGAGCTCCACGCGGCTCGGGCCGGCCGCCCCCCACTGGGCGCGGTCGAGGCGGGAGAGCGAGACCTCGAGGGCGGCGCCGCCCATCTCGAGCCGGCGCATCTGCGCGGTCACGGCCTCGGCGAAGCCGGGTGCGGCCGCGAGGCGGACGCGGTCCAGCTCGTCGGCGGCGGCCGCCAGGGCGGCCTCGGCCTCGTCGCGGGCGCGCTCGAGCTCGGCCTCCCTCCTGCCGCCGTCCTCGGCGGCGGCCACGAGCTCGGCGGCCTGCTCGCGGCGCGCGAGGACGTCGGCCATCGAGGGGCCGTAGGTGCGCATGAGGCCCTGGAGGCTCGCCATGCGCGCCTGCAGGCGCTCGAGCTCGGCGGGGTCGAACTCGACGGAGTCGCGATAGGAACGCAGGCTCGAGGCCACGTCCTCGGCCTCGATGAGCGCGCCCTCCAGCTGCTCGGCCAGGGGCGCCAGCGCGGCGTCGTGGGCGGCGGCGTCGGACAGCAGCGACGCGGCCTCCGAGAGGGCGGAGGAGGCTCCCCCCTCGCCCACGCACAGCCCGCGGGCGCGCTCGGCCGCCACAATCAGGGACTCTGCGTGCTCGGCGCGCGGCAGGGCGGCCTCGAGCTCCTCGAGCTCGCCGGCGCGCGGCCCGACCTCGTCGATGCGCCGCAGCGCGAAGCGCTCCCGCTCGAGCCGCTCGAGGTCCGCGCGCCCCATCTCGCGGGCGCGCTCGAGGCGCTCCCCGGCCCCGCGGGCGCGCCCGAGGGCGTCGCGCCAGGCGGCGAGGGCGGCCGCGGCCTCCCCTCCCGCCCAGGCGTCCAGGATCTGGGCGTGGGTGGAGGCGTCGAGCAGGCGCTGGTGCTCGTGCTGGCCGCACAGGTCCACGGTCGAGCCCACGAGCTCGGCGAGCTCGCGCACGCTCGCCATGCGCCCGTCCACCTCGACGCGACCGCGCCCGGAGGCCTCGACGCGGCGGGAGATGACGTGGCCGTCGGCGTCGTCGGCGCCGCAGTAGACGCGCCCCTCAACGACGAGGGCGGACGCCCCCTCGCGGACGGCCGAGCTGTCGGCGCGCTCGCCGACGAGGAGCTTGAGGGCGCCGAGGAGGGCCGTCTTGCCGGCGCCGGTCTCGCCGGTGAGCACCGTGAGGCCCTCCGCCGGCCGCATCGCGGCCTCGCGGATCAGGGCGACGTCGCGGGCGCGCAGCTCGTCGATCATCGGCGCCCCGCCTCCCCGTAGAAGACGCGGCTCACCGAGTCGTAGAAGCTCGAGCTGCGCGAGTCCAGCAGCACGACGTCGCCCGGCCCGCGGCTCACCCGCACGCGCTCGACGGCGGCGCCGGCCGCGATGGGGCGCCCGTCGACGTAGGCGATGCGCTCCACGGGTCGCTCGGGCGAGACCTCGATCTCGACCACGTCGGAGGGCGCGGTGAGGAAGGCGCGCGCCAGGATGGTGTGCGGCGCGATCGGCACGCACACGCAGCCGGTGAAGGCGGGGGTGACGATCGGGCCGCCCGCGGAGAGCGCGTAGCCCGTCGAGCCGGTGGCCGTCGCGACAACGAAGCCGTCGCCGCGCAAGCGGTCGATGTGGTTGCCGGAGACGGAGACGTCGAACTCGATGAGGTCGCCGAGCCCCCCGCGCGTGAGCGCGAGGTCGTTCAGGGCGAAGTGCTCCTCGCGCGCGGGCGCGCCGGTCGCGTCCTCGCTCTCGACCTCGACGCGCAGCGTGGCGCGCCGGGAGGCGAGCATCTCGCCGGCGAGGGCGTCCGCCACCGAGCGCACGACCTCCTCGGAGGAGCCGCCGGTGAGGAAGCCCAGGTGGCCGAAGGAGAGCCCCAGGATGGGGACCTCGGAGTAGCCGACGAGGTGGGCGGCGCGCAGCAGCGTGCCGTCGCCGCCGAGCGAGACGACGAGGTCGCAGGAGGAGGCGTCGGGTGCCTCGCCGATGCGGGCGCGCGCGCCGGGCGCCCAGCAGACGCCGACGCCCTGCCCGTCGAGCCACGCGTCGAGCTCGCGGGCGGCGTCCAGGGCGTCGGGACGGGAGTGATTGGGGACGAGCATGACGCGCATCGGCCATCATCTCCGTATCGGGTGCGCGGCGGGCTGGGTCACACGCTGCGATTCTATCACCGGCCGTCAGCCGGCCTCGGCGCAGGCGAGCGCGTCGAGCGGGCGCGCGGGCGAGCCCGCGCGGGCGAGCAGCAGGTACTCGTGGTTGCCCTTGGCGCCGGTGATGGGGCTGGGGCAGCAGGCCTGCGGGGCGAGGCCGGAGCGCTCGCAGGCATCCGCCACGCGCCCGATCGCGGCCGCCCGGGCGCGCGCGTCGCGCACGACCCCTCCCGGGCCCACCTCGTCGCGCGCGCACTCGAACTGGGGCTTCACGAGCACGAGGAAGGCCCCGTCGGCGCGCAGCAGGCGCGCGACGCAGGGCGCGAGGCCGGCCGCGGAGGTGAAGGAGACGTCGCAGACGGCGAGGTCGAAGGTGGCGTGGCGCCCGGGGACGTCGAGGTCGCGCACGTTCGTGCGCTCGAGCAGCTCCACGCGCGGGTCGCGGCGCAACGCGTAGTCGAACTGGGCGTAGCCCACGTCCACGGCGGTGACGCTCGCCGCGCCGTGGCGCAGCAGGCAGTCCGTGAACCCGCCCGTCGAGCAGCCCACGTCCAGGCAGGCGAGACCCGCCGGGTCGCAGCCCAGCCGCTCGAGGCCGCGCTCCAGCTTGAGCCCGCCGCGGCTCACGTAGCTGGCCCTCCCACGCACGTGCAGCGGGATCCCGGGGCGCACCTGCTCGCCGGGGTGCTCGAGGCGGCGGTCCGAGGTGGAGACCTCTCCCACCATCACGGCGCGGGCGGCCGCGTCGCGGTCCGCGAAGAGCCCCTGCTCGACGAGCTCGGCGTCCAGGCGGCGGCGCACGGGCTAGGCGCCCTCGCCCGCCGGGACCCCGCCGTCCTCGCCGGCCTCGGCCTCGGGGGCCCCGTCGCCGGACTCGGAGTAGTCGATGCGGTCGACCATCTCGACGGCGCGGCTGCCGAGCTCGATGGCCTCGTCGAAGAGGTCGAGCGAGCGCTCGAGGGAGGTGTCCTTGCTGCGCACGTCGGCCACGATCTCGTCGAGGCGCTCGCAGATCTCGTCGTAGGTGCCCAGGGCGCCGTCGGGCAGCTCAGCCATCGGTGCCGTCCTCCTCGTCCTCGCCGTCGCCGCGGGCCTCGTCGCGCTCGCGCGTGGCGCGCGCCGCCTCGGCCAGCAGGTCCTCGCCGCGCCCCAGGCGGGCGGCGACGTCGCCGAGCACGCCGTTGACGAAGGCCGGCGAGTCGTCGGTGCCGTAGGACTTGGCGAGCTCGACCGCCTCGTCGATCGTGACCCGCACGGGCACGGAGTCGACGGCGAGCATCTCGTAGACGGCGATGCGCAGCAGGCAGCGGTCGGCCGCGGGCATGCGCGAGACGGACCAGTTGCGCGACGACGCGGCAATCACGGCGTCGAGACGGTCGCGCATCGCGCCGGCGCCCAGCGCCAGGGTGCGGGCGTGCTCGTCGAGCGGGCCGTCGGAGAGCAGGTAGTCGTCGCCCAGGACCGCGGCCACGTCGCGGCCGCAGGCCTCGGCCTGGAACATCAGCTGCAGGGCCTGGGAGCGGGCGAGCGTGCGCCCGCTGAAGCGTTGGCGGGGCAAGGGCTACTCCTTGGGGAAGACGAGCTCGTCGATGCACACGTTCACGGCGGAGACGTCGCAGCCCACCTGGTCGCGGACGGCGGCGGCCACGGCCTCGCGCACCTGGGCGGCGAGGGCCGTGAACGGGTAGCCGAAGAACACGGAGAGGTGGACGGTGAGCTCGACGGAGTCGTCCCCCGTGGCCTCGACCTCGACGGGGCACTCCCCCTGCTCGGAGGTGCGGGTGAACACGTTGATCAGGCTCGACGTGATGTCGCCGGAGCCCACGCGGGCCACGCCGTCGAGGGCCTCGGCGGCCTCCGTCGCGATGTCGGCGAAGATCGCGCGCGACACGCCGATGCCGGCGACGAAGATCTCCTTCTCATCCATGGGGACGTCCTTTCGGTCCTGCACGGGTATCGTTCCCATGCTAGCGCTTCGTCAGCTCAGGAACTGCGGCAGGTACTTCGGGATGAAGTCCGTGTAGACGTTGCCGGCCACGAACTCGGGGTGCTCGATGCACTCCCTGTGGAAGGGGATCGTGGTCGCGATGCCTTCGATCACGAACTCGTCGAGCGCGCGGCGCGCGCGGGCGAGCGCGGCCTCGCGGGTCGGGCCCCACACGATGAGCTTGGCCACGAGCGAGTCGTAGGTGGGCGGGACCGTGTAGCCGGCGTAGGCGTGGGTGTCCACGCGCACGCCCGGGCCGCCCGGGACGTCGAAGCGGGTGATGGTGCCCGGGTTCGGGCGGAAGTTGGCCGAGGGGTCCTCGGCGTTGATGCGGAACTCGAAGCAGTGGCCGATCGGCTCCTCGATGCCGCCGTCGGGCACGGTCATCTCCTCGCCCGCGGCGATGCGCAGCTGCTCGGCGACCAGGTCCGTGAGGGTGATCTGCTCGGTCACGCCGTGCTCGACCTGGATGCGGGTGTTCATCTCCATGAAGTAGTAGGAGCCGTCGGTGTCGAGCAGGAACTCGATCGTGCCGGCGTTGGTGTAGCCTACCTCGCGCACCGCCCGCTTCGCGCTCTCGCACATCGCGTGGCGCAGCTCGGGGGTGAGCGCCGGCGAGGGCGCCTCCTCGACGAGCTTCTGGTGGCGACGCTGCACGGAGCAGTCGCGCTCGCAGAGGGCGGCGACGTTGCCGTGGGAGTCGGCGAGGACCTGGACCTCGACGTGGCGCGGGCGGGCGATGAGCTTCTCGAGGTAGACGGCGTCGTTGCCGAAGGCCACGCGGGCCTCGGCGCGGGCGTTGTCGTACTGGGCCTTGAGGTCGGAGGCCGCGTGGACCTCGCGCATGCCCTTGCCGCCGCCGCCGGCGGACGCCTTGATCAGGATCGGGTAGCCGACCTCGCTGGCGAAGCGGGCGGCCTCCTCGACCGTCTCGACCTCGCCGTCGGATCCCGGCACGCAGGGCACGCCCGCGGCGACCATCGTCTGCTTGGCGTTGGACTTCTCGCCCATCCGCTCGATCACCTCGGGGCTCGGGCCCACGAACACGAGGTCGTTGTCCTGGCAGGCGCGCGCGAACTCGGCGGACTCGGACAGGAAGCCGTAGCCGGGATGCACCGCCTCGCAGCCCGTGGAGGTCGCCGCGCCGATGATGCGCGGGATGTCCAGGTAGGACTGGGCCGACGGGGCCGGCCCGATGCAGACGGTGCGGTCGGCCTCGCGGACGGCCATGGTGTCGCGGTCTGCCTCGGAGTGGGCGACGACCGCCTCGATGCCGAGCTCCTTGAGCGCGCGCACGACGCGCAGGGCGATCTCACCGCGGTTCGCGACGAGGACTCTCTTGAACATGGCTCCCCCTCAGCCTCGTGGCCCGTGTCCCTGCCCGCCGCGCTAGGCGGTGAAGCCGGCCTGGCCCTCGGTGGTCTTGGTCTCCAGCCAGACGAGCGTCTGGCCGTACTCGACGGGGTCGCCGTCCTTCACGCAGACCTCGCGGACGGTGCCCATCTCGGGCGAGGGGATCTCGTTCATGAGCTTCATCGCCTCGACGATGCACAGCGTCTGGCCGGCGGTCACCTCGTCGCCCACGGCCACGAACGGGTCGTCGTCCGGGCTCGGCGCGGCGTAGAAGGTGCCGACGATCGGGCTGGGGACGGGGATGCAGCCGGGGTGCGCGGAGGCGTCCGGGGCGGCGGGCTCGGGCTGGGCGACCGGGGTCGCGGTGGCCGTGGGCACGCCCGGGGTCTCGGGCGCGGCGGACACGTCGGCGATCGCGCCCATGGTCGGCTTGCGGACGTTGATCTCCTGGCCGGCCTCCTTGATGGTGATCTCGCCGATGGAGCTCTCCTCGACGGTGCGAATGAGCTCGCGAATCTGGTTCATGTCCACGTACGTGTCCTCCTTCGTCTGGGCCAGCTCGTCCTCGTTCAGGAAGTCGACGGAGTCGTTGGATGGGTGCTTGGAGAGGAAGGTCTCAGCCGTCTGCGGGAACATGGCGTACATGAGCACCTCCTCCTCGCTCTTGGCGAGGCCGCCGATCTCGGCCTTCGCCTCCTCGTAGGTCTGGGCGCCCTCGTCCTGGGCGAGCCACTTGATCTCGTCGGGGTCGTGGGTGTCGAACACCTTGTCGAGGACCTTGGGGTTGATCGGCGCGGGCGCCTTGCCGTAGAAGCCCATCAGGTAGTCGCGCATCTCCTTGGACACGAGGCTCCAGCGGCGGCCGGTGATCACGTTCATGACGGCCTGGGTGCCCACGATCTGGGAGGTCGGCGTCACCAGCGGCGGGTAGCCGACCTCGGCGCGGACGCGCGGGATCTCCTCGACCACGTCGTCGAGGCGGTCGATGGCGTGCTGGCCCTCGAGCTGGCTGATGAGGTTGCTCATCATGCCGCCGGGGACCTGGTGGCGGAACACCTGGACGTCCATGAGGGTGGAGGTGCCGGAGCGGTAGTGTCCGCGCTTGCGGACCTCCTCCCAGTAGTTCGAGATCTCGAACAGGGTGTCGAGGTTGAGGCCGGTGTCGCGCGGGCTCTCCTTGAAGGCGGCGACGATGGTCTCGACGGCCGGGTGCGCCGTGCCGAAGGCCAGCGGCGTCGCGTCGGTGTCCACGATGGCGGCGCCGGCCTCGGCGGCCTTGATGTAGTTGGCGATCGCCATGCCGCCGGCGTAGTGGCAGTGCAGGTGGATGGGCAGGCCCGTGGCCTCCTCGAGCGCGCGGACGAGGCGCTCGGTGCGGTACGGGGTGAGGAGGCCCGCCATGTCCTTGATGCACAGGGTGTCGGCGCCGAGCTCCTTGAGCTGGCAGGCGTAGTCGACGTAGGAGTCGAGCGTGTGGACCGGCGAGGTCGTGTAGGAGATGGCCGGCTCGAGGTGGGCGCCGGCGCGCTTCACGGCCAGGCACGAGTCGCGCATGTTGTCGATGTCGTTCAGCGCGTCGAACACGCGGAAGACCTCGATGCCGTTGCGGTGCGCGGCGTCGATGAAGTGGTTGACGATGTCGGTCGAGTAGTGGCGGTAGCCCACGAGGTTCTGGCCGCGCACGAGCATGGCCAGCTTCGTCTTGGGCATGAGCGACTTGATCTGGCGCAGGCGCTCCCAGGGGTTCTCGTCGAGGAAGCGCATGCAAGTGTCGAAGGTCGCCCCGCCCCACGCCTCGATTGCCCAGTAGCCCACGTCGTCCATGACGGGCAGGATCGGGATCATGTCGCCGATCGACATGCGCGTGGCCCACAGCGACTGCTGGCCGTCGCGGATGGTGAGGTCCATGATGCGAAGGCGTGACTCTGCCATGTCTCCCCCTGTCGGATTGCCGGAAGCGTCGCCGGAAGGCGCCTGCGTGGTGATGTACCCGGATTCAGTCACCTTATATGAGCGGAGCGCGCGACCACACGATTCTTCCCCAACGGTGCGGCGAACGCAACGGACGGGGGCGCGAAGGTCGCGTCCCCGTCCTGGTTCCGGTCGATGCGGGCCGCTCGCGGCCCCTGCGGGAGGGCTAGTCCTCGCAGTAGCGGTACATCGTGTCGGCGACCGAGCTGCAGTCCACCTTGCCCTTGCCGACCTCGGCGGCCTCCTTGAGCGTCACGCGGCACAGGTCGATTGCGCCGTCGACCATGAAACCGGGGATGTTCAGCTCGTCGGAGAGCTTCTTGATGTACATGAAGTCCTTGAGCGCGAGGTCGAGCGAGAAGTCCATGCGGTAGTTCTTCTCGACGTACTTGTGGCCGTAGAAGTCGAAGAACCAGTTGTCGAACGTCGGGTTCTTCATGAGCTTGAACAGCACGTCGGGCTCGATGCCGTACTTCTGGATGACCGGGAAGATCTGGGCGTACATGAACGCCTGGCCGAGCCCCGCCCAGTTCTGGGCGAGCTTGACGAGGTGGCCGTTGCCGCTGGGGCCGGCGTAGTCCCAGTGGCAGCTGTACATGTCGAAGAGGTCCGCGTGGGCGTCGACGACCTCCTTGTCGCCGCCGACGAAGATGTTGGACTCCTTGTTCCAGGCGTCCTCGGGCGCCGCCATGAGCGGCGAGTCGACCAGGTTGCCGCCGGCCTCGACGAGGCGGTCGTGCAGCGCGCGGGTGGAGGTGGGGTCGGAGGTCGAGAGGTCGACCACGAGGGTGCCCTCGACGCCCTGGGCGATCAGCTCGTCGACCGTCGCCTCGACGATCCGCGAGTTGGGCAGCGACATGAAGACGACCTCGGCGCCCTCGGCGGCCTCGGCCGCGCTCGCGCACGGGGTTGCCTGCCCCGCGAAGAGGTCCATGGCCTCCTGGGAGAGGTCGAAGACCCTGACCTCGTTGCCGGCCTCGATGATGTTGTGGCAGATGCCCCTGCCCATCGCGCCGAGCCCGATGAATCCGACCTTGTACATGCCGTGCTCCTTCCTGTCAGCCCGCGCTAGAGCGCGAGGATGTCCCTGAAGCTGTCGACGAGGCGCGGGTAGAGCGCGTCGAACTGCTCGTAGACTTTGTCATACATTGTCATGTTATCGGGGTCCGGCTCGTAGGCTCCCGGGGCCATCTGCACGATGCGCCCACACGCCTCCGGCACGCTCGCGTAGGCGCCCGTCCCCACCATCGCGAGGATGGCGGCGCCCAGCGCGCAGGCGTTCTCGGAGCTGCCCTCCGGCACGACCACGGGGATGCCGAAGACGTCGGCCATCATCTGGCGCCACAGCTCGCTCTTCGAGCCGCCGCCGCACATGCGCATCTCGCGCGGCTCGACCCCGCAGCCCCGGATGCCCGCGAGGATGTCGCGCAGGGCGAAGGTGGCCCCCTCCATGACGGCGCGCGTCATGTCGGCCCTAGTGTGGAGCTGGGCGAGGCCCACGAAGGCGCCGCGGCAGTCCAGGTTGAAGTGGGGCGACTGCTCGCCGTTGAGGTAGGGCAGGTAGAGCAAGCGGCGGGAGCCGGCCGGGGACGTCCCGGCGTCGGCGTTGATCGCCTCGTACTCGCGGTCGTCCGGGTAGTAGTTGTCGCGCCACCAGCGCAGCGAGGCGCCGGCGGAGTTGGCCGAGCCCATGTGGTGCCAGGCGCCCGGCACCGGCATGCAGCAGGTGTAGACGGTGTCGCGCGGGTCCGCCGCGGGGCGCTCGGAGAAGGCGAAGACGGTCCCGCTCGTCCCGATCGTCGTCATCGCGGAGCCCGGCACCACGACGCCCGTGCCCACGCCGGCGCTCGCGTTGTCCGAGGCGCCCGCGACCACGGGGCACCCCGGCTCGAGGCCGAGGTCGGCGGCGGCGACGGCGGCGAGCCCTCCCGCGGCCTCCTGGGACTCGAGGACGCGCGGCAGCAGCGAGCGGTCCATCCCCATCGCGTCCACGACGTCCCACGCCCAGCGGCGGCCGGCGACGTCGAGCAGCTGGGTGGCCGAGGCGTCCGAGACGTCGGTCGCGAGCTCGCCGGTGAGCCGGTAGCGCAGGTAGTCCTTCGGCAGCAGCACGTGGCGGGTCGCCTCCCACACCCCGGGCTGCTCGTCCATGACCCAGCGAATCTTCGCGGCGGTGAGCCCGGGGCGCGCCGGCGTGCAGGAGCGCAGGCGGAACAGCCCGTCGCCCACGGCCTCGCGCACGCGCTCGCACGCGGCGGTGGTGCGCGCGTCGTTCCACAGGATCGCGCGGCGCAGCGGGCGGCCGTCGGCCCCGAGGCACACGAGGCCCATCATCTGGCCGGACACGCCGATGCCGGCGACGTCCGCGGCCCGCGTGCCGGAGGCCGCGACCACCTGGCGCACGCAGCGCGTCGCCGCGGCGTACCAGTCGTCGGGCTCCTGCTCCGACCATCCGTTGTGCGGCTGGTGGACGGGGTACTCCCCCGTCGCCTGGGCGAGCTCGGCGCCGTCCTCGTCGTAGAGGACGCACTTGAGGCTCGAGGTCCCCAGGTCCATGCCGATGTAGCGGCCCATGGCGCCTCCCCTCCCGCGCTAGGCGTCCTCGCGCTCGAAGGCCCTCCAGGGCACGTCGAGCGAGGCGTGCTGGTTGAGCAGCTCGTCCACGTGCATGAGCAGGGGGAAGTCCGCGGCGTCCACGACCCCGCGGGCGGCCAGCGCGCGCACGGCGCGGGCGGTGCGCGTCGCGATGACGACGGCCTCGAGGGTCTGGCCGGCCATCTCGCGCATGACCTCGTCGATGTCCATGCCCCGGCCCAGCAGCAGCCCGACGGTGCGGCTGCGGCCCGCGGCGACCGTCACCTGGAGGTCGCCGGCGGCGTACATGATGTTGTCGACCCCGCCGCCCACGATGCGCAGCAGGTCGAGCATCTCCTTGACGCTCTCCTGGAACAGGGCGGCGACCGAGTTGTTGTGGTCCACGCCGTCGTCGCCGGCGGCCTCGGCCATCCCGATCGCGAGCGCGGTGCCCAGCGCGTAGCCGTTCTTCAGGGCGACGGCGCACTCCAGGCCCACGACGTCGGTGGTGAGGCTGATCACGTAGTAGTCCGTCTGGAAGCGCTCGCGGATCCAGCGCAGCGTCTCGAGGTCGGGACCGCAGTAGCCCACGAAGGAGGGGTCGTGGTCGGCGAGGTCGCGCGCCGTGCAGGGCCCGCCGATCGCGTAGATGCGCAGGCGGCTGCCCTCGGGCAGGTGCCGGCTCCAGTAGTCCGGGTACACCTCCATCGTGCCGTCCCCGTGGTCGAGCATGCCCTTGGTGACCGAGATGAGGGGCACGTCCTCGTCCAGGCGGGGCAGGACCTGCTCGGCGAACCAGTCCACGCCGAAGCTCGACACGCCGCACACCACGAGGTCGGCGCCCTCGAGGGCCTCGTCCATGGCGTCCACGTCGTAGTAGCGCACGCCGTGGTGCAGCGTGCGGCGCAGGTTCACGTGGTAGTCGTCCTCGCGCAGGCGCGCGATGACGTCGCCGTCGAGCGGGCTGCCCACGAGGCGGACCTCGTGGCCGTTCTCGAACAGCGGGAAGGTGAGGGCCGAGGCCATCTGGCCGGAGCCGATCAGGGTTACGGTGCTCATGCGTCTCCCTCGAACGAGCCGCCGGGGTGTCCCCCGGCGGCTGCATGGTTCGGACGCATCTGATTATCACGCGCGGAGGCGCTCCGCGCGGCGAGGCGTAGGCGCGAGGCTACACGCGACCGACGAACTTGCCGTCGCGGGTGTCCACCTTGATGCGCTCGCCGGCGGAGAGGTACATCGGCACCTGGATGACGGCGCCCGTCTCGATGGTGGCGGGCTTGGTGCCGCCCTGGACGGTGTCGCCCTTGAAGCCG
>CAOJNB010000008.1 GCA_948439405.1 uncultured Coriobacteriaceae bacterium | reverse complement strand
CGTTCTTGTCGTTGAGCGCCATGCGGGTGACGTAGCCCTGGGCGAGCTCGAGGTAGCGGGCGCCCTTGAGCTTGGTGCCGAACATGGTGCCGATTTGGGAGCGCAGGCCCTTGCCCAGGTCGTCGAGGGAGGAGCCGATGGGCAGGCCGTCCTCGGAGAAGGCGGTCTGGCTGCGGCCGTAGACGATCTGCAGGAAGATCTCGCGCATGGCGACGTTGATGGCGTCGCAGACGAGGTCGGTGTTCAGGGCCTCGAGGATGGTCTTGCCGGGAAGGATCTCGGCGGCCATGGCGGCGGAGTGGGTCATGCCCGAGCAGCCGATGGTCTCGACGAGGGCCTCCTCGATGACGCCCTCCTTGACGTTAAGCGTAAGCTTGCAGGCACCCTGCTGCGGGGCGCACCAGCCCACACCGTGCGTGAGGCCGGAGATGTCGGAGATCTCCTTGGCCTGGACCCACTTGCCCTCCTCGGGGATGGGCGCGGGACCGTGGTATGCGCCCTTGGCGACCGGGCACATGTGCTCCACTTCTGCTGTGTACTGCATGCCTCTCCTCTCACAAAAAGACACAAGACAGGCCGCTTCGCCCGGGCATGCGTCCCCTGCGGGGCGGCCTCATTCCCGTCCCCACATGATAGCGGGAACCCGCTGCTCGTGCCGCGAGCCGGGCCTGCCGTGGCGAACCCGTGGGCTAGCGCGCGTCGCGCACGTAGACGGCGGCGGTCACCTGGTCCCAGGGGTCGAGCTTCGGGTCCGCCTTGATGACGCGGCACTCGAGGACGTCGCCGTGCCCGAAGTGGGCGAGCAGCGCGACGAGGTGGTTCTGGCTCGCGGGGACGTAGCCGAGCTTCGTGCCGCGCCACCGGAGGGCGACGGCCTCGGGGTCGTGCGGGTTGTCGGGCTCGGGGACGAGCTCGAGCTCGTCGCCCGCCTGGATGCTCCCGACCACGGTCGCCCCGTCCCAGAACTGGAACCCGGCGACGTCGAACGTCATGACGTGGCGAGACGGCTCGTACATGGTGGCTCCCTTCCCGGTGCCCTGCGTGTCGGGACCATCGTAGGAATGGGGCCGGACATCAATTCGGTGGCGGCGCCGTGCCCGCGAAGGCTACGCCTGCCAGCAGCGCCCGAGGATGTCCTTGAGCACGAGGAGGGCGTCCTGCTCGTCGTAGCCGTGCTCGCTGCGCAGGCGGGCGAGCATCTCGCGCAGCCCGTCCATGTAGGGCCCGACGTCCACCTCGTCGGGGTAGGAGGCGAGCACGGGGTACTGCTTCGCCCAGACGGCCGTCCAGTCCACCTTCGCGGCGGCCTCCTCGCTCACCCGTGCGATCGCGTCCTCGATCTCGGCGACCTCGAGGTCGAAGTCGACGAGCTCGTCGAGGCTCACGCCGAACAGCGAGGAGAGGCGCTTGGCCTGGTGGATGTCGGGCAGCGTCTCGTCCGTCTCCCACTTGGAGATCGTCTGGCGGCTCACGCCGAGGCGCTCGGCCACCGCCTCCTGCGTGAGGCCGCTCCTGCGGCGTGCGTCGGACAGGCTCGATCCCAGGCTCATGCGCGCCCCTCTCCCCGCGTTCCGGTCGTCCCGTGACCACGATACCCGCTGCCTCGTCCCGGCTCCACCGCGTCCGCACGGCAGGTCCGCCCGGATTCGCGGCGCGTGGCGCCCCCGGCGGGCCTAGGATGGGGTGCACCGTCGACGGGGGGAGATCCCATGTGCACCGCCATTCGCTTCAACGACGCCGGGGGCGGCATGTGGTTCGGCCGCAACCTCGACTGGGTCAGCGGCTACGGCGAGCGGGTGGTGGCGACGCCTCCCGGGGCGCGGGTGCCCGCAGCCTTCGAGCGCCCCGGCGAGCCGGAGCACGGGCGCGCCGTGATCGGCGTGGGCATCGTCGCGGGCGGCGTGCCGCTCTACTTCGACTGCGCGAACGACGCCGGCCTCGCCGTGGCGGGGCTCAACTTCCCGCAAAGCGCCCGCTACGCCGAGGGGCCGCGCGCGGGCGCCGTGAACGTGGCCGCCTACGAGTTCCCGTACTGGGCGTGCCGCAACCACGCGAGCGTCGAGGAGGTGCGCCGCGCGCTCGAGGACGTCGTCGTGGTCGCCCGGCCCGTCTCCGACGAGCTGCCGGTCGCGAGCCTGCACTGGATGGTGGCCGACGCGACGGGCGCGGTCGTGGTCGAGTGCCTCGAGGGCGGGCTGCGCGTGTGGGAGGACGACGCCGACGTGCTCACCAACGAGCCCGACTTCGGCTGGCACCGCCAGAACCTGCGCAACTACCTGGCGCTCGACGCCTCCGAGCCCGAGCCCGCCAGCTGGGGCGCCGCGCGCCTCGAGCCGTTCGGCTCGGGGATGGGGACGCCGGGGCTGCCCGGCGGCTGGTCCGGCCCCGACCGCTTCGTGCGGGCGGCCTTCGCCAACGCGCGCCACCCGGTGCGCGAGGGGGAGCGGGCCAACCTCGCGCGCCTCCTGAGGACTCTGGGCTCCGTCGCGGTCCCGATGGGCTCCGCCCTCATGCCCGATGGTGGCTCCGAGCACACGCTGTACGCGAGCGGGTTCTCCTCGGCCGAGCGCACGTACTACCACGTCGCCTACGACGGGACGTCGGTCGGGCGCCACCCGCTCGACGCCTGCGACCTTTCGGGCGCGGAGCCCCTCGAGGTCCCGGACGCGGGCTGGGACGACGCCCGCTAGGGCGAGGCGAGAGGGGGAGGGTCTGGATGCCGTTCTCGATCGTGCGGGGCGACGTCGCGCGCGTGGAGGCGGACGTCGTGGTCAACGCCGCCAACGAGCGCCTCGCGCCCGGCAGCGGGGTGTGCGGCGCCATCTACGCGGCCGCCGGGTACGACGACATGCTCGCCGCCTGTCGCGAGCTCGGCGGCTGCCCCACGGGCGAGGCCGTCGTGACGCCCGGATTCGCGCTGCCGGCGCGCTGGTGCGTCCACACGGTGGGCCCCGTCTGGCGCGGCGGTGCGGCGGGCGCGGAGCGGGCGCTGCGCAGCTGCTACCGCTCGGTGTTCCGCGAGGCGGTGCGCCTGGGCGCGACGTCGGTCGCCTATCCGCTGATTTCCGCGGGCGTCTACGGCTACCCGGCGGAGGGGGCGCTCGCCGTCGCCCGCGAGGAGACCCGCGCGTTTCTGGAGACCCACGACGACGTCGACGTCATGCTCGTCGTCTTCGACGACGACGTCATCCGGCGGGGGAGCGGGCTCGCGCGCGAGGCCGCCGCCCTCGTGGACGGCGTCGTTGGCGAGACGGCATTCGAGGTCGAAGCCCTCGCGGCCGAGGAGGTCGCCGCCGCGCTGTCCTCCGTGGTCCGCGCGCGCCGTCCGCGCGTCTCGCCCAGCCTCGACGAGAGGCTCTCCTCGCTCGAACCCACCTTCTCCGAGACGGTCCTCGCCCTCGTCGACGAGCGGGGGATGACGGACGCCGAGGTGTACCACCGCGCCAACCTCAGCCGCCAGCTCTTCTCCAAGCTGCGCGGCAACCCGGGCTACCGGCCCACCAAGGCCACGGCGGTGGCCCTGTGCATGGGGCTCGCGCTCGGCCTGGGGGAGGCGGAGGACCTGCTCGCACGCGCCGGCTACGCGCTGTCGCCCTCGAGCGCCTTCGACGCGGTCGTCAGCTTCTTCCTGGAGCGCGGCATCCACGACGTCCTCCGCCTCAACGAGGCGCTCTTCGTCTACGGCCTGCCGCTCGTCGGCTCCGTCTAGGAGATGACGCCCGTGGTGCGCGTCCGTCACGCGAGACCGCGCCACTCCTCCAGGAGCGAGCGGAAGCGCCCGGCGTAGAGGCTCCCGCGCTGCCACACGGCGGAGAAGTCGTGCTCGACCTCGAAGTCGGGGGGCGTCATGTCGACGAGCTCGCCGCGCGCGAGCTCGTCGGCCGCGGCGCGCCGGTACAGGAAGGTGACGCCCGCCTCCGCCGCCACGCACGCCTTGATCGCCGGGATGCTCGCGAGCTCGATCGTCCCGGCGAAGTCGTCGGTCGAGAGGTCGCGGACGGCGAGCGCCCGCTCGAGGATCTCACGCGTGCCCGAGCCCGGCTCGCGCAGGACGAGGCGCAGCGGCCTCAGGGCGGTGATCGACTCGGGCCGCCCCTCGCCGGCGCCCCAGAGGGGAGGGCCCACCACGACGCAGGCCTCGCGCGAGAGGGGCTCGGAGTCGAGCGTCGCATGGTCGAAGGGTCCCTCGACGAGGGCGAAGTCGACCTCGCCCCGGCCGATGAGGTCGACGAGCTCGTGGGTGTTGCCGGTGCGCATGAGGAGGCGCTCGTCGGGGTGGCGCCGCAGGTGGGCCGCCAGGAGGTTCGGCGCGAGGTGGTCGGCGATGGTGCGCGTGCAGCCGAGGCGCAGCGGCGGCCTCGCGTCGCCGGCGAGGGCCTCGAGGTCGCGCGCGAGCCGCTCCTCGTCGGCCTCCATGACGCTCAGCGCGCGGTAGAGGACCCGTCCGGCCTGCGTCGGCTCCATCCCGCGCCCGCTCTTGGCGAGCAGCGCGCAGCCGTAGCGGCGCTCGAGCTGGCGGAGGTGCTGGGAGGCGGCGGGCTGGCTGATGCTGAGCTCTCGCGCCGCCCGGGTGACGCTTCCGGTGCGGCAGGTCTCGAGGAAGGTGCGGACGCGGTAGTCAAGCATGGGCCCTCCATCATCCGAAATCCCGATGCATCCATAAGCATTGTGGCAGAGACCTTTATAACCGCCGGCAGTAGGCTGGTACTCACGTGCAGACGACGGAGGGGGAGCGCATGGAGCTCGTCAGGGACTTCAGGTCGACGTGGAGGGGCGTGCTGTTCGCGCTGGCCGTCGCCGTGCCGGCGTGGCTGCTCGGCAGGAGGTTCGAGGTGGTGGGAGGCCCGGTCTTCGCCATCCTGATCGGCATGGCGCTCGCTCTCGCGGTCCCGGAGCGCGCGGCGGAGCCGCTCGCGGCGGGGGTCAGGTTCACCTCGAAGAAGGTCCTGCAGTACGCCGTCATCCTGCTCGGGTTCGGGCTCAACCTCTCCCAGATCGCCCAGGTGGGCGTGACGTCGCTGCCCATCATCGTGTCCACCATCACGACGTCGCTCGTGGTGGCGTTCGTCCTGTGCCGCGCCCTCGGCGTGCCCGGGAGGATCTCCACGCTCATCGGCGTGGGCTCCTCGATCTGCGGCGGCTCGGCCATCGCCGCCACGGCTCCCGTCATCGACGCCGACGACGAGGAGATCGCCCAGGCCATCAGCGTCATCTTCCTGTTCAACGTGATCGCGGCGCTCGTGTTCCCCACCCTCGGCGGCGCGCTCGGCCTCACGAACGAGGGCTTCGGCCTGTTCGCGGGCACCGCGGTGAACGACACCTCCTCGGTGACGGCCGCGGCGGCGGCCTGGGATGGGATGCACCCGGGCGCGAACACGCTCGACGCCGCCACCATCGTCAAGCTCACCCGCACGCTCGCGATCATCCCGATCACGCTGGCCCTCGCGGTGTGGCAGGCCCGCCGCGCCCGCTCCGGGGCGGCGGAGGGGGAGGACGCCGGCTTCGACCTGCGCCGCATCTTCCCCTTCTTCATCCTGCTGTTTGTGCTCGCGAGCGTCGTGACGACCGTCTTCGCCCTGCCCGCGGCGGTCACGGCCCCGATCAAGGAGCTCTCGAAGTTCCTGATCGTGATGGCGATGGCGGCGATCGGGTTCAACACGAACGTCGTCAGGCTCGTGCGCACGGGCGGCAAGCCGATCCTCATGGGCCTCGCCTGCTGGGTCGCGATCGCCCTCGTGAGCCTTGGCATGCAGCACGTGCTCGGCATCTGGTAGGGCGACGGCCGCGCCCGCCCGCGGGGCCGGGGGCCTCAGGCGCCCGCGTCCCTTCGCCCCCCGAGCGCACGCAGCGCCCAGGCGATGCCGCGGGCGCAGCGCCCGGCCGCGTCGCGGAAGTGGTCGCCGGGCTCGAGCGCGAAGGTCGCGCGGACGCCGGAGCGCGCGTAGGCGTCGGCGATCCTGCGCGACGCCTCCTCCGTCGTGCGCAGGACCGGGTTGCGCGTGCGGCTCTCGCGGTCCCCGATCGAGAGGTAGGCCGCCTCGACGGCAGGGGAGAGCGGGCGGGAGAGCGCGAAGTCGGCGAAGCCCGGGTACCACACGGACCCGGAGGCCGAGACGGCCGCCCGGAAGGCGTCGCAGGCATGCGCCGCCCAGAGCGCGAACAGCCCGCCCATCGAGTACCCGGCGACCACCCTCCCGCGCTGCTCGGCGAGCCGCTCGGCCTCGGGCAGGACCTCGTCGAGCAGCAGCGCGAGGTAGCCGGGCGCCTCGCCGGCGAAGCGGTCGTCCTCGCCCAACACCGGGTCGCTCGGCCAGGGGGAGAGCTCCTCGTCCCAGCGCAGCCCCGTCACCTCGAGGAGGTGGAAGGGCGGGCACCCCTCGTCCCGGCACGCGCCGAGCAGGCGCTCGGCCATCGGGTCGTGCACGGTGAGGCAGACGAGCGGCGCGGGCCCGTCGCAGGGCCGCAGCTCGACGCGGTGACCCGCGACCCGGATCGTGCGTGCGGGCCTCATCGCGCGCCCCCCGGCGTCCTGGAATCGGCGAGGATCATGTAGTCCGGCATGTCGCGGAAGCCCAGCGACTCGTAGAGGGGGCGCGCGGCCGGCGTCGTCTCGAGGTAGACCTTGGGGATTCCCCGCTCGCGCGCCCAGGACACGAGCCGCGACACGAGCGCCCGGGCGACGCCGCGCCCGCGGTGCGCCGGGCGGACGTAGACGTTCATGAGGTAGGCGCAGCGCCCGTCGGGGTTGTCCGGGGAGGGCATCTCCCGCTGCAGGCAGAGGGCCGCGCAGCCGACGCGCTCCCCTCCGAGCTCGGCGAAGGCGGCGACGTGTCCGCCGCGGGGGAGCTCCTCTCGGTAGTAGCGCAGGTTCTCCTCGCGCAGCGCGGAGACGTCCGCGTCCTCAGGGAGCTCGAAGACGCAGCGCAGCACCTCCATCCGCCAGGCGACGAGCTCGTCGAGCTCGTCGGGGCCGACCCGGCGGACCGTGACGTCACAGCCCATGCGACCCCTCCTTCAGGACGACGGGCAGGGCCCGCGCGTCGACCTTGCCCCGGTCCGTGAGGGGCAGCTCCCGCACGAGCACGAGGAACTCGGGGACCATGTAGTCCGGCAGCAGCCGGGACATCCCGCGGCGCAGCGCGGAGGCGCCGGGCGGGGCCGCCTCGTCCTCGGCCACGACGTAGCCCACGAGGTAGGGGAGCCCGTCGCTGTCCTCGAACGCGTGCACGACGGCGCGGGCCACGCCTGGCAGGGAGGCGAGCGCGGACTCCGCCTCCCCCGGCTCGACGCGCCTGCCGCCGATCATCACCTGCGAGTCCCTGCGGTGCAGGAAGGCGAGGGAGCCGTCCGGGAGGGCGCGGCCCATGTCGCCGCTGCGGTAGAGGACGCCGCCGTCCCCGCGCTGCACGAAGGCCCGCTCGTCGCGCCCGGTCCCCGCGACGTAGCCCGCCGAGACGCCCCCGCCCGAGATGCAGATCTCGCCGACCTCGCCCGCGGGCACCGGGCGGAGCCGCTCGTCGAGCAGCTCGACCGTCGCCCCGCGCACGGGGCGGCCGACGGGGTAGGTCCCGTCCGGGAGCGGCTCGACGCCGTTGCAGCGCTGGTAGGTCGCGCACACGGTCGTCTCGGACGGCCCGTACGTGTTGTAGACCTCCGCCTGCGGGAGGAGGCGGTCGACGTAGGCGGCGCGCAGGACGTCGCCGCCGCTGATGAGCAGGCGGACCGACGGGGGAAGCGACGGCAGGCGGTTGAGGTCGGCGAGCAGGTAGGGGAACCCGCTGACGATGGTGACGCCGGCGCGCCCGGCGAAGCGCATGAGGGAGGCGGCGCCGGAGCGCTCGGCGGGGGAGGGGATCGCGAGCGCCGCGCCGTTGAGCAGCGACCCGAAGACCTCCTCGACGAAGATGTCGAAGGAGCACACGGAGCACTGGAGCATCACGTCGCCGGGCCCCGGACGGAACTCCTCGGCGAACGCGCGGACGTAGTGGCAGACGTTGCGGTTGCGCACGGCGACGCCCTTCGGGCGGCCGGTGGAGCCGGAGGTGAACAGGACGTAGGCGAGGTCCTCTCCGGAGGCGCGGCACGGTGCGGGACGGGCCGTCCCCTCCGTCCCGGGCCCGACGACGAGGCAGGGGCGCCCCTCGGCGAGCCTCTCGAGCCCGGGTGCGACGACCATGGCGTCGACCTCGGCGTCCCCCATCATGGTTCGGACGCGCGCTGCGGGAAGCGACGGCTCGGCGGGCACGTACGCGGCGCCCGTGCCGAGGATCCCCAGCAGGGCCGCGACCATCTCGGCCGAGCGCTCCATGACGACGCCCACCCTGCGGCAGCCCGCGGTCAGGCGCGACGCGAGGGCGCCGGCGAGGAGGTCGAGCGAGCGGCGGTCGAGGCGGCGCCCCCCGTCGACGACGGCGAGCGCCCCCGGGTCGCGCCTGACCTGGTCGCGCCACATCCCGCATATCGAGTCACGTTCCATGGGACCTCCCGGCATCGGCACGTCATGCACCTGTACCCCTCGAGGGGCCGCTCGAACGCCCGAGGGGCCTCCCGGTAGGCGAGCGGGGCCTGCGGGGGCGTCTGGTACCCTGGGCGTGCGGCATGGGCTCCCGGGGACAGGAGGATCGCGTGGGAAGCGACCGCGTCAGCGACGCCATCGCCGAGCACGGCGCGGACATCCTCGCCTCCGAGGGGATGCTTCGCTGCGCGGGGCTGCCCCAGCACGGCTCGACCAGCGTCCGCGACCACTGCGTCGCCGTCGCGGCCTGCGCCCTGCGCCTGGCGCGCGCCTGGCGCCTCCGCGTCGACGAGCGCGTGCTCGTGCGCGGCGCACTGCTGCACGACTACTTCCTCTACGACTGGCACGACCGCGCCTCGAGCCGCCCCCGCCACGCGACGATGCACCCGCGCTACGCCGCGGAGAACGCCGAGCGCGACTTCGGGGCGGACGAGGCCGTGCGCCGGGTCGTGCTCTCCCACATGTTCCCGCTCCCGCCGACGCGTCCGCCGCGCTCCGCCGAGGCGTGGCTCGTGTGCCTCGCGGACAAGGGCTGCACCGTGGCCGAGGTCGTCCGCGACGTCCCGGCGCGCCTGGCGCGCGCGGCCCGTCCCGAGGGAGGCGTCTCGCGATGAGGGGCGGGCTCGCCGCGTGGATCGTGGCCTTCGTGCTGTACAGCGCCGTGGGCTGGGCGTGGGAGTGCGTCTACTGCTCCCTGCACGAGCGCCGGCCGGTCAACCGCGGCTTCCTCAACGGGCCGTGGTGCCCGATCTACGGGGCGGGGGCGTGCCTGGACGCCATGCTGTTCTCGGGCGTGCGCAACCCCGTCGCGCTCTTCCTCGCCGGAGCCGTCGCGTGCAGCTGCCTGGAGTACGCCACCTCCTGGGCGATGGAGGCGGCCTTCCACGCGCGCTGGTGGGACTACTCGCACCGCCGCCTGAACCTGCACGGCCGCGTGTGCGCGGCGGGCGCCTGCCTGTTCGGGGCGGGCACGATCGCCATCTGCCTCTTCGTCCAGCCCGCCCTCGACGACGCGCTCGCCTCCTGGCCGCCCGTGCTGCTCGCCCCCGTCGCGACCCTGCTGGCCGTCGCGATGGCGTGCGACCTCGCCGTGACGCTGCTCGGCCTCTCCGGCTTCCGCACGATGGCATCCCGCATGGGGGCGCAGCTCGCCGAGACCCTGCAGGAGCACCTGCCCGACGCCTCCGCCCTCTCCGCCGCGCAGGACTGGCTCGGGCAGGTCGCGGACCTGGGGGACACGGGCAGGCGCCTGCTGGACGCGGTGCGCGAGCTCGGCGCGGACGTCGCCCGCTCGCGCCAGGCCGAGGAGCTCCGCCGCGGCTTGCGACGCGTGCTGACCTCCCAGGAGCGCCGCGTCCTCGACGCCTTCCCCAACCTGCGCGCCACCTACGCGCGCGACCTGGCCCGCGTGGCCCGGGAGCGGCTGAGGGACCTCGTCGGCAGGTGACGCGAGGGCTGTCGTGGGTGGGATGCCTGATCCGCCAACGGAGCCGACTGCCGTGGCATCCGGACTCAGATCTTGATCTTTCCGTCCCGCAGAGAGATCATGCGCTCAGTCTCCTGGACAGGAGGCTGGAGCAAGTGGGATCGGATGATCTCCGGGCAATGGATGCGAGGCGCCGAAGGGCGTCTCATATGCTTGTCTGGAGCCGGGAGACCGGCTCATTTCATATTCCGGGCGATCCGAGGATCCTTCTCGCAACCGAAGGTGCCGTCCCGGCAGGGGACGGCGGACGAGAAGGGATTCGAAATGGCGAGCACCACCTCCACCGCGATCATTCAGCTCCGTCAGCGCAGCGAGCAGGAGATCGGATGCATCCGGCGCATCATCGGCTTGATGCGCGGGAAGTACCTCGTGGACCTGATCGATTGCCTCGACCTCGAGGCGAACCCCCGCAACTCGAAGCTCGGTCCCATCACCGCGGCCATCCAGGATTCGATCAGGGCCGACGAGGCCAACCCCAGCAACCCCCTCTTCCCGATCAAGTCGAAGGGACTGCTCCTCGCAGCCTCGGGCTGTAACTCCAGCTTCGACAGGAACCGCATCCGCCTCGTGTTCGAGGACCGGGAGACCGAGGGCATTCTCGACGGAGGCCACAACACGCTCGCCGCCGGCGCGTACATCCTCGCCGAGGCCGAAAGGGCCCTCGGCAAGAAGGCTCCGCGCACGTCGGACATGAACATCTGGGAGAAGTTCAAGTCCCGCTGGTGCGAGCTGCGCGACGACGTCGACGAGTACCTGTGCATGATCAGGGAGGATCCTTCCTCCCTGCGGGAGCGCGAGATCGGCCTCCTCAAGTTCGAGGTGCCCGTCGAGCTCCTCGTCCCCCTGAGGCAGGACGACGAGCTGTGCGTCGAGGCCTTCCGCTCCTCGCTGCTCGAGATCTGCGCGGCGCGTAACAACAACGCGCAGCTCTCCCAGAGCACCAAGGGTGACAAGGCCGGGCTCTACGACTCGTTCCGCGCCCTCTTCCGCGAGAGCGATCCCGAGTTCGAGCAGGACATCAGCGGGAAGGACAACGACGGCGGGAGGGTGAGGAGCCGCGATCTCGTCGCGCTCGCCTGGATCCCCCTCTCGCTGACCAAGTGGACGGCGCCCTCGTCCGACGACAAGGTCGTCGACGCTCCGAAGCCGACGCTGATCTACGCCGGCAAGGAGAAGTGCCTTTCCAAGTACCTCGACCTCATGCAGGATCCGGCGATCTCGAACGACACGGGCTCCTCCAAGAAGGAGCTGAAGGACATCCAGGTCGAGAGCGCTCTCAAGGTCGCCGTGGACCTGCCGGACCTCTTCGACGTGCTCTACGAGCTCTTCCCTCAGCACTACGAGGGCCACTACGGCAACATCGGCGCCGTCAAGGGCATGGGCAAGAAGAAGGGCGGATACACGACCCCCTTCTTCCAGCGCAAGGTCGACAAGCCCGTCCCCGACGGATTCCTCTATCCGCTCGTCTTCGGCCTCCGAGCCCTCATGGAGTGCCGACCCGGCGAGAACCGCATCGAGTGGGCGACCGACCCCTTCGAGTTCGTGCAAAGCGACGCCTACGTGAAGGTGATCGAGGAGTACAGCGGCGTGATCCAGCAGTCGGATTACGACCCGCAGAAGGTCGGGAAGGGTGCCATGAGCTACACCGCGGCCGAGAACGCGACGAAGCTCGCCTACCTCTCCTCGAAGTAGCGCGACGACATCTCGTTCTTACGGAGGGCTCCCGTGCGACGAGTGCGGGGGCCCTCTCTTCTCCCGTCGCTCGCCCAGGGCGATGCCCCGCCGATTGGACGCCGGTCCCGCGGCCGGCGCCCCCGATACTCGCTCACGTAGGCATTCGTGCGACGGAGGGGGTCCCATGTCACACATCCGCGAGGACTACGTCGAGTACGCCGGCTACCGAACCTACTGCAAGACCTTCGTGCCCGACGAGCCGGATGCCGGCAAGCGCCCGCTGCTCGTCCTGCACGGCGGCCCGGGCATGTGCCACAACGGGCTGCTCACCTACGCCCAGCTCGCCGACAGGTTCGGCCGGCAGGTGACCTTCTACGACCAGATCGGCTGCGGGAAGTCCTCCATCCCGCACCAGGAGGACGACTTCTACACCTACGACCTGTGGATCGACGAGTTCTACGCCGTACGCGAGGCGCTGGGGCTCGACGACATCCACCTGTTCGGCAACTCCTGGGGCGGCATGCTCGGCATGCTGTGCATGGTGCGCGACGACTCCGGCGTGCGCTCCTTCGTGATCAACAGCTCGCCGGTGCGCATCGACACCTGGCTCTCCGAGGCGAACCGCCTGATCGAGTACCTGCCCGAGGAGATGCAGGCCGCCCTCGCCGAGGCCGAGCGCACGGGCGACTACGAGAGCCCCGCCGCCGCGGCCGCCGCCGACGAGTACTACAAGCGCCACGTCACCGGCCTCTACCAGCGCGACTACCCGCAGGAGCTGCTCGACGGCTTCGAGGGCACCGGCGAGTGCTACGAGGTCATGCAGGGCGCGAGCGAGTTCGTGTGCACCGGCAAGATGCGCGACTGGGACGTCCGCGAGCAGGTGCGCGGCATCAAGGTGCCCTGCATGGCGCTCTCCGGCACCGACGACGATGGCACGCCCTACACCATCAAGGAGGGCGTGGACCTGATTCCCGGCTGCGAGTGGGCGCTGATCCAGGGCGCGCCGCACCTGGCGAACCTCACCCACCCCGAGGAGTGCCTCGCGGCGGTGGGGGGCTTCGTCTCCCGCTTCGACTAGGGCTGCGCGGGGGAGGCAGCCGAAGGAGGCCCAAAGGCGCACGACTCTCGGGTCGAGACGGTGCACGTGCCCGCTCGACCCGAGAGTCGTGAACCTCGAGACCCCGGGACGCACGGGCGGCGCGGCCGCTACAGGCGCTCGGCGACGTCGAGCACGAGGCGCTCGGTCTTCTCCCAGCCCAGGCACGGGTCGGTGATGGACTTGCCGTACACCCCGTCGTCGATGCCCTGGTTGCCGTCCTCGATGTAGGACTCCACCATGAAGCCGCGCACCAGCCCGCCGATCGCCTCGGAGCGGCGCATGGACTCGAGGACCTCCTTGCAGATGCGCACCTGCTCGAAGGGGCGCTTGCCGGAGTTATCGTGGTTGCAGTCCACGATCACGGCCGGGTTCCGGAAGTCGTCGACCATGTAGCGCTCCGCGAGGCGCTCGAGGTACTCGTAGTGGTAGTTCGGGTAGTTGATGCCGTCGAGCCCGACGTAGCCGCGCAGCACGGCGTGGGCGAGCGGGTTGCCGGTGGTCTCCACCTCCCAGTTGCGGAAGATGAAGGACTGCGGCTGCTGGGCGGCGTAGATGGAGTTGAGCATCACCGCGGTGGAGCCGCCGGTGGGGTTCTTCATGCCCACGGCCATCGGCACGCCGGAGGCCACGAGGCGGTGCTCCTGGTTCTCGACGGAGCGCGCGCCCACGGCGATGTAGGACAGCACGTCGATCAGGTACTGGTAGTTGGTGGGGTAGAGCATCTCGTCGGCGGTGAAGAAGCCCGTCTCCTCGACGACGCGCAGGTGCATGTGGCGGATGGCCTTGACGCCGGCGAGCAGGTCGCTGGGGCCCTCGGGGTCGGGGTTGTGCAGCAGGCCCTTGTAGCCGGTGCCCTTCGTGCGGGGCTTGTTGGTGTAGATACGCGGGACGATCACGAGCTTGTCGCGCACGCGCTCGGCGAGGCCGGCGAGGCGGGTGACGTAGTCGAGCACGGAGTCCTCGCGGTCCGCGGAGCACGGCCCGATGATCATCAGCAGGCGGTCGTCGCGGCCGCACAGGACGTCGGCCACCTGGGCGTCGAAGGCCGGCTTGCGCGCCGCCGCCTCGGCGGACAGCGGCATCTCCTCGCGGATCTCCTTGGGGATGGGAAGGAGCGTCTTGAACTTCATTGACATGGGCGGCCCCCGTTCCGTGGCGTGACGTGACGTTCGACAGGTACGTATGGTACCCGCGCCCTCCGGCGCCGCCCGCCCGACCGCCGCGAACCTGCACGCAACGTTTACATAGGGCGCCTTATCTCCCGGCGTCGCGCCCCCTCGGCGCCCAGTCGCGCATCCCGGGGATCGCGCCGCCGGCGACCTCCCACAGGTAGAGGCTCGCGACGCTGCCGAAGGGGGAGTACCTCCTCCGGTAGCGGGCGAACAGCTTCGGGGTGATGCGTCGGTGGTGGTAGAGCATGCGCATGCCGCGCTGCAGGGCCAGGTCGTCGAAGGCGAGCACGTCGGGGCGCTCCAGGCAGAACAGCAGGATCATCTCGGCCGTCCAGCGGCCGACGCCGCGCAGCGACGTGAGGGCCGCGATCGCCTCCTCGTCCGGCATCGCGCGGACCGCCTCGAGGTCGAACTCCCCGTCGCGCACCCTGCGCGCGAAGTCCAGGAGGTAGTCCGCCTTGCGGTGGCTCACCCCCAGGGCCTGCACGCCGTCGTGGCCCGCCGCGAGCAGCGTCTCGGGCGTGACCCCGCCGAGCCGCCCGGTCGCCCGCGCCCAGATCGTCGCCTGTGCCTTCGTGGAGATCTGCTGGCCGATGATGTGGTGGGCCACCGAGGAGAAGAGGTCCGGGTCCACCTCGCGCTCGACGCGCCCGATCGCGTCGATGGCCGCCCCCAGGCGCTCGTCGCGCGAGCGCAGGTGGTCGAGCTCCGCCTCCCCGTAGCGGAAGCACGTCATCGCGCCTCCGCCTCCCCGCGCCCCTCGCCCGCGCCGCCCGCCGACGCTACGAAGTGCGCCACCCAGCCGGCGCGGTCGGCGGCCCAGGGGTGTCCGCGCCGGGCGGCCTCGCGGCGCATGTCGTCCCACAGGCGTCCGAGGGCGGCGGCGAGCGCGGCGTCGTCCGTCCCGGGCAGCAGCCTCCTGCGGGCGGAGTCGTCCCTGCCGAGCAGCTCGGCGAGGACGCGATCCACGCGCGCTCCCCTGAAGGCGACGCAGGCGGGGTAGGCCCCTCCCGAGCCCCTGCCGGCGGCGTAGACGCACAGGCAGTACAGGAGGTCGAAGCGGCACAGCGAGTCGAGCACGCGGTCCTCGACGGACGCCTCGCCGCTGCCGGGCTCCTCCGCGACGACGTCGGGGCGCAGCACCGGGTGGCCCAGGACCTCCTCGAGCGCGCGCGACACCACGAGCCCGGACTCCTCCTCGCGGAAGAGGTCGGCGCGCGACGCGGCGACCTGGCACTCGCGCAGCCAGGAGGCGTAGACGTCCTGCGGGTCGGCGACGGAGTTGCGCAGCACGAGCGGGGCCACCATCTCCCAGCGCGAGCAGCGCACGGCGGCGGCCCCCATCGCGTAGGCGGCCACGAGCAGGCGCAGCTTGGCGTCGGCGTCCTCCTCGGGGGTGCGGTCGCAGGCGGCGTAGCAGTCGAAGAGGCGGTCCGTCGCGAGGCCGAAGAGCTCCTCGTCGCCGACGAGGGCGGCGTGGCACCCCAGCCCGGCGAGCTCCGTGAGCGCCGAGGCGCGCGGTAGCACGCTCGCGACCTGGGCCGCGAAGCGCTCGAGGCGCGCCCGCTCGCCGCGCTCGGCCGCCTCCTGGAGGGCGACGCAGAGGCTCTCCTCGGGCATCCCGTGGACGAGCGGGGAGCTGCCGCGCCCCTGCTCGGCGAGCGCCGCCGTCACGCGGTCGATCAGCGCGTTGATGCGCATGCGCTCCGCCCCGCGCACGAGGCGGTCGTGGGGCCTCAGCACCTCGTCCCACTGCGCGTAGCGCAGCACGTCGTTCTTGGGCCCGTGGCGCCGGCACACCTCTCCCTTGTGGAACACGACGTCGGAGCCCGTCTGTCCGGTGCGCGCGAAGGGGATGGGGAGGCCGCCCGGCAGGCTCTGCAGGCAGATGAGGCAGTACTCGTGCCCGTCGTCCTCGAGGTGCTGGGAGATGGCGCGCACCGGGGCGTCGACGTATCGCAGGAGCTTGTCGGTGAGCTTCGCGCCGTCGAGCTGGCGCCAGGAGGTCTCGGACGCGAGCGGGGAGGGCGTGCCGTCGTCGGCGCAGCCCACCACGATGTAGCCGCCCGGGTAGGTGTTGAGCATCGAGACGGCGTCCTTCACGAACTCGAGCTCCTCGCGCGGGTCGGAGAGGTCCAGGGTCGCCTTGAAGTCCACCTGGTCGCGCTCGCCGCCGAGCGCAAGCAGCTCGTGGAGCTTCTCGAGGTCCGTCCTGCCGTCCACCACGACGAGGCCCATGGTCCCTCCCCGGTGCGCGCCCGTCCGTCACGCCCATGCTAGCGCGCGCCCGAGCCCGTCCGCGCCTCCGCTCGACCGGCGCGGGACCGCTGACCGGGAGCTTACGCGGCGACCCCTTGACGAGGTCTCAAAGTGATATCACTATGAGACCGCATTCGAGGGACGGGCCGGAACGGCCCCGACGAGAGGGAGCACGTCATGTCTACGGAGAAGCGCATCCAGGCGTCCTCGGGCTGGGCCATGCTCGCGGCCTGTATCGCGGGTCTGGCGATCATCGTCGCGATGCTCGTCCTCAGCATCGTCCAGATGGCCTACTGCGACGAGACGGGCCTGCCCCTCCACCCGGTCTGGGTCGTCACGCTCGTCGCGAGCATCGTCCTGTTCTGCCTGTGGTTCGTGCCCGTCCAGGGCTTCTTCACCCTGCAGCCGGGCCAGGCCCGCGTGTGCGTGCTGTTCGGCGAGTACAAGGGCACCGTCCGCGAGGCCGGCTTCTACTGGGCGAACCCCTTCTACTCCAAGAGCCTGTCCAACCCGGAGGCCGCCGCGGCGGTCGAGTCCGACGCCGAGGGCAGCGCCACGCTGTCCGCCGCGCTCGCCGTCCTCAGCAAGGGCACGAACCTCTCCACCAAGGTGAGCGTGCGTGCCCGCACCCTGAACGGCGACCGCCTCAAGGTGAACGACAAGATGGGCAACCCCATCGAGATCGCGACCGTGGTGGTCTGGCACGTAGCCGACACCGCGAAGGCGCTCTTCGACGTCGAGCACTACCCGAGCTTCGTCGCCATGCAGACGGAGACCGCCCTGCGCCACGTGGCGAGCATCTACGCCTACGACCACATGGAGGACGACGACGAGAGCAACCGCTCGATCACGCTGCGCTCCAACATCGAGGAGGTCTCGGCCAGCCTGAAGACCGAGCTCGGCCGCAGGCTCGCTGCCGCCGGCGTGTCCGTGGACGACGCCCGCCTCACCCACCTCGCCTACGCGCCCGAGATCGCCCCGGCCATGCTGCGCCGCCAGCAGGCCGAGGCCGTGATCGCCGCGCGCAAGAAGATCGTGGAGGGCGCGGTGTCGATGGTCGACATGGCCGTGCGCCAGCTGGAGACCGAGGGCGTGCTCGAGCTCGACGACGAGCGCAAGGCGCAGATGGCCTCCAACCTCATGGTGGTGCTGTGCGGCGAGTCGGAGGCCAAGCCCATCGTCAACGCAGGGTCCATCTACTAGCGGGTCCCCGTGATGGCCCGCAAGCAGTACCCCCTCCGCATAGACCCCGAGATCTGGGATGCCGTGCGCCGCTGGGCCGACGACGAGATGCGCTCCGCCAACGGCCAGGTCGAGTGGATCCTCCGCGACGCGCTGAGGCGCGCGGGACGCCTGCCTCGGGGCGGGCGTCCTCGCCCCGGCGAGGGGGAGGGCGCGGGACGCGACGCGTCCTGACGCCGCGCGCAGGCGCTTCCCCGCACGGAGCTCGCCCCCCCTTGACCGGAAATCGTGGGGGGGGGGTATTCTCACGGCCGTCCTGACGGCGCCCCGACGCCGCTCCGGCTTCGCACGGTCCGACCGACGACAAGGAGTCCCATGAGCACCCAGAACGAGCGGCCGATCCTCGAGGTGGACGGCTTCCGCAAGACCTACGGCGACAAGGTCGCCGTGCGCGACCTGTCCCTCGCGGTGGAGCCCGGCGACATCTACGGCTTCGTCGGCCACAACGGCGCGGGCAAGACGACGCTGATCCGCGCAATCGTGGGCGCCCAGCCCTTCGACGGCGGCACGATCCGCGTGTGCGGCGTCGACGTCGCCGCCGACCCCGTCGCCGCCAAGCGCCGGCTCGCCTACGTGCCCGACAACCCGGACGTCTACGAGTTCATGACGGGCGTGCAGTATCTGGCCTACATGGGCGACGTCTTCGGCGTCCCGGCCGAGGTGCGCGCCCGCCGCGCGGCCGAGCTTGCCGAGCGCCTCGAGATCGCCGGGGACCTGGGTGAGCCCGTCTCCTCGTACTCGCACGGCATGCGGCAGAAGCTCGTGATCATCGGCGCGCTCGTCCACGACCCGCGCCTGCTCGTGCTCGACGAGCCCTTCGTCGGCCTCGACCCGGTGGCCTCCCACGAGGTCCGCGCGATGCTGCGCGAGCTTACCGAGCGCGGCGGGGCCGTGTTCTTCTCCTCCCACGTGCTCGAGGTCGTCGAGCGCCTGTGCGACAAGGTCGCCGTGATCCGCTCCGGCGAGCTGCTGCGCGCCGGCACGGTCGACGAGGTCCGCGGCGACGAGACCCTCGAGAGCGTGTTCCTCGAGCTCGTCGAAGAGGGCGAGGTGCGCTAGATGGCCGCCGCGAACGCGCGGGCTGCGCGAAGCCCCTACCTGCTGCTCCTGGGGGTGCAGCTGCGCTCCCTCCTCCACTCGCTGATCGCCTCCCGTGCGGGCTCGAGGTGCGGCGCGGGACGGGCAGCCAGCGTGGGAAGGGCCGCCGGCATCGTCTCGATCGTGCTCCTAGTCGCGTTCGGCTTCGCCTACTATGCCGGCGGGCTCGCGAGGCTCATGGTCGACGCGGGCCTGGGGCGGCTCGTTCCCGTGGTCGCCGTGGTGGCGGGCTCGCTTGCCGGCGTGGCCTTCGCCTTCGCGAAGACGCACGGGACGTTGTTCGGCGCCAAGGACTTCGACCTCGTGATGTCGCTGCCCATCCCGCGCGCCACGGTGGTCGCCGCGCGGCTGACGGGCCTCTTCCTTGCCGCCGTCGTCACGGCGGCGCTCATCATGGTGCCCATGTACGTGATGTACGCCCTTGGCGCAGGCGGCGTCGGCGTGGCGGAGGTGCTGCTGCTCGCCGCGAGCGTGGTGCTCGCCCCGCTGCTGCCGGTGAGCGTCGCGGTGTTCCTCGCCGTGGGCGTGGCGACCGTCGCCGGGCGCTTCCGTCATGCGAACCTCGTCTACATCGCGGTGTCGCTGGTCCTCTTCTGCCTGGTGATGGCAGGCGTCATGTATGTGTCGGCCCGCGCGGGCGCGGGCGACGACGCCGCGCTCGCCGGGATGGGGAGCGCGGTCGCATCCATGGGCGATGCGGTGGCGGCCTTCTACCCGCCCGCCGGCTGGGCCGCGCGCGGCATCACCGAGGGCGCGACACCGTCCTTCTCCCTGTTCGCCGTCGTGTCGCTCGCGGCTCCGCTCGCGTGCACGACGATCGTGTCCCACTTCTACCTCGCGCTCAACGCCGCGGCGACGAGCACGGGCACGGCGCGCCACATCAGCCGCGCGGCGCTCGACAAGCGCCTGGGTCGTGCCCGCACCCCGTTCTGGGCGCTCGTGCGCAAGGAGTGGGCCGTGATCCTGGGCACCCCGAGCTACGCCTTCAACTGCCTGTTCGGCTACGTGCTGCTGCTCGCGGCGGCGGGTGCGCTCGCCGTGGTGGGCGTCGACGGGGCGCTGTCGTCGCTGGCATCGGGCATGGAGGTCCCCGCGCAGCTCGCGGAGTTCGTCCGCCGGCTCATGGCCGCGTTCGCGCCCTGGGTGTTCGCCTTTTGCCTGGCGATGGCCCCGAGCGCGGCCTGCGCCGTGTCGATGGAGGGGCGCTCTGCGTGGGTGATGGCGACCCTGCCGCTGAGCCCGCGCGCGGTGCTCGGCGCCAAGCTCGCGGCGAACGCGATTCCCGTGGTCGCCTGCATGCTCGCGGCCGACGTGCTCCTCGTCGCCACCGGGCAGCTCACCGTGGCGGATGCGCTCGTGTGCGCGCTGGTGGGCGGCGGTCTGTTCGTCCTGGCGGCCGCCGTCGGGCTGGCGATCGACGTGTCTCGGCCCAACTACAGCTGGTCGGTGCCTGCGGAGCCCGTGAAGCGCGGGATGCCCATGTTCGTCTCCGCGTTCGGGGCCATGATCCTCGTGTTCGCCGGCTGCGGCGGCTGCGTGTGGCTCGTCCTCAACGAGGGCCTCGACGCGGCGCTTGCCCTCGACGTCGCGGTGGGCGTGGCCTCGCTCGCCGCGGGCGCGCTGGTGTTCTGGCTGTCGACGCGGCGGGCGCGCCTGACGACTGACGGGTAGGCGCCTCTCGGCGTCGTCGGATTGCGCCTGCTGCTAGGCTTGCCCGGAGGAGCTCGGTTTGGGGAGGCGCTGGCCATGGGACGCGGATGGGCGCTGGAGGACGGCAGGCTGGTCGAGGCCGAGGGGACCGCGGAGGCGTGCGTCGAGGTCATGGGTGTGGACGACCTCGTCGGCCGTCTCGAGGGAGCGCGTGAGCGCGAGGCGCTTGCGCAGCTGGAGCACGCCGCCATCCCCTTCGTCGAACGCACGGCCGATCTTGCCGCGGGCATGGTCGTCCTGCCGACCGGGACCCGACCCGCCTCACAGGCGCGTCGCGTCGCCTTCGTGCTGCGTCGCGACCGGCTCCTGCTGGCCGACGACGACGGCCTGTGCGTCCCGGTGCTCGGGCGCCTCGCGGAGGTTGGCCTCGCCCTCGACACGCCTGCGGCGGTGCTCGTCGCCCTGCTGCGCGCGCCCCTGCGCGACCACCCCGCGAAGCTCTCGCGCGTCCGCGACGACCTCGAGCGCCTCGAGGAGCGCATCCTCGGGGGCAGGGAGCGCGTCGACCGCGCGCTGATGATGGCCGACACCCGCCGCCTGCTGGGCCTCGACGCCTTCTACCAGGGCATGTCCGACCTCGCCGACGACCTCGCCGAGGAGGGGTGGGAGGTCGTCGACGCGCGCGACCGCCTCCGCCTCCGCCAGCTCTCACGCCAGCTCGACCGCCTGTCCGTGCGGCTCGAGTCGCTGCAGGACTACGCGCTCCAGGTGCACGGGCTCTACCAGGAGTCGATAGGCGTCCGCCAGAACGACGTCATGCAGTGGCTCACCGTGGTGGCGACGATCGCGATGCCGCTCACGGTCGTGACGGGGTGGTACGGGATGAACTTCCCCCACATGGCGGCCCTCGGCGCCCCGTGGGGCTACCCGCTCGTCGCCGTCCTGTGCGCGGCCGTGGTCGTCGCCGAGGTGGTCGTCTTCCGCCGCCGCGGCTGGCTGCGCTTCGGGACCCCGCGCGGACGCGACGCTCGGCATGGCTCGCGGGGCGGCAGGGCCTAGGAGAAGCGCTCCAGCTTCACCGCGACCGCGATGCCGTCGTCGACGAGCGCCGCGAAGGCCTCGCCGTCATCCGGCGTCCCGGCCACGCAGCCGTAGTGCGTGGGCACGGCGACGGCGGGGCGCAGCCCGTTCACGAACGCGGCCGCCTGCCCGACGTCCATCGTGTACGTGCCGCCCACGGGCACGAGCGCGACGTCGCACGCGACCCGCTCGACGTCCTCGTTGGGGTCCGTGTCCCCCGCGACGTAGTAGCGGACGCCGTCGAGCGTGATGACGTAGCCGAGCCCGCCGTACTCCCTCGGGTGGCAGTGTGCGCGATCGGGGTGCGTGTTGTAGGCGGGAACCGCCTCGACCGTGACGCTCGCGACCTCGAGGGACTCGCCGGGCGCCACGAGATAGGTCTCGCCGACCGGGACCGCGCCGACCCTCTCCGCCATGGCGGCGGGCCCGACGAGGACCGCCCCCTCGCGCGACACCCTCGCGACGTCGTCGGGGGAGAGGTGGTCGTGGTGCTCGTGGGTGACGAGGACGAGGTCGGCGTCGCGGGGCTCCCCCTCGATGAGGTACGGGTCGACGTAGACGACGGGGGTGCCGCCCGTCCCCTCGATGCGGACCCCGTTGTTCACGATGACGCGGACGTTCGGCAGCGTCGGGTCGATTGCGGCGTGGGACATGGCCTCTCCTCTCCCTGCGGCTCATGTGGCAATCATAGGCGCCGCGGCGCCTGCCTCGTCGGCACCTCGTCGGCCACCTGCGAGCGCGGCTCGGTCGACCTTCCGCATCGCGGGCCGCGGGCGGCTCCCGCCCCCTACGCTGGTGGCAGGGATCCGAGGGAGGGGGCGCGCATGACGCGGGACGGTCGGGATCGGTCGGCGCTGGTGCACTACGGCATCACTGCGCTGCAGGTGCTCGCTGCGCTTCCGCGCGACGAGGTGCGGGACGCGCCCCGGACGTCCGGATCGGAGGTCTCCTTCGGCACCCAGGGTCGGCGCTCGTGCGCGGAGCTTCTCGAGCGGGTGGGCGACGTGGCGACGAGGCCTCTGCACGTGCTCGTCCCGGGGACGTCCCATCGCAACGCGGCCGAGGACCTGGCCTTCCACGGGTTCCGTGACGCGTCGTCCTATCCGCGAGGCAGCTTCCTCCGGCTCGGCGGCAGAGCGGTGCTGCCCTCGCCGGAGCTCGCGTTCCTCCAGGCCGCCCGCTCCCTGTCTCCGTTGGAGCTCGCGTGCCTGGGGACCGAGCTGTGCGCGACCTACCAGCGAGGTCCGGTCCTGACGTTCGGCGTCTCCCCGCTCGCCTCCGCGGGAAGCCTGACGGACTACGCGGAGCGCGCGCGGCGCATGCACGGCCGCGCCGCGGCGCTCGCCTCGCTTCCGCACGTCGGCGACGGTGCGGCGTCGCCTCGCGAGGCGTTTCTCTTCCTGACGTTCTGCCTGCCCTCGCGGTGGGGTGGCTTCAACCTGCCGAAGGCGGCGCTCAACTACCAGATCCCGCTGCGCGCACGCGCCGCGCGGATGGCGCGTGCGCGGTACGTGCTGTGCGACCTGTGCTGGCCGGAGCACGGGCTTGCCGTCGAGTACGACAGCGACGAGCACCATGCGCTGAGCCGGGCGAAGGACCTGGACCGCGTCCGCGCTCTCGGACTCATGGGCATCTCCGTCGAGACCGTCACGACCTCGCAGGCGAACGACTTCGTCCGCCTGTCAGGGTGCGTCGCGGCGCTGCGAAGGCACATGGGCTTGCGCAGCCGTCCCGTCCCCCGCGACGTCGACGACAGGAGGTTCACCCTCCATCGCAGACTTCGTCGGGTGCTCGACGGGCACGGCGTGCTCTATGTCCCGTCCGGCACGCTGAGGTCGACGCGCTAGCGCGTACAAAGCTCGGGGTTTCCTGGCCGTTGCGCCAAGAAACCCCAAGATTCGTACGGTCACGTGACGCCTTGCCCCGAGCTTCGTACGCCTCGGGCTTAGAAAACCACCCGATCCGGGCCGCCCGTCCCCCTCGAAGCCCTCCTTCGGTCCCGATTCGCGTACAAAGCTCGGGGTTTCCTGGCTGCATTGCCAAGAAACCCCGAGCTTTGTACGCAGATGGGAGTTCGTGCGCGGTCGTCGCCGAACCGAAGCGGGCGAGGGGTCCACCAAGGAGCCCCTCGCCCGCGCTTCGCGTCCATGTCGCAGGCGGTCTACTCGTCGCCCACCTTGCCGCCGGTGTAGAGCTGCCAGTAGCGGCCGCGCTCGGCCATCAGCTGGTCGTGGTTGCCGCGCTCGATGATGCGGCCGTGCTCCATGACCATGATGCAGTCCGCGTTGCGCACGGTGGAGAGCCGGTGTGCGATCACGAACGTGGTGCGCCCGGCCATCAACGCGTCCATGCCGCGCTGCACGAGCGCCTCGGTGCGCGTGTCGATGCTCGAGGTCGCCTCGTCCAGGATGAGCGCTGGCGGGTCGGCCACCGCCGCGCGGGCGATGGCGATGAGCTGGCACTGGCCCTGGGAGAGCTGCGCCCCGTCGCCGGAAATGACCGTCTGGTAGCCGTCGGGCAGGCGGCGGATGAAGGAGTCCGCGCCCACGAGCTTGGCCGCGCCGACGCACTCGTCGTCGGTCGCCTCGAGCCTGCCGTAGCGGATGTTGTCCATCACGGTGCCGGTGAACAGGTGGGTGTCCTGCAGCACGATGCCGAGGCTGCGCCGCAGGTCGCCCTTCTTGATCTTGTTGA
This sequence comes from uncultured Coriobacteriaceae bacterium, assembly GCA_948439405.1. Classification (GTDB taxonomy): domain Bacteria; phylum Actinomycetota; class Coriobacteriia; order Coriobacteriales; family Atopobiaceae; genus CADBMC01. The sequence continues at coordinate 44,984 of CAOJNB010000008.1, read as the reverse complement.
CGTTGATGCCGTCGTAGCGGATCTTGCCGTCCTCGATGTCGTAGAAGCGGTTGATCAGGTTCGTGATGGTCGTCTTGCCCGCTCCGGTGGAGCCGACGAAAGCGATCTTCTGCCCGGGCTCGGCGTACAGCGTGACGTCGTGGAGCACCTGCTTGTCCGGCACGTAGCCGAAGTCCACGTGGTCCATCACGAGGCCGCCCTCGAGCTTGGCGTAGGTGACGGTGCCCTCCGCCCTGTGCGGGTGGCGCCACGCCCACACGCCGGTGCGCTCCTCGCAGGGCTCGACGGAGCCGTCGTCCAGCTCGCGGGCGTTCACGAGCTCCACGTAGCCGTCGTCGGCCTCGGGCTCCTCGTCGAGCAGCCGGAACACGCGCTCGGCGCCGGCGCCGGCCATCGTCACGAAGGCGATTTGCTGCGACACCTGGGTGATCGGGCCGGAGAAGCTGCGGTTGAGCGTCAGGAAGCTCACGAGCGCGCCGAGCGTGGTGCCGGCCGTGCCGGAGAGCGCCAGCCAGCCGCCCACGACGGCCACGAGCACGTAGGAGATGTTGCCCAGGTTGGCGTTCACGGGCATCACGAGGTTGCCCCAGAAGTTCGCCTTGAACGCGCTGTCGCGCAGCTCCTCGTTGAGGGCGCGGAACTCGGCGCTGGCGTCGGCCTCGTGGTTGAACACCTTGACGACCTTCTGGCCGTCCATCATCTCCTCGATGTAGCCGTTCACGGCGGCGATGTCGCGCTGCTGGCGCACGAAGTGACCGCCGGACTTGCCCGCAATCCTCGTGGTGCACACGAGGGTGACGACCACCATCAGCACGGAGACGCCCGTGAGCGGCAGCGAGACGATGCACATCGACACGAAGGTGACCACGAGCGATACGGCCGAGTTCACGAGCTGGGGCAGCGTCATGCCGAACAGCTGCCGCAGGGTGTCGATGTCGTTAGTGTAGACGGACATGATGTCGCCGTGCTGGTGGGTGTCGAAGTAGCGGATCGGCAGGCTCTCCATGTGCTCGAAGACCTCGCAGCGAAGCCGGCGCATCGTCCCCTGGCTCACGCTGACCATGATGCGCTGGTAGGCGTAGGCGCACGCGATGCCCACCGCCAGCAGGGCGGTCAGGCGGAGGAGCGCCGACGCGAGCCCGGAGAAGTCCGAGGAGCCCGAGGCGACCATCGGGAGGATGTAGCCGTCGACGAGCGTCTGCATGAACAGCGTCGCGCGCGCCGTGGCGACGGCGGAGACGAGGATGCAGACGACCACGACCAGCAGGGCCGGCCAGTAGGAGCGCAGCATGTAGCCGAGGGCGCGCCTGAGCGCGGCCCCGTTGAGGGTGCTCGACGCAGCGGCGCCGATGTTGCCGCGGCGCGGTCCGGTTCCGTGTGCCATGGCCCTACGCCTCCCTTCCGGTCGCGGCCTCGCCGGCGACGGGCTGGTCGAAGTCGCCGCCGCCCTGGACCTGCGACTCGTAGATGTCGCGGTAGATCTCGTTGCTCTCGAGCAGCTCCTCGTGGGTGCCCACGGCGTTCAGGTGCCCGCCGTCGAGCACCACGATGCGGTCGGCGTGCTGCACGCTCGAGACGCGCTGGGCGATGATGATCTTCGTGGTGTCCGGCATGTAGGTGGCGAGCGCCTCGCGGATGCGCGCGTCGGTCGCGGTGTCCACGGCCGAGGTGGAGTCGTCCAGGATGAGCACCTTGGGGTGCTTGAGCAGGGCGCGGGCGATGCAGAGGCGCTGCTTCTGGCCGCCGGACACGTTGGTGCCGCCGCGCTCGATCATGGTGTCGTAGCCTTCGGGCATCTCCATGACGAAGTCGTCCGCGGCGGCCGCGCGGCACGCCTCCCGGCACTCCTCGAGCGTTGCGTCCTCGTTGCCCCAGCGCAGGTTCTCGAGGATGGTGCCGCTGAACAGGACGTTCTTCTGCAGCACCACGGCGACGGCGTCGCGCAGGGCCTGCAGGTCGTATTCGCGCACGTCGCGCCCGCCCACGCGCACGACGCCCTCGCTGGCGTCGTAGAGGCGCGGAACGAGGCTCACGAGCGTGGTCTTGCCCGAGCCGGTGCCGCCGATCACGCCGATGGTCTCGCCGCTGGCGACGTGGAGGTCGATCTCGGCCAGGGCGCGGTGCTCGGCCTTGGCGGCGTAGCGGAAGGTCACGTGGTCGAAGTCGATGGAGCCGTCGGCCACCTCGCAGACGGGGTCCGCGGGGTCCGCGATGTCGGGGACCTCGCTCAGACACTCGGTGATGCGGCGCATGCTCGCCATGCTCATCGTGATCATGACGACGATCATCGAGAGCATCATGAGGCTCATCATGAGCTGCATGACGTAGGAGAACATGCTGGTGAGCTCGCCGGTGGTGAGCGTGCCGCCCACGATGAGGTGGGCGCCCAGCCACGAGATGCCGATGATCGAGCCGTAGATAGCCAGCATCATCACCGGGGCGTTGAGCGCAGTGAGCCCTTCGGCCGAGACGAAGCGGCGGTACAGGTCGCCCACGGCGGCGGCGAACTTGGAGTTCTCGTAGTCCTCGCGCACGAACGCCTTGACCACGCGGATGGCGCCCACGTTCTCCTGGACGCTGGCGTTGAGGTCGTCGTAGGCGTCGAACACCACGTTGAAGCGCTTGGTGGCGTTCACGATGATGAAGGCGAGCGCCACGGCCAGGATGGCGATGGTGACCAGGAACACCTGGGAGAGCTCGACGTTGATGACGAGGCACATAACCAGGCTGGACACCAGCATGATGGGCGCGCGCGAGGCGACGCGCAGCACCATCTGGTAGGCCATCTGCACGTTGGTGACGTCGGTGGTCATGCGGGTGACGAGGCCGGCGGTGCTGAACTTGTCGATGTTGGCGAACGAGAAGGCCTGCACCTTGTCGAACACCGCCTCGCGGATGTTGCAGGCGAAGCCCGTCGCGGCGCGGTTGGCGCACCAGCCGGCGAACACGCCGAAGGCGAGGCTGAGGAACGCCATGAGCACCATGAGCCCGCCGTAGCGCAGGATCGCGCCCATGTCGCCGGCCTGGATGCCGTCGTCGATGATCTTGGACATGATGAAGGGGAGGGCGACCTCCATCGCCACCTCACCTATGGTCCCGAGGACGGCCCCGGCCGAGACCCAGCCGTAGCCCTCCGTCCTCTTGAGCAGCGCCCCAACCACGGGCATCCACCTCCTCGGCCGTTGCGGCCATAGCTTCGTTTCGACGGGGGATAGTATTGCCCGGGCAAACTATTACATACATGGATATGTACTATCATTGATAGACATACCCTATAACTTCACAGAGGAGGGGGCCGGCGTGAACAGCATGCAGCTCTCCTGCTTCGTGGAGGTCGCCTCGACGCTCTCGTTCTCCAAGGCAGCCGACCACCTCCACGTCTCGCAGCCCACCGTGAGCCACCAGGTCCGCTCGCTCGAGTCAGAGCTCGGCTGCGCCCTGCTCGTGCGCAGCACGAGGACGGTGCGCCTCACCGACGACGGCTTCGCCTTCCTCTCCTACGCCCAGGAGATGCTCGACCTCGAGCGCCGCGCGAAGCGCCAGTTCCGCGAGGGGTCCGAGGGAGAGGCGCACTGGCTGCGCCTCGGCGTGCAGGACGGCTACGAGGCCCGGATGGTCGCCGCAGGGCTGCGCGCCCTGGGCGAGGAGGACCCCGACCTCCGCCCCGTCCTGCGCCAGGCGCCGGCATCGGCGCTGCGCAACATGGTCGAGGCCGGCATCGTCGACGCCATGCCCGACTTCCCCGAGGACGGGGGCGCCGCCGGCCCGGGACGCTTCGTGGAGCTGGGGCGGGCGCGGGTGTGCTGCGCCTGCGCGCCCGGCCACCCGCTCGCGGCGCGCGGCGGGGACCCCGTCGGGCTCGAGGAGCTCGTCAACGCGGGACCCGTCGTCCTCGCGAACCCGCACCGCTGCGCGCCGGCCGTCGCGGCGGTGCAGCAGGCGATGGTCCCCGCCAAGGCCCATGAGGACGTCGTGATGGGCGCGGGGTCCGAGGTGGTGCTCGCGCTGGCGGAGGCCGGCGTCGGGTTCGCGCTCGTCCTCGACGTGCCGGCGATGCGCCTGCCGGGCCTGGTCTACCTGCCCGTCGCGGGGTCCGAACCGACGCCCTACGGCCTCCGGGTGGCCTCGGGGCGCGCGTCGGCCGCGGTCGCGCGCTTCGTCGAGCTCGTACGGGAGCCGTCGTCCTGAGGTCGTGGAAGGTGATATACTGCTATACGACTTAGGGATGCGGAACGGAGGCCTCCTTATGCGTGTCGCGATGACGCAGATGAACACGCGCATCGACGCGGAGCTCAAGCGCTCCGGCGACGCCGTCCTGCGCACGCTTGGCCTTACGCCCTCCGCCGCAGTCCGGGGGCTGTGGGCCTACCTGGTCCGCGAGCAGGAAGATCCCGCCGCGCTGCGCAGGGTGGTCGACCCCGATGCCTTCGGGGAGGACCCGTCGCGCGGGCGCGCCCATGCGCTGAGCTCCCTGCGGGAGCGCTATGCGGCGACGGCGGCCGCCCTCGCCCTCGCCCTCGCCCTCGACCCTTCGACTCCCGCCGAAGTCCCGTCATGGGACGAGCTCCGCGACGCCTGGTACGAGGAGCGGCTCGGGGACGAGGGCTGACATGTCCGCTCCCAGGAAGGTGCTGCTCGACACGAACGTGTGGCTCGACGCGTTTGACGGCATGCGTCCCGGCTCGGCCTCGGCGTGCGAGCTGATGGACCGCTGCGTCGCGACGGGCGTGGACCTCCTCTATGCGGTCGCCTCCGCCAAGGAGGTCTTCTACCTCGTGTCCGCGACGCTCAAGCGGCGCGTCCGCTCGGAAGGGCGTGACGTGACCGAGGCCGACGCCCGTGCGATCGCCTCGTACGCATCCGCCTGCATCGACACCATGGCCGAGGTGGGCGTCGCGGTGGGGGCCGACGAGTCCGACGTGTGGCTCGCGAGGAGGCTCCGCCGCGTCCATGCGGACTTCGAGGACTGCCTGGTCCTCGCCGCCGCGGAGCGGGCCGGGGCCGACCTTCTGGTCACGAACGACGAGGGACTCCTGCTCCACGCCCCCGTCGCCGCGCTCTCGGTCGTCGACGCGCTGGCTCTCCTGGGGAGGCCCGACGGGATGTGATGGCGCCGCGCACCCGGCGCGGCCGTCCGCCCGGGACCCGCACCCCCGCCGGGCACCCCGCGCTTGGATAAACTGAGTCAAATGGGGGCGACGCCGGCGTCCGCCGCCGGCGCGAAGGGGTACGCATGGCCTACATCGAGTTCGACGACGTGGTGAAGCGCTACGGGGAGGGTACCGGCGAAGTGCGCGCCCTCGACGGCGCGAGCTTCTCCGTCGAGCGCGGCGAGCTCGCCGTGATCCTGGGGGCGTCGGGCGCCGGCAAGACGACCGCCCTCAACATCCTCGGCGGCATGGACACCGCCACCTCGGGCAGGGTCGTCGTGGACGGCCGCGACATCGCCCGGGCGTCGAAGGCCGAGCTCGTGGAGTACCGGCGCGCCGACATCGGGTTCGTCTTCCAGTTCTACAATCTCGTGCCCAACCTCACGGCCCTCGAGAACGTCGAGCTCGCCGCCCAGATCTGCCCGGACTCCCTCGACGCGGCGGAGACGCTCGCGAAGGTGGGGCTCGCCGAGCGCCTGAACAACTTCCCGGCGCAGCTCTCCGGCGGCGAGCAGCAGCGCGTCGCGATCGCGCGCGCGATCGCCAAGAACCCGAAGCTGCTGCTGTGCGACGAGCCCACCGGCGCGCTCGACTACGCGACCGGCAAGGAGGTCCTCACGCTGCTGCAGGACACCTGCCGCGCCGACGGCATCACGGTGCTGGTCATCACCCACAACGCGGCGCTCGCGCCCATGGCTGACCGCCTCATCCGCTTCAAGAACGGGCGCGTCACCGAGACGAGCGTGAACCCGGACCCCACGCCCATCGAGAGCATCGAGTGGTAGGTGGCCGTCGTGCGGTCGGCCTACATAAAGGACATCCTGCGCACCATCCGTGGCAACCTGAAGCGCTTCGTCTCGATCGCCGTGATCTGCGCCCTCGGCGTCGCGATGTTCTGCGGCCTGCGGGCGGGCTGCGAGGACCTGCGCGCCGCGGCCGACGGCTACTTCGACGAGCAGAACCTCAGCGACGTCCAGGTGCTCTCGACGCTCGGCCTCACCGACGACGACGTGGCCGCGCTCGCCGGGGTCGAGGGCGTCGAGGCCGCCTGCGGCGGCTACTCCGAGACGACCTACACGCCCGTCGACGGCGAGCTCGCCTCCGTGGAGGTGCGCGCGCTCTCGCCCGAGGGCATGAACGACCCCTACCTCGTCGAGGGGCGCCTGCCGGGGGCCGCCGGTGAGGTCGCGGTGAGCGAGACCTTCCTCGAGGACTCCGGCCTCGAGGTCGGCGACGTGGTCGAGCTCGAGCCCGCGGACAGCGAGGAGGACGAGGTCTTCGCCCGCGTCCCGTACGAGGTCGTCGGCGTCGTGATCGACGCGATGGACGTGAACAACCCGATGCTGAGCTTCCGCTCGACCTCCGGCACCGACTACACCTTCACCGTCTCGCCCGACGCCGTCACGGGCGACGTCTACACCGTCGTCTACCTGCGCGTCGAGGGGGCCGAGGAGCTGGCCTGCTACTCGGACGCCTACGTCGGGCGCGTCGACCGCGTCGTCGACGTCATCGAGGACGACATCCGCGAGGCGCGCGAGCGAGCCCGGACGCAGGAGGTCGTCGGCGAGGCGCAGGCGGAGCTCGACGAGGCCCGGGCGGACTACGAGGCCGAGCGCGCCGACGTGGAGGCCCAGCTGGCCGACGCGGCCGAGCAGCTGCGCGCCGCCGCCGAGGAGATCGCCTCCGGCCAGGCCGAGATCGACGACGGCTGGGCGGAGGTCCGCTCCGGCGAGGCCGAGCTCGCCGACGGCCAGCGCGAGGTCGACGAGGGCTGGGACGCCTACGGCGAGCTCGTCGCGGCGCGCGGCGAGCTCGAGGACGGGATCTCCCAGGTGGACGCCGGCATCGCCGCGATCGACGCCGGCGTCGCCGAGCAGGTCCCCGGCGGCGACCTCGACGCCGCGATCGAGGCGATCGACCAGCAGGTGGCCCAGCTCGTGCCCGGCGGCGACCTCGACGCCGCGATCGAGGCGATCGACCAGCAGGTGGCCCAGCTCGTGCCCGGGGGCGACCTCGACGCGGCGATCTCCTCCCTCGAGCAGGCCGCGGGCGCGATCGACGCCGAGCACCCCGACCTCGCGGGCGAGCTCCTGGCGCTCGAGGCGCGCCGCGACGAGGAGTTCCCCGACGGCGAGCCGGCGCAGGACGACCCCTCCCACGCGACGTGGGCCGAGCTCTCGGAGCAGATCGGCGCCCTGGCCCAGCTCCAGTCCCAGCGCGCCGAGCTCGAGCGCCAGCTCGGGACGCTCGAGGGCCTGCGCGACTCGCGCTCGCAGCTCGTGCAGCTCCGCGACACGCGCTCCCGGCTCGTGGAGCTGCGCGACGCGCGCGCGGAGCTCTCCTCGACGCGCGAGGGGCTCGCCTCCCAGCTCTCGACCCTCGAGGGCGCGCTCGCGGGCATGCCCGGCACGCTCTCCGACGCCCAGGCGCAGGTGGACGCCGCGCGCGCCCGGCTCGCCGACGCGCGCGCCCAGCTCGCCGCCGCCCAGGACGAGCTCGACCTCGGCATCGCGGAGTACGAGGACGGCGTGGCGGAGCTCGAGTCCTCCCGGGCGGAGGCCGAGGAGGGATTCGCCGAGGCGGAGGCGGAGCTCGCCGACGCCCAGGAGGAGATCGACGCGATCGACGAGGCGAGCTGGTACGTGCAGGAGCGCTCGTCTCTGGCCTCCTACTCGGCCATCGAGAGCGACGCGGACTCCATCGAGGCGATCGGCACGCTGTTCCCCGCCGTCTTCCTCGTCGTCGCCGCCCTCGTCGCCCTCACGACGGTGACGCGCATGGTGGAGGAGGAGCGCCCGCTCATCGGTACCTACAAGGCGCTCGGCTACCGCTCCGGCGAGATCTACGTCAAGTACGTCGCCTACGCGCTCGCCGCCTGCGCGGCGGGCTCGCTGCTCGGCGTCCTGATCGGCTACGTGGCGCTGCCACTCTTCCTGTTCTCCATCTTCTCGATCATGTACGTGCTGCCGAGCTACCCGCTGATCTACGACCCGGCCTTCGCGGCGCTGGGGGTCATGGTGTTCCTCGTCGCGATCGTCGGCACGGCGGCGGTCGCCTGCCACGGCGAGGTCCGCGAGACGCCGGCCTCGCTCATGCGTCCGAAGGCGCCCCGGAGCGGCTCGCGCATCCTGCTCGAGCGCGTGGGGCCCGTCTGGCGGCGCCTCTCCTTCCTCAACAAGGTCACGGCGCGCAACCTCTTCCGCTACAAGCAGCGCTTCCTGATGACCGTCGGCGGCATCCTGGGCTGCACCGCCCTGATCGTGTGCGGCTTCGTCATCCGCGACTCGGTGGCGCGCCTCGTGCCCGAGCAGTACGGGCTCGTCTCGCGCTACGACGTCATGGCGGTGACCTCCGAGGAGGACCTCGCCGACGTCGTCGCCGGCCTCGGGGCCGACGAGCGGGTGTCCGAGCTCGAGGCGCTCCGGGTGGACCAGGTGACGCTCGGCTACGACGGGGGCGAGGAGAGCCTCAACCTGCTGGTCGTCGCCGACGACGCCGACCTCTCGCCCTACCTGACGGTCGCCGACTGCGAGACGCAGGAGGAGGTCGGGCTCCCCGAGGAGGGGGTCGTGGTGACGCAGAACGCCGCGGAGGTGCTCGGCTTCGACGCCGGGGACGGGGTGACGCTGCGCGACGCCACGCTCGACGTGGCCGAGCTCGAGGTGACGTGCGTATCGAGGAACTTCCTGGGCAACTACGCCTTCATGACGGAGTCCGCCTACGAGCGGGCGTTCGGCAAGCCCTGCGAGGACAACGCCGTCCTGCTCAACGTCGCCGACGACGCCGCGGGCGACGCCGATGAGGTCGGCGACGAGCTCTCCGCCGACGGCAGGATGCTCTCCGTCACGGTGACGGGCGTCATCTCCGGCGACTTCGAGAACTCGCTCGCGATCATCAACGGCGTCGTCGTCATCCTCATCGCGATGGCGGCCGCCCTCGCCTTCGCCGTGCTGTTCGCGCTCTCGACGACGAACATCTCCGAGCGCGAGCGCGAGCTCGCGACGATCAAGGTGCTCGGCTTCCGCCCGCGCGAGGTGCACCACTACGTGAACAAGGAGACGCTCATCCTCACCGGCATCGGCATTGTCGTCGGCCTGCCGTGCGGCTGGCTGCTCGGCGACGTGCTGCTGCAGTCGCTCAAGATGCCCCAGATCAGCTTCCTCACGACGATTGAGCCCGTGAGCTGGGTGATCTCCGCTGTCGTGCCGATGCTGTTCTGCCTCGCGGTGAACCTGATCACGAACCGGGTGCTCGACCGCATCGACATGATCGGCGCGCTCAAGAGTGTCGAGTAGGGGGGCGGGCGTCGCCGCCGGCTGGCCCTAGGCCTCCAAGTCCCGCTCGTAGGGGAGGCGCTCGGCGAGCATGCCCAGACGCTCGAGCGCGGCCTCGGCCTCGTCCAGCGCGGCCGCGTCGTCCGCGGATACGCGGTGGAAGTGGTAGCCGGAGGTCACCGTCATCAGCAGGGAGGACGCCCCGCTCTCGAGCTCGCCGATGAAGCGGTCCACGTCGCGGCGGCTCGCGAGGCCGAGCGGCGCGGTGATGCGCCCGTAGACGCGGTGGTTGACGGTGACGTCCTCCACGCGGCAGCCGAGGTCCACGAGGCAGGTGAGCTCCTCGCGGGTGCGCTCGGGGGTGTGGCGGACCTTGAGGGTGCGCTCGGGCCGGCGCTCGGCGAGCCGGTAGCCGCGCGGGGTGGAGAGCACCTCCGCGCCGCGGCTGCGCAGCAGGGCGACGTCCTGGACGATGACCTGGCGGCTCACGCCGAGCTCGCGCCCGAGCCGCTCGCCCGAGAGGGGGGCATCGGCCTGCGCGAGCAGGCGCAGCATCGCCTCGCGGCGCTCCTCGCCGCTCACGCGGCGCCGTCCTCGTCCAGAAGGCGCAGGTGCTTGAGCGAGAGGTCGAGGATGGGCGCCGAGTGGGTGAGGGCGCCCGAGGAGACGAGGTCGACGCCCGTCTCCGCGACGGCGCGCACGGTGTCGAGCGTCACGTTGCCCGAGGCCTCGACCTCGGCGCGTCCCGCGATCAGACGCACGGCCTCCCGCATCTCGTCGAGGCCCATGTTGTCGAGCATGATGACGTCGGCGCCGGCCTCGAGGGCCTCGCGCACCATGTCGAGCGTCTCGACCTCCACCTCGACCTTGCGCACGAACGACGCCCGCGCCCGCGCCGCCTCGACGGCCTGGCGCACGCCGCCGGCGGCGTCGATGTGGTTGTCCTTGAGCAGGACGCCGTCGGAGAGGTTGTCGCGGTGGTTGCGACCGCCGCCCACCCGCACGGCATGCTTCTCGAGGACGCGCAGCCCCGGGGTCGTCTTGCGGGTGTCCACGAGCGCGGCGCCCGTCCCCTCGACGGCGCGGGCGAAGGCGCGGGCGGTCGTGGCGACGCCGCTCATGCGCTGCAGCAGGTTGAGCGCCACGCGCTCGCCGGAGAGCAGGGCGCGCACGTCGCCCGCGACCACGGCGAGCTCCTGGCCCGCGGCGACCTCGTCGCCGTCGGCGACGGCCGCGCGCACCTCGCTCGTCGGGTCGAGCAGCTCGAAGGTGCGGGCGAACACGTCGAGCCCGCAGATGACGCCGTCCTGCTTGGCGACGAGGCGCACCTCGGCGCGCCGGGGCTCGGGCATGACGGCCTCGGTGGTGACGTCGCCGGCGGGGACGTCCTCCTCGAGGGCCCGCAGGATGATGGGGTCCACACTCAGTCGCATCGTGACGGGGTTCATCGCGCCTCCTCGCGTTCGCGCGGCAGGGAGCCGTCGGGCTCGAGGCTCCCCCCGCAGGAGATGGTATACGCCGCCCGCCTGGCGAACACCAGCGACTCGAGCAGGCTGTTGCTCGCGAGGCGGTTCCTGCCGTGCACGCCGTTGCAGCTGCATTCGCCGGCGGCCCACAGCCCCGGCAGCGTCGTGGCGGAGTCGAGGTCCACCCGGATGCCGCCCATGAGGTAGTGCTGGGCGGGCACGACGGGGATGGGCTCGCGCAGGACGTCGTAGCCGGCGTCCAGGCACACCTGCCGGACGGTGGGGAAGTGCCGCACCACGACCTCGGGGTCCACGCCGGCGAAGGAGAGCATGACGTGGTCGGCGCCGTCGAGCTCCATCTGCCGCCTGATCGTGGCCGTCACCACGTCGCGGGGCTGGAGCTCGTCGCAGAAGCGCTCGCCACGCGCGTCGAGCAGCACGGCCCCTTCGCCGCGGCAGGACTCCGAGACGAGCAGGGCGCGCCCGGGCTCCCCCGTCCACAGCGTGGTGGGATGGACCTGCACGTAGTCCATGTGCTCGAGCTCCGCCCCGTGCGCCGCAGCGACGCGGCAGCCGTCGCCGGTGAGCAGCGGCCAGTTGGTGGAGCGCTCGTAGAGCCCGCCCACGCCGCCGGTCGCGAGCAGGGTCGCGCCCGCGTGCAGCTCGAGCTCAGAGCCGTCCGGTCGCACCGCGACGACGCCGACGCAGCGCTCGCCCGCCTCGCCCGGCTCGCAGAGCAGGTCGACCATCTCCGCGTTCTCGACGACGGTCACGTTGGGCAGGGCGCGCACGTGCGCGAGCAGCCGGGTCGTGATCTCGCGCCCCGTCGTGTCGGCGTGGTAGCAGATGCGCGGGCGCGAGTGGGCGCCCTCGCGCGTGAAGGCGAGCGAGCCGTCCGGCTCGCGCTCGAACTCGACGCCGAGCGAGACGAGGTCGCGGATGGTGCGGCGGCTCGAGCGGATCATCGCGTCGACGCTCTCGACGCGGTTCTCGCGGTGGCCCGCGCGCAGGGTGTCCTCGAGGTAGGGCGCGTAGTCCGCGTCGTCGGCCTGCATGCAGATGCCGCCCTGGGCGAGCATGGAGTCGCACTGCTCGAGCGGGCCCTTCGAGAGCATGACGACCCCCATGGTGCGGGGGAGGTTCAGCGCGGCGTAGAGCCCGGCGACGCCGCAGCCGACGATCGCGACGTCGCAGCGCGTCTCCTCCGAGGCACCCACGCCGCTCACCTCCCTGCGCGCTCGAGCATCGCGTCGAGGGCGGCGCGGGCCCGCTCGGCGCATGCGGGGAGGGCGACCTCGGGGACCTCGCCGCGCAGGGCGGCGACGAGGCGCTCGAGGGTGACGGAGTCCATGCCCGGGCAGCGCGGGGTGGTGCGCGGGAACAGGACGCGCAGGTCCGGCCTCCTGCGGGCGATCTCGTGCGCGACGCCCTCGACGGTGAGGACGACGAGCTCGGGGCCGGCCACCTCCTCCGCGAAGGCGACGATGCCCTTCGTCGACCCCACGTAGTCGGCTTGCTCGAGAACCTCGGGCGGGCACTCGGGGTGGGCGGCGACGGGAGCCTGGGGATGGGCGGCCCTGAGCTCGGCCACCTCCCGCGGGTCGATGCCCTGATGGTGCGGGCAGCACCCGTCGTGCAGGATGACGTGCTTGTCCGGCAGCTGGGCGGCCACGTGGCGGCCCAGGTTGGCGTCGGGGACGAACAGGATCTCGCGCTGGGGCAGCGAGGCACAGACCTCGACCGCGTTCGATGAGGTCACGCACACGTCGCTCCAGGCCTTCACCTCGGCTGTGGTGTTGACGTAGCACACGACGGCGAGGTCCTCGTGCTCCGCGCGCGCCCGCTCGACGTCGGCGCGCTCGACCATGTGGGCCATCGGGCAGTCCGCCGCCGGCTCGGGCAGGAGCACCGTCTTGTCTGGGTTGAGGAGCTTGACGCTCTCGCCCATGAACGAGACGCCGCACACCGCGACGACCCGCTGGGGCAGGCCGACGGCGAGGCGCGCGAGGGCGAGGGAGTCGCCCACGTGGTCGGCGGCGTCCTGGACCTCGGGCGGTGCGTAGTAGTGGGCGAGGACGACGGCGTCGCGCTCGCGCTTGAGGCGTTCGACCTCGCGGAGCAGCTCGGCGGTCGTCGGGACGGATGCGGGCATGCGGCCTCCCATGCTGTGGGGCGGTGCGGCGGCAGCCCTGCGGGTCGCGTCGCGCGAACGGGCATGGAGTATGGCCGTGGCGCGCCCGGCTGTCAAGAGAGGTGACAAGACACCTCGGGATCGCAGGCGGGGGAGGCCTCCCGGGGGCTGGGTGCCGGAGGCGCGTACAAAGCACGGGGTTTCCTGGCGCAAACGCCAAGAAGAGGCGAGCTTTGTACCGTTGTGCGGCCCGTGCACCCCGCGGGACCCGCAGTTCCTACGCGCTCGCCTCGCGCGGGACCCCCTCGAGCAGGACGAAGGTCGTCGACGCGCCCAGGCGCAGCGCGTCGCCGGGGTGCACCTCGACCTCCTCACCGGCCTCGAGCGGGGACTCGGAGCCGTCGGCGCCGCCCACGAGGACCGTCCCGTTCGAGGACCCCAGGTCGCAGGCGAGCCAGCGGCCGTCCTCGCAGCGCAGGCGCAGGTGCCTGCCGGACACGTCCGCGCCGACCTCGGTGACGTCGTCCTCGCCCAGCGCGAGCGCGCCCACCTCGACGCCGTCGCTCGTCGGGTCGACCCAGCTCGGGTCGCCGTCGACGAGCCCGTCGCGCACGCGCAGGAGCCCGAGCGGGCGTGCCTCCTCGGCGGCCGGCGTCCCGAGGTCCACGACGGCGGGAGCGGGCGTGGCGGCTCGCATCCCGAAGGCGGAGGAGGCGTACTCGGAGGCGTAGGCGACGGCGCGGGCGGCGCTGCCCGAGCAGCCGGCCGCGACGAGCAGGACGAGCAGAACCTCGGCGCGCTCGCCGGCGGAGCTGCCGGGCGCCTGCGAGAGGCGCTCGAGGGCGTTGCGGTAGAGCGTGGCGCCCTGCCGGTGCGCCTCGAGGGCCTGCTCCATCACGCGCTCGGGCTCGTCGAGCACGAGCTCGACGACCTGCTCGGAGGTGAGCTGGCGCCGCGTCGAGCGCAGGCGGTCGTACAGGCGCCGGGCCCCGAGCCCCCAGTCGCAGAAGTAGCGCTCCTGCAGCGAGCCCATCGGGGCGTGGACGACGAAGCGCGACACCCAGGTGCGGTCGGTGATGCGGCTGTGCGGGCTGCGCCCGTCCGAGAGCGGTCGGTTGGAGAGCAGGAGCTCGGCCACCTCCCGGTTCGGCATGCCGCCGCGCCGCTTGAGGACCTCGAACATCGCGCCGCACGGCGTCATCTCAGCCACGGTCATCCTCCTCGTCGCCCGCGGGGGCCTCTCCCTCGCCGCCCTCCGGCAGGGAGGCGGGCCCCTCGACGTCCCCGAGGATAGCGGAGGCGGGCGCGCCCTCGGGGAGGGGAGCCTGCCTGGCCGCGGCGAGGCGACGGCGCGCCTCGGCGACGAGGGCGGGGACCACGACCATCGCGTAGTCGAGCACGACGGGGCACCACTCGGCCGCGGCGGCCGCGAGGATCGCGGCGTGCAGGCCCCTCAGGCGCTCCGGCGAGTTCATGCGCAGGCAGAGGAGCGTCACGGCGAGCAGCGCGAGCGCGCCGAAGACCACGGCCGCCGTGCCCGCCGCGAACCCCCGCCACGTCCCCCGGCGCCCGCGCTGCGAGAGGGCCGTCGCGAGGGCGGGGAGGGCGAGCGCGAGCGAGACGACGATGCCGGGGAGGCGGCCCTGCCAGGCGAGCGAGCCGAGCGAGAACGAGGCGAGAGCGCCGTCGACGAGCAGGCCGGTCGCGACCACGACGACGGCGAGCACGCCGAGGGAGGCGGCCCTGCCCGCGGTGCGGACCATCCGCCGCAGGGCGAAGGGGGAGGCGCTCTCGAGCCAGCCGGCCCCCTGCGCGCAGGGGAGCAGCGGCTCGCCGCGCAGGGCCCGGCCCACGTTCTCCGCGTAGAGCTCGCAGAAGGTGGCGAGGCCGTCGCGCACGGCGGCGGCCGAGGGGCGGCGGCGCTGGTCGGGCGAGAGGCAGGGGGCGAGCATCTCGCCGAGCTGCTCGTCGACGAGCTCCAGGGCCCCGCGCAGCCGCGGGTCGTCCGGGTCCAGCCCGAGCTCGAGGGCGACCTTGGCGCAGGCCACGGCGACCTCGGGCTCGCCCATGAGGACGCGCGGGAGGTCTGCGGCCTCGGCGTGGGCCGTGCGCAGGGGCGCCGGGGCGTCGTCCGACTTCGCGCGGAACGGCGAGCGCTCGCCGGAGAGGTCGAACGGGGGCGCGCCCCCCGCGAGCTCGAAGACGACGCTTGCGGCGGCGAACACGTCCACGGCAGGGGAGCGTCGCAGCTCGGTGAGGTGCGGGAGGTCGCAGGTGAGCATCTCGGGCGGCGCGTAGGCGGGCGTCGCCATGCGCGCGGCCCCCGTCGTCGCGGTGCGCGTCGCGGGCGCCGCGTCGAGCGCCGCGGCGGACCCGAAGTCCACGAGGCAGAGGTCGAAGGCGCCCTCCTCGGCCTGGCGCGCGAGCGGGACGCGGGAGGTGCGAACCATGACGTTGGCGGGCGACACGTCGCGGTGGACGAAGCCGCTCCCCGCGTCGTCGAGGCGGTCGAGCAGGTCGAAGAGCTCGGCGCCCACGCGGGCGGCGACGAGCGGTGCCACGCGGCCGGACCCGTCGACGGCGAGCTCGTCGCGGGCCTCGGCGAGGGTGGTCCCCTCGACCCACTCCATCACGATCGCGGGCTCCCCGTCCACCCGCCCGAAGCCGTACAGGCGCGGCACGCCCTTCAGGCCGGAGACGGCGCGGTGCCCCTCGTACTCCCGGCGGAAGGAGGCCTCGAGCGCCCGCGCGCGCCCAGCGTCCCCATCGCCGTCCTCGAGCTCGCCGGGCTCCGGGAGGACGAGGGTCTTGAGGGCGAGCGTCTCGCCCATCGCGTTCGTGACGCGGGTGACGCGCCCCAGCCCGCCGCGGCGTGCGGAGGCGTCGTCGGCGAACAGCGTCACGAAGCGGCGCCGGTAGGCGGGGCGCTCCGCCTCGGAGAGGGCGACGGCCTCCTCGAAGCCCTCGAGGCGCACCACGCGCAGGGCGCGCGACGAGACGGGCGCCTCGCCGCGCGCCTCGATGCCGGTTCCGGAGTCCGCGGGACGCTGCCGCTCGGTCACAGCTCGAATCCCTGGTAGCGGGTGCGGAACTCCTCGAGGTGCTCCTGCGCCCCGGCGAGCGGGGCCATGAACTCCTCCACGTGCCCGGAGGGCTCCTCGTACTGGACGTTCACGGTCCAGGCGTTGTAGACGCAACCCAGGTAGGTGGCGAGCAGGCGGTACATGGCGGTGACCTCGCCCTTGGCGCTTGAGTACGGGTTGTTCGGGATGGAGGGCATCATGTTCAGGTCGCTCCAGCGACCGAAGAGCTCCTGGTCGAGCGCCTCGCAGGTGCGCTGGTGCGCGAGGCGGGTCGAGAGGTCGGCGAGGCAGTCGTCGTTGAAGGCCTGGGTGCAGGCGTTGACCCGCTCGACGTAGCCGGGGAGGTCGTTGTACATGGAGACGACCTGCTCGCGGTAGGCCAGTTGCTCCTCGGTGGGGCCGGGGTCCGGCGCGGGATCGTCGGGCTCCTCGTCCTCGGCGGGAGGGGTCGCCGGGGTGTCCGGGGCGGGATCCGGGGGAGTGGTCTCCTCCGGCGTGTCGGCCTCGGGCGCATCGTCGGCCGCGTCATCCGTCGCGTCCTCGAGCGCGGGCGCGGCGATGTCGCCGATGCCCGCGAGCGACAGGCTGGCCGTGCGCGCGACCGCCTCCGTCTCCCCCGCGATCGCCTCGGCGGCGCCCTCGAGGCCCTCCGGGGAGGCGACGCTCCCCACGGCGGACGAGAGCTGCGCGAAGGCCCCGTCGCCGTGGCTCGCCACCGCGACGAGCGACGGAAGCGCCGCGGTGTAGACGGCGGCCCCGAAGCCGAGCAGGGTGAACGAGAAGACGACCAGGCCCATGAGCATGGACGGCAGGGCGAGGCGGCGACGGAGACGCCTCCACCACGACGTGACGTTCGTCAGCTTTCCCATGAGACCCCCGATGGCGAAACGGAATGACCACATCCTATCGCCTGTTGGGCCACGAATTGTTGCGCAACAAAGCGCGTCCGGTCGCCGTGCCTCGTCGGGGAGGTCGGACGGTCCGGCAGGCGTTCGTGGTGGAGAGCAGGCACGGCCGCATTTGTTGCTCAACAGATTCGGCTCGGGGGGAGTGATAGTTGGGGAGTGGTTGAGTGTGTCAGCGCTTTGGCTCAATGGGTTGGAGGCGTAATGGGAGAGAACACAGTGGAAATCGAGGAGATCCTAGAGACGATCGATTGGATTGAAAAGAAGAAGGTCAATACACTTGATGCTTTATTTCGATATCGTGAGCGCCTTCCAACGCACGAAAAGGAATTCGACATCCCTAACGTCGAGTTGATGACTACCGATACGCCTTTTGCAACTATCGTTTGCACTCATTTGCTGCTCAAGGCCATTCGTGCAAATTGCAGGGGGACAGAGTCATGAGCAGCATACGTTCTATGTCATGGGGACAACTAAGACGCCTGCTCGTCCTCCTCTTGTTTTTCGTCATTCTGACGATGCCCATCAGTGCACGTGCCGAAGTGGTGCAGAGCGGGACAAATGGTACGTGCATCTGGGAAGTAGACAATCAAGGAACGCTTACGATTTCTCCGACAGATGGAGTTTCAGGCAGATTAAGGAGGAACACGACACTTAATTTCTCCTCTTATTTTCCGGTCACTAATGTGACTCGACTCGATTTTGAAGGAGAGGTGATTGCAAGTGGTTCCTTGAGCATTGGCTGGGGGGGCACCCTTGAGTCGATTGACTTTACCGGTCTTAATACGGCCGAAGTGACGAGCATGAACGGTATGCTAGCCGGTTGCGGAAACCTCTGTCAGATTGAAGGGCTTGGAAGTCTGAATACTTCCAATGTAGAGGACATGACCAGCATGTTCTCCAACTGTAGATCCCTTACCCAGATTGACCTCAGAGGACTCGATACTTCCAGTGTTACAAGCACTAGAGATATGTTTCAAAGCTGCAGCTCTCTAGTATCGGTTAATCTAACCGGACTTGACTTCTCTGGGGTAACTAGCTTTGCAAATATGTTTGGCATGTGCAGCTCGCTCTCAGATATTCAAGGACTGTCGCGGTCAACCGATTCGGCAGAAACCAACATGTCCGCGATGTTTATGTACTGCAACTCCCTTGAAGAGCTAAATCTCAGCCAGTTTAATACAAGGGGTGCAATCGACATGAGCTCTATGTTCTACGACTGCACCAATTTGCAGACGATTTATGGACTTGATTCGTTTGAGACAGACGACGTCGAGAACATGGCTTCGATGTTTGCCCACTGCGAGTCTGTTGGGGAGCTTGATTTATCTAGCTTTTCTACGTCTAGGGTCACCAATATGGGCAATATGTTTTCAGGTTGCTCGAACCTCTCATCAGTGGTTATTACTTCATTTGACACCTCGAATGTTGAGCGAATGGGAGGAATGTTCCTCTTTTGCCCTAGGCTCCGTGTGCTCGATTTGTCTTCGTTCGATACGTCGTCAGCGCAATATGAGGGGGAAGGTTCATATCTGCTTTTTGAATCGCCAGGAATTGAGCGGGTTACCGTTGGAGAAGCATATTCCCTCCCCTTTCCATTCTCTGCGTCTGGCCACTGGGTGAATTCATCAAATGTGGCATTCTCCCCTTACGACGTTCCTATCGGTGTCGCTGACACTTACACGCTCAACAAGCGAGTGCCGAGACCAGCGGCGGCCACTGGGCTTGTAAGCGATGGCTACACCGCGCAAGTCGGCGTGCCGGAAGGTGAAGGGTATCGCTTGTCAGGCGTCTGGCAGGCTGTGGGGCCAGGACAGTTCCAGGCAACAGCAACTCTGATTGATGGCTTCATCTGGGAAGACGAATCAAATGACCCCATGGTCATCAATTGGTCAATCGCTCCAGAGGGGACACAGTTCCTTGCGAAGCCTGTTGATGGCAGTGAGTTCTTGTATGACGGGACTTGCAAGACCGGCGTGCCAGAGAATGACGGTTACGATCTGTCCGGAATTTGGCGCGCAGTTGAACCAGGTGAGTACGAAGCTGTTGTCTCGCTTAAGGATGGCTACCTCTGGGATGACGGCAGCTCAGACTCGATTGAGATTCACTGGTCGATTCTCGAACAACATGGGACAGGAAGTGACGAAGGGGATCCAGATCAATCCTCTGGCGCCCATGGGGAAACTGATGCCCAGGGCGGTGGCGAAGGTGCTGAAGATGGTGGCGTTTCCCTAGAATCTCATGGCGGTGCGAGCTCTCTGCCCCAAACGGGAGACTTTTCTCCTAACCATTTTGCAGTAATGGGGTTTGTAGGTGCTCTCTTGGCTTTACTGGGCTGCCTTTGCCGTCGTAGAGTTACCCGCTTCTAGATAACGCTCTTTCTGCGAAGGCGAACGAGGCGCCCCCGGAGGGAATCCCTCCGGGGGCGCCTCGGGTTCGCGGGTCCTGCGTGAGCCGGGCCGGCTACGCCTCCAGCGAGGCGGCGATGGCGTCGGCCAGCTGCTCGATCTGGGCGACCTGCTCGTCCTTCACGGAGCTGAGCACGTTCACGACGGGCTCGAGCACCTCCATGCCCTTGAGGCCCTCGACCTCGCCGCCCACGAGCTTGGCGCTGCACGGCGCCCAGGTGCCGCTGCCGATGATGCCCACGGTGCGGTTCTGCGCGTTGAGCGCGGCCAGGTCGTGGAGGTAGTTCGCCATGGCCGGATAGACGCCCATGTTGTAGGTGGGGGAGACGAGCGCCAGGTGGCTGCAGCGCCAGGTCTCGGCGACCAGGTCGGAGACGTCCGTGCTCGAGACGTCGTACATCGCGATCTCGCGCACGCCGCGCTCGGCGAGCTTGGCGGCGAGGATGTCCGCGGCGTTCTCCAGGTCGCCGTACATGGAGGCGTAGAGGATCGCGACGGCGCGCTCCTCGGGCTCGTAGCGGCTCCACTGGTCGTACTTGCCGAGGAACCAGGCGAGGCTCTCGCGCCACACCGGACCGTGCAGCGGGCAGATCACCTGGATGTCCAGGCCGGAGAGCTTCTTGAGGGCGTTCTGCACCTGCGGGCCGTACTTGCCGACGATGTTGGCGTAGTAGCGGCGGGCGTCGTCAAGCCACTCGCCCTCGAAGTCGACCTCGTCGGCGAACAGGTTGCCGTTGAGCGCGCCGAAGGTGCCGAAGGCGTCGGCGGAGAACAGGATCTTGTCGCACGCGTCGTAGGTCACCATGACCTCGGGCCAGTGGACCATTGGGGCGAAGTGGAAGCTCAGGGTGTGGCG
Organism: uncultured Coriobacteriaceae bacterium; assembly: GCA_948439405.1. Taxonomy (GTDB): domain Bacteria; phylum Actinomycetota; class Coriobacteriia; order Coriobacteriales; family Atopobiaceae; genus CADBMC01. Next base: position 24,711 of record CAOJNB010000008.1, on the reverse strand, counting down.
CCCGAGCTCGAGGGTGTCGCCCTCGGCGACCTCCACGCTGCGGCCCTCGAGGTCGAGCTCGAAGAACTGGCCGATCATCTGGAAGGTCTTCTTGTTGCCGACGACCTTGACCTCCGGGTGGCGAAGCAGGACCTGCTCGATGGCGGCGCAGTGGTCCGGCTCCATGTGGTTGACGACCAGGTAGTCCAGGTCGCGGCCGCCCAGGGCGTGCTCGACGTTCTCGACGAACTGCCGCATGACGGCGGAGTCCGCGGTGTCGAGCAAGCAGGTCTTCTCGTCGGCGATCAGGTACGAGTTGTAGGAGACGCCGCGCGGGATCGGGAAGAGGTTCTCGAAGAGGGCGAGGCGACGGTCGGACGCGCCGACCCAGATGACGTCGTCGGTCACGTTGCGGGTGCAGTGCATGTGCGGCTCCTAACCGTGTCGGGTTCGGGCTCGATGCCCTTCTCCTTATTACATCACCTGGAGAGGTACCCGGAGCCGGCCCCGTCGTATCGCGCCGCACCTCCACGGTTGCCGCACGCCGAACCTCGCACGGACCTTACGCCGCGGGGCTGCCCTAGGGGGTTTGAATGGATGCGAGGACCGTCCGTCCGGAGAGGGGAGACCCGCCATGCAGTACGAGATCAAGTACGACCCGTTCCCGGCCGTCGTGTGCACGCTCCAGCCCGGCGAGCAGATCGTCGCCGAAGGAGGCGGCATGTCGTGGATGGACGACGCCTTCGCCATGGAGACGAGGTCCGGCGGAGTGGGCAAGGCCTTCAGCAAGGCGCTCTCCGGCGAGAGCATGTTCCAGAACGTCTTCACCGCCACGCGCGCCGGCTCGATCGCCTTCTCCTCCTGCTTCCCCGGCACGATCCTGCCGATTCGCATCGTGCCCGGCCACGACCTCATCGTGCAGAAGGGCGCCTTCCTGGCCTGCGAGGCGGGCGTCGAGCTCTCGATGTCGGTGAACAAGAAGCTCAGCGCCGGCCTGCTGGGCGGGGAGGGCTTCATCATGCAGCGCCTCTCCGGCTCCGGCATCGCCTTCCTCGAGGTCGACGGCAGCGTCGTGAGCCGCACGCTCGCCGCGGGCGAGCGCCTCGTGGTGAGCTCCGGCAACGTGCTCGGCTTCGTCGACGGCGTGGGCTACGACGTCGAGCTCGTGAAGGGCGCGAAGAACATGTTCCTGGGCGGCGAGGGGCTCGCGAACACGATCCTCACCGGTCCGGGCAACGTGTGGCTGCAGACGATGCCGCGCTCCGCGCTCCTCGCGATGGCGGCGCGCTAGCCTCCCGCTAGCCTCGCGTCCGCTCGGCGGAACGAGAAAAGTTAACCCTTGCGTACTTCCCGGCTCCCGGGTATGATTCGAACCAGTTAGACGGAGCTAACAACTCCGGCTGACGCGACGAACCGTTTACCCGAGGCCCGCAGGTGGTCGGCGACCCCTCCTCTCCTTCGCCGCCCACACTCGCGGGCCGTTTCATGCGGCGGGTCGGGGCGCGCATTCGCGTCCGCGCCCTTGCCTACACTGGTGGGGACGTCGAGGAAAGGTGTCCCATGCTCACCATCAAGTGCCCCAACTGCGGCCACGTGTTCGAGGAGGACGAGTCCAAGTTCTCCAGCATCGTCCAGCAGGTTCGCGACCAGGCCTTCGAGCGCGAGCTCGAGAAGCGCCTCGCCCCCGTCAGGGAGGCTCACGACCAGGAGCTCGCCGCGGTCCGCGCCGAGCTCACGGCGAAGCTCACGGACGAGCAGAGCCGCGCCCTCGGCGAGCGCGACGTGCGCATCGCCCAGCTCGAGGAGCAGGTGGCCTCGAGCGAGGAGGCCCACGAGGCCAAGCTGCGCTCCGCCGTCACCGAGGCTACCGAGCAGGCTCGCGCCGAGTCCGCGGAGCTCTCCCACAGGCTCGAGATGGAGCGGGAGCGCGCGCGGCGCCTCGAGGAGGCCGCGAAGGAGAGCGAGCGCGACCACGCCCGCGAGCTCGCGCAGGAGAAGGCCCAGCTCGAGGCGAGGCTCGAGGCCGAGCGCAGCAAGGAGGTGGGCGAGCGCGACGTGCTGATCGCCCGTCTCAGGGAGCAGCTCGCCTCCGGCGAGCGCGAGCTCGACGCGAAGGTCCACGCGGCCGTCGCGGAGGCCACCGAGCAGGCCGGCACCAAGGCCCTCCAGCTCACCCACCAGCTCGACATGGAGCGGGAGCGCATCAAGCGTCTCGAGGACGAGAAGCGCGTCCAGGCCGAGGAGCACGAGCGCGCCCTGGCCGACGTCGTGCGCATGAAGGACGCCGAGATCGAGCGCGTGCAGAACTTCCGCCAGAGGCTCTCCACCAAGATGCTCGGCGAGTCGCTCGAGCAGCACTGCGAGACGGAGTTCAACCGCCTGCGCGCGACTGCCTTCCGCGGCGCCCTGTTCGAGAAGGACACCGTGGCCGTCGCCGACGAGGACGAGTCCCGCGGCACCAAGGGCGACTACATCTTCCGGGACTTCGACGAGGAGGGCCGCGAGTTCGTCTCCGTCATGTTCGAGATGAAGACGGAGTCGGACACCGCCGGCAAGAAGCGCACCAACGAGAGCCACCTCGCCAAGCTCGACCGCGACCGCACGAAGAAGGGCTGCGAGTACGCCGTCCTCGTCTCCACGCTCGAGCCGGACAGCGAGCTCTACAACCAGGGCATCGTGGACGTGAGCTACCTGTATCCCAAGACCTACGTCATCCGCCCGCAGTTCTTCATCCCCCTGCTCACCCTGCTGCGCGACGCCAACCGCTCCTCGATGGAGCTGCGCCGCGAGCTGGCGGAGGCGCGCGAGGAGCGCGTGGACATCACGAACTTCGAGGACGCCCTCAAGAGCTTCCAGCTGGACTTCGGCGCGAGCGTCGAGCACGCCGGCAAGAAGTTCGACGAGGCGATGGACGGCATCGACAAGGCCATCAAGCAGCTCGAGAAGATCCGCGAGGCCTTCCGCCTCACCAAGAAGCACCTCAACACCGCCAACAACAAGGCGGACCGGCTCTCCATCAAGCGCCTCACCAAGGAGAGCCCGCTGCTCGCCGAGCGCTTCGAGGAGGTTCGCCAGGAGCGCGAGCGCGCCATGGACGTCCGCGTGGATACTGTGGACGAGTAGCGGCTGCGGCGAGAGGGGCTCGCGATGGGCAGGCTCACGACGATCCGGGACGGCGCGCTCGAGGCCACGGTGGACTCCCAGGGGGCCCAGCTCATGAGCCTCGCGCTCGAGGGGCGCGAGTACCTGTGGCAGGGCGACCCCGCATGGTGGCCGCGCCGGGCCCCGGTGCTGTTCCCGACGGTCGGCGTGCTCGCGGGCGACGAGGCCACGAGCGCCCAGGGCCCGGTGCGCCTCAAGCGCCACGGGATCGCGCGCCTGTACGACCACGAGGTCGTCGCCGAGGGGCCGTCCTCGGTCACCTACCGCCTCGCGAGCAGCCCCGAGACGCGCGAGGCCTACCCCTTCGACTTCCGCCTCGAGATGACGTACTCCCTCGCCGCGGGCGCCCTCTCCCAGCGCTTCCGCGTGACGAACGTCGGCTCGGTCGACCTGCCGTTCTCGCTGGGAGGGCACCCGGCCTTCAACGTGCCCGTCCCGGGAGCGGGCGACGCCTTCGAGGACTACGCGCTGCGCTTCGAGCGGGCGTGGACCTGCGCCTCGCCCGCGATCGACGCGGACGGCCTGTACGACTTCTCCCGCATGCTGCCCGTCGTCGAGGACGCGGACGCCCTGCCGATGTCGCACGGCCTCTTCGAGCGGCACCTCACGATCACGCTCGCGGACGTGCCGGGGTCGCGGGTGACGCTCGCAGGCCCCGCGGGCCGCGGCGTGGAGGTGACCTTCGAGGGCTTCCCCTACCTGGGGGTGTGGTCCGCCGAGGGCGGCGCGCCCTTCGTGGCGATCGAGCCGTGGTGCGGCCTGGCCTCCGCCCACGACGAGGACGGCTCGCTCGAGGGCAAGCGCGGCATCGTCACGCTCGAGCCGGGAGGCGCCTTCGAGCGCACGTTCTCCGTCCGCCCCTTCTAGGGCGGCCTCCGCGCACGGGAAGGGGGGGCGGGCGCCTTGCGGCGACCCGCCCCCTGCGTTCCGCGGTTCCAGCGAGGCGTCGCTACGCGCCGGCGGCATCCTCCTCGAGGGCCTCGCGCATCCAGTGGTAGCGCTCGTCGTCGAAGGGCTGCTTGACGGAGCAGTCGGCGCTCAGGATGAAGTTGCGCTGGCCGCCGGCGTCGGCCACGATCTTCTTCACGTCGGCCTTCAGCTGCTCTTTGTCGTCGGTGTAGATGGGGGAGCCGAGCTGGTGGTTGAACCCGCCCATGAGCGTGGTGCCGGGCTTGAAGAACGCGCGGCCCTTGGCCAGCGAGTCGATCTCCTCGACGTGCAGGTCCCACTGGACGGTGCGGTAGTCCACGCCCAGCCACGGCTCGAGCCCGTTGGGGCCGATGTCGCCGCAGATGTGCATCACGTTGTGGTTGTCGAACAGCTCGTTCGCGTGCGCAAGGACGTCGCGATCGTAGGGCAGCATCTCCTCGGCGAACTCCTCGTCGGAGAAGGTGAACGTCTTGTGGTTGCGGCGGAAGGAGATCAGCGTGCCGAACACGCCGGCCTCCTTGTACAGGTCGAGGAGCATCATGTTGCACTCCTGCGCCCAGTCCGTGGCGTCCTTCACGACCTGCTTGTGCTCGCGCCACATGTCGAGCATCTCCATGTCCGTGAAGTTGTGCATGGTCTTGCGGACCATGTTGAACGCGGTGTAGAGCAGGCCGAACACGGCGGTCTCGTCGCCGATCTGCTCCTGGATGCGCTTGGCGCGGTCGATCTGGTCGAACACCCACGGGTCGGTTCGCTTGGGCAGGGTGAGGTGCTTGAAGTCCTCGATCGAGTCCGTCTTGTTCTCGATGGGCAGGCCCACGATCGTGTCGTACTGGACGATGAGGCCGTCCATGCCGGAGCTCTTGATCCAGTCGACGTGCCACTTCACGCAGTTATCGCCCGAGTCGCCGAAGAAATGCCGGAAGAACAGCATCGGCGCGCGGTCGACCTCACGTCCCTCCATGGCCGCCGCCATGCGCTCGCGAGAGTTCATGCCTACCCCTTTCCGTCGGGTTCCCTTCCGCATAGGCGACGTCATGTTCCGCCATGTCCGACCGCGTGTGGCCGTGATTCCGGCGGGGTGCGGCGCGGCAGGGTGCAGGCGTCGCATGCCGTCATCTGTCGAGTTCAGCTGGCAGCTAAGACGTGAGTGCGACCCGGTCGATATGCTGGTGACGAACGGGTCCGACGGGCCGCCGACGCGCGGCCACGGCATGCGAGGGGGAGCGCGATGGGCGTCGAGGATCACGAGATGCGGGAGGGCGAGGTCCCGAAGAGGTTCTGTACGAGCTGCGGCGCGCCCCTGGCGCCGGGGCAGAGGTTCTGCACCAACTGCGGCGCGCCGGTGCCCGAGGCGGCACCCGCCGAGCCGGCCGAGGCGGACGAGTCCACGGCGCAGCCCGAGCAGCCCGAGCAGGAAGAGCCTGCCGAGCAGGAGGGGCCCGCCGAGCCGACGGAGCCCGAGGACGGGGAGGAGCCGGCGGACGCCGAGGTGACGGAGGTCCTTCCTGCGGACGGAGGGCCCGGCGAGCCGGAGCCCGAGGGGGAGGGGGCCATGCCGGACGCCACGGACGTGCTCCCCGAGCCCGAGGCGGCTCCCGAGACGGCGCCGGCGCCGGAGGGCGAGGGTACCAAGCGCGGGATCCCGAAGCGCGCGATCATCATCGCCGCAGCGGCGGTGGCCGCGGTCGTCATCGCGGTCGCGGGCTGGTACCTGCTCTACCACGACTGGTCGCCGGCGACCTGCACCGAGCCCGAGACCTGCACCATCTGCGGGAGGGCCCGTGCGGAGGCCCTCGGCCACGACTGGGAGCGGGCGACCTGCACCGAGCCGCGCACGTGCGCCCGCTGCGGCGAGACGGACGGCGAGCCCCTCGGGCACGACGTCGGGGAGTGGGAGGTCGTCACCGAGGCGACCTGCACGCAGCAGGGCGAGCGCCGCGGCACCTGCACCCGCTGCGGGGAGGAGCTCTCCGAGACGATCGACAAGGTCGACCACACCCCCGGCGACTGGCAGGTCACGACCGACGTGACCGTCACCAGCTCGGGCGACGTGATCGACGGCGAGGAGTCACGCACCTGCACCGCGTGCGGCGCGGTCGTCGAGACCAGGCCGTACACGATGGAGCTCACGGTGTCCCAGGCCAACGCCCTGCGCAGCGCGGCGAGCTACCTCGACTTCACCCACTTCTCGCACTCCGGCCTCGTCGACCAGCTCGAGTTCGAGGGCTACTCGACGGAGGACGCCACCTTCGCGGCCGACCACTGCGGCGCGGACTGGAACGAGCAGGCGGCCGGCAAGGCCCAGGACTACCTGGACTTCATGGGCTTCTCGCGCCAGGGCCTCATCGACCAGCTCATGTTCGAGGGCTTCACCTACGAGCAGGCCGTCTACGGCGTGGACGCCGTGGGGCTGTAGGACGGGGCGCGAGGTCCCGGGAGGCCGAGCGGCAAAGGGAAGGGGCCCCGCGCTTGGCGCGGGGCCCCTCTTCGTGCGGAGGCGATGCGAGCCTGCGGGCTACTTGGCCTTGCCCTGGTTGGCGACGGCGTCGATCTTGGCGGCGATGGTCTCCGGGTCGCCGATGTAGTGCTTGTCGATGACGTTCCAGTCCTCGTCGAAGGTGTAGGAGCACGGCACGCCGGTGGGGATGTTCACCTCGAGGATCTCCTCCGGGGTGAGCTTCTCGAACTGCATCACGAGGGCGCGCAGGGAGTTGCCGTGGGCGGCGATCAGCACGCGCTTGCCGGCCTCCATCTGCGGCTTGATCTCGCTCTCGAAGTACGGCCAGGCGCGGGCGATGGTGTCCTTGAGGCACTCGGTGTAGGGCAGGTCCTCGGCGGGCACGTCGCGGAACATCTCGAGGGTGTGCGGGTCGCGCTCGTCGCCGGGCTCGAGGGCGGGCGGCTGCACGTCGAAGGAGCGGCGCCAGATCTTGACCTGGTCCTCGCCGTGCTCGGCGGCGGCGTCGGCCTTGTTCAGGCCCTGCAGGGCGCCGTAGTGGCGCTCGTTGAGGCGCCAGGTCTTGGTGACGGGCAGCCAGTTGCGGTCGAGCTCGTCGAGCACGCAGTTCAGCGTGTGGATGGCGCGCTTGAGGTAGGAGGTGTAGCAGAGGTCGAAGTCGTAGCCGGCCTCCTTGAGGGCCTTGCCGCCGGCGTGGGCCTCCTGCTGGCCGGTCTCGGTGAGGTCGACGTCGGTCCAGCCGGTGAAGAGGTTGAGCTTGTTCCACTCGCTCTCACCGTGGCGGATGATGACGAGGGTCATGGTCTTGTCGCTCATGGGGGTCCTTTCCCGTTCGATCGGCACGCGTGGTGCGCCTGCAGCAACACCGACATTGTAGCCGTGCGGCGGGTGCGCGGGGCAGGTGGATGCGCCGCGTGAGAACGGGTATAGTAAGCCATGACTTACTTCTGTTCCGGGACCGGGAGGTGGCCTCATGGGCCCCGCTGACGTCGTCATACTCGCCCTCGTGGCCGTCGCGCTCGTCGCGAGCGTGCGCCGCATCGTCGGGAGGTCTCGCCCGGGCTCGTGCGACGGCTGCTCGCTCGGCGACGCCTGCCCGTCGCACGGCGACCCCGCGGGCTCCTGCGCGGCCGCCGAGGACATGCTCCGCCGCGCCGAGGGCGACCTGGAGCGGAGCGCCCGCGCCGAGGGGCGGGGTCGCGACGAGTAGTCCCGGAACGTGTGTGCGGAACCGCCGTGCCCGGCCGCCGCGCCCCCCGCGTCCCTCGCCGCTCGCCTCCGAGCAGTAATGAGGCCGTAACACTCTTATGAGAAGGTTCTGCCACGGACGCGCCGGTACGCGCGGGGCGAACGCTGGAGGCAGACCGAATGACGAACGACCAGACCGTCGACTTCGTGATGCGCACGATCGAGAAGCGCGACGTGCGCTTCGTGAGGCTGTGGTTCACGGACCTGCTCGGCAGGCTCAAGTCCTTCTCCGTCTCGCCCGAGGACCTCGAGGCGGGCTTCGAGGAGGGCATCGGCTTCGACGGCTCCGCCGTCGACGGGTTCGCCCGCATGGACGAGTCCGACATGCTCGCCTTCCCGGACCCCACCACCTCGCAGATCCTGCCGTGGCGTCCCAAGGAGAGCGGCGTGATGCGCCTGTTCTGCGACATCAAGACGCCGGACTTCCAGCCCTTCGACGGCGACTCGCGCGCCGTGCTGCGCCGCATGTTCCAGAAGGCCGACGCCCGGGGGTACGTCTTCAACGTCGGCCCGCGCCTCGAGTACTTCTACTTCGGCTCGGCCGACGAGCCCACGATCGTGGACGAGGCCGGCTACTTCGACCTCACCCCGTGGGACTCCGCCCACGAGCTCAGGCGCGACACCACCCTCATGCTCGAGCGGATGTCGATCCCCGTCGAGTACTCCTACCACTCGCAGGCGCCGTCGCAGAACTGCGTGGAGATGCGCTTCTGCGAGGGGCTCACCTGCGCGGACAACCTCGTGACGGCGCGCCTCGTGATCAAGCAGGTCGCCTATGAGCACGGCCTGTTCGCCTCCTTCATGCCCAAGCCGTTCTCCGACGCGGCCGGCTCGGCGATGTTCCTGCACGAGTCCCTCTTCGACCACGAGGGAACCAACGTGTTCTGGGGCGAGCGCGGGGCCGACGGGCTGCACCTCTCGGACGTCGCGCGCTCCTACGTGGCCGGCCTGATTGCCTACGCGCCGGAGTACATGCTGGTGACGAACCCGACCGTGAACTCCTACAAGCGCCTGCAGCCCACCTCGGCGGTGCCCTGCTACGCGACCTGGGGGCTGCGCAACCGCTCGGCGCTCGTCCGCGTCCCCACCTACAAGCCCGGCAAGCACGCCTCGACCCGCGTCGAGCTGCGCTGCCCGGACCCCACCTGCAACCCCTACCTGGCCCTCGCGGTGACGCTCGCCGCCGGCCTCAGGGGCATCGAGGACGGCCTCGAGCTCGGCCCGGAGTTCACCTCGGAGGAGGTGGGGCTCGGCGAGCGCGAGATGGCGGCGCGCGGGTTCCGCCGCCTGCCGCGCGACCTGGGCGAGGCGCTCGATGCCTTCGAGGGCAGCGAGCTGATGCGCGAGACCCTGGGCGAGCACATCCACCGCTACCTGATCGAGGAGAAGCGGCGCGAGTGGGACGAGTACGGCTCCATCGTGACCCAGTGGGAGCGCGACCGGTACTACGCGACGTTCTGACGTCGCTCTGACGTGCGCCTGAGGGGGCTTCGCTGACGTGGCGTCGCGCTCCCTGGTGTACCATCCATACATTAGCGCGTGGCGTCGGCCGCGCGCCGGGAGCCGGGCGAGGGTCGCCCTTCCCGCCGTACGAGAGAGGGGTTCGAACATGAGCAACATGACGCGCAGGAACTTCATCGGCGGCTCCGCCGCGGCGGCGGGCATCGCCCTCCTGGCGGGCTGCAGCAGCTCCGACGGCGCCGCGGACGAGGGCTCCGCCGCCACCACCGAGGCCGCCGACGACCTCGGCCTGGTCGAGGAGGGCAAGCTCACCTGCATCGCGAACATGTACTTCCCGCCCTTCGAGTCGATGGACGAGGAGACCGGCGAGCCCGTCGGCTTCGACATCGACCTGGGCGCCGAGCTCGCCGCCCACATGGGCCTCGAGGTCAACTGGCTGCCGAGCATGCAGTTCGACACCCTCGTGCCCACCATCGCCACCGGCGGCACCGCCGACTGCACCATCACCGGCATGACCATCACCGACGAGCGCCTCGAGGAGATCGCCTTCACCGAGCCGTACCTGGACTCCAACCAGGCCGTCGTCATCAAGGCCGGCAGCGGCGAGACGACCGAGTCGCTCAACGAGGAGGGCAAGCAGATCGCCGTCCAGGCCGGCACCACCGGCGCCGACTGGGCCGAGGAGAACCTGCCCAACGCCACCGTCGTGCCCCTGGACGAGATCATCTCCGCGATGACCGGCCTGTCCACCGGCTCCTACGACGGCATCGTCATCGACCTGCCGGTCGCCCGCTACCAGATCACCAACTCCTTCAGCGACCTCGAGGTCGTCGAGGAGGTCCCCACCGGCGAGCAGTACGGCGTCGGCGTGAGCAAGGACAACCCCGCCCTGCTCGAGGCCCTCGACGCAGCCCTCGTCGAGATGGACGAGGACGGCTCGATGGCCGAGCTCCAGACGAAGTGGTTCGGCCAGGAGCTGTAGGGACGTACACTGCCTGAGGAGTCACATGGGCCAGGCCAAGGTTTCAGAGAGGGTCGCACGGGTCCTGGGGCGGGCGCTCATGGCGCTCGCCCTCCTGTGCGCCCTCTGCGCGGGCTCGGCGCTCGTCGCGCCGACGCAGGCTGACGCGCTCACCACCAACAAGGCGACCGCGCGCCCGAACGAGGACGGCGGCGATCGGGTGATCGGTGGCATCGAGACGCGCCTCACCTGGGAGGGGACCGTCGAGGACGGCGAGGAGGTCGCGTCCGTGACGCTCGAGCTCGCCGAGGGCGGCAGCTTCGACGACTCGACGACCCGCGTCACCGCGCTCGAGGGGCTCGACCGCATCGACGTGGACAGCGACGTCTCCGCTGACGGCGAGGAGCTCACCGTCGAGTTCTCCGAGCCGATCCCGGCGGGCACCCTGCTGCGCCTCGAGGTCGAGGGCATGCGCTTCTCGTCCGAGGGCGGCGCGCAGGTCGTCGCCGGCAGCTACGTCGACGGCGCGGGCGACGACCACGCGCTCGAGGACGCCGCCCCGATCGAGACCATTTCGAACACCTGGATGCAGCAGGCGGTCCACTGGCTGGACGAGAACGAGCTCGTCCAGGCGTGGAACTCCAACCGCTTCCTGGACATGTTCCTCCAACCGCAGCTCATGCTCACCTCGCTGGGCTCGCTGCTGCCCGGCTGGCTGCTGTGCCTCGGCATCGTGGTGGTCGCCTATCCCTTCGCGATCATCCTGGGCCTGCTGATGTCCCTGATGAAGATCTCGCGCTTCCGGCTGCTGCGCGCCGTCGCCATCACGTACGTGAACGTGCTGCGCGGCACGCCGCTGTTCCTGCAGATCTACATCGCCTTCTTCGGCCTGCCGATGCTCAACATCAACATCGACAACACGGTGCTGGGCGTCTGCGTGATGGCCATCAACTCCTCGGCCTACCTCGCCGAGATCTTCCGCGCCGGCATCCAGTCGATCCCGCAGGGCCAGTACGAGGCCGCGGCGAGCATCGGCATGGGCAGGATGCAGACGATGTTCTGGATCATCCTCCCGCAGACGATCCGCCGCATCATCCCCACGATCACGAGCGACTTCATCACCTCCTACAAGGACACCTCGCTGCTCTCCAGCGTGGGCGTCATGGAGCTGATGATGTTCGCGAAGAACGCGGTGAGCGTCTCGGGCAACATCACCCCGTACGTGACGGCCGCCCTGTTCTACCTGGTCGTGACCCTGCCGCTGATCAAGGTCGTCGGCATCATCGAGAAGCGCATCGAGCGCTCGGAGCGCGGCGGCGGCCCCAGGCCGCAGGTCGCGACCGCCTCGGAGGGGGGAGAGCAGGATGCCTAGGCGCCACGTCCACGCGGCGGTGCCCGACGTCGGCCCGGCGCTCGACGCCGAGGTCGCGGCCGCCCGCGCGTACGAGCACGACCGCGAGCTCACGAGCCACCACTTCGAGGCCGGCGAGCACCCGAAGGTGCGCATCGAGCACCTCATGAAGACCTTCGACGGCGAGACCCAGGTCCTCACCGACGTCAACCTCGACGTCTGGCCGGGCGAGGTCGTCGCCGTGCTGGGCCCCTCCGGCTCGGGCAAGTCGACGATGCTGCGCTGCATCAACCTGCTCGAGACCCCCACGGCCGGCCACATCCTGATCGACGACGCCGAGATCACCGGGTCCTCGAAGGGCGACGTCACCAAGCTCCGCCGCGAGGTGGGCATGGTGTTCCAGCAGTTCAACCTCTTCCCGCACCTCACGGCCAAGGAGAACGTGATCATCGGGCAGACGAAGGTGCTCAAGCGCGACCGCGCCGAGGCCGAGGCCGAGGCCATGCGCCAGCTCGAGCGCGTCGGGCTCGCCGACCGCGCCGACTTCAAGCCCGCCCAGCTCTCCGGCGGCCAGCAGCAGCGCGTCGCGATCGCGCGCGCCGTGGCCATGCACCCGCAGGTGCTCCTGTTCGACGAGCCCACCTCCGCGCTCGACCCCGAGCTCGTCCGCGGCGTCCTCGACGTCATCAGCGACCTGGCGAAGAACTCCGGCATGACGATGATCGTCGTCACCCACGAGATGGGCTTCGCGCGCGACGTCGCGGACCGCGTCGTCTTCATGGAGGGTGGCGTCGTCGTGGAGCAGGGCAGGCCCGAGGACGTGTTCGACCACCCCAAGAACGAGCGCACCGCGGCGTTCCTGGGCAACATCACGTAGGGACGCGTCGCGGGGCACGGCCCCGCGACGTGCTAGCATCAACCCATCGCCTCGGCGGAAGGAGGGGGCATGTCGGCGAACGACGGCACCACCAGGCGCCACAAGAACGTGCTGCTGGTCTCGCGGACCACCCGGCACCACACGCGCATGCGCGAGCTCGCCGCCTCCCTCGACCTCTCCGTCCTGCTCTCCACCCCCGAGACCTTCTCCCAGGCCATCTCGAGCGGCCACGAGTTCGACCTCGTGATCCTCGACGTGGCGGGCGTCTCGTCGGACGTCATGAACGACGTGGACGCCTACGTGGTGGACAAGGGGCTGCTGCCGACCCTCTTCGTCGTCGACGAGGACCAGGTATCGAGCCTGCACATGCCGATGCGGGGCGCGAACGACTTCATCGTCGCCGGCGCCGGCGAGGCGGAGTTCGAGCTGCGCGTGAGCCTGCTGCTGTGGCCGGGCGAGGAGAGCGCCCCCTCCGACGTCGTCACCATCGACAACATGACGATCAACCTGGCGACCTACCAGGTCTACGTCGACGACAACCCCGTCGACCTCACCCTCATGGAGTACTCGCTGCTGAGCTTCCTGGCGACGCACCCCTCGCGCGCCTACTCCCGCGAGGCGCTGCTCCACCGCGTGTGGGGCTTCGAGTACTGCGGCGGCACCCGTACCGTGGACGTGCACATCCGCCGCGTCCGCTCCAAGGTCGGCCCGCAGATCGCCTCGCACATCACCACCGTCCGCGGCGTGGGCTACCTCTTCAAGCTGTAGCGGCGCCTCGACTCCCCGCGCGTCGCGGTCGCGCCCCCTGTGTTCACATCGTGACGGGTCCACCGTCCTGTCTTATCCCCGTCGACGAGGGGTAGGCTCAGCTCAAGCGTGATCGACGGGAGCGCGCGGCGGGTCACCGGCGTCCCGTCAGACGAAGGGAGCAGGCATGTCCGACGCCAACCAGGACCAGAGGCCTCCCGCGAGGCCCTCCGGACGCGACGGGGGCCGCGGCGTCCGCCTCGCCCTCGTCGCCGTGCTCGCGGCGGCCTCGGCCGTCGTGGGCGCGCTGCTCGTCTGCCTCGCCCTCTGGGCGACGGGCAACCTGGGAGGCACGCGTCTCGTCGTGCGCGCCGATGGCACCGACCAGGTGGCCCATTCCATCGACGTGATCACCACGCAGGAGGACACCACCATTCCGGAGGCCGTCGCTGCGAAGGCCATGCCCTCGGTCGTGCTCGTGGAGGTGAGCTACGACCGCTCGGGCTCGATCGGCTCGACCGGGTCCGGCGTCATCTATGACGACGAGGGAAACATCATCACCAACTACCACGTGATCGAGGGCGGCGAGAGCATCTCGATCTCCTATGACGGGCAGTCCTACGACGCCGAGGTCGTCGGCTCCGACCCGTCGAGCGACCTCGCCGTGCTGCACGTGGACTTCGGCGACCAGGAGGTCACCCCCATCGAGCGCGGCGACTCCGACCAGCTGATCGTGGGCGACTGGGTGATGGCGGTGGGCCATCCCTACGGCCTCGACCAGTCCGCCTCGCAGGGCATCGTCTCCGCCCTGTACAGCTCGACGATGCTGAGCTCGGCGTCGGGCAACACCCTGTACACGAACCTCATCCAGACGGACGCCGCCGTCAACCCGGGCAACTCCGGCGGCGCGCTCGTCAACGACCAGGGGCAGCTCGTGGGCATCACGACGCTCAACGCGACCGCCGACGAGGGCGGGGCGAACGCGGGCGTCGCCTTCGCCATCCCCGGCAACTACGCGATGGAGATCGCGGACACGATCATCGCCGGCGACGAGGTGGAGCACGCCTACGTGGGCGTCTCGGTGCAGACGGTGAACGCCACCAACGCCGAGGCGCTCGGCGTCGCGGTCGACCAGGGCGCCTTCGTCGGCGCCGTGACGCCGGGAGGGCCCGCCGAGGCGGCCGGCCTGCGCGAGGGCGACGTGATCGTGGCCGTCAACGACGAGGAGATCGCCTCCGCCGACGCCCTCATCCTCGCGATCCGTTCCCACGAGATCGGCGACGACGTGGTGCTCACCGTGTACCGCGGCTCCGAGGAGCTGAGCTTCGAGGCGACGCTGGGCTCCGACGCCGGCACGCAGACGCCGAGCGACTCCTCGCGGGACTAGGCGCCGGGACGTCCGGCGTCCCGCCTCCTGCGACCTGCGACACTCGTCCGGGCGCGCCACGGCGGCGTCCCGCTGCGCGCATAGATGCCCCCTGGGGGTATACATGGATACCCCCTTGGGGTATGTTTGGGACGAACGGAGGAGACGTCGGCGACGGGAGGCCCGCATGGACTCGCCTTGCGCATGCCACATGAAGCAGACGCCGCGCTCGGAGGATCTCAAGGCCGACGTGGGACGGCGCATCAGCCGCGTCGTCGGCCAGCTCGAGGGCGTGCGGCGCATGGTGGACGAGGACCGCTACTGCGCGGACGTCCTCACCCAGCTCGCGGCCGTCGAGAAGGCGGTCGCGGCCGTGAGCCGCATCGTGATGCGCGACCACCTGGAGACCTGCGTGACCGAGCGCATCCGGTCGGGCGACGACGAGGTCGTCGACGAGGTCATGGACCTGCTGAGGAAGTTCTCATGAGTGAGAGAAGGACGTTCGACGTGCGCGGGATGACCTGCGCCGCCTGCGCCGCGCGCGTCGGCAGGGCGGCGTCGGGGGTGGATGGCGTCGACGAGGCCAACGTCAACCTGCTGAAGAACTCGATGGAGGTCGTCTTCGACGGCCGCCGCGAGACGCTCGAGGCCGTCAGCGCGGCCGTCGAGCGGGCCGGCTACGCGGCGACGCCGCGGCCGGCCGGCGGCGAGGCGTCCGCCGTCGCCGCCCCGTCGCCCACGGCTGCGGCCGAGGCCCAGCTCGCCGAGATGCGCGTCCGCCTCGTCGTCTCGCTGTGCTTCGCCGCGCCGCTGTTCTACCTGAGCATGGGGCACATGATGGGCTGGCCGCTGCCTGCCGCGCTCGCCGGCCCCTCGAGCATGGCGGTGGTCGCGCTCACGCAGCTGCTCCTGCTCGTCCCGATCATGTTCGCGAACCGCCGCTACTTCACCTCGGGCCTGCGCACGCTCGTCCACGGCGCCCCCAACATGGACTCGCTCGTGGCGCTGGGATCGGGCGCGAGCGCGCTCTACAGCCTCGCGAACCTCTACCGCATGCTCGCCGCGCTCGGCGCCGGCGACGTCGCGGGCGCCGAGGCCTTCCTGCACGACCTCTACTTCGAGGGCGCCGGCGTGATCCTCGCCCTCATCACCCTCGGCAAGTACTTCGAGGCGCGGGCGAAGGGGCGCACCACCTCCGCCATCGCCGCGCTCATGGACCTCTCCCCGAAGACAGCGCGCGTGCGCCGCGACGGGGAGGAGGTCGAGGTGCCGACCGAGCAGGTCCGCGTGGGTGACGTGGTCGTCGTGCGCGCCGGCGAGTCGGTCCCGGCGGACGGGCGCGTCATCGAGGGGAGCGCGACGCTGGACGAGTCCGCGCTCACCGGCGAGCCCGTGCCCGCGGACAAGGGGCCGGGCGACGAGGTGAGCTGCGCGACCGTCTCGACGAGCGGCTGGTTCGCGATGGAGGCGACGAGGGTCGGCGAGGACACCACGCTGGCCGGGATCGTGCGCCTCGTCGACGAGGCGACGAGCTCGAAGGCGCCCATCGAGCGCTTCGCAGACCGCATCGCCGGGGTGTTCGTCCCCTGCGTGATCGGCGTCGCGCTCGTGACCTTCGTCGCGTGGATGGCGGTCGGCGGCGGGTTCGCGACGGCGCTCAACCACGCCGTGAGCGTGCTCGTGATCAGCTGCCCCTGCGCGCTGGGGCTCGCGACGCCCACCGCGATCATGGTGGGCACGGGCCGCGGCGCGCGCGAGGGGATCCTCGTGAAGGACGCCGAGGCTCTCGAGGGGGCATGCCGCGTCGACGTCGTGGTGCTCGACAAGACGGGGACCCTCACCCAGGGCGCTCCCGCCGTGACCGACGTCCTGCCCGCCGAGGGCCGCGACGAGGCCGAGCTCGTCGGGCTCGCCCACGCCCTCGAGCGCAAGAGCGAGCACCCGCTCGCCCGCGCCGTGTGCGCCTACGCGGAGTCTCGCCCCGGTGCCGAGGGGCCCGAGGACGCCGCAGGCTTCACCCAGGTGCCCGGCGGCGGCGTCACGGCGGAGGTGGGCGGCGTCCCGGCGCTCGCGGGCAACGCCCGCCTCATGGGGGAGCGCGGCGTGGACGTCTCCCCCTTCGACGGGGCCTGCGCGCGCCTCGCGGACGAGGGGAAGACCCCGCTCTACTTCGCGCGCGCGGGCGAGCTCGTCGGCGTGCTCGCGCTCGCCGACCCCGTGAAGCCCACGAGCGCCGAGGCGGTCGAGCGCCTGCGCGCCGCCGGCGCGAGGACCGTCATGCTCACCGGCGACCAGGAGCGCACCGCCGCGGCGGTGGCCGGCGCCGTCGGCGTCGACGAGGTCGTCGCGGGGGTGCTGCCGGACCAGAAGGCCTACGAGGTGTCCGCCCTGCAGGCCGGGGGGCACGTGGTCGCGATGGTGGGCGACGGCGTCAACGACGCCCCGGCGCTCGCCACCGCGGACCTCGGCGTCGCGATCGGCGCGGGCACCGACGTCGCGATCGAGTCCGCCGACGTCGTGCTCATGCGCTCCGACCCCGCCGACGTCGCGACCGCGATGGACCTGTCGCGCGCGACGCTGCGCAACATCAAGCAGAACCTGTTCTGGGCGCTGTTCTACAACGCCGTGTGCATCCCGGTGGCCGCCGGCGCGCTGAGCTGGGCCGGCGTGAACCTCAACCCGATGGTCGCCGCGGCGGCGATGGGGTTCTCGAGCGTGTTCGTCGTCTCGAACGCGCTGCGGCTGCGCGGATGGCGCCCCGCCGCCGCGCCCGCGCGCGCCGCGGCCCCAGCCGCGCCCGTGGTGCGCGGCACCCACCAGCAGACCTGCGCCGTGGGCGGGGACGCCTGCGTCGCCGAGACGGGAAGGGAGAACGTCATGGAGCGCACGCTCAAGGTGGAGGGCATGATGTGCGAGCACTGCGTCGCGCACGTCACGAAGGCCCTGGAGGGGGTCCCCGGGGTCTCCGGGGTCGAGGTGAGCCTGGAGGCCGGGACCGCCCGGCTCGAGGCCGGCCCCGACGTCGCCGACGACGCCCTGGTGGCCGCCGTCAGGGAGGCCGGCTACGAGGCTGCGGTGGCCTAGCGGCGCCCTCCGCGCCTCGCGAGGGTCCCGGGGCCCCGGCCGAGCGGCCGGGGCCCCTCCGTATGCCGTACCATGGTGGTTCACGCGATTCCACGAGGCCGGGAGGTCGGCATGGCACAGGGCGACGGCGCGGTCCAGACGACGCTGTTCGGCGGCGAGGTCCCGCTCGTCCCGCACCCCGGGGAGGGCGACGCCGCCCGCGCCGCGGCGCGGGCCGCAGAGCTCAACGCGGTCCTCAACCGGGCCGCGATCGCCTACTACGCGCTCGACGACCCGGAGATGTCCGACGCGCGCTTCGACCGCCTGCTCCAGGAGCTGATCGCCCTCGAGCGCGCCCATCCCGAGCTCGTCACCCACGAGAGCTACACCCAGCGCGTCGGCGGCTTCGTCTCGCCGCAGTTCGAGGAGGTGCGGCACGCGAGCCGCATGTACTCGATGGACGACGCGATGGACCTCGACGAGCTCGACGCCTGGCTCGACCGCTGCGAGGAGGCCCTCGCGGCCGAGAGGCTCGCCCCGGCCGCCTACACGTGCGAGCTCAAGATCGACGGGCTCGGGGTCGCCCTCACCTACCAGGACGGCGAGCTCGTGCGCGCCGCCACCCGCGGCGACGGCACCGTGGGCGAGGACGTGACGGCGAACGTGCTCACCATCTCGGACGTGCCGCGCCGGCTCTCCCCCGAGGGGATGGCGCGGGTCGCCGGGGGCGGGGTCGGCTCGCGAATCGAGGTCCGCGGCGAGGTCTACATGCCGAAGGGCAGCTTCGTCCGCCTCAACGAGGAGAACGACGCGGCCGGGCGCCCCGCCTTCGCGAACCCCCGGAACGCCGCCGCCGGCTCGCTGCGCCAGAAGGACGCACGCGTCACCGCCGCGCGCGACCTCGCCACCTTCCTCTACGCCGTGGCCGACGAGTCGGTGCTCGACGTGGACAGCCAGCACGACTTCCTCTCCTGGCTCGGTTCGTGCGGCTTCCACGTGAACGAGCACGCCGAGCGCTGCGAGGGACGGACGCAGGTGCGCGCCTACTGCGAGCGGGCCCTCGCGGCGCGCGACGAGCTCGACTACGACATCGACGGGGTCGTGGTGAAGGTCGACCCCTTCCCGGCCCAGGCCGCGCTCGGCTTCACCGCCCGCGCCCCGCGCTGGGCCATCGCCTACAAGTTCCCCCCGGAGGAGCGCGAGACCGTGCTGCGCGAGATCCGCGTCCAGGTCGGGCGCACCGGGGTGCTCACGCCGGTCGCGGAGTTCGACCCGGTGCAGGTCGCGGGCTCCACCATCGCCCGGGCGACGCTGCACAACCTCGACGAGGTGCGCCGCAAGGACGTGCGCGAGGGCGACCGGATCGCGGTCCACAAGGCCGGCGACGTGATCCCCGAGGTGGTCGGGCCGGTGCTCGACGGCGACCTGCGCGCCGAGCACGAGGCGCGGCCGCTCTGGGAGATGCCCGGCCGCTGCCCGAGCTGCGGCGGGCCGGTGGTGCGCGAGGAGGGCGAGGTCGCCTTCCGCTGCGTCTCGATGGACTGCCCCGCCCAGGCCAACGAGCGCCTGCTGCACTGGGTGAGCCGCGACTGCATGGACGTCGACGGCGTCGGCGCCGAGATCGTCGACAAGCTCGTCGAGGCGGGGCTCGTCCGCGACGTCGCGGACTTCTACGGGCTCGAGGTCAGGCAGGTGGCCGCGCTCGAGACGGGGAGGACCTACGACACCGACGTCGAGGGCCACCGCGCCGGCGACCCGATCCCGCGCAAGGACGGCACACCCTCAAAGCGGCGCTACCGGACGACCGTCGAGTCCCACCGCGCCGGCGACCCCATCCTCGTGGGGGAGACGATCGCCGAGAAGGTCGTGGGCGAGCTTTTGCGCTCGAAGGAGAGGCCGCTCTCGCGCGTGCTGTTCGCGCTCGGCATCCGCCACGTGGGCAAGAGCGTGGCCGAGCTGCTCGCGTCCCGCTTCGGCACGATGGAGGCGCTGCTCGCGGCCGACGAGGGGGAGATCGCGGCGATCGACGGCGTCGGCCCGAAGATCGCCCAGAGCGTGCGCCAGTTCCTCTCGGTGCCCGACAACCTCGCCGTGATCGGGCGTCTGCGCGACGCGGGCCTCGCGATGGAGCAGGAGGCGGCGGACGAGGACGCGCCGACGCCGCTTGCGGGGCTCACCTTCGTGCTCACCGGCACGCTCTCGGGGCGCACGCGCGGCGAGGCGAAGGCGGCGCTGCAGGCGCTCGGCGCCAAGGTGACGGGGTCCGTCTCGAAGCGGACGAGCTACGTGGTCGCCGGCGAGGCGGCGGGCTCGAAGCTCGCGAAGGCCGAGGAGCTGGGGGTGCCCGTCCTCGACGAGGAGGCCCTCGAGCGCGTGCTGGAGACCGGCGAGGCCCCGGCCGCCGAGGCGTAGCGGCGGGCGCCTGGAAGGGAGTGGCATGAACCAGGAGAAGCGCGAGCT
The DNA here is from genome assembly GCA_948439405.1 of uncultured Coriobacteriaceae bacterium. Classification (GTDB taxonomy): domain Bacteria; phylum Actinomycetota; class Coriobacteriia; order Coriobacteriales; family Atopobiaceae; genus CADBMC01. Next base: position 4,645 of record CAOJNB010000008.1, on the reverse strand, counting down.
GCGCGCCCGCCTGAAGGCGGAGCGCGACGCGACGCCCGCGGCGGAGCGCGCCGTGGCCGACGCGGCGATCGCCGAGCGGCTCATGGGCCTGTCCGCGTGGGGGGCGGCCGAGGTGGTGCTCTGCTACCTCTCCTTCGGCAGCGAGGTGGAGACCCGCCCCGTGATCGAGGCTGCCTGGGTCGCGGGCAAGCGCGTCGCCCTGCCGCGCTGCGTGCCGGGCTCGCTCGCGATGCGCTGGCACGAGGTGCGCGACCTCGCCTCGCTCGAGCGCGGGGAGCACGGCGTCCTCGAGCCGGCCGACGACCCGGCGACGCTCGTCGACCCCTACGCCACCCCGGCCGCCCTGTGCGTCGTGCCGGGGCTCGGGTTCGACCGCGCGGGCTTCCGCGTGGGCTATGGCGGCGGCTACTACGACTGCTTCCTCTACGACTTCCCGGGCACGAGCGCGGGCGTGGTCCGCTCCGCGCAGCTGCTCGACTGGATCGGGTGCGTGGAGGCGCACGACCGGGCGGTGGACCTGGTGGTGTGCGAGGACCGCGTCATCTAGGGGGCGGACGTGGACTACCGTCGCGCGCGCGAGTGGGTCTCGGGGCTCGGCCGGCTGGGCATGCGGCTCGGCCTCGAGGTGATGCGCGAGCTGCTGGCGCGCCTCGGCGACCCGCAGCGCGGCCTGCGCTGCGTCCACGTGGCCGGCACGAACGGCAAGGGGTCCACCGTCGCGATCATGGGCTCCGTGCTCGAGCACGCGGGCTTCCGCGTCGGCTACTACACCTCGCCGATGGTGGAGCGCCCCTCCGAGCGCGTCCGCGTGGGCTCCGAGGAGCTCGGCGGGCGGGACTTCGCCCGCCTCGCCACGCGCGTCCGGGACGCGGCGGAGGCCATGGTCGCGGCCGGCTCGCCCACCCCCACCGAGTTCGAGGCCGTCACGGCCATAGGGCTGCTCCACTTCGCCGAGCGCGCCGTCGACGTGGCGCTCCTCGAGGTGGGGCTCGGTGGCCGGCTCGACGCGACGAACGCGGTCGACGCCCCCGAGGTGGCCGTCGTCTGCCGCATCGCGCGGGACCACGAGGCCGTGCTCGGCTCGACCCTCGCCGAGATCGCCGCCGAGAAGGCCGGCATCGTGAAGCCCGGCTCCGTCGTCGTGAGCGCGCCGCAGGAGCCCGAGGCGGCCGAGGTGATTCGGGCCGCCGCGGCAGCCGCCGGCGACGAGCTCGTCGAGGTGCGCGCACGCGACGTGGTGCCCGGGCCGATCGACGACGCGGGGCAGGGGTTCTCGCTTCCCGGGCTGCCGGGCCTGCGCCTGTCGCTGATCGGGCGGCACCAGCTCGCGAACGCGGCGACGGCGGTGGCGGCGCTGAGGGCCCTCTCCTCCCGCGGCCTGCCCGTCTCCGAGGACGACGTCCGCGCCGGCCTCGCCTCTGCGCGCTGGCCGGGGCGCCTCGAGGTGCTCTCGCGCGACCCGCTCGTGCTCGTCGACGGCGCCCACAACCCGGACGGAGCCGCCGCGCTCGCCGAGGCGCTGCGGGCCTGGTGGCCGGGCAGGCGCTTCGCGATGGTGATGGGGGCGCTCGCCGACAAGGACTACGGGGCGATGGTCGACGCCGTCGCGCCGCTCGCCGGGCGCGTGCTGTGCGTGGACGTGCCCAACCCGCGCACCCTCCCGGCGCACGAGCTCGCCCGCGCGTGGCGCGACCGCGGCGCGGACGCCGAGGCGTGCGCGAGCGTGGACGAGGCCCTCGACGGGCTGGACGCCGAGCTCGCCCGCGGGGCGTCCGGGTGCGCCTTCGGCTCGCTCTACTACATCGGGAAGGTGCGACGGCGCTACCTCGCCGCGGGCGGCCCCCGCTAGGGCGTCGCGGGACGCGACGGACGCCGCTCGGGGTCCGCGACCTGCAACGCTCCGTTTGTCTTGCACCGGTGGCACGCCCGGGCGAGCGTTGCAGGTCGGAAGGCTCCTTCACAAGCCCGTGCCGTCCCCCTTTCCCAGGACCCTCATGGAAACGCGCAGGTGGGCGAGGTGCACCTTCGAGCGGAACAGGAGAGGGGACCCGAAGGTCCCCTCGAAGTCCTGCAACGCTCTCGATTCAGCGCCACCCGGGCGCCATCCGGACCCCGCGGCACGCCTCGCGCTCCCCCGCTAGTCCGCGAAGTAGCGCACGCCCCCCTCGAAGATGGGCTGGAGGTGCTCGCCGGGCACGTTGCGGAACGTCCCCGCGCTCGAGCGCTCGGAGTGGCCCATCTTGCCGAGGACGCGCCCGTCCGGGCTCGTGATGCCCTCGATCGCGAGGACGGAGCCGTTGGGGTTGACGGAGAGGTCCATCGACGGGCGGCCGTCCTCGCCCACGTACTGCGTGGCGACCTGGCCAGCCGCGAGCATGTCCGCGAGGACCTCGTCGGAGGCGACGAAGCGGCCCTCGCCGTGGCTGATCGCGATGGTGTGCACGTCGCCGACCTCGCAGCCCGAGAGCCAGGGCGAGAGCGTGGAGGCCACGCGGGTGCGCGCGAGGCGGCTCTGGTGCCTGCCGACCGTGTTGTAGGTGAGCGTCGGGCAGCCCTCGTCGATCGGGCGGATGTCGCCGTAGGGGACGAGGCCGAGCTTCACGAGGGCCTGGAAGCCGTTGCAGATGCCGAGCATGAGGCCGTCGCGCGCCTGCAGCAGCTCGCGCACCGCCTCGGTGACGGCGGGGGAGCGGAAGAAGGCCGTGATGAACTTCGCGGAGCCGTCGGGCTCGTCGCCGCCGGAGAAGCCGCCCGGGATCATCACGATCTGGCTGCGCGCGACCTCGGCGGCGAGGCGCTCGCAGGACTCGGCGACCTTGGCCGGGGTGAGGTTGTTGACGACGAGGACGTGCGGGTCGCCGCCGGCGCGCTCGAAGGCGAGGGCGGTGTCGTACTCGCAGTTGTTGCCCGGGAACACGGGGATCAGCACGCGCGGGCGCGCGACGCGGGGCCCGTGGGCGCGGCGCGTGGAGGGGCGCGGGTCGCTCACGGCCTCGACCTGGTCGCCGGCGCCGCGGTAGGGGAAGACGGGCTCGAGGCGCGCCTCCCACAGCTCCTGCAGGCGCGCGAGGTCGAGCACCTCACCGCAGGCGGAGAGCTCGTAGGCGTCCTGGGTGAGCGCCAGCGGCGCGACCGTGACGCCCTCGCCCGGCTCCGGGACCTCCGCGTCGTCCGCGAGCTCGACGACGAAGGAGCCGTAGGCGAGCCCGAGCAGGGCCTCCTCGGTGTAGGAGTCGTCGACGACGAGTCCGAGGCGGTTGCCCACGCACATCTTGAACAGGGACTCGGCCACGCCGCCGTAGCCAGGCGTCGCCACGGAGAGGGCGGCGCCGGAGCCCACGAGCCCCTCGACGAGCGACATCGCGGCGACGAGGGAGCCCGCCCGGGGCGTCACGCCGTCGGCGGCGTAGTCCGGCACGACGGCGACGACGCGGTGGCCGGCGCCCTTGAGCTCGGGGCTCGTGGCACGCGCCATGTCGCCCACCGCCACCGAGAAGCTCACGAGGGTGGGCGGCACGTCGAGGTCCTCGAAGCTGCCCGACATCGAGTCCTTGCCGCCGATCGAGCCGACGGAGAGGTCGTCCTGCGCCATGAGGGCGCCGAGCAGGGCCGCGACCGGCTGGCCCCAGCGCTCGGGCACGTCGCGCAGGCGCCCGAAGTACTCCTGGAAGGTGAGGTAGGCGTCCTCGCGGCGGAAGCCGGCGGACACGAGGCGGCAGAGGCTCTCGACCACGGCCAGGTAGGCGCCCGTGTAGGGGTTCGCCTCGCTCACGTAGGGGTTGAAGCCCCACGCCATGCCGGAGCAGGTCGTCGTCTCGCCGAGCACGGGGAGCTTGGCGACCATGGCCATGGAGGGGGTGAGCTGGGTGGCGCCGCCGAAGGGCATGAGCACGGTGCCGGCGCCGATCGTGGAGTCGAAGCGCTCGGAGAGGCCCTTGTTCGAGGCGACGTTGATGTCGGAGACGAGCGAGGCCATACGCTCGCCGAAGGTGGAGCCCGCCCAGACGGGGCGGTAGGAGGCACCGCGGGTCACGTGCGCGCGGGCGTGCTTAGGCGCGCCGTTGGAGGAGAGGAACTCGCGCGAGACGTCGACGATCGTGGTCCCGCGCCACGTCATGCGCAGGCGCCCCGCGTCGGTGACGGCCGCCACCGGGGTGGCCTCGAGGTTCTCCTCGTCGGCGAGGCGGAGGAACTCGTCGACGTCCTCGGGGGCGAGCGCGACGGCCATGCGCTCCTGGGACTCCGAGATCGCGAGCTCGGTGCCGTCGAGGCCCTCGTACTTCTTGGGGACGAGGTCGAGGTCGATGTCGAGGCCGTCGGCGAGCTCGCCGATCGCCACCGAGACGCCGCCGGCGCCGAAGTCGTTGCAGCGCTTGATCAGGCGGCAGGCGTCGCCGCGGCGGAACAGGCGCTGGAGCTTGCGCTCGATCGGCGCGTTGCCCTTCTGGACCTCCGCGCCGTCCTTCTCGAGCGACTCGACGTTGTGTGCCTTCGACGAGCCGGTGGCGCCGCCGATGCCGTCGCGGCCGGTGCGCCCGCCCAGCAGCACGATCACGTCGCCGGGCGCGGGCTCCTCGCGGCGGACGTGGTCGGCGGGGGTGGCGCCCACGACGGCGCCGATCTCCATGCGCTTGGCCACGTAGCC
>CAOJNB010000007.1 GCA_948439405.1 uncultured Coriobacteriaceae bacterium | reverse complement strand
GTGGCGCAGCTTGGTAGCGCATCTGCTTTGGGAGCAGAGGGTCGCTGGTTCGAATCCAGTCACCCCGACCACCTGTGCGGGTGTCGTCCAATGGTAGGGCCGCAGCCTTCCAAGCTGCAGACGCGGGTTCGATTCCCGTCACCCGCTCCACGAGTTCCCGGGGCCGGGCATGCGCCCGGCCCCTTTTTGCGACGCAGGGGGTGGACATGCCTGGCACGCGTTGGGGGCGCACGCTCCTGCTCGCCAACCCGAGCTCCCACAGCGGGGCCGGCCTCGAGGCCGCCCGCGAGGCGGAGCGCCTCCTGCGCGACCGGGGCGACCTCTGCTCCTCCTTCGAGGCGCGCCTCACCGAGGGCCCGGGCGACGCAGAGCGCGTCGCGCGCGGGGCCGCGGGCCTCGACACCCTCGTCGTGCTCGGGGGCGACGGCGTCGTCCACGAGGTCGCCAACGGCCTGATGTCCCTCGAGCCCGAGGAGCGCCCGCGCGTCGCCCTCGTCCCCATGGGCTCGGGCAACGACTACGCGCGCACCCTGGGACTCCCCGTCAACGCTGTGCGCTCGGCGCTCGCCGCGCTCGAGCGGGGGCGCACCAGGAGGCTCGACGTGGGCCGGGTCAACGGCGTCCACTTCGTCCAGACGCTCTCCTTCGGCCTCGACGCCGCGATCGCGCTCGACACGTCGCGGCGCAGGAGCGCCGGCACGAGCCAGAAGGGCGCCGGCCTCTTCGTGACCTCGGGGATGCGCATCCTCTCGAGCCACCACGACGGCTGGGCCTACCGGGCGCTGTTCGACGGCGTCGAGGGGACCTCGGGCGACGAGATCATCTTCGCGGTGCAGGTGGGCCCCACCTACGGCGGCGGCTTCCGCATCTGCCCGAAGGCGGACCCCGCCGACGGCCTGCTCGACGTGTGCCACAACCTCGTCGTGCCCCCCACCCCGGTCGCGCTCGTCCTGTTCGGGCTGGCGCGCGCCGGCATGCACGTGGGCTCCAAGTCGCTGCGCTTCCGCCAGGTGAGCCGCCTGCGCCTCCTCTTCGACGTCGAGCCTCCCGTGCAGGCCGACGGCGAGCCGGTGCACGGCACGGAGTTCGACGTCTCCTGCGTGCCCGGAGCCCTGAGGGTGATCTGCGCATAGCCACGCCGCCCGCCGGTGGCAACGGGAACCGAGTGTTGCAGGTCGTTTCGCCGCCGAACTCGCACGAATGCTGGTTGTAGCACGCCGCTCGCGATACACCGAGACGCTGACCTGCCCTTTTCCGTGAAGCATGCGCTCGAGGTCGTGCGCATATCTGCTTGCGAGGGCGTGCATGCCTGCAACACTCCCGAGAAACCGGCGCCGTGGCCACGAGGCGCGGATGTTGTGACGTCCTGCGTCGTCCCGCAGCCCTCCCGCACGAAGAAGGGGCGCCCCGGAACCCCGGGACGCCCCTGCGTCAGGCGATGCCGTCGGCTGCGAGGCTAGTTCTTCACCGCGGCGGTGAGGGCGGCCTTGACCTCGGTGTCGGTCTTCAGCTTGAGGACCTTCTCGGCCAGCTCGTCGGCCTCGGCCTTCGTCCACTGGGAGATGACCTTGCGGGTGCGCAGGATCGACGGGGCGCTCACGGAGAACTCGCCCAGGCCGAAGCTGATCAGGATCGGGATGAGCAGCGGGTCGGCCGCGGCCTCGCCGCACATGCCGACCATGATCCCCGCGTTCACGCCGCACTCGATGATGCGCTTGAGCGAGCGCAGGACGGCGGGCTGGTACACGTTGTACAGGTAGCCCACGCGGTCGTTGCCGCGGTCGGCGCACATCGTGTAGCCGATGAGGTCGTTGGTGCCGATGGAGAAGAAGTCGCACTCCTCGGCGAGGTCGTCGGCGATCAGGGAGGCCGCCGGGGTTTCGATCATCGTGCCGACCTCGATGTCCTTGTTGTAGGCGATGCCCTCGGCGTCGAGCTCGGCCTTGCACTCGGCGATGAGCGCGTTGACGTCGCGGATCTCGGTGAGGCTCGTGACCAGCGGGATCATGATCTTGATGTCACCGAAGGCGGAGGCGCGCAGCAGGGCGCGGAGCTGGACCTTGTACTGCTCCGGGTTCGCGAGGCAGTAGCGCACCGCGCGGTAGCCCATGAAGGGGTTCTCCTCCTTCTGGAGGTCGAGGTACGGAATCTCCTTGTCGCCGCCCACGTCGAGGGTGCGGATGATGACCGGCTGGTCCTTCATGCGGATGGCGACCTTCTGGTAGGCCGCGAACTGCTCGTCCTCGCTCGGGAGCTCGGAGGCGTCCATGAACAGGAACTCGGAGCGGAAGAGGCCCACGCCCTCGGCGTCGTGCTCGGCGGCGCCGTTGGCGTCCTCCGGGTTGCCGATGTTGGCGACGAGGAGCACCTGGTCGCCGTCGGCGGTCACGGTCGGCTTGCCGCGGTAGGCCTCGAGGGCGGCCTTCTCCTGGGCGAGCTTGGCGGCCTTGTCGCGGTACTCGGCGAGCTCGGCGTCGCTGGGCTCGACGACGACCTGGCCGTCGGTGCCGTTGACGACGACCATCTGGCCGTTCTTGATGTTGGCGCAGCAGTCCGCGACGGAGAGGACGGCCGGGATCTCGAGGGCGCGCGCGATGATCGCGGAGTGCGAGGTGCGGCCGCCGGTCTCGGTGACGATGCCGGCGACGTGGTCCTTGTCGATGGTCGCCGTCATCGACGGGGTGAGGTCGGCCACGACCACGATGGTGTTCTCGGGCAGGATGGACAGGTCGACCAGCTCGACGCCGAGCAGCGCGGCCAGCAGGCCCTTCTTGACGTCGGCGACGTCGGCGGCGCGCTCGCGGAACAGCGGGTCGTCCATGGAGGAGAACATCTGGTAGTACGCGTCGTAGGCGTCGGAGACGGCCTGCTCGGCGCAGGTGCCGCCGTCGATGGCGTCGTCCACCATCTCCAGGATCGCGTCGTCGGTGGCGAAGTCGACGTGGGCCTGCATGATGCCGGCCTCCTCCTCGAGGCCGCCGGCCTCCATGCCGCGGATCTGCTCCTCGGTCTTGGCGATGAAGGAGTCGCGCGCCTGGACGTAGCGGGCCTTCTCGGCCTCGGTGTCGGAGGGCGCGGTGGGGATGAACGACAGGTCGGGCTCTACCGCGACCTGCGCGACGCCGATGCCGATGCCATCAGATGCGTTGACGCCTTCGAACATGGGAACCTCCTATCCCGGCGCGCCCCAGGGCGCGTGGCGACCCGACGTCGCCAAGTGGTGACTGCCTGACCACGGCGGCACGACGGCGGACGAGCCGCCGGACCGTCGCACGTTTCTCAGAACATTGTGCCTAATCGTCGGCGGAACCGGAGGACGCGTCGGCGGCGGGGTCCTTCGGGTGCCCGGACGGGTCGAGGCCCGCCTCCTCCATCTGCCGGCTGAGGAGCTTGAAGTAGCGCTCCACCGTCGCGCGGCGCGCGAGACCGCGGCTCGCGGAGGTCGCCGACCCGCAGCAGCTCGCGAAGCGCAGGGCGGTGGCGTAGTCAGCGCCCTGGTCGACCTTCGCGAGGAAGCCCGCGACCATCGAGTCGCCGGCGCCCGTCGCGTTGACGAGGCGGATCTTGGGGGCCAGGCTGATGTGCTCCCTGCCGTCGGCGTCCACCAGGGCGGAGCCGTGCTTGCCGCAGGAGACGATCACGTTCGCGGCGCCCTGCTCGTGCAGGAGGTGCGCGTAGGGCATGACCTCCTCCGGGGTCTCGGGGCGCACGTCGAACAGGCGGCCGACCTCGTGGTTGTTCGGCTTGATGAGGAAGGGGTGGCGCGGCAGGGCCTTGATGAGCTCCTGGCCGGGGGCGTCGACGACGAAGCGGATGCCGCGGCCGGCGAAGCGGCCCATGATGGTGTCGTAGATGGTGTCGGACAGCGTCGCGGGAATCGAGCCGGTGAGCACGAGCGTGTCGCCCTTGCCGATGACCTCCATGCGCTGGAAGAGCTCGTCGATCTTGGACTGCGGCACCTTCGGGCCGATGCCGTTGACCATCGTCATGACGATGCCGTTGAGCTTGACGTTGATGCGGGTGTTGCCGCGGTCGAGCTTCACGAAGTTGCACGTGACGCCCTTGTCCTGCAGGTGCTCGAGGATGTAGTCGCCCGTGAAGCCGCCCAGCAGCCCCATCGCGATGTTGCTCACGCCGAGCTCGTTGAGAACGCTGGACACGTTGATGCCGTTGCCGCCGCAGTGGAACTCCTCCTGCGAGGAGCGGTTCGTGTAGCCCATGTCGAGCGTCGTCGGGTGCATGACGTAGTCGACGGCGGGGTTCAGCGTGAGTGTGTAGATCAACGCAGGCTCCTTCCAACCCTCCTTGGGAACCTACAGTATGACGCATGACGGGGAGTTGTCGCGGCCGAACCTGAGGAAATGGCGGGTCCGCCCCGCATGCTAGAATTGCCTGCACACGCGCCCATAGCTCAGCTGGATAGAGCACCGGACTTCTAATCCGACGGTCGCAGGTTCGAATCCTGCTGGGCGCGCCAGCGCCATTCGAAAAGGGCCGGGCGCCGAGGCGTCCGGCCCTCCTTCGTTCGAAGGCGCTACGCGGCCTCCGCCTCGGAGCCCTCCTCGGTCCCCTCGGCCTCCGCGGGCTCCTCGGGCACCCACTCCCCCGAGGCGTCGAGGGTCTCGCGCTCGCCGGTGAGCACGTTCAGCCGCGGCGTCCCGTCGTCGTAGGAGATGTCGATCTGGACGATCGAGCGGGCGAAGCGCTCGCAGACGCCGGCCTCGTCCGGCTCCTCGAAGGCCTCGTCGAGCTCATCGGCCTCGTAGAGCTGGGCGGTGTCGCAGGTGAGCCGGGCGACCTCGATCGGCACGAGGGCGACGCGCAGCCGCACGTTGGACCAACCGCCCGCCTCGTCGTCGTCGAAGCAGAACTGGTCGACGCTCCACAGGTAGGTCTCCCCGTCGAGCTCGACGGTGCCGACCAGGGCCTGGCCCATGAGCGGGCCGTCGGTCGCGCGGAACGTCTCGACGAGCTCGCCGTCCGGGAACAGCGCCTCGGCGACCCGCTCGCACGCCTCGCCGTCCTCGACGTCGATCGGGGCGATGGTGTCCCAGTTCATCGTCACGACGACGCTGTCGGGGGCCTCGCCGTCGGCGAGGTCGTCGGCGCTCAGGCGCGTCGCGCCGGAGGCGTCGTCGCGGTCGCTCGCGGGCAGCCCGACGCCGAGCTGCACGGTCACGGCGTAGGTGCCGCCCGTCCCGTCGCCCGGCTCGACGCCCATGGCGCGCAGCTCCTCGACGAGGCCCTCGGGGGCCTGGTCCGCGTACCACGCGTAGCCGGCCTCGGGCTCCGCGTCCGCGGCCGAGCCCTCCGCCTCGACGTCCTCGCCCTCCGCGGGCTCGAGGGCCTCGGGGGCCAACCCCTCGTCGGCGAGCCGGTCGGAGATCTCCTCGGGCTCGAGCGCGAGCAGGTCCGCGAGCCGGAGGAGCCCGGTGGCGTCCTCGGCCTCCTCCGCCTGGAAGACGTCGCCGTCAAGGCTGGCGACCGTCAGGATCCAGGTGCCGTCGGAGGCCACGAAGGAGAAGGTGAGTGTCAGCGTGAGCTCGTCGCCCGAGCCGTCCGGGGCGGGCGCCGTGAGCACCACGACGTCGAGCTGCTCGTCGGCGTCGAAGTCGTGCGACTCGATGGTCCACTCGGCGCCGGAGGGGGCGTCGGCGGCGGCGAGGCCCTCCGCGAGGTGGTCGAGGACGACCTCGTCGGGGACCTGGTCGACGGCGAGGAACACCGGGTCGTCGAGGGAGGGCGCGTCCGGCGTCACGGGGCCGTCGGGCGTCTCGTAGTAGTCCAGCTCGGTCGTGCCCGAGATCTCCGTCGAGCCGTTGGACAGCACGATCTCGACGACGTAGGTGGTGTAGGTGTCGCCCTCGTAGGTGCCCCGGAGCTCGGGAGGCAGCTCGTGTTCGGAGGAGTCGACGACCTCGACGGAGTCGACCTCGAAGGGCACGCCCCCGTCGTCCACGCCGAGCTCCTCGGCGAGCTCGGAGGCGGGGGTGTCGTAGACGAGGACCCCGCTGTCGCGCACGTAGTCCTCGACGGCCTCGCGCGCCGACACGTCGCGGGCCGAGAAGAGCTTCCAGGCGCCGAAGGCCACGGCGCAGAACACCGCGACGCAGCCGAGGCAGAGCGCGACCACCTGGCCGGCGCTCATGCGGCGGCGCGGCGCGGGGGCGGGCTCGGCGGGCGCGGGCATGAAGGAGGTGAGGTCCTCCTGCGGCATGACGTCGAGGCCGGACTGCGGGTCGGCCTCCTGCGCCGCCTCGCGGGCCAGGACGCTCGTCTCCTCCGGCTCGGGGAGCTCGGGCTCGAGGTCCGCTGCCTCGGGCGTCCCGACGACGCCGGTCGGCTCGTCCAGGCCCTCGGCGGCCTCGGGGTCGGGGTGCGCCTCGGGCGCGAGGGGCTCCTCGGCGCCGGGAGCCTCGGGGACGTCGCGGGCCTCGGGCGGCGCCGACTCGGCCTCGGGCCCTGGCTCGGCGGAGGGCTCGCCCACGAGGAAGTCGGCGATGCGGGCGCCGCAGGCGTCGCAGAAGCGGGCCTCGTCAGGAAGCTGGGATCCGCACTTGGGACAGAACATGGGCACCCTCCCGTCACGGGCGTTCGGACACGGCGCCACTATAGCATCGGGCGGGCGTGGGCAATCAGGCCCTGCAGAGCCCCGCCTCCCAGGCGAGGACCGCCACCACGGTCTTCACGTCGGTGACGGCCCCCTGGCGGACCGCCTCGAGGACGTCGGCCACGGGGAGCCACACGACGTCGACGAACTCGTCGGCGTCCGGCGAGGAGGGGACGCGGGAGAGCCCGCGCGCCCAGAAGACGCGCGTCAGCTCGTCGGAGAAGCCCGGGATGCCGCTCGTCGCGGCCAGGAACACGAGGTCCTCCGCGACGAGGCCGGCCTCCTCGGCGAGCTCGCGGGCCGCGCACGCGCGCGGGGTCTCCCCCTCGTCGAGCTTGCCGGCGGGGATCTCGACCGTCACGCGGCCCTGGGGCACGCGCCACTGCCGCACCAGGCAGATGCGCTCCTCCTCGTCGATGGCCACGACGCCGGCGCCGCCCGTGTGGCGCACGATCTCGCGCGGCTTGCGCTCGCCGTCCGGCAGGACGACGTCGACGTGGCTCACGTCGAAGAAGGAACCCTCCCACACGACGCGCTCCGAGAGGGCGCGCTCCACGAGCCGCGGGTCGGGCTCGAGGGCGCAGGCGACAGAGGCGGGTACCTCGCTCATGGTGCCTCCCAAACGAGAAAGCCGGGGATGGCTCCCCGGCTTCGGATTTCTGGTGCGCCCTCAGGGATTCGAACCCTGGACCTTGGGATTAAGAGTCCCCTGCTCTGGCCAGCTGAGCTAAGGGCGCCTATGTATGGGGTGGGCGAAGGGGCTCGAACCCTCGACCTACGGAGCCACAGTCCGTCGCTCTGCCAACTGAGCTACGCCCACCATGCCCACCGCGAAGTGCAGCTCGACTATTATGCCAAATCCGCAGTGGGATACAAGGGGGATTTCGAATAATCTTTCGGCTCGCCCCAAGTCCCGCGCACGGGAACGGAAGGGACCCGCATCCCCCTGATGCGGGTCCCCGTGCACGACGCCCCTTGGAACGGCGAGTCGCTGCCTATGTTGTGCCCAGATTCCTACGCCTTGTTTGCGGAACCCAGAACCTCCATATAGTGGACGAGCTCGGCGGCGTAGGCCTTGGAGCCGGCGACGACGGGGTCCTCGCCGCTCTCGACCGCGGCGGCGATGCCGTCGCCGAAGGCCTTGAAGAGGTCGTGGCCGACGTTGAGCTTGGAGGCGTAGGGCGCCATCCCCTTGAGGATCTCGTCGCCCGAGCCCGAGCCGCCGTGGATCACGAGGGGCACGGGGACCTTCTCGCGCAGCTCGGCGAGGAGCTCGAAGTCGACGGAGGGGACGAAGCCCTCGGGGTAGAAGCCGTGCACGGTGCCGACGGCGACGGCCAGGCAGTCCACGCCCGTCTCCTCGACGTAGCGGACGGCCTCCTCGGGGTTGGTGTAGAGGGCGCGCTTCTCCTCGTCGGTCTCGACGTGGTGCTGGAGCCCGCCGAGGGCCTCCTCGTCCTCGTTCGTGCCGACGTGGCCGAGCTCGGACTCGACGGAGACGCCCACGGCGTGGGCGATGCGCACGATCTCGGCGACCTGGGCGACGTTCTCCTCGAAGGGCAGCGAGGAGCGGTCCGCCATCACGGACGTGCAGCCGTCGAACATGGCCTGGACGATGTGCTCGTAGGCCGAGCCGTGGTCGAGGTTGATCGCGCAGGGCACGTCGATGCGCTCGGCGACGCTGCGGCTGGCGCAGGCGAGCTCCTGGAAGAGGGCGCGGTCCTCGGTCGCGAACATGCGGCCGATGTCGAGAATCAGCGGGGAGCGGGCCTGGACGGCGGCGTCGGCCGCGGCGTAGAGCTGCGTGACGTCGTTGTAGTTCGGCGCGGGCACGCAGTAGCGGCCCTCGCGGGCGGCATCGACGATCTCCTTCATGGTGACGAGCATGGGCGGCCTCCTTTGCCGGGATTCCAATCTCTGTACCTTCAGGGTGAGGGATGGAGGAGGCCCGTCCTGCCGCGCCTTGGCTGCAAGCATTGCGGAAAGCGAAGAGCCTCCTCAGAGGGCGCACGTCGCATTGCAATCTGTCCAGAGGAAACGCCTCTACTCGTTCAGCTCGCATTCAATGCCGAGCGTTCGGCAGTTCTCGGTAACCGTACGTACGGTCTCAGCATCGAACCCTTGGCTGTTGCGGGCCTCCACATGCAGGCTCATCTCAACGGACGCCCCGCTCCTCTCGAGGTGAGAGACCACTTCTTCGACAATCTGGGCGATATCTCGATTGACGCGCACGGAGTCGAGCCTTTTGTCGAGAATCGCCTCGACGGGTTGTGCTCCCCCGTCTTCGCCGTCATCTGTTCCACGAGAACCGCCAGGACCCGTCGTTGGAGGCACCTCTTCGCTCCCTCCATAAGGGAGCTCATCCTGCGGTTTATCGGAAGGCGGAGTACATGCCGGGCCTACAAACTCGCTTTCGGCCTGCTCGCGCTCGAGCTGGGCTCGCGCCGCCTCGGGCTTCACGAGCCAATCGGTCTCGTGGACGGCGAGGCGCTCCTTCGCCAGCGTGAGGTCGACGTAGCGCTCGCCTTCGATGCCGGCGGCGATGCCGAAGAACTCGCCGGAGGTTGCACCTTCGCGAATCGTCGCTTCTAGGACGGAGAAATCGGCAAGACGGGGCAGGTAGCAGTACGAGCAGAGCTGCGACCAGAGCTGTTTGACCTGCACAGCGCCGGCGTCCCTCCACAGCCAACGGTCGAGGCTCATCTTAAGAACGAGCGGTGCGAGCCGCCCGATAAGGCTCTCGTCGCCTTGCAGCTTGCGCGCAGCCCTCGAAACGGGATCCTCCTCCCCTGCCGCCGGGACGCGCTGCACGTCCAGCACGGTTTCCATAGAGCCGGAATCGGTGTCGACGCGGGGAACCAGCAGCCAGCCGTACACCTCGTTGACGTTCACGTCGACCACCTGGGAGCTGACGGTTATCCCGCTGCTTACCTCGCGCTGCTGCGAGGAGGTGAGGTCGAGCCGGTCGCTGTCGCCCTGAACGGAACGCCACGCAAGGTAGCGCCGCACCTCCTCCTTCAGCGCGGGGAGGGCTTTGGAGTCGGGCGCGAGGAACACGAGGCAGTTCCTATACATCCGCTGCCCCGCCCCCTTGCCGGCCAGGTACTCCCGAGCCGCATCCGTGGCCTGGTCGGCAGCCGCATCGGTGCCGTACGGGACGTCTGGCCCGAACAGCACGAGCCGCGCTTTCTGCTCGTCGGGCACGTCGGTCGTGCTTCGCGGGCACACGTGGAGGCCTGCGATCGGGCGCTCGGGCCGCAGTGTGCGCAGGCGCCGCTCGATCTCGGCTGCGACCTCGGAGTCGGAGACCTCCTTAGCGAGCCCCTCGACCATTTTGCACAGCGTCGGCCTCGTGTCGTACCAGTACCGCGTACCCGGGTCGTTGGCATAGAGGTACGAGGAGCGGGTCCTCAGGGTCGCGAGCGCGTCGGAGAAGAGCGGCGGGTTGTCGCCGGGCTGGAGCACACCCAGGTACACGTTGGCTTTCTCTATCCCTCGCCCGCTCTGCCCGGCAACGTCCGGCGCGCTGCCCATGAACACCGCACGGGCCGCGCGACGGCATGCGAAGCACCTTCCGTAGCGGGGGCTGGCGGAATCGGCTTTATACGGCTCGGAATTGCGCCCGTCCACTTCGCTGTCAACGACGGAGCTCCACGTATCCGGCAGGTACCGCGTCAGCTCGTCGCGGACGCCGGGCACGTCGAAGGGGATGGAGCCGACCATGATCATCGGGGCCTTGTCGCCCTCGACCCACAGTTCGTGGATGACGGACGCCATGAAGCGCAGCACGCCGCGAGTGCGCTGGAATCCATCGATGGAGGCCCAATCTTCGTAGAGCCGGTCGTAGACCTCGGGGTGGATGGGATAGCAATCCACCATGCGCTCGAGGTAGCCGGGGTCGTGCGCCTCGACGGGAAAGTCATCCGGGTTGTCACGGTACATCTGCGCAAACGCCCGGCACACCTTCTCGCGGAGACCCTCGTCCACCTGAGAGGAGAACAGCCTCCGGCTCACGACCGAGAACCCCTCGCTCGCGGTCACCGGGTTCCAAATGGACTCCATGCGCCCGAAGGTGTGCTCGATCGCCTCGAGCGCCAACTTGCCGGCATCCCCGCCAATCTCGCGCTCGCTTTCCGGGATGGAGGCGACCACCAAGCTCGCCTTGCTCGCGCGGGCGGCCTCGGTGAGCTCCTGGATGAAGGTGACGAGGTTGTCGAAGGAGCCGGCGGGCAGCCCGCCGACGCCGTATAGCTTCTTCGCATAGGCGACGAGCTCGTCGATGAGCACCAAACACGGCCCCGCTGCGTCGAAGAGCGCAGTTAGCGCCTCCGAGCCGGGGGAAACATGCTTCTTGTCCGCCTCTTTCACGAAGTCGTACAGCGCGGGATCCCCCGCCGCAAGCGCCAGCTGATAGGCGATCTCGCCCCACACGGTGTTAACCGTGATGCCCGGCATGTTCTGCGGCCGGCTCGCTTTCGAGGGGTCGAGCGCCGTGCCCACGACAACGGCAACATGCACGTTCGGTGCCTCGGAAAGGCCGACATCGCCCAAAACCTTCTTTACGTTGGGAACCCGACTTGTATCGAATCCACCGTGCATCAGATGGTAGAGCGCGAGCATGCTGTGCGTTTTCCCGCCGCCGAAAGCGGTCTTCAACTGGATGACGGGCTCCCCGCCGCGGCCACTCACCCGCAGCAGCGCCTGGGAGAGCAGGCCTCGGATTCCGGCGGTCATGTACGTGCGTGAGAAGAACTCGACAGGATCCTGGTATTCCTGAGCCGCGGCGTTCCGAGCCACTTGAGCGAGGTCGGCGGCGAACTCGGCGTTGCGGTAGCGGCCTTCGGCCACGTCCGGATGCGGCGTCACGACGTCGCGCCAGCTCGGAAGCTCCCCTACCGTGAGAACCGACGTCGATGTCGCATGCGCCTTGCTCTGAGCGGGCGCTACGTCCGCCTGAGCCGAGCCGGCTGCCGAGCCGTAGCGGATCTCGCGCATGAGAGCGCGTATCGGCTCCGCCTTCTCGTTGTCTATCTCCGAGCACAGGCGCTGCATAGTGTCGAGGGCGCGAAACGCATCGTCGTCGCTTAGGTCGCCTACGCCGCGATGAGCGGCGTCGGCCCGATCCCCTTTAAGCTCGTTGGCCCATGTTCTGCAGTCCCTCGGCAGCCTCCGCCGGAACACGTCGCCCCAGCGGACGTCGAGGATGCGCAGGGCGAGCGCGATGTCGATGGACGCGATCCTCTTCTTGTCGTCGGAAAGATCGCCGACGTTACGCTTCTGCTCGTACGTGAGGATGGGGACGATTCCCTCGTCCCACCAGCCTGTCCGCCCGTAAGCGGCCTCCAGCTCCTTGAGCTCGTAACGGAGAAGCGGCACGAGGAGCAAATCGAAGCCCTTGTTCACGCGATCCCAGTTACTCATAGCCCCTCTCCTTGCCAGATATCGAGCTTCTGCTGCACGGGCGTCGAGGCACGACGCTCGCTCGCCCTCGACGCAACCTCGTTCCAGGAGGCCACCAGCGAGTTGTACGCAAGCGCCTCCGACGCCCAGCCCCTGCGGTCGGCGATGGTGAAGAGGCGGTACGCTAGGGTCTTGGCCCGCTCGGCTGCAGACGGTGAGACGAGGGCAGCATGTCGTGCACACCCCTCGATCCCCTTGTCATCGAGGGTCTGAGTGAGCTGCTGGGCGAGCAGCCACGTGGGCATCCCGCTCGAGGTCTTGGGCTTGACCTGGTCTCGGGGCAGCAGGTGCACGATGCCCTTGTCCGCATCGAGCAGGCCGTCATCCTCCATCTGCTGGACGGAGACGTTCTTGGCGGTGGCGAGCACCTCGGCTTCGCCATACCGTACGTCGTTGAAGCCGGCCTGCCGGTACAGCTCGATGCAGAAGCGGCTCTCGGCGTCCGCCCCGTCGCCTTGGTCGTTGAAGTACGCGTCGAGCTCCTCGTTGATGAGCTCCAGTGCCGAGCGCACGTCCAGCTCGGCGCCATCGGCATCCAGCACACGCGCGTAGCGCGAGTAGACCCCGATGCCGGGGCCGATGGCGGACTGAGCCAGGTCGACCGGTGCGATGTTCGCCTCTTGCAGCCGATCGAGCGCAGGACGCAGCTCTCGGCGGAGCGCCGTCACGAACTCGCGGCGCATGCAGATGGGAGCGTCTTCCGGGCGCTTGCGGCAGACGAGGACGATGGAGGACGCGAGCGCGTTGGCGCCTGCTGAAACACTCCTGTAGGCCTGTTCTGTACGCACAGGCCAGGTGCCTGTTATCGAAAACCCCGCCTGGATGATGGCAGCGAGCATGGTCTCCCAGCCAGACGACGCGGTCTTGTCGCCGGCCTTGGTCTTCGTCGTCTCGCTCTGTTTAAATGCATAGTAGATAGTTACTGGCACATCGTCGCAAGCAGATTCATATACCCGCCGGAAAGCCTTAAGCATCCCATCCTCGAAGAACTCCTTAGCGCGCTGCTTGCTTCCATCGAAGCGATACGGCGTGGCGACAAGCTCTTCGGCCTTTGGTACGAGCATCGTGCTGAACAGTTCAGGGTACGTATCTTTTAGCGACTGGCGAAGCCATACGTAGAAGAAATCGGAGAGGTCAGCGTACCCGATGTTGTCATAGTAAGGAGGATCTGTCGAAACGATAATGCTCCGCATGCCATTATCAGATTGGGCATCGAACTGTCTTGCAGACCCTGCCACAGCGTTGATCGGAGCAGTCGCCAAACAAGACGTAATGTACTCAGTGATTGTGAGAAAGCTCCCCACTGAACCGCTGAAGGGGTTTACCTCCGGATAATCCCATGTCATGGCAATTGCTTGTTTGTTGAACATATTCATGGGCTTTTCATTGGTGGGAGCCCATCGTGATACGCAATTTGAAAAATCTGCCAGCCTATCTACTGCAAATGCAAGGTAAACACCAATTGCTTCACCGTACGCGCGGGCGCCGTCGCCACCCTCGTCAAGCCCGACGCTGTCGTCCGCCATCCCCGACGCGACCGCATCCTTATAGGCCTTCTGCTGGGCTTCCTTCACCAACGAAGAGAACGTGGTCAGCGCCGTCAGTTGGCGATTGGTGAAGAGGTCTGCTGTCTCAGTCAAGCCATACAGACCGATATTCACTTGCGCTTTTCCCGAAAGCCGTCCGCTCGGACAATAGCTCGGCAACGGGATGTCTGCAGCCCGGAGCTGACTGGAATTCGGCTCGATGTAGAGCCTTCCGCGCTTGCCTTCAGCGACAACGGCCATGAGCTTGCAGCCCATCCTGTGGGCTTTGCCTTCGCTGCGAATATACGGGAAATCAATGGGAGTCCCGCAATGGATGCACGTCGCTCCCCGGCGGTTCACCGTGCCTTCCCGCTCGCTCCTCCCCGGCCTCACCTCGAACCGAATCTCGCCGTTCTTGCAGACCGGCTCGACATGCCACTCCTTGCCCTTCTTCTTAGAGAGGTCGAGCGAGCGCACGAGGATCGTCTCATGCCCGCATGCGGGGTTCGGGCATCTCACGGTACGAGCCCATATCCAGGCGATGACGGTGGCCTCTCCCCCGCCCTGCTCTTCGGGCAATGCTACCTTGGGATACAGGTGTCCTATGCGCTTGAACGCCTCGTTACGCATCCACGTTCCGTAGTACTCCACGTCGGCCGCAAGCCCTGCGCTACCCTCCCAGACATCCACTAGGCGCTCTGCGCGCGATCTCGGGTTCACCGGTGCGCTGCCCGCAAACTTCGGCGGGATCTCGATCATCGCCTTGTTGATGGTCACCGCCACAGGGTTGAGGTCCTGGGCGTACGCCCTGAGCCCCAACCGCTGTGCCTCGAGCGGGATGGCACCGCCCCCTGCGAACGGATCGAGCAACGGCGGGAGTTCCTCGCCCATCGACCTGCGGATTTCCGCCTTCGCGGCATCAAGCACAGTAGAATCGTCGGAGTTACTCCAGTTGACAAGTTGACGCAATATGCCGAACAACCGCTCGCGCTCGACTAACTGGGACTCATCTGAAGGAAACTCGTCTGGATGAGCAGAGGGGTCGTCAACCAGGGAAGCCCATATCACTGCTCTAGCTGTCGTACAAGGCCGTCTTGCCCACCACAAGTGCAAACCCCTTGGATGCGGACCTATTCCCGGCAGCTTCTCATACGCAGCTGCGGCGTTGATGTCGTCAAGCGGCAACGCCACCTCGATGAGCTTCTTCTTGCAGGCAGATGAGGAGGTCATCTGGCCTCCTCTCGGACGATCAGCACCTCGCCTTGGGCAAGGAGCTTCTGTATCGAATAATTCGTCGCAGCCATCGCCGGGTCGGGCTCGGCCTTGAACGGATGCGCGATGTAGGTAGTGCGAACCGAGTCATCGCTCACTTCGACTACCGCGAGGACATAGCTGCCCGGGTAGTCCTGATCCAGGCTCAAGGCGGTGTTGACCTCGTTGTGAGAGACCATGACGCTTCCCGCACCGCCGGAACGGCCCTTCACCTCGATGCAGCGAAGCCCAACGGGCGATTCGGCGTCCTCTGGCACCTTGGATTCGATGTCGTAGCCGCAGTTCTCTTTGCTCACGTCGTGCGGCTCGTAGCCGAGCTCATGCTCGATGCGCAGAACCGCTTGCATGGCGATGGCCTCGATGGAAGCACGGCTGCTCGAACCCCCAGGAGGCACCTGCTCGCCTTTCAGACGTGCGATGAGACCTCTTGGCACGACGAGAGCCTGGCCCACAAGACGCGGAGACGTCGCGTGCACCGTTCGCTCGGCCTCCAGGCTCCGAAGGCGCTCAGTGCGCCGAATCGAGAGCTCGTCCGCCCGGCTCCGGGCATTCTCGGCGTTGAGGCGAGCGTTGCCCTTCCCCTGTCGCTCCTGCTCCGCGAGCTTCGCCGCACGGGCGTCCCAGTAGCGGATTTCTGCGGTCAGACGTTCGTCGACAGCGCGGGATATCTTGTCGATTCGCTTCTTGCGCTGCATCCTGATGCGCGACAGCTCGCCGGGAACGATGTCCGTCAGAGCGTAGGCAAGGATCCTGTCCTTGCCTGCCGCGCTAAGCTGCGCGCCTTCCGTAAGGACTCCCTGCAGCGCTTCGAGTTCGTCCTGCTTCGGTGCGCGGTAATCAAGGTAGGGAGCGTACCCTGCATCCTCCACCTCGCCATCGTTCGTGCTCTCGACGAAACGGAGGGAGCGCGAAACGGTATGCCGCTCTTCGGAGCGGTGCGCCGTGTCGTCTTCGACAGCGCACTCAACGTAGACCAGCACGCGAGGCTCTTTTCCCCAGTCGCCGTCATCGACGAGGACGGCGCCGTCACCCAACAGGGAGCCGAACCGCGTCTGAACGGCTCCCCGGAGCGATTCGAGCAGCGGATGGCCGGGGACGATGAGCTCGGCCGTGGGGCGGCCGGGAACGTTGACGCGATCTCGCTCGAATGTGATGCGCTCGTAGCGCTTCGACACATCCGCGATGCCCTGGCGCCGCGCTTCCTGCAGCACGGCGGAGGGCACGCGCTTCACCTCGTAGCGCCCTGGCTCGCGCCGTGCAACCCGTCCCTCGAAGCGGCGCAGGGCGCTCAGGAAGAACGTCTCGAGGTAATACGGGGCAAGCTTGTGGGCAGCAGCTCGCTGCATATCCTCGCCGACAGCCGCAACATCATGAACGCTCAGCAGGTCGTCGGTGAGGGAGTACTCGTCTACGAGCCTGCGCAGGGCATCCGAGTCGAGCGAGGCGTCGACAACCTGGTCGAGCTGCGCCCGGCGCGCCGGGTCGTTGCCGTAGCGGATGGCCTCGACCAGCAGGTCGGCAAGGGACCTCTCGCCGAACGAGACGCGTCCGAGAACATCGAACACCTTGCCGCCGAGCGCGTTGCGCTCTTCGCTGAGCTTGTCGAACAGACGTTGGAAGACCTCGCCTTCGCGTGTGCTCTCGGAGACGAGGTTCCACAGGTGGCAAACTTCCGTCTGGCCGATGCGGTGGATGCGGCCGAAGCGCTGTTCCAAACGATTGGGATTCCACGGCAGGTCGTAGTTGATCATCAGATGCGCTCGTTGGAGGTTAATCCCCTCTCCGGCCGCATCGGTGGCGATGAGCACGCGGACCTCTTTGTCCTGCGTGAAGCGGCGCTGCACCTCCCGGCGGTCGTCGCGGCGCATGCCGCCCTGGATGGTAACCACCTCGTCGACGTCTCCCAGCAGGTTGGCGATGCGATCCCGCAGGTACGCGAGGGTGTCCTTGTGCTCCGTGAAGATGATGAGCTTCTCGCGGGCGCCAGCGCCGTCGAACATATGGGCGTCGTCCTGCAGGAGCGCGGACAGCTCTTCCCATTTGCGGTCCCGCCCGCTGTCCCTGAGGGCCCGCGCCTGCTCCTCGAGATGCTTCAGGGTCTCGACCTCCGCCTTGAGCTCGTTGACGGTGGCCGAGGCAGAAGCCGTGCCGATGAATTCGTCCTGCAGTCGCTCGAAGCGCTCCGCCGGAAGGTCGTCCTCGTCGAAGTCGTCATCGAGCAAACGGTACGTTTGCCCCGCGTCGTCGCATTCGAACGAGATGCGGCCGTCCTCGATGCGGCTGGCAAGCTCGAGCTGGGACTGGAGCCTCTCGCGTCGGCGCCGCAGCGACTGACAAATTGCCTCAGGCGACGAGGCTAGGCGGCGCTGGAGCGTGGTCAGGGCGAATCCGACGCTGTTCCTCTGCTTCCCGTCGAGGCGCTCGGCTCTGTTGAACTCCTCGCACACGTAGCTCGTAACGCTTTCATAGAGATCCTTCTCGGCGGGCGAGAGCTCGTACTTCACCGTGTACGCACGGCGTTCCGGGAAAAGCGGACGACCGTCGAACGTGAGCAGGTCCTCCTTGACAAGGCGACGCATCACATCGGAAACGTCTTGGTCTACAGCGACACCGTGCGCGACGTCGAAACGGTCCGGATCCACGAGCGCCATGAAGAGCTGGAAGTCCTCGTTCTTGCCGTCGTGAGGAGTGGCGGTCATGAGCAGAAGGTTCTCGGCGATCGAGCCGAGGAGCTCGCCGAGACGGTAGCGCTTCGTGTAGTTGACCCTGTTCCCAACTGCATGAGCGGCCATCTTATGGGCTTCGTCGCATACCACGAGGTCCCACGTGCTATGCGCAAGCTTCTCTTTCACGGCTTCGTCGCGAGAGAGCTTGTCGAGGCGAGCGATGCAGAGGTCGTGCTCCGCAAACGCGTTGCGTGTGACGGATGCTTCAAGCAAATCGTTTGTAAGGATGGTGAACGAGAGTCCGAACTTCTCGTAGAGCTCGTCTTGCCATTGCTCGCAGAGGCTCCCGGGGCACACGATGAGGCAGCGCCTCAGGTCGCCTCGTGCCAGCATCTCCTTGATGAGCAGGCCTGCCATGACGGTCTTGCCCGCACCCGGATCGTCCGCCAACACGTAGCGCAAGGGCAGCTTGGACAGCATCTCCTGGTAGACGGCGGTGATCTGATGCGGCAGCGGTTCGATAGACGAGCTATGGACCGCAAGGTATGGGTCGAACAGGTAGGCGAGCCCGAGGCGATACGCTTCCGATGCGAGCTTGAAGTCGTCGGCATCCGCATCGAACGGGATCGGCTTCGACGTATGTTCGAAGAGACGGTCCTCGGCGTCGCGATACAAGACGTCCTCATGCAGAGAGCCCGAGATGTCCCGGAACATCACCTGCGCCGCGGCACCGCCGACGACGCGCACTTTCTCGACCGTGACCGGGCCGATCGAAGAGAGGCCGTCAAGCACCTGCCCATCGGCTATGTCTTCGAGGCGCATCACAGGCTGCGCGCCTCGTAAGCGATGCTATAGGGCCTCGAAGGAGGACAAGTCTTTAGAGCTGCCCCCCCCCCGACGCAAAATGTCGGGGCACTGCATGATGAAGCTCCTTAGTACTGCTGCACCCTCATCATACTCGAACGTCTCGTATCACCGCGAGTACCCCTCGCCGACCTGCGAGGCTGTCGACAACCAGCAAGCTCGACCATGCGTTCCTTGATGAGGCTGGCACGGTGCGCACTTGCCGCACCCTCGCCCTCGTCATCGGTCTCGGACCGCGAAAAGCGAGGGGCGCCCACTCTGCGAGCAGGCGCCCCAAGCGCGTACATTCTGAACACGAGCTGCACGCCGAGCATGCTGCCCGGCGACCGAGCCCTTCGACATCCCCTAGAGCAGCAGCTCGGCGATCTGCACGGCGTTCGTGGCCGCGCCCTTGCGAATCTGGTCGCCGCAGCACCAGAAGGTCAGCGAGCTCGCCCCGTCCGGCGCGGAGATGTCGCGGCGGACGCGGCCCACGTAGACGAGGTCCTGGTCGCTCGTCTCGAGCGGCATCGGGTAGCGCGAGGCGGCGGGGTCGTCCACGAGCCTCACGCCGGGGGCAGCGGCCAGCGCCTCGCGGGCCTGCTCCACGGAGACCGGACGCTCGAACTCGGCGGTGATGGACTCGGAGTGCGAGCGGCGCACCGGCACGCGCACGCAGGTGCAGTTCACGCGCAGCTCCGGCAGGTGCATGATCTTGCGGCCCTCGTTCTGGAACTTCATCTCCTCGCTGGAGTAGCCCACCTCGTCGAAGGAGCCGATCTGGGGGATGAGGTTGCTGGCGAGCTGGTACTGGAACGGCGCGCTCTCCCCCACCTCCTCGCCGGCGACGACGCAGGCCAGCTCGCGGTCGAGCTCGTCGAGGCCGGGCTTGCCGGCGCCCGAGGCGGCCTGGTAGGTGGAGACGACGAGCCGGCGCACGCCGCCGAGCTCGTGCAGCGGCCACAGCGGCACGCAGCCGATGATCGTGGCGCAGTTGGGGTTCGAGACGATGCCCTTGTGCCAGGAGACGTCCTCGGGGTTGATCTCGGGGATCACGAGGGGCACGTCGGGGTCCATGCGGAAGGCGTGGCTGTTGTCTACGCACACGCAGCCGCGCTCGACGGCCGCGGGGAGCAGCTCGCGGGCGGTCGCGTCGCCGGCCGCGCCGAGCACGACGTCGACGCCCTCGAAGGCCTCGGGCCTCGCCTCGACGACCTCGACGTCCTCGCCCGCGAAGCGCAGCGTGCGCCCCGCCGAGCGCGCGCTCGCCAGGGGGACCAGGCGGTCCACCGGGAACGAGCGCTCCTCGAGGCACTCCATCATCTGCTGGCCCACCACGCCGGTGGCGCCCAGGATCGCGACGACCTTGCCCATGCGCTACTCCCCCTTCGGGGCCGCGGAGACGCCGACCATCTCGTCGCGGACCATCTTGTCGTAGATGACGCGGATCGCGTCCTCGAAGTCCTTCTCGGCCACGCCCAGGATGATCGTGATCTCCTGGGAGCTCTGCGAGATCATGCTGATGTTGATGCCGGCCTCGCCGAGCGCGGAGAAGATGCGTCCCGCGGTGCCGGAGCGCCTGCCCATGTTGCGGCTGACGACCGAGATCAGCGCGAGGCCCTCGGTCACGCGGACCTCGTCGGCCGCGACCTCCTCCTTGATGTCGGAGACGAGCGAGTAGATCGCGCCGCCGACCTCGTCGGCGCGGCAGACGACGCAGAACGAGTCGATGCCGGTGGGCACGTGCTCGATGTTGATGCCGTAGCGGTCGAAGATCGCCAGCGTGCGGGCGAGGATGCCGCGCTCGCTGGAGAGGCGGTTCTTCGACACGTAGACGGAGAGGTAGCCCCTCATGCCGGTCACGCCGGTGATGAGGTGCTCGTCGCCGTCGTCGGTGGCCGTCTCGCGAATGAGCGTACCGACGGCGTCCGGGTCGTTGGTGTTCTTGATCTGGATGGGGATCGAGGCCTCGCGCACCGGGAAGATGGCGTCCTCGTGCAGCACGCTCGCGCCCATGTAGCTGAGCTCGCGCATCTCCGCGAAGGTGATGCGGCGGATCGAGCGCGGGTGGTCGACGATCGAGGGGTCGGCCGCCAGGAAGCCCGAGACGTCCGTCCAGTTCTCGTAGAGGTCGGCCTCGATGGCCTGGGCGAGGATGGCGCCGGTGATGTCGCCGCCGCCGCGCTCCATGAGCTTGATCCGGCCGTCCACGGTCGCGCCGTAGAAGCCCGGGAACACGAAGGTCTCCTCCTGCTCGACGAGCTTGCGCACGCGCTCGCAGGTGACCTCCATGTTCAGGGTGCCGTCGTGGTGGAAGACGACCACGTCGGCCGCGTCCACGAACGGGCGCCCGAGGAACTCCGCCATGAGCTGGGCGGTGAACCACTCGCCGCGCGAGATGAGGTACTCGGCCGAGACGTCCTTGAGCTCGTCGCGCAGGGCAGCGAACTCCTCGTGCACCGGGAACGAGAGGCCGAGCTCGTCGGCGATGGCGGCGAAGCGGCCCTCGATGGTGGCGAGCAGGTCCGTCGCGTCCACGTGGTAGGTGCGGTGGGCGTCGACCAGGTAGAGCAGGTCGGTGATCTTGTCGGAGTCGCGCGTCGGCTTGCCGACGGCGCTCACGACGACGTAGCGGCGCGCCGGGTCGCTCTCGACGATCGCCTTCACCTTCCGGAAGTGCTCGGCGTCCGAGACGCTGGAGCCTCCGAACTTCGTGATCTTGAGCATGCGGGGGCTAGTCCTCCTCGGGCAGGGCGGCCAGGAAGGCCTTCGGGTCGACCTCGAGCGCCTCGTCGAGCAGCGCGCGCGCCTCGACGGCCGTGACGCCGTTGACGAGGTGGTAGCCCTCGGCGACCTCGGTGGAGCCCGCGGGCGCCCAGCCGGCGGCGCGGATCACGTAGTCGCCGGAGAGCAGCGACGGGTCGTAGGCGAGGCCCGCGGAGAAGTCGTAGTCCGGGCGGCGCCCCTCGGCGCAGTCGATGAGGTCCTGGACGATGGCGTTGCCGGTGGGCAGCGAGCCCGCGCCCTGGCCGTAGAACTTGAGCTCGCCGATGGTGGCGCCGTCGGCGGTGACCAGGTTGAAGTTGTCGGGCACGTTGGCCTCCAGCGAGCGGGCGGCGACGGCCACCGGCTCGACGGCCACCGCGTAGCGGCCGTCCTGCTGCACGCCGCGGCCCAGCAGCTTCACCGAGCGGCCGCGGCCGCGGAAGAACTCCATGTCCTCCTTGGTGAGGTTGCGGATGCCGGAGACGGGCAGGTCGTGGGTGCAGGCCACGCCGAAGGCGATGCCGGCGGAGATGATCGTCTTGTTCTTGACGTCGAAGCCGTCGATGTCGGCCGACGGGTCGGCCTCGGCGTAGCCGAGCTCCTGGGCCGTCCTGAGGACGTCGTCGAACTCCAGGCCGTTCTTGGACATCTGGTCGATGATGTAGTTGGTGGTGCCGTTCATGATGCCCGAGAAGCTCGAGACCTCGTCGATGCGGCGCATCTTCTCGAGGCTGGCGATCCAGGGGATGCCGCCGCCCGTGGTGGCCTCGATCAGCAGCCCGACGCCCATCTCCCGGGCGGTGGAGGTGA
The DNA here is from genome assembly GCA_948439405.1 of uncultured Coriobacteriaceae bacterium. Lineage (GTDB taxonomy): Bacteria > Actinomycetota > Coriobacteriia > Coriobacteriales > Atopobiaceae > CADBMC01. The sequence continues at coordinate 47,310 of CAOJNB010000007.1, read as the reverse complement.
ACTCGTCGAAGTGGGCGGCCACGACCGCCTTGTTGGAGGTCACGACGTGCTTGCCGGCCTTGAGGGCGCGCATGATGAAGGTGTGCGCCGGCTCGATGCCGCCCATGCACTCCACGACGGCGTCGATGGACGGGTCGTCCACGATCTCGTCGTAGTTCGCCGTCATGCGCGGCTCGGTGAGGCGGTCGGGCAGGTCGAGGATGCGGGTGACGGAGAGCGAGGGGACACTGCCCTCGATGATCTCGACGACGCCACGGCCCACGGTTCCGTAGCCAAGCACGGCAATGTTCATCTTGTTCATTCCTTTCGGGCGGGTCTCGGGTGGAGGCGCCACAGGCACCAGACGCTATTATTACCTAGATGCCGACGGCCCACGAGAACATATGAGGTGTACAGAAGTGAGTACGTTCTACCACAGCACGCGTTCGGCGGACCGACTCGTAACGAGCAAGCAAGCCATCCTGCGTGGCATCGCCCCCGACGGCGGCCTGTACGTCTCCGACGCGCTGCTCGACGCCCACGTCGACCTCGCGAAGGTCTGCGGGCAGGGCTACCGCGAGACCGCGCTCGACGTGCTCTCCGTGCTCCTGTCCGACTTCTCCGCCGCCGAGCTCGCCTCCTGCGTCGAGGGTGCCTACGGCGACAACTTCGATGACGAGCGCGTCACCCCGCTCACGCCGGTCGGCGACGACTGGCTGCTCGAGCTCTCCCACGGCCCCACCTCCGCGTTCAAGGACGTGGCCCTGCAGATGCTGCCGCGCCTCATGAGCTGCGCGCGCACCTCCGCCGACGAGCGCATCATGGTCGTGACGGCGACCTCCGGCGACACCGGCAAGGCCGCCCTCGAGGGCTTCGCCGACGTCGAGGGCTGCGGCGTCACCGTGTTCTACCCGCACGGCAAGGTCTCCGACGTCCAGCGCCTGCAGATGGTGACCCAGCGCGGCTCCAACGTGGCCGTCTGCGCCGTCGAGGGCAACTTCGACGACGCCCAGACCGAGGTGAAGGCCATCTTCGCCGACCGTGCGCTCGCCGAGCGCCTCGAGGACGCCCGCACCAGCCTCTCGAGCGCCAACTCCATCAACGTCGGTCGCCTCGTGCCCCAGGTTGTCTACTACTTCGACGCCTACGCCCAGCTCGTGCGCGCCGGCGCCGTCGAGGTCGGCGACGAGGTCGAGTTCTGCGTGCCCACCGGCAACTTCGGCGACGTGCTCGCCGGCTACTACGCGAAGCGCCTGGGCCTGCCCGTGCGCCGCTTCGTGGTGGCCTCCAACGCCAACGACGTCCTCGTCGACTTCATCACCACCGGCACCTACGACCGCCGCCGCCCGTTCGTGAAGACCATCTCGCCGTCGATGGACATCCTCGTGTCCTCGAACCTGGAGCGCCTGCTCTACCACGCCTCCGAGGGCGACTGCGAGCTCGTCGCCTCGCTCATGCGCGACCTCTCCGAGAAGGGCGCCTACGCCGTGCCCGACGCCGTGCGCGAGCGCGTGCAGGGGCTCTTCGCCTGCGGCATGGCGACCGACGACGAGACCCGCGCGACGATCCGCGAGGTCTGGGAGCGCCACCACGTGCTGATCGACACCCACACCGCCGTCGGCATGCACGTGCTCGCCGGCCGCGAGGCGGACTGCGCGCGCGTGTGCCTGTCCACCGCGAGCCCGTTCAAGTTCCCCGCCGACGTGCTGGGCGCCCTGGGCGTCGACGTCGCCGGGCGCGACGGCTTCGCCTGCATGGACGAGCTCGAGCGCATCTCCGGCATCCCCGCCCCCGCCCAGCTCTCGGGCCTGCGCGACGCCGAGGTGCTCCACGAGGCCGTCTGCGAGGTCCACGCCATGCCGGCCTTCGTCGAGGACGCCTGCGCGCGCCTCCTCGCCTAGCACGCAAGCGACGCAACCCGCATCCGACACCCAAGGAGGGTACCCATGGACATCGTGTGCCTCGACATGGAGGGCGTCCTCGTCCCCGAGATCTGGATCGCCTTCTCCGAGCAGACCGGCATCTCCGAGCTGCGCCGCACCACCCGCGACGAGCCGGACTACGACAAGCTCATGACCTGGCGCCTCGGCGTGCTGCGCGAGCACGGCCTGGGCATCCGCGAGATCCAGGACGTCATCGCCGGCATCGACCCGCTGCCCGGCGCCCGCGACTTCCTCGACGCGCTTCGCCGCGAGACCCAGGTGATCATCATCTCCGACACCTTCGAGCAGTTCGCCAAGCCCCTCATGGAGAAGCTCGGCTGGCCCACGCTGTTCTGCAACACGCTCGAGATCGCCGAGGACGGCACGGTCGAGGACTTCCGCATGCGCTGCCCGGAGTCCAAGCTCACCACCGTGCGCGCCCTGCAGTCAATGGGCTTCGACACGCTCGCCGCCGGCGACTCCTACAACGACCTCGCGATGATCCGCGCGAGCCGCGCCGGCTTCCTGTTCCGCTCGACCGACCAGATCAAGGCCGACAACCCGGACCTCGCCGCCTTCGAGGAGTTCGACGACCTGCTGGCCGCCTTCGAGGCGGAGCTCGGGGCCTAGGGGCCGTGCCGTCCATGCGCTGCCGCGTGAGCGTGCCGGCAACCTCCGCCAACCTGGGCGTGGGCTACGACTGCCTGGGCATGGCGCTCGACCTGTGGGCCGAGTTCGAGTTCGAGCCGGCCGGGGAGCTCGCGATCGAGGGCTGCGAGGAGCGCTTCCGCGGCGAGGACAACCTCGTGTGGCAGAGCTACCTCGAGGCGGCCCGGCACCTCGGGGTCGAGCCCAGGCCCCTGCGCATCCGCATCGACTCCCCCATCCCGCTCGCCGGCGGGCTCGGCTCCTCGTCGACGTGCGTTGTGGCCGGCGTCTCGGCCGCCCAGCTCGTCGCCGGGCGCGCCGTCGACCCCTACCTCACGCTGCGCGTCGCGACCCTCATGGAGGGCCACCCCGACAACGTCGCCCCCGCGATCCTGGGAGGGGTTGTCTCCTCCTTCACGAAGGACGGCGAGGTCACGAGCGTGCGCGACCCCGTGCACCGGCGCCTGCGCTTCGTGGCGATCGCGCCCGAGGTGGAGGTGCGCACCGAGGAGGCGCGCCGCGCGATGCCGACCGAGGTCCCGCTCGAGACCTGCGTGTGGCAGATGGGCCGGTGCGTGGCCACGGTCGACGCGCTGCGCCTGGGTGACATGCGCCTGCTCTCGAAGGCGTGCGACGACCGCCTGCACGAGCCGCTGCGCAGCCGCCTCATCCCCTGCTACGAGGAGGTGCGCGCCGCGACGCTCGACGCGGGCGCGGCGGCCTTCTTCATCTCCGGGTCCGGTTCCACGATGATCGCGGCGTGCAACTCCGCCGCCGAGGCGGAGCCGGTCGCCGCGGCCGCGCGGGCCTGCCAGCCCGGCGCGTGGGTTCGCGTCCTGCGCTCGAGCGAGTCCGGCCTGAGGGCCGGCGTCGCCTAGGCCTCCGGAGCGGGCGCGCGCCGCCGATCCCTTCCCCATGACGTACGAAGCTCGGTGTTTCCTGGCGTTCCGGCCAGGAAACACCGAGCTTCGTACCATCTGTGCAATCTGTGCGCCGCGGGGGCGCCTAAGCCTCCAGGGCCTCGCCGGCCGGGCGCGCGAAGTGGGCGCCGCGCGGGCGCTTCCTCCCGGCGCGCGCGGGACGCGCGGCGTGGCGCGGCAGCGCCTGGCTGCCGCCCTCGATCAGGGTGAGGTAGGACTCGGAGCTGCTGCGCGCGGCGTGCGAGGGGTTGCGCGAGAACTCGTCGCTGATCAGGTAGTCGATGTAGGACTCGGTGTCGACCACCTCGGGGTGCCCGGCAGGCAGCCGGAACGGGATGAACGAGGTGGGCGACTCGAGGCCGGCCGGCTCGTCGAGCGTGTCGAGGCCTCCGACGGCGTCGCCGAAGTCGAGCTGCGCGGGCTCCTTGGAGCGCTCCTCGAGCGCGGCGAGGGCCACGTCCCAGACGTCGCGCTCGGAAGGAAGGTCCTCGAGCTCGCGTCGCGCGGGGAAGGCCCCCTCGTCGACCTCGGGAAGGCGGGAGGCGATGGAGCGGGCCGCCGCGGGCGAGCGGCGCTCGCGGGGCTCGTCGGCGGCAGGCGCGACCTGTGCGACCTGCGGGGCCTGCGGCGCGGGGGCCTGGGCCGCGACCTGGTCCCAGCCCGCGACACCCACGTCGCCGACGCTGCCGTCGGCACGCCTGATCACGGGTACGCCGTCCATCTCGTTGCCGCCGATGCGCTCGGCGAGCACGTCCGCGACGCCCTTCGCGCGCGTGGCCATGCGCTCGCGCAGGGACGCCTTGCGCACGTAGCTCTCGGCGACCTCGGCGTAGTCGCCCGTCCCCCACTGGATCGCGCGGGAGTCCTCGACGCTCTGGACGCGGATGTCGCCATCGTCGGCACGCCTGCCGTGGCGTCCCTGGACGGCCTCCTCGCGGGCGCCATCCGGCTGCGGGACGGACGCGGGCGCGGCGTGGGCGGCGGAGGCGCGGAAGGCCTCGGCCATCAGCTCGTGCTCCTCGCGCTCGCGGCGGTGGGAGAGCACGAGGTAGCACGCGACGCCGCCGCCGAGCGCGCCCATGGCGTAGCCGCCGACGAAGGCAGGGTCGAGCGAGGCGACCTGCTCGCCGAGCCGCTCGAGGGCCGTGGCGGCATGCGCCGCGCGCGGCAGCGCGAGCGTGGCCGCGGCAGCGAGCCCGGCGAAGACCGCGGGATGCCTTCTCTCACCCATCATCGCAAACGCTCCTCCCACCGGCATGCGACGGGACGCACCCGGACGTGGCGGGGAACGACGGACCAGGTCGGCCTATGCGCTCGCACGACGGACGACGGTGCTCGTCCGCGGGCGACGGCGTGGCTCGTCTCAGGTTCGTGTGCCGCCGCGATACCTCGGGTGCCCATGACGCACCCATCGAACCCATTATGCGACGAATTCCCGCGAATGCAACATGTCGTCCGTGCGCGCGACGTTCTCCCGGACCACCTTGATGGCCTCGGTCCGGCTAGCTCGTCATCTGCGCCTTGAATCCCTCGCCCCACGCCTTGAGCGCATCGATCACCGGGGCGAGACTCCGCCCCAGTGGCGTGAGCGAGTACTCCACGCGCGGCGGCACCTCGGCAAAGACCTCACGGTGAACGAGCCCGTCGGCCTCCATGGCGCGCAGCTGGCTCGTGAGCACCTTCTGGGAGACACGCCCGACGCCGCGCCGCAGCTCGCCGAAGCGCCGCGTGCCATCCAGGAGCTCGCGCAGGATGAGCACCTTCCACTTGTCGCCGATGAGCGAGAGCGTGGTCTCCACGGGGCAGGCCGGCCACTCACGTTGCCTGAGGTTCTTCTCGACGCTATCCTTCATCGCAGTTAACCGCCAATAGTTACTTGAAGGTACTTACCGCACTTTATTGTGCCTACTTTCTCTTATGCACCAATGGAGAGGCTATACCGGTGTCCCCAGAAGCGCAAGAGAAAGGAACCGCGATGTCCGAGAAGAACCTCAAGGTCGCCGTCGTCGCCGCCAACGGTCGCGTGGGCCAGCTCGTGGTGGAGGAGGCTACGCGCCGCGGCATGGACGTCACCGCCATCGTGCGCGGAGAGAATAAGACTGCTGCCGAGAAGAGCCTCGTGAAGGACGCGCTCGAGCTCACCGCTGCCGACCTCGCCGGCTTTGACGCCGTGGTGGACGCCGCGGGCGGCTGGACGCCCGAGACCATCCCTGCGATTACCAACGTGGCCGTCCATCTGGCCGACTGCGTGGCAGGCACGCCCACGCGCCTCGTCGTCGTGGGCGGCGCGGGCAGCCTCTTCGTGAACACGGAGCACACCGCTACCGTTGACCAGGGCCCGGGCTTCCCCGAGGACTGGAAGCCGCTCTCGGCCGCCCACGGTGCCGCCCTCGCCAATCTGCGCGAGCGCACGGACGTCGAGTGGACCTACGTCTCCCCCGCCGCAGACTTCCAGGCGGACGGCGAGCGCACCGGCGAGTACACGCTGGCCGGCGAGGAGCTCACGCTCAACGCGGCCGGCCAGTCCACGGTGAGCTACGCAGACTACGCCATCGCGATCGTCGACCTCCTCGAAAGCGGCGAGCACGTGCGCGAGCGCGTCTCCGTGGTGAGCAAGTAGGCACGAGAAGGGCGGGCGACGGTCATGACCCAGGATGAGCGCAGGCGCTCTCTCATTGACACGCTGCTCGCGGAGCGCGCGGACGGCGGGAGGGTCGTAGTGCCGGAAGGCGTCGACGACCAGCGGTCCCTCCTGCGTGCCCTCATGAACGTCCGCCCGCCCGCACCCGTGGCGTCCGAGGTGCTGGACGTTCAGGACGCCTACCTCGCGGAGCGTCTGCGCGAGCGCGGCGGGGCGTTCGACGCGGCGGCGCTCCCGTCCGTCAACGCCACGGACCCCGTGCTCTCGCGCGTGGCGCTCTGGCGCGGCGACATCACGCTCCTCGCTGCCGACGCCATCGTGAACGCCGCCAACGACCAGATGCTCGGCTGCTTCGTGCCCGGACACCACTGCATCGACAACGCGATACACACCTTCTCCGGCATGCAGCTGCGCCTGGACTGCGCGCGGCTCATGGAGGCGCAAGGGCATGCCGAGCCCACGGGCCAGGTCAAGGTCACGTCCGCGCACAACCTGCCGAGCGGGCTCGTCTTCCACACCGTGGGGCCAATCGCGCGGGGCGGTCAGCCGACGCCGCGCGACGAGGATCTTCTCGCCGGCTGTTACCGCGCATGCCTCGAGGAGGCAACGCGCCGCGGCCTCTCCACGCTCGCGTTCTGCTGCATCTCAACGGGCGTCTTCGGCTTCCCGCAAAAGGAGGCGGCGCGTTTCGCCGTGTGCACTGCCCTCGACCACCTCGCAAACACCGACCCCAGGCTCAAGGTGATCTTCGATGTTTTTCTCGACTCTGACCAGCGCATCTACCAGGAACTCCTCGACGGAGCTCGAGCGGCTCGCCGCCGCGTTTGATGCCGCGGACGCCGTGCTCGTGGGCGCCGGCGCCGGGCTCTCCACCGCCGCCGGACTCACGTACTCCGGCGCGCGCTTCCGCGAGCACTTCGCCGACTTCATCGAGCGCCACGGCTTCACGGACATGTACTCCGGCGGGTTCTTTCCCTTCCCGTCCGAGGAGGAGCGCTGGGCGTACTGGAGCCGCTACATCAAGATCAACCGCTACGACCCCGTGCCCACGCCGCTCTACGAGCGCCTGCTCAAGACACTGGGCGAGAAGGACTTCTTCGTCCTCACCACCAACGTGGACCACTGCTTCCAGCGCGCGGGCTTCCCCAAGGGGCGCCTCTTCTACACGCAGGGCGACTACGGCCTCTGGCAGTGTAGCGTGCCGTGCCACACGCGCACCTACGACAACAAGGCCACGCTGCTGCGCATGGTCGCCGAGCAGCGCGACATGCACGTGCCGACGGAGCTCGTGCCGCGCTGCCCCGTCTGCGGCGCGCCCATGACCATGAACCTGCGCGCGGACGACACCTTCGTGGAGGACGAGGGATGGCACGCCGCCGCGACCCGCTACCGGGACTTCGTTCGCCGTCACCGGGGCTCACGCCTGCTGCTTCTGGAGATCGGCGTGGGCGCCAACACCCCCGTCATCATCAAGTACCCCTTCTGGCGGATGGCCGCCGAGAGCCCGCGCGCCACCTACGCCTGCGTGAGCCTCGGTGAGGCGATGGCGCCCACGGAGATCGCCGAGCGGAGCGTCCTTCTCGACCTGGGCGCGTCGGAAGTGATTGAGACGCTTCGCGAACGATAAGGGCATGCACGCTCGTAGCTCGACTGCAGACGTTTGACGTACGCTGTTACGTACGCTATTTTCAGCGTACGTAACAGCGTACGCAAGGAGCAAATCATGATGTCAATCAGCGCGACCGCCCTGCGCAAGGACCTCTACAACATAATTGCCCAGACGAACGAGAACTGCGCGCCCATCGCCATCACCAACACCAAGGGCAAGGGTGCGGTGCTCGTAGGCGAGGACGAGTGGGCCGCCATCGAGGAAACCCTCTACCTCATGGGCATCCCCGGCATGGCACAGTCGCTCATCGACGGCCGCGACACCCCCATCGAGGAATGCGTTGACGAAACCGCCCTGGAGTGGTGAGCATGTGGCACGCGGTCTTCACCAAACAGGCAGCTAAAGATGCAAAAAAGCTCAAGGCAACGGGACTAGAGAAAAAGGGCAAGCAGCTCGTTGAGGTCGTACGCGGCAATCCATTTGCAACGCCACCCGCCTTTGAGGGTCTTGTCGGCAGCCTCGAAGGGCTCTACTCGCGACGCATCTCCCTGCAGCATCGCTTTGTCTACACCGTCGATGCCACACCTGTCACCGTTGACGGCAAGCAGTTCCAGGGCACAGTCAAGGTCGTTCGCATGTGGGCGCATTACGAGGGAGCCCGATAAAGCGATAGCCACCGGCGCACGGGACCAGGAGGCCAACGCCTTCACGTTCTCCGAGATCGCGGGGCGCGCGGGCGCAGCAGCGCAAAGCGGCGCTCTACTCCTCGCGGCTGAACGCCTCCCAGAGCAGCGTCACGATGCCGCAGACCATGCCGCCCACCGGCCAGGCCACCCAGAACCACATGGCCGAGGTGCCCTCCGGGGTCCAGGAGTCCATGTTTGGCGCCGAGAACACGGGCGCAAAGAGCAGCCACAGGCCCACGATCGTGGCAATGATCATGATGACGCCGCACACCGCCCCGAGCTTCTTGCCGTGCCTCTTCTGGGCGAGAAGGACCTCGCGCCGTGCCTCGTCCAGCTCCGCAGACACGATGTCCTCAACCTCGAGGTCCTCGGCGACGGACTTGTTGTACTCCTCGACGTTGACGCGACCGAGCAGCATGCCACCGCGCACGATCCACCACACGCCCAAGGCGATGAAGAACATGAGGAAGAAGAGTCCCCAGTTCTCCGCGGTCTTCTCAAGCATGAGTAGGCAGCCGATGCCTGCGAAGATGAGCGCGAGCCCGGCGATGAGCGCCGCCGAGAACTGCCGGCGCGCGGCGGCGCGGTCCTCGTCCGTATAGAAGTCCTCCACGTAGGGGTGCGCCTTCTGGAACGCTGTGTGCTCCATCCCGGCGGGCACGAGAAACGCGAGGCCCGCGAGGATGCCTGTGAGCACGATGATCACGAAGAGGCCGTCGCGCCCGTTCCAGGACGCCAGCTCGACAGCGCCCTCAAAGAGCAGGCCGAGCGCGATGCCCAGAAGTATGAGGGCCACGCCGGTGGGGACCTTGAGCGCCATCATGCGCTGGTGCTCCTCGTAGCCGCAGACATCGGTGGGCGGGCCGGCGGGGATGGGAGCAGCCGTCGCAGGCGCAGCGCGGCCGGTGAGGTCACCCGTCACAAGCTCGTCGAGCGTGCAATCGAAGATCTCGCACATCTTGAGGAGCTTGTCCATCTCCGGCTGGCTCTTCTCGGATTCCCACTTCGTGACGCTCTGGCGGGAGACGCCGAGCAGCATGGCCAGCTGCTCTTGAGTCATGTTGCGCTCTGCGCGCAGGTGTTGGAGATTGTCGCGAAAGCTCATGGTCTGCCCTTCGTCGGGATGTGCGCTGTCTGCCGGCACCTTTAGTCTGCGGGCGCGCACGGCGCAATTCTACCAACCGACGGTACGCAATTTGGCCGATCTCGCGGCAACCAGCAGGCGCCCGCCAGTTGCAAGCCACAGGTAGATGGACTTGTCGCACATATGGCCTCGGCACAACCGGCGACGGCCTCAAGGCGCTGGGCACGGTCGACTGGCTGCTCGGACGCTGAGGGGCTAGAGTTGTCACCCGAAGGCCATGCGAGGGGAGCCACCATGAGGAACGTCGCGATCGTCACCGGGGCCTCGTCGGGCGTCGGCAGGGAGTTCGTCCGCCGGCTCGGCGCGGGCGCGGGAGGACCGCTCGACGAGATCTGGCTCGTCGCGAGGAGCGAGGGACGGCTCGCGGAGGTGGCGGGCACCTGTCCCGTCCCCTGCCGCATCGTCGCGCTCGACCTGTGCGACCCCGCCTCCTTCGACGCGCTGCGCGACGAGCTCGCTGCCTGGGGCGACGTCCGCGTGCAGTGGCTCGTCAACAGCGCCGGCTTCGGGCGCACCGGGTCGTTCGCGGACGTCCCGCGCGAGGCCAACGCGGACATGGTGCGCCTCAACTGCCTGGCCGTGGTGGAGGCCTGCCACGCCGTCCTCCCGCACATGGGCCCCGGCTCGCGCATCGTCAACCTCGCGAGCGTCGCGGGGTTCATACCGCTCCCCCGCTTCTCGGTCTACTCCGCCACAAAGTCGTTCGTGATCGACTTCTCCTGCGCGCTCGACGCCGACCTCGCGGGCACGGGCATCCGCGTCACGGCGGTGTGCCCGCGCTGGATGCGCACGTGCTTCGAGGCGAACCTCGGCGACGAGGAGGCCTTCCGCTCGATGACGTTCGTCGGCTTCGACGAGGTGGGTGACGTCGTCGACCGCGCGATCCGCGCCGCGCTGCTCGGGCGCAGGATCTGCTGCCCCTCGCCGGCGACGAGGGCGCTGCGCGTCGCGACGAGGCTCGCGCCCGTCGGGCTCGGGCTCGCCGCGCTCGCGGTGCTGGGACGCGTCTCGGCCCGGCGCTAGCCGCCGCCCGGGGCCGAGGCCGCGGCGGAAGGGCGCCTACGCCTACAGGGCGTCCGCGAACTCCTCCTGGCGTGCCTTCTTGGCCGAGCGGATCAGGAACTCCTGGTTCGAGGCGGTCGCGCGCAGGCTCTTCACGAGGCTCGTGGCGGCGCGCTCGACGTTGTTCATGTTCGCCAGGATGCGGCGGATGCCCCACACGAACGGCTGGAGCGCCGGGTCGATCAGCAGCTCCTCGTTGCGCGTGCCGGAGGCCACCGGGTCGATCGCCGGGAAGATGCGCTTGTCGGCCAGCTCGCGGTCGAGCTTGAGCTCCATGTTGCCGGTGCCCTTGAACTCCTCGAAGATGACCTCGTCCATCTTGGAGCCGGTGTCGATCAGCGCGGAGGCCAGGATCGTGAGCGAACCGCCGCCCTCGATGTTGCGGGCCGCGCCCAGGAAGCGCTTGGGCGGGTAGAGGGCCGCGGAGTCCACGCCGCCGGACAGGATGCGTCCGGAGGCCGGCGCCGCCAGGTTGTAGGCGCGCGCGAGGCGAGTGATCGAGTCGAGCACGACCACGACGTCCTCGCCCTGCTCGACGAGGCGCTTCGCGCGCTCGATGACGAGCTCGGCGACGGAGGTGTGGTTGTCCGCGGGCATGTCGAAGGTGGAGGCCACGACCTCGCCGCGGATGGAGCGCTGCATGTCGGTGACCTCCTCGGGGCGCTCGTCCACCAGCAGGCAGATCAGGTGCACCTCGGGGTTGTTGGCCGCGATCGACTCGCAGATGCGCTTGAGGATGGTGGTCTTGCCGGCCTTCGGCGGGCTCACGATGAGGCCGCGCTGGCCCTTGCCGATCGGCGCGACGAGGTCGATCGCGCGGCCGGTGATCGACTCCTTGCCGTGCTCCATCACGAGGCGCTCGTCGGGGTAGATCGGCGTGAGGTCCTTGAAGCGCGGACGCCCGGCGAGCTCGGCGGGCTCGATCCCGTTGACGCGCTCGATGCGCTGGAGCGGCGGGAACTTGAGGTTGGAGACGTTGGGGGCGACCGTGCCCTCGACGCAGTCGCCGCGGCGCAGGTCGTACTGGCGGATGAGCTGCTGGTAGACGAAGGCGTCCTCGTCGCCCTGCATGTAGTTGCCGGTGCGCAGGAAGCCGTAGCCCTCGCCGTGGACGTCGAGGATGCCCCTGACGTGGCGGAAGCCCTCCTCGTAGGCGGCCTTGTCGTAGACGGCCTGGACGAGCTCGGCCTTCCTGAGGCCGGTCGCGTCGAGGCCCACCTCGGCGGCCTTGGCGCGCAGCTCGGCGACCTTCATCCCCTGGAGCTCCTCGAGGGTGAGGGAGGGCTCGCGGTTGAGGTCCGCGACGTTGCCGCGCCTGCCGCGGCGGCGGCCGTTGTTGCTGCGCTGGTGGCCGTTCTGGTGGTTGTTGGAGCGCTGCTGGCCGCCGTTGCCGTGCTGCTGGGGCTGCGAGGACCGACGGCGGCGACGGGAGGGCTGTGCCTTCCCCTGCTCCTCGCCGGCGGCGCGGTCCGCCTCGGCGAGCGTCTGCTTGGGGGCCGCGGTGGGCTCCGAGCTGGCGCGGGTCGCCTCCTGCGTCACCTTGTTCAGCTCGCTGGCGTCGCCCTCCGCCGGCTTGCGGCGGGTCCTCCTGCGACGGGTCGCCGGCTTGGCCTCGGCGGCCTCCGCCTGGGCGGGCTGGGGTGCGGTCTCCTGCTTGTCGGTCGTCTCGTCTGCCACCGTGCGTTCCTCTTCCTCGGTGTGGCCTGGGGCCGCTGGCATGGGCGGGCGCCGGGCACGCGGCCGCGCGAGCGCGCGGCAGGGCCGTGCGGCGCCTGATGGCGAAGGTGGTGGATGCTCCTCTGGCGTGGGATGAGGTGGAGGGGCCCGAGGCCCCGGCGGCGCGGGTCGCCGCGCATCGCGTGCAGTGTAGCACGGACGGGCCCCGAGGGGAACGCGCGCCCTCTCCCCGCGCGAAGCGGGGGCCGGGGCGCCCCGCGGGGACGCCCCGGCCGACGGTCGGACTCGGCTTCGTGAGGGCCGCTAGTCGTGGACGCTCTCGGCGTCGAAGGAGAGGACGGTCCCGTCGGTCGCGTCGATCTCGTACTCCCACTCCGTCGCGCCGCTCACGAACTCGACCTCGTACGTCAGGTAGCCGTCGTCGCGGTCCAGGCTGTTCTTGGTGACGGTCGCGTCCTGCTCTGCCACCCCCGCGTGGTCGAGGGCGATGCGCAGGGCCTCGTCGGAGGAGATGGTCGCCTCGGCGGCCGCCCCGCTCCCCTGCCCGCTCGCATCTGCGCCCGCGCCTCCGGAACCCGCCGCGTCGTCCCCCGGCGCCTTCGAGGCTCCCCCGGGAGTCGCGGCCGACGAGTCCCTCCCGGCGCCCTCGTACCAGCCGTCCGGCATGTCGCGCTCGAGGATTGCGCCGTCGGAGGCGAGCAGCACGTACTCGAACTCCCCCTGGCGCGTCCCGAACTCGACCTCGTAGACGAACGAGCCGTCGTCGAACCCGAAGTCCGCGCGCGCGTAGTCGACCTCGCCCTCCGCGACGCCCGCGTCGGAGTAGGCGCGGGCCAGCGCGGCGCGCTCGCCGATCGAGTTCGCCTTCGCGACGGCGCGCACGGCGAAGGCGCCGCCGATGGCGAGCACGGCGAGCGCCGCCACGGCGACGGCGACGGTCGCGACCGCCCTGCCCGGCGTCGAGAAGCGGTTCCTGACGGTGTCCTTGAGGCTCATGGCTCCTCCTTGCCCTGTGGGTCCGTCCCATCGTCACGGACAGCATAGGGGGCGAACATGAGAGGAGGATGAGAGCCTCACGCCCCGGGCGTTCCCGCTCCCTCCGCGAGCGGCAGCTCCGCGACGAAGACGCTCCCCTCGCCCGGCGCCGACGAGGCGAGGCGCAGCTCGCCGCCGTGCAGGCGGCACGCCTCGCGCGCGAGGGGCAGCCCCAGGCCCGTGCCCTCCCCCGAGCGCGCCGCGTCCGCCCGCCAGAAGCGCTCGAACACGTGCACCTGCTCCTCGGCGGCAATGCCGCAGCCGTCGTCGGCCACCTCGAGGAGCGCCGTCGCCCCGTCGCGCGCGAGGCGCACCCGGACGTGCCCGCCGGAGGAGCCGTGACGCACGGCGTTCGCGAGGAGGTTCTGCGCCACCGAGGAGAGGAGCTCGCGGTTGCCCCGCACGACGAGCCCGCGGGGCAGGTCGCAGGCGAGCTCGCAGCGCCCGGCTGCGAGCACCTCGGCGTCGCGGGCGACGGGCCCCACGACGTCGGCGAGGTCGAGCTCCTCGAAGGGGTAGCGCCCCGGGTCCGACTCGATCCGCGAGAACGCGAGCATGTCGTCGACGAGCCGCGCCATGCGCGCGGCCTGGCGGCGCACCGTCTCCCACCCCTCGCGCTCCCCGGGCGCGAGGTCCCCGTCCTCGAGGGCGACCTCGCACTGGGCGGAGAGCACGGCGAGCGGGGTGCGCAGCTCGTGGGAGGCGTCGGACGTGAAGCGGCGCTGCGCCTGGAAGGAGGCCTCGAGGCGGGAGAACATCTCGTTGAAGCGGTCCGCGAGCTCGTGGAGCTCGTCGGCGCCCTCCCCGAGCTCGATGCGGCGGGAGAGGTCGTCCGCCCCCGCGATGCGGCGCGCCGTCTCCGAGATCTCGCGCACGGGCCGCAGGCTCCTGCCTGCCACGACCCAGCCGCCCGCGACGCCGAGCACGACGAGGCCGGGCAGCGCGACGAGGGCGAGCTCGGCGACGGAGAGGGCCTGGGAGGCCGCCGCCTCCTCCGAGGCGACGCCGCGCAGCCAGAGCCCGTCGAGGCCGTCGCCCGCGAGCGGGCGGTCGTAGACGTAGTACGCGACCCCGTCGACGTCGACCTCGCGCGCGGCGCCCGCCGCCACGTCGAGGTCCGCCAGCGCGCCGGCCACGGGGTTCTCGCCGTAGAGCAGGCGCCCCTCCCCGTCCACGAGCGAGGTGTGGACGCCGGCGACCTCTCCGCGGAAGCCCTCCCCGACGGCGGGCGTCCCTCCCGAGGGGCCCCGCCCGACGTCGTCGACGTTGCCCTCGACGGCCTCGACCAGCCCGTCGCGGACGCCCTGGCGCAGGACCTGGTCGCCCGCCCAGGTCACGACGGCCAGGGCGGCGACGCACACGAGGACGAGGAAGGCGGAGAACCACAGGGTGAGCCTGGCGCGGACGGTGAGGGGGTGCCGTCGGACGCGTCGCGGGGCCGTCACGAGGAGGCCTCCCGCAGCACGTAGCCCACGCCGCGGACCGTGTGGATGAGGCGGCGGGACGGGTCGTCTCCGAGCTTGCGGCGCAGGTAGCCCACGTACACGTCGACCACGTTGGTGGCGCTGCCCCAGTCGTTGCCCCACACGTGGGCCTCGATGCGGTCGCGCGACAGCACGGTCCCGGCGTTGCGCACGAGGTACTCGAGCAGCGAGAACTCCGTGGCCGAGAGGGCGACCTCCTCGCCCGCGTGGAAGGCGCGCCGCGCCGCCGGGTCGAGCTCGAGGTCGCCCACGACGAGGCGTCCCGTGCCGGAGGAGGCGGCCCCCGCGCGCACCATCGCCCGGACGCGCGCCAGCAGCTCGCGCGGGGCGAAGGGCTTCACCAGGTAGTCGTTCGCGCCGGCGTCGAGCCCGCGCACGCGGTCGTCGACGGAGTCGCGGGCGGTGAGGAACAGCACGGGCACGAAGGGGTCCGCGGAGCGCAGGGCCTCGAGCACGGCGTAGCCGTCGGCCCCGGGCATCATGACGTCGAGCACGGCGGCGTCGTACTCCGTCGCCGCGGCGGCGTCGAGGGCGGCGGCGCCGTCGAGGAAGGCGTCCACGGCCCAGCCCTCGCGCGCGAGCCGCGCGGCCACGATGCGGTTGAGGTCCCGCTCGTCCTCCGCCAGCAGGATGCGCACCGGCACCCCTCCCTCCGTCTCTCGCACGCCAGCATCATAGGGGGCCGGCGCGCCGGCGCACAAGGAAGGGGCGGGCCGCGTCGGCGACCCGCCCCTCAGGCCCCCGGAGGGACCGGACCAGCGTGCGAAGGCTACTTGGCGGCCTTCTGGGCGCGAATCTCCTCGAGCAGCTGCGGGCCGACCTTGAACAGGTCGCCGACGATGCCGTAGTGGGCGACCTCGAAGATCGGGGCGTCCGGGTTGGAGTTCACGGCGATGATCGTCTCGGAGTCCTGCATGCCGGCGACGTGCTGGATGGCGCCGGAGATGCCGAGGGCGACGTAGATCTTCGGGTGGACCGTCTTGCCGGTCTGGCCGACCTGGTGGTCGGCGGAGATCAGGCCGGCGTCGACGAGCGCGCGGGAGGAGCCCACGACGCCGCCGAGCTCGGCGGCGAGCTCCTCGGCGATCTTGATGCCGCCCTCGACGTCGTTGGAGATGCCGCGGCCCACGGAGACGATGACGTCGGCGCCGATGAGGTCGACCATCTTCTTGGCGGCCTTCTCGACGGCGACGACCTCGGTGCGGATGTCGTCGGCGGTGAGCTCGATGTCCTCGACCTCGACCTTGACGGCGTCGGCCTTGGCCTGGTCGAACTCGCCCTTGGCCATGACGCCCGGGCGGACGGTGGACATCTGCGGGCGGAAGCGCGGGCAGACGATGGTGGCCATCAGGTGGCCGCCGAAGGCCGGGCGGGTCATCTTGAGGTTGCGGTCCTCGTAGTCGAACGTCTGGTTGTCGACGTCGATGGAGGAGGCGCTGCGCAGGAACTCGACGTACTTCGTGGTGTCGATGTCCAGGTGCGTCGCGTCGGCGGTCAGGCCGGTGTGCAGGCGCGCGGCGCAGCGCGGGCCGAGGTCGCGGCCGAGGGTGGTCGCGCCGATGAGGAGGACCTCCGGCTTGTACTTGTTGGCCATGTCGCAGACGACCTTGGCGTAGCCGTCGGTGGTGTAGTCCTTGAGCAGCGGGCTCTGGCACACCTTCACGACGTCGGCGCCGTAGCCGCCCAGCTCGGAGGCGAGACCCTCCACCTCGTCACCAAGCAGAAGGCCGGTGACGGTCGTGCCCAGGTCGTCGGCGAGCTTGCGGGCCTCGCTGATCAGCTCGAAGTCGGTCGGCATGAGCTGGCCGTCGCGCTGCTCGCAGAAGACCCACACGCCCTTGTACTCGGAAATATCAGGCATCTTCTCTCTCCCTTCCACTTAGATGAGGTGGTTCTCGGCCAGGATGGACGCCATCTGGGCGGCGGCGTCAGCGCCCTCCAGCATGGTGCCGGCACCCTTCTGGGGCGGGGTGAAGCTCTTCCACACGTTGGTGGGGCTGCCCTTCAGGCCGATGGTGTCGTCCTCGATCAGGGGGTTGTCCTTGAGGCGGTCGTAGTCGAACACCTCGTAGGGCTTCTCGTAGCACTCGAAGATGCCCGGGACGCTCATGTAGCGCGGCTCGTTGAGCTCCTTGATGCAGGTCAGCAGGCACGGGGTCTGGACCTTGACGGTCATGGTGCCGTCCTCGAGGGCGCGCTTGACGGTGAGGCCGCCCTCGCCGTACTCGATGTCGGTGACGTAGGACACCTGCGGGAGGTCCAGCTTCTCGGCGATCTGCGGGCCGACCTGGGCGGTGTCGCCGTCGATGGCCTGGCGGCCGCAGAAGACGATGTCGTCGGCCTCGACGCCGATCTCGTCGACGGCGGCGGCGATGATCTGGCTGGTCGCGAAGGTGTCGGAGCCGCCGAACTCACGGCCGCTGATCAGCACGGCGCGGTCGGCACCGCGGGCCAGGCACTCGCGCAGCATCGACTCGGCGGGAGGGGGCCCCATCGAGACGACGACGACCTCGCAGCCCGTGTTCTCCTTGAGGACCAGGGCGGCCTCCAGCGCGTTCAGGTCGTCGGGGTTGGTGATCGTGGCCATCGACGCACGGTCGAGCTGGCCGTTCTCCTTGACGGCGACGACGCCGGAGGTATCGGGAACCTGCTTAACGCAAACAATTGCCTTCATGTGTCTCTCTACCTCCTTAGTGAAGCATTGCGCCGGAAATGACCATCATCATGACCTCCGAGGTGCCCTCGTAGATCTCGGTGATCTTGGCGTCGCGCATCATGCGCTCGACCGGGTAGTCACGGGTGTAGCCGTAGCCGCCGTAGAGCTGGACGCAGCGGCGGGTGACGTCGGAGGCGGTGCGGGAGGCGATCAGCTTCGCCTCGGCGGCCTCGACGGAGTAGCGGCCGCGGCCGCCGTCCATGACGGCCTGCTTGGCGAGGGCGGCGCGGTACACGAGGTACTTGGCGGCGTCCACGCGGGCCTGCATCTCGGCGAGCTCGAACTGGGTGTTCTGGAACGCGGAGATGGGACGGCCGAACTGGCGGCGCTCCTTCACGTACTCGACGGTCTTCTCGAGCGCGCCCTCGGCGATGCCGAGCGCCTGGGTGGCGATGCCGATGCGGCCGCCGTCCAGGGTCTGCATGGCGAGCTGGAAGCCGCGGCCCTTCTTGCCGAGCAGGTTCTCCTTCGGCACGATGCAGTCCTGCATGATGAGCTCGCAGGTCGAGGAGCCGCGGATGCCCATCTTGTCCTCGGCCTTGCCGACCGAGAAGCCCGGGAAGTCGCGCTCGACGATGAAGGCCGAGATCTCCTTCTGCTTGCGGCCGCGACGGTCGGTCACCTCGCCGGTGATGGCGATGATGATGAAGACGTCGGCGTAGCCGGAGTTGGTGATGAAGATCTTGGAGCCGTTGAGCAGCCAGTGGTCGCCGCAGTCGACCGCGGTGGTCTGCTGGCCCTGGGCGTCGGTGCCGGCGCCCGGCTCGGTCAGGCCGAAGGCGCCCAGCCACTCGCCGCTGCACAGCTTCGGCAGGTACTTGGCCTTCTGCTCCTCGGTGCCGTTCTCGAAGATCGGGGCGGCGCACAGGGAGGTGTGGGCGGACAGGATGACGCCGGTGGTGCCGCACACCTTGGAGAGCTCCTCGATGGCGAGGACGTAGGTGAGCACGTCGGCACCGGAGCCGCCGACCTCCTTCGGGAAGTAGATGCCCATCATGCCGAGCTTGCCCATCTTCTTGACGTTCTCCTCGGGGAACATCTCCTCGGCGTCGACCTGCTGGGCGATCGGCTCGACCTCGTTGATGGCGAAGTCACGGAACATCTCCTGCGCCATCTTCTGCTCTCGGGTCAGCGAAAAGTCCATGCGTAGCCCTCCTTCTTAGAGCGCGTCGACCGCGGTCTTGGTGCGGTCAGCGTTGTACACGTAGAAGCCCTTGCCGCTCTTCACGCCAAGGTTGCCGCCGCGGACCATCTTGCGGATGAGCGGGCAGGCGCGGTACTTGGAGTCGCCCGTCTCGTTGTACAGGACGTCCATGATGGCCAGGCAGATGTCCAGGCCGATGTAGTCGCCGAGCTCCAGCGGGCCCATCGGGTGGTTGGCGCCCAGCTTCATGGCGGTGTCGATGTCGGCGATGCCGGCGACGCCCTCCATCTTGATGAAGGCGGCCTCGTTGATCATCGGGATGAGGATGCGGTTGACGACGAAGCCGGCGGCCTCGTTGACCTGCACCGGGGTCTTGCCGATCTGCTCGGAGATCTCGTTGACCTTGGCGATGGTCTCGGCCGGGGTGTTGGCGCCCGCGATGACCTCAATCAGCTTCATGCGGTCGGCCGGGTTGAAGAAGTGCATGCCGGCGACCGGGCGCTCGACGTTCTTGCCGATCTCGGTGATGGAGAGCGACGAGGTGTTGGAGCAGAAGATGCACTCCGGCTTGCAGATCTTGTCAAGCTCGCCGAAGGTCTGCTGCTTGACGCCCATGTCCTCGAACGCGGCCTCGACGATGAGGTCGCAGTCGGCGCACAGGTCCTCCTTGAGGCCCGGGGTGATGGCGTTGACGCGGGCGTCGACCTCCTCCTGGGTCAGCTTGCCCTTCTCCACCAGGCGGGCGTAGCCCTTGGCGATCTTGTCCTTGCCGCCCTCGGCCCACTCCTGCTTGATGTCGCACAGCGCGACCTCCCAGCCGGACTGCGCGAAGGCCTTCGCGATGCCCTGGCCCATGGTGCCGGCGCCGATGACTCCTACCTTCATGAAGCTCCTCCTTCTTACTCACACCGGACGGGCTGCGGTCCCCCGCAGCCCGTCCGAACGGTACCCGGACTAGTTGTTGGTGAAGACGGCCTTGGGCTTCGGCTTCTCACGGCTCAGGAAGCAGGCCATGCCCTCCACCTGGTCGTGGGTCTCGAAGCAGTCGCCGAACAGCTTCTCCTCAACCTCGACGGCCTGCTCGATAGGCAGCGAGATGCCCTCGTTGATGGCCTTCTTGCAGTTGCGCACCGCGATCGGGGCGTTCTTGGCGATCCTGCCGGCCAGCTTCATGGCGGCGGGCATGAGCTCCTCGGCCGGGTAGACGGCGTTCACGAGCCCGATGCGCAGGGCCTCGGCCGCGTCGATGTTGAGCGCGGAGTAGACCAGCTGCTTGGCCATGCCGGGGCCGACGATGCGGGCCAGGCGCTGGGTGCCGCCGAAGCCCGGGGTGATGCCCAGGCCGACCTCGGGCTGGCCGAACATGGCGTTCTCGGAGCAGATGCGGATGTCGCAGCTCATGGCGAGCTCGTTGCCGCCGCCGAGCGCGAAGCCGTTGACCGCGGCGATGACGGGCAGCGGGAAGCTCTCGACCATCAGGAAGATGTCGTTGCCGAGCTTGCCGAACTCCTCGCCCTCGGCCTTGGTCATCGTCGACATCGAGCCGATGTCGGCGCCGGCCACGAAGCTCTTCTCGCCGGCGCCGGTGAGCACGACGCAGCGGACGACGTCCTGGTCGATGGACTCGAAGGCGGCCTTGAGGTCGGCGAGGACCTCGGGATTGAGCGCGTTGAGCGCCTTGGGACGGTCGATGGTGACGAGCGCGACGGCGCCCTCCACCTCGCAGGTGACGAAGCTCATTCGGAACCCTCCTACATCTCGACGATCGTGGCGCAGCCCATGCCGCCGCCGATGCACAGGGTGGCGAGGCCCTTGTGGGCGCCGGTGTGCTTCATGGCGTAGAGCAGGGTGACCAGGATGCGGGCGCCGGAGGCACCGACCGGGTGGCCGAGGGCGATGGCGCCGCCGTGGATGTTGGTCTTCTCGAGGTCGAAGTTGAGGTCGTGGGCGACGGCCAGCGCCTGGGCGGCGAAGGCCTCGTTGGCCTCGACGAGGTCGAAGTCCTCGACCTTGTAGCCGGTCTTCTCGCAGACCTTGCGGGTCGCGGCGATCGGGCCGGTGCCCATGATCGAGGGGTCGACGCCGGCAAGCGCGCCGCCGACGAAGGTGGCCAGCGGGGTGACGCCGAGCTCGGCGGCCTTCTCCTCGCTCATGACGACGAGCGCGGCGGCGCCGTCGTTGATGGCGGAGGCGTTGCCGGCGGTCACGATGCCGTCGGGCTTGAAGGCCGGGCGCAGCTTGGCCAGGGCCTCCATGGAGGACTGGCGCGGGCCCTCGTCGGTGTCGAAGACGACCTCGCTCTTGCGCTGCTTGACGGTGACGGGGACGATCTCCTCCTTGAAGTCACCGTTCTCGATGGCGGCCAGCGCGCGGGTCTGGCTGGTCAGCGCGAACTCGTCGAGCTGCTCGCGGGTGAGGCCCCACTGCTCGGCGACGTTCTCGGCGGTGATGCCCATGTGGTAGTTGTTGAACGCGTCCCACAGGCCGTCGTACACCATGGTGTCGACGAGCTCGGACTTGCCCATCGGCCAGCCCATGCGGTAGCCGTAGCGGCCCTTCTGGACGGCGAGCGGGGCCATGTCCATGTTCTCGGTGCCGCCGGCGACGACGACGTCGGCGTCGCCCGCCATGATCATCTGGGCGGCCATGTTGACGGAGTTGAGGCCGGAGCCGCACACGACGTTGACGGTGACGGCCGGGGTCTCGATCGGCAGACCGGCGTCGAGGGAGGCCTGGCGGGCGACGTTCTGGCCCTGGCCGGCCTGCAGGACGCAGCCCATGTAGACGTGGTCGACGTCGGTGGCCTTGATGCCGGCGCGCTCGATGGCCTCCTTGATCACCGTGGCGCCCAGGGTGCGCGCGGGCACCGTGGACAGGGTGCCGCCGAACTTGCCGATTGCGGTACGGCACGCGCTCGCGATAACGACCTTCTTCATAAAGCGTTCCTCCTTGTGATCCGCTTCTATCCGACGAGCCTTGCAGTTCCGTGGCGCATGACGCGCACGTCCGAACACACCTCATACTGTACCAGGGGCGCCGGCGCCGGCGCCCCTGGGACGGATGCGATTTCGGGCCTATCGCTTGTTGGTGTACCTCCACACGCCCATGGCCTCGGCCTCCTTGACGAGGTCGTCGCGGAAGTCCGGGTGCGCAATCGAGATGAGCTTCTCGGCGCGCTCCCAGGCGCAGGTGCCCTTGAGGTTGACCATGCCGTACTCCGTCACCACGTACATGACGTTGGTGCGGGTGTCGGTGACCGCGGAGCCCGGGACGAGCGTCGGGCGGATGCGGCTCTGGACCTCGCCGGTGCGCTTGTTGGTGAAGGTGGACGACAGGCAGATGAAGCTTTTGCCGCCCTCGGAGAGGTAGGCGCCGAGCACGAAGTCCTGCTGGCCGCCGGCGCCCGAGATCGGCTTGGTGCCGGAGGACTCGGAGCTCACTTGGCCGAACAGGTCGATGTCCACCGCGTTGTTGATGGAGACGAAGTTGTCCAGCTGGGCGATGGTGCGCACGTCGTTGGTGTAGCTCACCGGCGCGCTCATGCACTCGGGGTTGTCGTCCAGGTAGTCGTAGAGCTTCTGGGTGCCGGCGGCGAAGGCGTACGCCTGGCGGCCGCGGTCGATCGCCTTGTTGCGGCCGGTGATCTTGCCGGCACGGGCGATGTCGACGAAGGCGTCGACGTACATCTCGGTGTGGACGCCGAGGTCCTTCAGGTCGCTCTCGGCGATCATGGCGCCGATGGTGTTGGGCATGCCGCCGATGCCGAGCTGCAGGCAGGCGCCGTCGGGGATCTCGGGGACGATGAGGTTGGCGACGGCCTTGTCGACCTCGGTGGGCTCGCCGCCCCCGCCCAGGATGCCCATCGGCGGGTTCTCGCCCTCGATGACCATGTCGACGTCGGCGACGTTGATGCCCTCGTCGAAGCCGCCGAGGCAGCGCGGCATGTTCTGGTTGACCTCGACGATCACGACGTCAGCCTTGCGGCAGACCTCGGCGAGGTGGCTCGCGGAGGGGCCGAAGCTGAAGAAGCCGTGCTTGTCCATGGGCGAGACCTGCATGCAGGCCACGTTCACGGGCTCGGCCATGTCGCGGTAGTAGCGCGGGAGCTCGGAGTAGCGCAGCGGCGAGTAGAAGCCGAAGCCGGCCGAGCAGGCGCGGCGCTCGATGCCGCCCATGTGCCAGCTGTTCCAGCTGAAGTGCTCGCGCGGGTTCTCGATCTTGAAGATCTCCGGCTCCCAGCACAGGATGCCGCCCCGGAACTTGACGTCCTCGAGCTCGGGCAGGCGCTTGGCAAGCGCCGCGTCGAAGGCCTGGGGCGTCGTGACGCACCAGCCCATGTCCACCCAGTCCCCGGACTTGACGAGCGCGGCCGCCTTCTCGGCGGACACGAGCTTGCTGGCGTAGAGCTCCTGATAGTCCATGCGCGCCTTCCCTTCTAGAAAGCATGTGAGGCCCGGTGCGGGCGGACGGCGCCGCGACGCGAGGCCTTCCCAGCAACATTCGAATTGTAGCATCAGGTCATGTGGGCGACGCGGCGTCGCAAGGTGGCACGAGATGCGCAGACGACAGGTGTCGGCGGGACCGAGTTGTCATGAAATGTCTTATATGTTTACCAGTCACGCCCCCCGCTACCATTCGCCTCCCGCACGGGGCTCCGCGTCGTGACCAAATTCCTGACGAGTCCACCATAGCGGCAACGTATTGCGGCAATACCGATCTGATCGACAGGCATCAAGAGGCGAAAGCCGTACCCCTTCGGACGCGACGGGGGAAGCTGCCGAGACGAGAGGGGGTTCTCTTGGAACTCGTAAACGAGGCTGCGTCGACGAACGTGCTCGCGTTGGCGATTGCCGGCGGCATCTGGTACGCAATCTGGCGCCTTCAGATCACCTATACGATCTGGGGGCCTTGCAGGCCAATCGTGTGCGCAGCCGTGTTCGGCCTGGTGTCGGGACGCATGGAGGAGTGCATGATTCTGGGCGCCTCCATTGAGTCGCTGTATCTCGGCATCATTTCCCCAGGAGGAAACGTTCCCACGGACTACACGGCCGCGGCCTGCGTCGGCATCCCGGTCTGGCTGTGCACCGAGGGGATGTCGATGACCCACGCCGTCGCGCTTGCCGTCCCGGTCGGGCTGCTCTTCGCCCTGCTGACCATCGTCCGCTACCTCATCAACGGCCTGTTTGTCGATACGGTCGAACGATGCGCCAGCAAGGCGGATACGCGCGGCATGTACTTCTACGGCTTGACTCTCAATACGGCGATCGCGATCGCGCTGAGCTTTGCGCTCATGTTTGCTTCGATCTACCTCGGGTCGAGCTTCGTGCAGGGCACGCTCGACGTCCTTCCCGAGTGGCTCACCCATGGCCTCGAGGTGGCCGGCGGCATCCTTCCCGCCCTCGGCTTCGCGCTCACGCTCATGATCATCGGGCGGCCCACGTACATCCCCCTGTTCCTCATCGGGTACTTCATGGTCCAGTACGGGGCCCTCTCGATCATGGCATGCGCCATCTTTGCCATCTGCATCTGCCTGTTCATCACGTTCTTCAGGCTTGACCTGGCGGAGCAGATCTCCGGAGATGACGATTTCGACGACGTCGAGGAAGAGGACGAGCCCGAGGTCCGTCACATCCTTTCGGGCGGCGACGTCAACCGGTTCTTCATGCGCTGGTGGGTCTTCTGCGAGATTCCCCACTCCTACCAGCGAATGCAGGCCGTCGCGGTCTGCTGCGCGATGATTCCCGCGCTCAAGAAGATGTACCCGGGCGAGGAGAACCGCGAGCGCTTCGTCTCCGCGCTGCACCGCGAGCTCATGTACTTCAACACCCAGGGAATCTGGGGGGCCTCTTCTCTCGGCGTCGCGCTGGCGATGGAGGAAGAGCAGGCAATCAGCGGCGCGATGAGCGAGGAGGACGCGACCGCCTCGATCAACGGCCTCAAGATCGGCTTCATGGGACCCTTCGCCGGCGTCGGCGACACCATCGACTGGGGCATCCTGCTCTACCTGCTCATCGGGATCGGCATGCCCGCCTGCTCCGCCGGCAACCCGATAGGCATCCTCCCCGTTCTCGTCGGATTCCCCATCATCACCATCGTCGAGGGGCTGTTCCTCACCAACCTCGGATACCGGCTCGGTCGTGCGGCCCTCGGCCAGCTCTTCGCGTCCGGCATGATCGACCGTCTCATCGAATGCGCCTCGATGATCGGCATGATGATGATGGGCGCTCTGGGCTCCTCGTACGTGAGCCTGTCCCTCGCCAACGAGGAGGCGCAGGCCACGCTCGACAGCATCATCCCCGGCCTGCTGCCGCTCGTCGCCATCTTCCTGGTGTACTTCATCCTGAAGAACGTCACCCAGCAGATGCAGTGGATCAGCCTCGGCATCATCATCGTCGGCCTGCTGCTCGCCCTCGTCGGGCTCTGCTAGCGCGCGCGACAGGACCCATGCCCGTCTGACGCGACGGCACCTGGGACCGCGGCCCCGACCGATGCGGAGCCGCGGTCCCGTCGTGCCTCCGGGCGCGCCGCTCGCCGAGGGAATCGGACCGCGCCGGCCGCATGCGCGACCGCTTGCGGGAACGGGGCGGCCGGACGGATCGGGCCGCCGCGCGCCGTGGTGCACCATTGCGGCAGCGCATTGCACCAATCGTCCCCGGCGGGACGGGCACGCCCGAGGCGAGCGACGCTCCTTCCGTGACGGTCCCATGCAGACGGATGGGACCCCGAGCCGAAGGAAGGGAACGCTGTGGAGCTCGTCAACGAAGTCGCGTCAACGAACATCCTCGCCCTGGCCATCGTGGGAGGCATCTGGTACGCCTTCTGGGGCATCGGCCTGTGCTACACGCTCATGAACCCGGCCGTGCGGCCCATCACCTGCGCCGTGCTGTTCGGCGCCGTGTCAGGGCGCATGGAGGAGTGCATGGTGCTGGGCGCCAGCATCGAGTCGCTCTACCTCGGCCTCATCACCCCCGGCGGCAACGTGCCCACGGACCCGGGCGCGGCCGCCTGCGTCGGCATCCCGGTCTGGCTGTGCACCGAGGGCATGACCGTCTCCCACGCGGTCGCCCTCGCGGTGCCCGTCGGCCTGCTGTTCGCGATCCTCACGATCGTGCGCTACCTGATCTGCGGGTTCTTCGTCGAGCCCGCCGAGCGCTGCGCCGACGAGGCGAACACCCGCGGCATCTTCATGAACGTCCTCGTGTGGCCGCAGATCATCAAGTTCCTGCTGGCCTTCACCCTCATGTTCTCCTCGATCTACCTAGGCTCCAACTTCGTCCAGGGCCTGCTCGAGGTCCTGCCCGAGTGGCTCACCCACGGCCTCGAGGTCGCCGGCGGCATCCTGCCCGCCCTCGGCTTCGGCCTCACGCTCATGATCATCGGACGCCCCACCTACATCCCGCTGTTCATGATCGGCTACTTCATGGTCCAGTACGGCGCCCTCTCCGTGATGGCCTGCGCGATCTTCGCGATCTGCGTGTGCCTGTTCGTGACCTTCTTCCGCCTCGACCTCGCCGAGCAGATCGCCGGCGACGACGATGACGAGTTCGAGGACGACGAGGCCTCCGGCGGCGAGCCGAAGCACATCCTCGGCACGGGCGACGTGAACGGCTTCTTCATCCGCTGGTGGGTCTACTGCGAGATGCCGCACTCCTACCAGCGCATGCAGGCGCTCGCGCTGTGCTGCGCGATGATGCCCTCGCTCAAGAAGATGTACCCGGGCGAGGAGAACCGCCAGCGCTTCGTCTCCGCGCTGCACCGCGAGATGATGTACTTCAACACCCAGGGCATCTGGGGCTCCTCCGCGCTCGGCGTCGCGCTGGCCATGGAGGAGGAGCAGGCGATCACGGGCGCCATGAGCGAGGAGGACGCGACCGCCTCGATCAACGGCCTCAAGATCGGCTTCATGGGACCCTTCGCCGGCGTCGGCGACACCATCGACTGGGGCATCCTGCTCTACCTGCTCATCGGCCTCGGCATGCCCGCCTGCTCGGCCGGCAACCCCGTCGGCGTCCTGCCGCTGCTCATCGGCTTCCCGCTGGTCACGATCGCCGAGGGCCTGTTCTTCACGAACCTGGGCTACCGGCTCGGCCGCGTGGCGCTCGGCAACCTCTTCGCCTCCGGCATGATCGACCGCCTCATCGAGTGCGCGTCGATGATCGGCATGATGATGATGGGCGCGCTGGGCTCCTCCTACGTCAAGCTCGCCCTTGCGAGCGAGGACGCCCAGGCGACGCTCGACAGCATCATCCCGGGCTTGCTGCCGCTCGTGGCGATCTTCGCCGTCTACTTCGTACTGGTGAAGCTCACCCAGCAGATGCAGTGGATCAGCCTCGGCATCATCGCCGTCGGCCTGCTGCTCGCCCTCGTCGGAATCTGCTAGCCATGCCCGCATGACGCGGCCTCCCGCCGGGAGGCCCTGCGCGGGGCGGTCCTCCGGGGCCGCCCCGTCGCGCGCCCCGGCAGCTGCTTGGGCGCATGATGCGCGTGCAGGTCAAGGAGACATGACCTGGGTCGCAGCCAGACGGGCGCCGGACGGCATCCCAATGAGACATTTCCTGACAAAACGCCCCGTGAGACGTCTATCATGACGGGCGGCAACCACCTTCGGGGAGCGCGTGCCGACGCGCCGGGCCCCCGGAGGGAACATCGCCTCCCGACACCCGTCGGGGGATTATCGGTCATAGCTTCTAAGGAGGATTCCATGGAGCTAGTTAACGATGTGGCGTCGACGAACGTACTGGCGCTGGCGCTCACGGGCGCCCTCCTGTACTCGCTCACGTACTTCACGTACCTG
The DNA here is from genome assembly GCA_948439405.1 of uncultured Coriobacteriaceae bacterium. Taxonomy (GTDB): domain Bacteria; phylum Actinomycetota; class Coriobacteriia; order Coriobacteriales; family Atopobiaceae; genus CADBMC01. The sequence goes on along the minus strand of CAOJNB010000007.1, from coordinate 19,849 downwards.
GGCTACACGTTCTACGCCGGCATCTCCCGCCCGATCTTCGCGGGCTTCCTCTTCGGCCTGGTCTCGGGCCGCATGGAGGAGTGCATGATTCTCGGCGCCACGATCCAGGCCATCTACCTCGGCCTGATCTCGCCGGGCGGCAACATCCCGACCGACCAGGTCGCCGCCGGCTGCGTCGGCATCCCGGTGTGGCTGTGCACCCAGGGCATGACGAGCTCCCAGGCCGTCGCCCTCGCCGTGCCCGTCGGCCTGCTGTTCGCCCTGCTCGGCATCCTGCGCTACATCATCTGCGGCTTCTTCGTCGACGTCGTCGACAAGCGCTGCGAGGTGTCCGACACTCGCGGCGTCATGCTGTGGGGCATCTGGATCCCGACCGCGATCAAGGCCATCCTCGGCTTCACGGTCATGTTCCTGTCGATCTACCTGGGCTCCAGCTTCGTCGAGGGCGTCCTGAACGCCCTGCCGACCTGGCTCACCCACGGCCTCGAGGTCGCCGGCGGCATGCTGCCCGCCCTCGGCTTCGCGACCACGATCCTCATGATCGGCAAGCCGACCTACGTCCCGCTGTTCATGATCGGCTACTTCATGGTCCAGTACGGCGGCCTGTCCGTCATGGCCTGCGCCATCTTCGGCATCTGCGTCTGCCTGTTCGTCACGTTCTTCCGCATGGACGTCGTCGAGCAGGTCAAGGGCGATGACGACGACTTCGACGACGAGGACGAGGAGGCCGCCGAGGCCGAGCACGTCCTCACCACCGGCGACGTCAACAAGCTGTTCCTGCGTTGGTGGTTCTTCACCGAGATGTCCCACTCCTACCAGCGCATGCAGGGCATCTCCTGCTGCGCCGCCATGGTCCCCGCCCTCAAGAAGCTCTACCCGGGCGAGGAGAACAAGGAGAAGCTCGCCGCCGCCCTCGAGCGCGAGGCCATGTACTTCAACACCTCGGGCATCTGGGGCTCCTCGGTGCTCGGCGTCGCCCTCGCCATGGAGGAGGAGCAGGCCGTCACCAACGCCATGACCGACGAGGAGGCCACCGCCTCCATCAACGGCGTCAAGATCGGCTTCATGGGCCCGATGGCCGGCGTCGGCGACACCATCGACTGGTCCATCCTGTTCTACCTGTTCATCGGCCTCGGCATGGAGGCCTGCTCCGCGGGCAACCCCGCCGGCGTCCTGCCGGTCGCGATCGGCTTCCCGATCGTCACCGTCGCCGAGGGCCTGTTCTTCACGAACCTCGGCTACCGCGTCGGCCGCACCGCCCTGGGCAACCTGTTCACCTCGGGCCTCATCGACCGCCTCATCGAGTGCGCCTCGATGATCGGCATGATGATGATGGGCGCCCTCGGCAGCTCCTACGTCAAGCTGGCCCTCATCAACGAGGAGGCCCAGGCCACCCTGGACTCCATCATCCCGGGCCTGCTGCCGCTGCTGCTGATCTTCGCGGTGTACTTCGTGCTCCGCAACGTCACGCAGCAGATCCAGTGGATCTCCTTCGCCATGATCGGCATCGGCATCATCCTCGCCCTCGTCGGCCTCTGCTAGCGACGACCGCAAGGAACCCCGCGCCCGACCCGGGCGCACGGACGGCCCCCGCGCCCCGCGGGGGCCGTCCCCCTTTACCGAGGGCACACCCGGCGTGCGAGAGACCTCAGTCCTCGGCGAACAGGCGGATCCCCGCACCCGAGTCCTGCACGAAGTCGGCCCGCACGCGCACGACCTCGTGCGCGAAGACCAGGTCGCCCGCGCACCCCGAGAGGTGCATGGCGAGCGCGAGGCAGGTCGCGACGGGCGCGTCGAGCACGGCGAGGCCGAGAACCAGGATCGCGGCGTCGACGAGCAGCGTCGGCCCGAGGGCCACGACGACGAAGCGTCCCGCGCGCAGCACGAGGTCGGGGGCCGCCGCGTAGAGCATCCCGTCGCGGGCCCCGAAGCGCACCCGCGTGCCGGGCCCTCCCATCAGGCGGAAGAGCGCCCCGTGGACGAGCTCGTGGACGACGAGGGAGGCGGCTGTCGCGGCCGCGCAGGCGACGAGCCAGGCAAGCGAGAGGCGCTCGGGCGCGACGCCGCAGAGGAGCAGCGCCGCGAGCAGCGCCACGCAGGCGACGAGGAGCGCGACGGAGAGATGGAGCACCCGGCGCAGGAGCGCCCGGTCCCCGAACAGGTCGAGCTCGCAGATCTCACGCACGTCGCACCTCCGTCCCCAAAAACCGCCCGCCGCGGACGCGGGCGGGACGGCCCGGGCAAGCGTACCATGGTGCCCGTCGCAGACGCCGCGCCCTGGGGCGCCGACCACGGGAGGGAAGACGGGATGACCGACCACACGACCCTGCGCATGCACCGCGAGCACTGCCGCATCACGGACCGGGACAAGATCTCCGAGATCCTCGGCATGACGTGCGTGTGCTCGATCGCCTTCCACGACGAGCCCTTCCCCTACGTCCTGCAGATGAACTACGGCTACGCCTGGGAGGGCGACGACCTCGTGTTCTACCTGCACTGCGGCATGGAGGGCCACAAGTTCGACCTCATCGCCGCCGACCCGCGCGTCGCGGTGTTCTCCGGCTCCTTCCTCAACCGCATCGGCCACAAGAGCTACCGCAAGGAGCTGCACGACTACCGCAGCGTCATCGGCTACGGGACGGCGGAGCTCGTCCGCGGCGAGGACGAGCAGGCCTGGCTCACCGGCATCAACGCGCTGCTCGACAACTGCGGCTGGCCGCGCCTGCGCACCGTCACCGACAAGAACAAGGGGCGCCTGCAGGTCCTCAAGGTGACCTGCCCCGTCTACACCGCGAAGGGCCAGTACCCCACCGACGAGCTCGATGTCGCGCGCATGCCCACCAACGACGAGGTCGACGCCGACCTCGTGCACGACCCGATGCCGAAGAAGACGATGGAGGTCGACGAGTCCGGCGACTACCAGCTCGAGGGCGAGGCCCCGCGCGCCTAGCGGCGGGCGCCCGGGACGTCGCGGAGAGGGGACGGCGAGGGGATGGCGGACCTCACGAGCGTGGTCGCCTCGATGGCGGAGTTCCTGATCATCGTCGCCGTCGGCTACGGCGTGACGAAGGCGGGAATCATCGACGAGCACACCTCGGGCAGGCTCATCGACCTCATCGTGAACGTCGGGACCCCCGCCATGGTCGTGGCCGCCGTGTGCGACCTCGACACGAGCTCGGTGGTCGCCCTCGTGCCCCTCGCGGCCCTGCTCGCCGTCGTCCAGTTCTTCGCGATGCTCGGCTGCGGGTGGCTCTACGTCACCCTCGCCCGCATCCGCGGCGACGAGCGGAGGAACTACCTGTTCATGAGCTGCGTCTCGAACTCGGTGTTCCTCGGCCTGCCCATCGTGACGGCCATCTTCGGCGGCTCGAGCGTGGTGCTCGTGAGCGTGTTCTCGACGGTGACGGGCCTGTTCGTCTACAGCGTCGGGTTCGCGCTCGTGCGCGGCGACGACGAGGGCGAGGCGAGCCTGCCGCGACGCCTCGCGGGCGCGCTGCGCAGCGCCGTGAACCCGCCCGCCGTCGCCTCGGTGGTCGCGATCGCGCTCGTCGTCGCCCAGGTGCATCCGCTCGAGGTCATCTCCGGCACCCTCGAGATGCTCGGCAACATCACCTCGCCCGTCGCGATGCTCGTGGTGGGCCACCTCGCCACGCGCATGAGGCTGTCCGACGTCTTCCGCGAGTGGCGGCTCTACCCCTTCATCGTCGTGCGCGAGCTCGTGGCCCCCGTCCTCGTCTACCTCGTGCTGAGCCGCGTCGTGGCCAGCGAGCTGCTCGTGGGCGTGTTCGTGGTGATGTACGCGATGCCCGTCGCGGCGATGGCGCCCTCCTACATGGAGATGGCGGGCGGCGACTACCTGCTCACGACGAAGGGCACGCTGCTGACGACGCTCGGCTCCTTCGTCGTGATTCCTGTGCTCGTCTGGTTCATGACGGCGCTGTAGCGCCCGCGAGCCCGCGTCCCGCCCGCACGGACGAGCCTCCCCTCCCCTGCCGCGAGCCGTTTGCGCGAGACGGGGGGTTGTGACCTTCCCTCTGGAGCCCTTGTCTGCGACCTGCGGCTTTGCGACCCCAATTTGTTCGCTCGCACAAGCTCGCGAGCCTCTCGGCGAACGGCGACGAATCGGCGAGCGCGCCGGAATCCGTGCGCACGCACGGATTCGACCCACGAAACCGCAGGTCGGATGCAAGGGTTCGAGAACGAACGCATACCCCCGCATCCCGCGCTCGGAGGCTCCGCGCCCGCGGCGCATGACAGGGCCCCGGGACGCTCCGGACGTCCCGGGGCCCTCGTTCGCGAGCGCAGGGCGGGCGCGACGCGGTGCGGCTAGAGCTTCCTCAGCTCCTCGGCCACCACGCGGCACAGGTCCTCGGCCTGCGGCATCTCGCCGCAGCTCTCGAACCAGCCGTGGTCGCAGCCCTCGTAGCGGATCGTGCGCACGTCGACGCCGCCGTCGGCGAGCTTGCGCGCGAAGCGCTGGGAGTCGATGCGCAGGTAGTCGTAGCCGCCGTAGACGACGAGCGTGCGCGGGAACATCGAGACGTCCTTGGCCGCCATCGCGCCGACCAGCGGGTCCTGGTAGATGTCCTCGTGCAAGCCGTACATGTTGCCGGCGTCGATGGAGTCCTTGATGCGGTCGACGCGGTTCTTCGCGGCCGCCTTCTGCTCCTCGATCACCGGGAACCAGTCGTAGGTGAAGTCCTCGGGCACGGGGTCGCCGCAGACGAAGCCGTACAGGCAGACGTCGAGCTTGATCGGGTTGCGGGAGGCCTGCATCTGGACGACGCCGTTGGCGAGGCTGCCGCCGGCGGAGTCGCCCATGACGGCGACCTTGTCCGGGTCGATGCCGAGCTCGTCGGCGTGGGCGACGACCCAGTCGACCGTGGCGGAGCAGTCGAGCAGCGGCTTGGGGAACGGGTTCTCGGGCGCGAGGCGGTACTCGGTGTAGGTCACGACGCAGCCGCTGACCTCGGCGAGGTAGGCCATCGCGTTCTCGTAGGCCGCCACCTGGCCGAACGTCCAGCCGCCGCCGTGGAAGTAGCAGAGGACGGGCGTGCCGGCCTCGTGGTTCTCCGGCGTCCAGACGTGCAGGGGGATCCAGCGGTCGGGGAACTCCATGAGCTCGACGCGGTGCTCCACCTTCGTCGAGATGATGGGGTAGGTGGGCTTGTTCAGGCGGCCGCGCATCGTCACGACGTCGTTCATCGGGATGATGGCGACCTCGCCGCTGAGCTTCTTGAGCGTGAGCGCGAGCACGCGCGGGTCCACCACGTTCTCGCGGTCATCGTCGGGCACCGGCCTCGACTCGATCGCGAGGCCGTCCTCCTCGACCACCTTCGCGCGCTCCGCGATCCTGTCGACGAGCGCGACGTCGTAGGTCCTTCCTGCCATGCGGTCCCCCTTCGTGTCGTGCCCCGGTCGCGCCGGCGCCGGGGCGAGGTCCTTCGCTCCCCTAGAGCCTGCCGATCTCCTCGACGTAGACGCGCGCGAGGTCCTCGGCCTGCGGGTAGACGCCCGTCATCTCGATGAAGCCGTGCTCCATGCCGGCGTAGCGGATGAGGCGCACGTCGACGCCGGCGGCCGCGAGCTGGGCGGCGAAGCGCTCGTCCTGCGGGCGGAGGTAGTCGTACTCGCTGCACACCACGACCGTGCGCGGGAAGCGGGCGAGCTGCTCGTCGCTGGCGTAGACGGCGCTGATCTCCGGGTTGCGGCGCAGCGAGTCGTCCGAGCCGATGTAGTGGGTCTCGCCCACCCAGGCCTTGATGTTGTCGACGCGGTTCACCATCTCGTCGTGCTGGCCCTCGACCACCGGGTAGAGGTCGTAGCTCCACCAGTCGGGGATGCCGTCGATGTCGCAGCCGGCGTACAGCGAGATCGCCAGCGCGATCTTGTCGGCCTGGCGCAGGCAGGTGGCGTTGAGCAGGCTGCCGCCCGCGGAGTCGCCGGACACGACGAGCTTCGCCGGGTCGACGCCGAGCTCGTCGGCGTGCGCGATCACCCAGTCGACCATCTCGGCGCTGTCGTCGACCTGCGCCGGGAAGCGGTTCTCGGGCGCAAGGCGCACCTCGGGGAACACGACGACGCAGCCTGCCAGCTCGGCGACGGCGGTGAGGAAGGCCTCGTAGACGCCGAACCAGCCCACGGTGAAGCCGCCGCCGTGCAGGAACAGCAGCACGGGCGCCTTCTCGGGGGCGTTCGCCGGCCTGACGACGGTGACGGGGATCGCGCGGTCGCCGAACTCGGCGTACGGGGTCTCGAGCGTCACGTCGGCGGGGGTGACGAAGTGCGTCTCCTTGAGGTTGTGGCGGTGCCGCATGAGGCCGCCGGCGCTCGCGCTCGGGATGAGCCCCGCGATCTTCTTGCGCGTCATGTCGAGGACGCGCGGGTCGATGGCGTGCTCGCGCGGCTCGTCGGGAGAGGGGCGCACCTCCTCGACGACGCCCTCGACCCCCTCGACGGCCTCGTGGCGCACGCCGGCCGCGATCGCGTCGACGAGCGCCTCGTCGTAGGTCCTGCCTCCTGGCATGGGCATGCTCTCGTTCCTTTCTCGACGGCGCCGGGAAGCCCCGGCCCCGGTTGCTAGGCGAAGGCGCGGCGCATCTCCTCGGCGATGACGTCGCAGAGGTCCTCGGACTGCGGCCAGGTGCCGCCGGCCTCGAAGAAGCCGTGGTCCATCCCCAGGTAGCGGATGGCGCGGACGTCGGCGCCGGCCGCGGCGAGGGCGCGGGCGAACTCCTCGTCCTGGACGCGCAGGAAGTCGTACTCGCCGGAGACCACGACGGTGCGCGGGAAGTCCGCGAGCCGGTCGCTGTGGACGGCGGAGATGAGCGGGTCGGAGAGGGCCTCGAGGTCGCCCGCCGTGTAGAGCAGCTCGAGGGCCATCGAGCCGTGGATGCGCTCGATGCGCTCCTCGGCCTCGGCGCGCTGGTCGTCGACGACGGGGTAGGCCTCCGCCGACCAGCCCTCCTCGCGGTCGGCGCCCGTCTTGACGAGCGGGTAGAACTCGACGATCAGGCCCACGGCGCCCGGCATGCGCTGGACGACGGCGTTGCAGAGGTTGCCGCCCGCGGAGTCGCCGGCGAGCGCGACCTTGGACGGGTCGGCGCCGAGGCGCCCGGCCTGCTCGGAGACCCAGGAGACGACGCCGCAGCAGTCGTCGAGGCCCGCCGGGAAGGGGTTCTCGGGCGAGAGGCGGTACTCCGGGCAGAGCACGAGGGCGCCCGTGATGTCGGCGAGGCGGTAGAGCTCCTCGGCGTACTGCTCGAACGAGCCGAAGGCGAAGCCGCCGCCGTGCAGGTAGACGAGCACCGGCGAGGGGGCCTGGCGGCCGGCCGGGTCGATCACGTGCACCGGGATCGAGCGGCCGTGCAGGTCGGCGAGCTCGAGGCGGTAGGCGGCCGTCCCCTCGTCGTAGCGCTGCGCCGGCTTGCCGAGCCCGCGACGCTCCTCGAGGAAGGTCTTGGCGGGGGCGGTGCCCCGCGCGGCGATCTTGGCGCGCGAGTAGGCGAGGCAGCGCGGGTCGAGCACGTGCTCGCGGTCGTCGTCGGGGACGGGCCGCAGCTCGAGGGCGAGGCCGTCCTCGTCCACCACCCGTGCCCCCTCGCGGATCCTCCTCACGAGGTCGGGGTCGTAGGCCCTGCCGGGAATCGTCACGTCGGCCATCTCGTCCTCCCCTACGCGCCGAAGACGCGGCGCATCTCGTCGGCAATCACGCGGCACAGGTCCTCGGCCTGCGGCATCACGCCGCAGCTCTCGAACCAGCCGTGGTCGCAGCCCAGGTAGCGAATGCAGCGCACGTCCACGCCGAGGCCCGCGAGCCTGCGGGCGAAGGCCTCGTCCTGGATGCGCAGGAAGTCGTACTCGGAGTCGACCATCAGGAGGCGCGGGAACCGGCGCAGCTGGTCGTCGGTCGCCTTCGCGGCGGAGATGAGCGGGTCGGCGAGGCGGGACTCGTCGTAGAGGGTGTAGAGGACGTCGACCTTGGAGTCCTTGATGCGATCCACGCGCATCTTCGCGGCCGCCGCCTGCTCCTCGATGGCCGGGTACTCGTCGTAGGAGAAGCCGTCCATCTTGGTGGTCGGGTCGGAGTCCATGCAGGGGAAGATGTTCACCACGAGCGAGGCCGGGATCTCGTCCTGGCAGGTGAGCACGACGGCGTTCGTGAGGCTGCCGCCCGCCGAGTCGCCGCCGATGGCGAGCTTGGAGACGTCGATGCCGAGCTCGGCGGCGTGGTCGCGCAGCCACCTGAGGGTCGCCACGCAGTCGTCCACGGGGCCCGGGAAGGGGCACTCGGGCGCGAGGCGGTACTCCGGGTAGACGACGACGCAGCCCGTGACCTGCGCGAGGTAGCGCATCGCGTTGACGTAGCCGGCGATGATGCCGCTCGTCCAGCCGCCGCCGTGGATGAAGTAGAACACCGGGGAATCCGGACACGCGTTCTCGGGGCGCCACACGTGCAGCGGGATGCCGCGGTCCCCGAAGTTCATGATCTGCCTGGTCTCGACGACGCTCCCGTCGTCGATGGGGTGCGTCTCCTTGTTCGGGCGGCTGCGCATCGAGATCACGTCGTCCATCGCCACGACGGTGACGGCCCCGCCCATCTTCCTGAGCGTGAGCTCGAGCACGCGTGGGTCGAGCACGTGCTCGCGGTCGTCGTCGGGGATGGGCCGCAGCTCGAGCTCGAGCCCGTCCTCCTCGACGCGGCGGGCGCCGGCCTCGATCGCGGCGACCAGAGACTCGTCATAGGTCCTAGCCATCTCTCCCCCTGTCCGCAGAGCCCCGCGCGGGCGTCCGGGACGGACGAAGCCGCAGGCGAGGGCGTATGTGGCCCGTTCGGGCGTCTGTACTAGTATAAGTTCGGCCGGAGGGGCCACCGAAGGCTTTCGGAGAGCGGAGGCGACCGTGCGCTACCAGCTCGGACTGTACGAGAAGGCGATGCCGGGCGGCATGCCCGTCGGCGAGATGCTCGCCGCGGCGCGCGACGCCGGCTTCGACCACCTCGAGCTCAGCATCGACGAGACGGAGGGGCGCCAGGCGCGCCTCGCGTGGTCGGCAGCGGAGCGCGCCGAGGTGCGGCGCGCCTGCGAGCGCGAGGGCCTCCCGGTCTCGACCATGTGCCTGTCCGGCCACCGCCGCTGGCCGCTGGGCTCGCACGACGCGGCGACGCGCGAGCGCGCCGGCCGCATCCTGCGCGACGCCGTCGACCTGGCGGCCGACCTCGGCATCCGCGTCGTCCAGCTCGCCGGCTACGACGTCTACTACGAGGACGGCGACGCCGACACCCGCCGCTGGTTCCTCGAGGGGCTGCGCCGCGGGATCGACCACGCCGCCTCCCGCGGCGTCTCCTGCGGCTTCGAGACGATGGAGACGCCGTTCATGGACACCGTCTCCAAGGCGATGAGCTACGTGCGCCTCGTGGGCTCGCCCTGGCTCGGCGTCTACCCGGACCTGGGCAACCTCACGAACGCCTGCGAGCTCTACGGCAGCTCCGTCGGCGTCGAGGTCGCCTCCGGGGCGGGCTCGATCCTCGCGATGCACCTCAAGGAGACCGTGGCCGGCACCTACCGCGACATGCGCTACGGGGAGGGCCGCGTGGACTTCGCCGCCGGCGCCGCCGCCGCGCGCGACGCGGGCGTGCGCCTGTTCGTCGGCGAGCTCTGGCACGACGGGCGCGACGCGTGGCGCGAGGGCCTCGCCGACGCGGGCCGCTTCCTGCGGGCCCGCCTGGATGCGGCCTTCGCCGACTGACCGACCGCGACCGGAAGGGGGTCCGCATGGGGCGCGACCTGATGCTGTGCGTGGACGACGGGGGCACCTACGTCAAGGCGGCCCTGGTGGACGCCGCGGGCAGGCAGCTCGCCCTCGAGCGCGAGCGCAACGTGGTGCGCCATCCGCGGCCGCGGGCCGCCGAGGTGGACCTCGAGGAGCTCTGGCAGGTCAACTGCCGCCTGGTGCGCCGCCTGCTCGAGGGCGTCGGGGAGGACGCCGGCCGCGTCGCCGTGGTCGCCGTCTCCGGCCAGGGCAAGGGCACCTACCTCGTCGACGGGGAGGGCCGCCCCGTGTGGCGCGGCCTCACCTCCTCGGACGCCCGCGCGCTGCCCTACGTGAGCGCCTGGAAGGCCGACGGCACGGACGAGGCCCTCTACGGGCTCGTCTGCCAGGGGTCGTCCGCCGGCAAGCCCCAGGCCCAGCTGCGCTGGATCCGCGACCACGAGCGGGAGGCCTACGACGCGGCGCGCTGGGTGTTCTCGATGAAGGACTACCTCAACTTCCGCCTCACGGGGGTCGCGCGCGACGGCATGGCCGCCATGAGCACGACGAACCTCGTGAACCTGCGCACCCTCGACTACGACCGGCGCCTGTTCGAGGCCTACGGCATCCCCGAGGCCTTCGACAAGATGCCGCCGCTCGCCTGGGACACCGAGCTCGTCGGCGGCGTCACCGACGAGGCCGCCCGCGCGACGGGCCTCGCCGAGGGCACGCCCGTGGCGGCGGGCATGTTCGACGTCAACGCCTCCGTGCTCGCGATGGGCGTCGTCGAGCCGGGCCCCGTCGCGATGATCTGCGGCACGCACGGCGTCAACGTCCGGCTCGCCCGCGAACCCGTCACAGACGGCAGCGTGAAGCTCAACTCCGTCTTCTCCCTGCCCGGCCTCTACCAGGTCGAGGAGGGCTACCCCGGCTCGACGGGGTCGCTCGAGTGGGTGCTCGACCAGCTCTTCGACCGCGACGCGGAGGAGGGCCTCTACGAGCGCGTCAGCGAGATGGTCGCGGGCGTGGACCCGCGCGACTCCCGCGTCGTGTTCCTCCCGCTGCTGAGCGGGTGGCGCGACGCGAAGCTCGCGACCGGCGCCTTCCTGGGGCTCCGGGCGGACACCGGCAAGGCGGAGCTCCTGCGGGCGGCCTACGAGGGCGCCGCGCTGTTCCACGCGGTGCAGATGGGGCACCTGCTCGCGGGCTGCGAGCCGCCCGAGCGCATCCGCATGGCCGGCGGCGCCACGCGCTCGCGCGTGTGGGTGCAGACGTTCGCCGACGTCCTGCAGGTGCCGATCGAGGTCGTCGAGGGCGACGAGATGGGCGTGCGCGGACTCGCGATCACCGCGAGCGTGGCGGCCGGCGTCCACGGCAGCGTGGAGGAGGCGGTCCGGGCGATGGTGCGCCCCGGCTCCGTGGTGGGGCCCGACGCGTCGCTCGCCGACGTCTACGCCGGGAAGCTCGGGACGTTCGCCTCGGCGATCGAGACGATGGGTCCGCTGTGGGAGCGGCTCCAGTAGCGGGAACGAGGCGCCCCGAGGGGCGCGGACACGAGGAGGACACGGCATGCAGCTCCAGGTGGCACTCGACGTGAAGACCATCGACGACGCGCTCGCGATGATGCGGCTCGTCGCCCCGTACGTGGACATCGTGGAGGTGGGCACGCCGCTCGTCGTGGCCGAGGGCGCGCAGGCCGCCCGCGCGCTCAAGGACGCCTACCCCGACAAGTGCGTCCTGTTCGACGCCAAGATCATGGACGGCGGCCGCTCGATCGCCGAGCTCGGCTTCAAGGCCGGCGCCGACGTCGTCACGGTGCTCGGCATCACGAACGACTCCACCGTCGCCGGCGCCGTCGAGGCGGCCGGCCGCTACGACGGCTACGTGTGCGCCGACACCATCGGCATCCGCGCCGAGGAGCTCGCCTCGCGCACCCGCGAGCTCGAGGCCCTCGGCGTCGGTTCGGTCGCCGTGCACACCGCCCACGACATGCTCGGCACCATCGACACCCCCGTCGAGGCGCTCAGGGTCATCAAGGAGAACCTCACGCCCGGCTCGGGCTGCCTCTCCGTGATCAGCGGCGGGGTCAAGCCGGGCGCCATGGCCGAGATCGTCGCCGCCGCGCCCGACGTCGTGATCAGCGGCTCGGGCATCATCAAGGCCGACGACCCGGCGGCCGCCGCCCGCGCGATCAAGGAGGCCATGGGGGCCTAGCAGGGGCGCCCGCGAGCACGCGGGGGCGCGTATCCCTATACTTAGGAAAACTGACCGGTCGCCGCATGACGCGCGCGGACCGCTCGGCCCACCCCTGGGATCGGTAAAACCCCAGTTACGAGAGCCCTCCCGCCGAAGGCGGCCGGGCCGGGGACGCCTAGGGTGGAACAGGGATTCGTCTGCCACAGGGTGCGGACGACCGACGAGTTGGAGGACATGATGAAGACCAGTGCGAACCTGTCCAGGAGGAGCTTCCTCACCACCGCCGCGGCCGGCGCGGGGGTCGTGCTGCTGGCCGGCTGCAGCTCCGGCTCCGACGCCGCCGACGAGGGCAGCGCCGGCTCCGCCGCCTCCGGCGAGACCTACACCATCGCTACCGACACCACCTTCGCCCCGTTCGAGTACGCCGACGAGAACAACGAGTACGTCGGCATCGACATCGACATGCTCTACGCCATCGCCGAGGACCAGGGCTTCCAGGTCGACCTCGACGCCCTGGGCTTCCAGGCCGCGACCGAGGCCGTCCAGTCCGGCCAGGCCGACGGCATCATCGCCGGCATGAGCATCACCGAGGAGCGCAAGGAGACCTTCGACTTCTCCGACCCGTACTTCGACTCCACCGTGTGCTGCGCCGCCGACCCCGACTCCGGCATCACCTCCCTCGAGGACCTCGAGGGCCTCAACGTCGCCGTCAAGATCGGCACCATGAGCGCCGACTGGGCCGAGAGCATCGCCGACGAGTACGGCTTCACCATGACCACCTTCGAGACCTCCGACATGATGTACCAGGAGGTCGGCACCGGTAACTCCGCCGCCTGCTTCGAGGACACCCCGGTCATGGAGTACGCCATCGCCACCGGCTCCGTCAGCCTCGAGGTCATCGCCGACTGCGGCACCGACAGCGAGTTCGCCAGCCAGTACGGCTTCGGCGTCAAGAAGGGCGAGAACGCCGAGCTGCTCGAGATGTTCAACGCGGGCCTCACCAACATCCGCGAGGACGGCACCTACGACGAGATCGTCGCCACCTACCTCGGCGAGTAGAGCCGTACGCGAACGAACGGTCTGGACCAGGAGTAGTTAGAGAGTCACGCCTATGTCATTCTTCGAACTCATGGGGCAGTCGATGCCCATGCTGCTGGAGGGCCTCGCCCTCACCCTGCAGCTGGCCGTCATCTCGCTCCTCATCGCCATGGTGCTCGGCATCGCAGCCTCGCTGTGCGGCATGAGCAAGATCCCGCCGCTTCGCTGGCTCAACAGCGCCTACGTGGCGATCATTCGGAGCACTCCCCTCCTGGTCCAGGCCTTCTTCATCTACTTCGGCGTCTCCGGGGTCCTGGGCGTGCGCATCGACGCGTTCACCGCGGGCGTCATCGCCCTGTCGCTGAACGCGGGCGGCTACCTCTCCGAGATCTTCCGCGGCGGCATCCAGGCCGTCGACAAGGGCCAGCGCGAGGCCGCCCGCAGCCTGGGCATGTCCGCGGCCCAGACGACCTGGCGCATCATCCTGCCGCAGGCCATCCGCATCTGCATCCCGTCGGTGGTCAACCAGTGGTGCATCACGATCAAGGACACGTCGATCATCTGCGTCATCGGCCTGGCCGAGCTCACCCGCATGGGCCAGATGATCATCGCGCGCACCTACCGCTCCTTCGAGGTGTGGATCATGGTCGCCATCCTGTACTTCGTGACGATCTACCTGCTCACGGTCGTCTCCCGCATCCTCGAGAAGAAGGTGTCCCTTGACTAAGCCGAAGGTAGAGATCCGCAACCTCCACAAGAGGTTCGGCGACAACGAGGTCCTGCGCGGCATCGACTGCGACATCATGCCGGGCGAGGTTGTCTGCATCATCGGGCCGTCGGGCTCGGGCAAGTCGACCTTCCTGCGCTGCATCAACTGCCTTGAGACCCCCAGCGAGGGCACCATCAAGGTGGACGGCCACCTCATGGACCCCAACGCGAAGAACATCGACACCCTGCGCGAGGACGTCGGCATGGTGTTCCAGCAGTTCAACCTGTTCCCGCACCTCTCCGTGCTCGAGAACATCACCATCGCCCCGGTCCTGCGCAAGCGCATGAACGAGGCCGAGGCCAAGGAGAAGGCCCTTTCGCTGCTCAGGCGCGTCGGGCTCGAGGACAAGGCCGACGCCCGTCCCCGCAGCCTCTCCGGCGGCCAGCAGCAGCGCGTCGCCATCGCGCGCGCCCTGGCCATGAACCCGGGCCTGATGCTGTTCGACGAGCCGACCTCCGCGCTCGACCCCGAGATGGTCGGCGAGGTCCTCGACGTCATGCGCGGCCTCGCGAGCGAGGGCATGACGATGGCCTGCGTCACCCACGAGATGGGCTTCGCGCGCAACGTCGCCAATCGCGTGCTCTTCATCGACGGCGGCGTGATCGCCGAGGAGGGCTCGCCGGAGCAGATTTTCGACGACCCGCAGAACCCGCGCACCCAGGCCTTCCTGAACAAGGTGCTCGAGGCGTAGGCGGACCGCGAACGAGACTTGACGCGAGGGGGCGCGCGGCTTCGGCCGCGCGCCCCCTCTCTCGTGCGTCGCAGGCGGGGCGCGGCGGCCCCGGGACGCGGCTCCGGCGTACGAAGCTCGGGTCGAGCTGGCGCGTTCGCCAGGATGGGGCGAGCTTCCTACGCCGTCCGAGAGCCCTCGCCGACGAAGGAGGCGCCCTCCGGCACCGGAGCCGGGGGGCGCCTCGAAGCGCAGGGGGCTGTCGGGCTCCCCTACCAGTCCATCACCGGGCCGAGGGCGTCGAACCAGTCGCGGAACTGGATCATCGCCTGCTCGGGCTCGTAGTAGTAGGGCTTGAAGACCTCGCAGCCGAAGTAGCCGTCGTAGCCGTCGGCGTCGAGGCGACGCACGAGGCCCTCGAGGTCCATGAAGCCCTCGCCCGGCGTGCACACCGAGAAGCTCTCGGGCGTGCCCTTGGCGTTCTTGAAGTGCACGTGCTTGACGTGGTCAATCGTGAGGCGGTCGTAGACCTCGTCGAGCGTCTCGTGGATGCCGAGGCAGTTCGTGACGTCGATCATGCAGTCGACGTTGTCGGCGCCGACGGCCTCCATGAACTCGAGCTGCTTCTCGGTGGAGTAGATGATCGAGCTCGTGACCTTCGTGGACTCGAGCAGCAGCGTCACGCCGTAGGGCTCGGCGAAGTCCGCGAGGTAGCGGAAGGCCGCCACGGAGCGGTCCCACACCTCGTCGAGGTCCTCGTCCTTGAGGGGGATCCCCGGGAAGAACAGGCAGTACGGGCACTCGAGCTCAGAGGACGTCTGGATGCCGCGGACGTACTCGTCGATCGTGCGGCGCGCGACCTCGGGGTCGGCGGAGGCCGCGTTCAGCGGGTAGCTGCAGTTCTCGGGGCAGAAGTCCACGACGCGCAGGTTGTGCTTGCGGATCTTGTGCGCGAGCGCCGTGATGCGCGCGGGCGTCGCGTCGGCGAGCGCGAAGTGCGGGTGCGCCGCGTAGAACTCGATGCACGGCCCGCCGATCCGCTCGAGCGAGTCGAGCGTCCAGTCGAGGCTGTACTTCGTGTACGGGAAGTTCGAGAGGGCCAGCTGGCTCCGCCTGACGTGTTCCATGGGTCGTTCCTCCTCCTCGTCGCCTCTCGTTCCTCGAGCGCGGCCTAGAGCACGCCCTCGAGCGCGCCGGCGCGCACGAACACCGGGATCGCCTCGACGGGCGCCTGGGCGGTCACGGTCGCCGGGCCCTCGACCACCGAGCCGTCGAGCGCGCAGCGCCACGAGCCGGCCGGCAGGTACACCTCGCGCTCGCGGGCGCCCTCCTCCAGGATCGGCGCGACCAGGACGTCCGGACCGAACAGGTACTCGTCGTCGACGTCCCAGGCGTGGGCGTCCTCGGGGTACTGGTAGAACAGCGGGCGGATGACCGGCGTGCCCTTCTCGTGGGCCTCGGCCATGAGGCTGCGGGTGTAGGGACGCAGCCGCTCGCGGAGCTCGATGTGGGCCTTGAAGACCTCGTACATCTCGGGCGTGTAGGACCAGATCTCGTTGTCGGCGCCGGAGTTCTGCTTGCCGCCGCCGTGGTCGGACAGCGGCGCCTTGACCGGCTCGCGGTAGCCGTGCAGGCGCATGACGGGCAGGAAGGTCGCCCACTCGAACCAGCGCAGGAGCAGCTCGCGGAAGGTCTCGTCTCGCACGTCGCCGCCCTGGAAGCCGCCGATGTCGGTGGTCCACCACGGGATGCCCGAGAGCCCCATGTTCAGGCCGGCGCGCAGCTGGCTGCGCAGGGCGCGGAAGCTGGAGTCGACGTCGCCGGACCAGGTGAGCACGCCGTAGCGCTGCGAGCCCGCCCAGGCGCACCTGAGCAGGTTGACGATGCCCTCCTGGCCCTCGGCGCGCTGGCCGTCGTAGACCATGCGGGCGTAGTCTACCGGGTAGACGTTGCCGACCTCGAGGTCGGTGCCGCGCCAGTAGCGGTAGTTCCAGAAGTCGTACTCGCTGAACTCGGGCTCGGCCTCGTCGAGCCAGAACAGCCTGATGCCGGCGTCGTAGTAGCCCTGCTTGATCTTGTCCCACACGTAGGAGCGGGTGTCGGGGTTGGTGGGGTCGATCAGGCAGGCGCCCATCAGGATGCCGCCGCGGCGCCCCGCCTCGGTGCGCACGAGCATGCGGCGCTCGGCCATCTCGGGGTAGTTGGGCGAGTCGAGGTCGACCGTGGGCCACACGGACACCATGAGCTTGATGCCCATGGACTCGAGCTCCTCGACCATGGCCTTCGGGTCCGGCCAGTAGGTGGGGTCGAGGCACCAGTCGCCGGCGTGCGGCCAGTGGAAGTAGTCGATCACGATCACGTCGAGGGGGATGCCGCGGCGGTGGTACTCTCGCGCCACCCCGAGCAGCTCCTCCTGCGTCTGGTAGCGCAGCTTGCACTGCCAGAAGCCCAGGCCGAACTCGGGCATCATCGGCGCGTGGCCGGTGGCGTCGGCGTAGCGCTCCACGATCTGGGCGGGCGTGTCGCCGGCGCACACCCAGTAGTCGAGCTGCTTGGTCGTCTCGGCCGTCCACACCGTCATGTTCTTGCCGAACGTCACCGTGCCGATCGCGGGGTTGTTCCACAGGAAGCCGTAGCCGCGGCTCGAGAGGGCGAAGGGCACGGACGCCTGCGAGTTGCGGTGCGCGAGCTCGAGGGTGCAGCCCTTCACGTCGAGGTAGGGCTGCTGGTACTGGCCCATGCCGAAGATCTTCTCGCCCTCCTGGGGCTCGAAGCGGGCCTCGAGGCGGTAGTTGTCGGTGCCGTAGACGGGGCGGAAGGCGCGCGGGAGGATCTTGAGGGAGCTCTTGAACTCCTTCATCGTCTCCTTGCCGAACTGGGCGAGCTTGCGGATGCGCTGGTACTCCTCGAGGATCACCTCGCCGCGCTCGTTCTCGTAGACGATCCTGCCGTTCGAGAGCAGGATCGCGCGGATGCGCCCGTTCTCGAGCACCCAGTTGCCGTCGCGCTCGGTCACGCTGGACTCGCTCGGCGCCGGGGGCAGCAGCGCCGAGAGGTCCTCGTCGTTGAAGCCACGGCACTGGGTGGCGCGCACGCGCACCGCGTCCGGGCCCCACGGCTCGATGCAGAGCAGCTCCTTGTCGTCCTCTCGCCAGATCTTGCCGTCGCGCTCGCAGATCATCGGTCCTCCCTACCGGGGGCTCCTCCCCCGGGTCGTCCTTCTCCTCCGGGCCCTACAGGCCCGAGACGTCGAGTCCCTCCTCGCCGGCGAGCGCCTCGCGCAGCAGGGCGCGGATGGCCGCGCAGCCGCCCTCGGCCGAGGACTCGACGTTGAGCGGCATCAGGGGGTCGTGCAAGGACTTGCGCAGCAGGAACCAGCCGCGCACGTCGCCGGAGACGGCGACGCGGATGCCCTCGTAGTTGGGCTCGACGACCTCGAGCTCCATCCCGCGCGCGGCGGCGAGCGCGGCGCCCTCGCCGCGCACCCAGGCGTCGAGGTCGGCGAGGACGCGGTCGCCCGTGGCCCGGAAGCCCTCGCCGGCGATGCCCATGCGCACCTCCTCGGACTCAGCGGGCTCGGAGAGACCCGCGAGCAGGTCGGAGATCGTGCGGCCCTCGCGGGCGAGCTTGGCGGCCTTCACGATAATGCGGGTCGCCAGGTAGGAGCCGTCGTCGAGGGCGTAGTTCTCGAGGAAGGCGGCGTGCCCCGAGGTCTCGATGGCGAGCTGGCAGTCCACGCCCTCGTCGTTGAGCTCGCACATCTTGTTGATGACGTTGCGGTAGCCGCGCTGGTAGCGCAGGTGCCTGAGGCCGAGCTCGCCCTCGAGGAACTCGTGGAGCTCGTCGGAGGTGACCGAGTCGGTCACCACGGTGGTGCCGGGATGGGTCTCGGCGACGAGGGCGCCGGCGAGCGCGATGATCGCATTGCGGTTGATCTCGTTGCCCGCGGCGTCGACGGCGCTCGCGCGGTCCACGTCCGTGTCGAAGATCACGCCCAGGTCGCAGCCGCGCTCGCGCACGCGCGCCGAGACGGAGGCCATCGCCTCGGCGTTCTCCGGGTTGGGCATGTGGTTGGGGAACGAGCCGTCCGGCTCGAGGAACTGGCTCGCCGAGACGTCGGCGCCGAGCGGCTCGAGGACGTCGGTGGCGTAGAAGCCCGCCGACCCGTTGCCCGCGTCCACGCAGATCGAGAGGCCCTCCAGCGGGCGCTCGCCGCCCACGTGCGCCTGGATGATGGAGCGCAGGTGCGCGGCGTAGGGGCCGAGCACGTCGCGGCGCTCGACCGCGCCCTCGGCGCGCGGCAGGGCGGCGAGGCGGGCGTCGGAGCCGGCCGCCTCGACGATCCAGCCGATGTCCTCCTTCTCCAGGCCGCCGTCGCGGCTGAAGAACTTGAGGCCGTTGCGGTTCCAGGGCAGGTGGCTCGCGGTCACCATGCAGGAGCCGTCGGCCTCGAAGCCCTCGAGGACGCACGTCATGAACATCGCCGGCGTGGTGGCCAGCCCGCAGTCCACGAGGCGCACGCCGAGCTCGAGCGCGCCCTCCTCGAAGGCGGCGAGCAGGTCCGCCCCGGACAGGCGCGGGTCGCGCCCCACGGCGACGGTGAGCTCGGTCGCGGGCCGGCCGCAGCGCTCGGAGAGCCACGCGACGAAGCCCTGCGCCAGGCGGCGCGCCGCCTCGGGGGTGAGGTTGACCTCCTCGCCCTCGACGCCGGCGAGCGCCACCCCGCGGATGTCGCTGCCGTTTCGCAGGCCCCGATAGTCCCTGTCCATGAAACCTCCCAGGTCGTCGGACGTACGCAGTCCCCATAAGGGTAGGCCATGGGAGGGCGTCGCCCGCCGCTCGCGTGTGTGATAATCGACGTGCTCGAAAGACGTCTCGGTACCCGAAGGAATCCCATGCCACAGAACCGCCCCAGCTTCCCGGCGCGCGCCGTCGTGACCGCCGGCATGCCCTACGGCAACAAGGACCTCCACTTCGGCCACGTCGCCGGCGTGTTCGTCCCCGCGGACTTCACCGCGCGCTTCCTGCGCGACCGCATCGGCGCGGACAACGTCGTCTTCGTCTCCGGCACGGACTGCTACGGCTCGCCGATCATGGAGGGCTACCGCAAGGTCCGCGAGCAGGGGTACGAGGGCTCGATCCTCGACTACGTCCGCTCCTTCCACGAGTCCCAGGCCGCGGCGCTCGACGCCTACGGCGTCTCGCTCGACCTGTACGCCGGGAGCGGCCTCGAGCCGGCCGCGGAGGTCCACGCCCGCCTCACCGACGAGGTGATCCGCCGCCTGCACGAGCGCGGCTTCCTCCGGAAGATGAGCACCCGCCAGTTCTACGACGTCGAGGCCGGCCAGTTCCTCAACGGCCGCCAGGTCCAGGGCCGCTGCCCGGTGCGCGGCTGCAAGTCCGAGAAGGCCTACGCCGACGAGTGC
>CAOJNB010000006.1 GCA_948439405.1 uncultured Coriobacteriaceae bacterium | reverse complement strand
CGAAGGGGAAAGCAATCGGCGAGCTCAAATGCCAGGCCAATCACCGCTTGGCTCTACATTCGCTTCACAGTTCATAACGAGGGTATCGACAAGCCGTGTGATGAACGTTTGATGAGCTGGGACAAGGCCGTTGTATTGCGATTCAGGCCTGGATCTCTCAAGCCTTTTGATGAGCTGTTTGCAAGCCTGCTGATGTCCGGTGGTGGGATAACTTCGGCTTTAGGTGGTATCCGCTTTGTTCAGGTAGCGAACGAGTATGTCACGATAGTCGTGAACTCCGTCTTTCCGAGATTCCCGCTCTTCGGACTTACCTTCAAGGTAGAAGTTTCCTGTGCAGATGAGCCAGATCATCTTGTCGATTCTATAGGGAGTTATGCGTCGAGCCTGATCGCCCGCCTTGGAGCGAGCTCCCATGGCAAGGGAGTAGACGACTTCGCAGAATCGGTTTGCAGCCCTTACCCTATGTTCGGGGTCGAAGTTCTCGCCTACATTGGCTTCTGTTGCGATGTCGTTTATCTGCTTTAGAGCGGCGACGAGGTGGACATCTGGCTTCGCCGTCCAAATGCAGCCACATTCCTTTAGGAAGTCACGGGACAGGGCAATGCCGAGGCCGTGGACCTTTCGACGAATGGAATTTGCCACCTTGTTCACTTCGGCGGGGATGTCGTCGCTGTCTTCAGGTTTTATAGTTATAGCCCAATTTATCTCGTCGAGCCCGTCGGCCTTGAGATAGTTGGCTGCTTGAATTAGCCCTTTGGCATATCGACGCAGATAGTCGTTGTCTTGCTTGCTAAGGATGGGGCATAGCCTAGAGACGAGCTCGTTTACCTTGTCGGGGGATCTTCCGTCTCCGTAGGTGGCGCAGACATTGTGTACGTCGAGCAGACCCATTTCCTTGAATCTGCGCTCATGGTCACTGTCACGTCTGCCGTGGAGGCCGACTGCTCGAGACATTCGACCATCATTCTGCAGAGAGCGTGCAAACTGCCACATGACAGCCTCTTCGTTCTCGAGCTGGCGGGGCTTCTCCGTGACACCGAGGAGTTCACCCGGCCATTCGTCCTCTTGGCAAAGGGGCACAAAGTACCTCTCCAGCTCTTCGCTTCCAATACCGGCATATTCCGCTAGCTTCGTCGTCATTTCCTCCAAGTGAGAGTAGATTCGCCAGCAGTGGTCCCGGTTTAGTTGCGTTAGTGAATTGGCTTTCATGCGAGATGTCCCTTCCTTCGTGGCTCGGCCTACCTACTTGTACGCCTCCGCAGCTGCATGCAGCTGCCGGCCGATTTCATCTACTAGCCGCTGCGGCGAGAGCACCACCACGTCCGGCGCGTTGCTGCGTCCGAAGCGGACCATGGCGTCCTCGTTCACCAGCGCCTCCACGTCCACGTGGTCGTCCGTCTCGTTGAAGAAGCGAACGCCGTCGCCGAAGATGTCGACGATGTCGCCCGCCATGCGGCGCACGATCCGGAACGTCACGCGCACGGTGCCGCCGGCGTACATGTGGATGTGCTCGCGCATGTACCTTCCGAGGTCGAGGCTCCTGCCGTCGGCCGTGCCGAGGGAGGCGAACGGCTTGCCGGACTCCTCGAGGACCTCCAGGTCCATGATGCGGTCGATCCGGTAGTTGGTGACGTCGTCGTACTTGTCGTAGTTGCAGATGAGGTAGTACTTCCCCTCGTTGACGGCCATCTGGTAGGGCGTGCACACGTAGACGCGCTCGGTGCCGTCGGGCCGGCGGCGCGGGTGCGCCTGCTTGTCCGTTCCGATGGAGAGGTACTTGAACGAGACCTTCCGCTTGCGGCTTATGGCCTCGTCGAGCAGCTCGATGGTGTAGAAGAGCTGCTTGTTGTCCGTCCGGTCCTTGGGCATGGCGCTCACGTGCCGTACGTGCGACCTGAAGTGGACGCTGGACAGCCCCTCGAGCTTCTCGATGAGCTCCCCTCGCTGCCTGGGGGCGATGTGGCGCGAGAAGATGAGGCCGTCGATGAGCAGGCGCAGCTCCCCCTCGGTGAACTCGTGCTCGTAGTAGTAGTCGGTCACGATGTTGGCCGAGCGCTCCTCGCCAGTCCTGGGATCGCGCGATGCGCGCGGCACCTCACGGAAGCCTATGGGGTAGCCCTCGTCGACGAGGTCCTGGATGTTGCGAGCGACGGCCTTGCGGTCCGCCCTCATGCCGAAGTCGCGCTCCAGCAGCCCGACGACGTCGCTCAGGCTCAAGCGGTGCTCCTCGTCGCTGCGCCTGCGCAGGATGTCGAGGACGTCGAGTATGAGCATCTTCTTCGGCTGGTGCGGGTTCATGCCCAGACCTCCTCCATGGGTGTCGTCTGGCCGCATTATCCCAGCCATGCCGCTGGCTTCACGCCTTGAAGTTGTAGACGGGCCGGAGCACGGCGACGACGTCGACCGCGTCGCGGATGGCCCCGATGATGTCCTCGATGGACTTGTAGGCCATGGGCGCCTCGTCGAGCGTCCCCTCGCGCACGGAGGTGGTGTAGACGCCCTCCATTGCGGCCACGTAGTCCGCCATGCTCAGGCGGCGTCGCGCCTCGGTGCGGGAGAGGAGGCGCCCGGCGCCGTGCGGCGCCGACCAGTTCCACTCCGGGTTTCCCCTCCCCACGGCGAGCACGCTTCCGTCGCGCATGTTGATGGGGATGAGCACGCGCTCGCCGGCATGCGCGGCGATGGCCCCCTTGCGCAGGATGCCCTCGTCGAGGTCGATGTAGTTGTGCGTGGTGTGGAAGGCGTCGCCCGCGCGCAGACCGGCGTGCTCGCACACCACCTGCGCGATCAGCTCGCGGTTCCGCCGGGCGAAGCGCTGGCTCACGCCCATGTCGTGTAGGTAGTCGTCCAGCCAGCGCCCCTCGACCCAGCAGAGGTCCTCGGGGACGGAGGGCTCGCGAGCCTCGAAGGAACGCTCGAGCTCCCTGAGCGCCGCCTTGATCTCGCCGCGGCGGCCCTCGGACTTGTAGCGCGCGATGACCTCCTCGCGGCGGTCGAGCAGCTCGCCCTTGCCGCGGGCTAGGTCGACGGCAAGGCGCTGGTAGTGTCCGGCGACCTGGGTGCCGAGGTTGCGGCTCCCGGTGTGCACGACGAGGAACTGCTCGCCGTCGGGCGCCTGGTCGACCTCGATGAAGTGGTTGCCGCCTCCGAGCGTGCCGAGGCTGCGCCCGAGGCGTCTGGTGTCCCTGAGCGATCGGTGGCAGCGCAGCTCTGTGAGCGGGAAGCGCTCGAGCCGCCCCTCCCACACGTCCCTGCTCGAGGGCACGAAGTGGCAGGCCTCGTCGAGCCTCGCCATGTCGATCGGGCCGCGCCCGCCGCTCACCGTGTACATGCCGCAGCCGATGTCGACGCCGACGAGGTTGGGGACCACCTTGTCGGCGACGGTCATCGTCGTCCCGATGGTGCAGCCCATGCCCGGATGGGCGTCCGGCATCACGGCGATGCTCGCGCCGCGGGCGAACTCCTGGTCGCACATTGTGCGGACCTGCTCGACCGCCTCGTCCTCGATGCTCGTGGCGTAGCAGCGCGCCGTCGCGCACGCTCCCTCGATCTCGAACATGCCATCCCTCCCCACGGCGTCGTCCCGGCTGCATGATGGCTCCCTCGATGGGGCGCATTCGTCCCATCGCGCCTCCTATCCTCCATCGGCGAGACGAAGCCCCGGCTGCGGAGAGGAAGGTTCCATGGACGCGTTCGATTCGATTGTCGGATACGAGGAGGAGAAGGACGGGCTCAGGCGCATCGCGGACGTCCTCAGGAACCCCGGGCGGTACCGCGAGCTCGGCGTCCGCCCGCCGCGCGCCCTCCTCCTTCACGGCAAGCCAGGCGTGGGCAAGACGCTCATGGCGCGCTGCCTCATCGAGGCGAGCGGCCGCAGGGCCTACGTGTGCCGCAAGGACGCCCCGGACGGCGCCTTCGTCGAGGTCATCAAGCTCGTGTTCAAGGAGGCCGTCGAACACGCGCCGTCCATCGTCTTCCTGGACGACCTCGACAAGTTCGCCAACGAGGACGAGGGGCGCCGTGATGCCGAGGAGTACGTGACGGTTCAGTCCTGCATCGACGAGCTCGGCGACGCTGACGTCTTCGTCCTGGCTACGGCGAACGGGACCAGGCGCTTCCCCCATTCCCTGCTGAGGCAGGGACGTCTCGGCAACCGGATCCGCGTGGAGGTTCCCACGGAGCGCGACGCGAGGGAGATCATCGAGCACTACCTCTCCTCCAAGCACCGCGTAGCCGATGCCGATGCCGAGTTCTTGGCAAGGCTGCTCGACGGAAACAGCTGCGCGACCCTCGAGGAGGTCGTCAACGAGGCGGGGCTCCTCGCCGGGTACCGCCGGAGCGACGTCATCTCGGAGGACGACCTCGTTCGGGCGACGCTGTCCCTCGTCCACTCGGTACGTATTCCTCCCTGTGGGGCGAGCTCATCGGACGAGGCGGCGGACCTGCCGGACGGAAGGCGACGTCAGGTCGCCTACCACGAGGCGGGGCACGTCGTCGCCGGGGAGGCGCTCGTCCCCGGAAGCATGGTCTACGCCACCACCCTCGAGGGGGACGGGGGAAGCAGCGGGTTCACCAAGTTCTCCAGGTCCTGGCGCTCCGGAACCCCCGACGACTTCGCACGCGCCGAGGCCGAGGTCATCAGGCTCCTCGCCGGCAAGACGGCCGTCGAGCACTGTCTCGGGGCGGTGGACGTGGGGTGCTCGTCCGACCTCGACGCGGCGTTCCGGGTGGTGAGCGCCCTCGTCACCGATGACTGCGCGCACGGGCTCGACCTGCACGTCGACGCTTGGCGGAAGGACTCCGAGTCGCTGCTCTCCGGCGTCGAGCGAGCGGTCGCAGCCGAGGTGGAGCGCTTCCAACGCAAGGCTGTGGAGCTCGTCGTCAGGAACGAGGGGCTGCTCGACGCCGTGGCCGGGGCCCTGCTCGAACGGCAGGTGGTCACCATGCGCGACTTCGAGGCCCTGGCGAGGGAGCGTCCCGTCGTCCCGATCGTGCTGCCGACAGCTCCCGGCTTTCGGAAGCCGGAGACGAGATGCTGAGCGTCGAGGGGAAGTTCGCCACGGCGGCGGTCCACGTGGCGCGGGGCCGTGTTCCCGTCGACCCGCACGCGCTGGCCCAGGTCCGCATGGTCTGCGGACTGCCGGCGAGCGCCGGGTCGAAGCTCGTCGTGATGCCTGACGTTCACGCAGGAGCGGTCGGTCCGGTGGGCCTGACGATGACCGTCGGGGAGCGGGTCATGCCTGCGCTGGTGGGAAGCGACGTCGGCTGCGGCGTCTCCGCCGTCTGGGTGAGGGCTCGCCGCGGCCTCGAGCTCTCCCGTCTCGACAAGGTCGTGCGCGCCTGCGTCCTCGGCTCCCGCGCGCATGCTCGCCTCGCTCCCGCCTTCGTCGAGGACGCGAGCCACCTGCTGGACGGGCTGCGTTGCGCCACCCACGTGCAGCGGGGACGGGCACTCGACGGCTTTGCCACGCTCGGGGGCGGCAACCACTTCGTCGAGCTCGCCCGCGCGTCCGACGGCGCCCTGGCGCTGATGGTGCACAGCGGAAGCAGGATCCTCGGTGCGCAGGTCCACGATTGGTACATGCGCGCCGGCCAGAGGGAGCTCGCCTCGCGAGGCGAGAGCGCCCCGTATGAGCTGGCCTGGCTCGCTGGCGCGTGCCGCGACGCCTACCTGGCCGACGTCCTGCTGACCTGCCGCTTCGCCGAGTCGAGCCGTCGCGCCATGCTCTGGGGCATCCTGCGCGCCATGGGATGGAAGCCCGACCGTCGTCGCGAGGGGGATGGCTGGGTCTCCTGTATCCATAACTACGTGTCCGCCGACGGCGTCCTGCGCAAGGGGGCGATCTCGGCGAAGGCGGGCGAGGCGGTCCTCATTCCCGCGAACATGCGCGACGGCACGATCCTCGGGGTCGGGCGCGGCAATGCGGACTGGAACGAGTCGGCACCGCACGGCTCGGGCCGCGTCCTCAGGCGCAGCGACGTCGCCGGCCTGCACACGGTCTCCGAGTACCGTCGCGAGGTGCGCGACGTGTGGACGAGCTGCGTGGGCGTGGCGACGCTCGACGAGGCCCCGTTCGCCTACCGGTCGCTCGAGCAGGTGCGGGATGCGATCGGTGAAACGGTGGAGGTGCGCGACGTCCTCAGGCCGCTCTACAACTTCAGGGCGAAGGGAGCGAAGCCATGATCATGCAGCTCTCGTCAGGCATCGGCGGGCCGCTCGAGTGCGCCTTCGCCGTCAACGGCATCCTTCGCTCCCTGCTCGAGGAGCTTCCGGGCGCCGAGGTGCTCGAGGAGCGGCCGGCGGGGACGTCCGGCTGCCTGCGCTCGGCCGTCTTCGCCCGTCCGGGCGACCTCTCGTTCCTGGAGGGGACGATGCTCTGGGTGTGTCGGAGCCCGTTCCGCCCGCACCACCGGCGAAGGAACTGGTACGTCGCCTGCGCCGCGCTGCCCGAGCCGGAATGCCCGGAGGAGGGGATCGGGCCGCACGACCTGCGCGTGACCTACCTCCGTGCGGGCGGGCCGGGCGGCCAGAACGTGAACAAGGTGGAGACGGGCGTGCGCATGACGCATCTTCCCACCGGCATCGTCGTCACCTGCACCGGCGAGCGCTCGCAGGCCTCGAACCGGAGGGAGGCCGCACGACGCCTCGCTGCGCTGCTGCGCGCGCGTGCGGACGGAGCCGAGGCTCGTCGGAGGGATGCCGCCTGGCGCAAGCACGCCGCCCTCGAGCGCGGCAATCCCGTGCGGACCTACCGGGGCATGGGGTTCGCGCTCGACGGGTGAGTCGACGACATGCGTGAGTCCCATCCCATGCACGCTGAGGGCCTGGTGTTGCCGGGAGAGACCGGAAGGAGCATCCATGGACGTCCGTTCGTTCCTCAACTCGCGTGACGTCGAGCGCCATCTTCGTGGCGCGGGACGCGAGCTCACCGCCGCGGAGGCGGCGTACGTCGTCTGGCTCTCCGACGCGGCGACCCTGGAGGAGAGGGTCGACGCCTGGCAGGGGATCGTCGACACGATGCCGGACTGCCCGGTGTGCTCGTCCTCCCTCGACCAGGACCCGTACGAGGAGCCTGCGAGCGCACACCTGTTCCTGAGGGAGCTCATCTACGTGCGAGGGCTCGCGCTGAGGTGGTTCCTGCGTGACGACGAGGGCTACGTCTACCTGCCGACGAGGGCTCGGCTCGCGCCGAGGTCGGCCGTCGGGTTCCGCAGGTGCGAGCACGCGCCCTGGGTCGTCAACCTGTCGACCGATCCCCTGGGAATTCCCTTCTCGAGCTTCACCTCCTGCGTCGACGCCATCAGGACTGATGACGGGAAGGCGTCGCGGTTCGACCGCTACCAGGTCGAAAAGGTCGCGGTCGACGACGGGCTTCGTCGTGGGAGGGTGGAGCTGGATGACCGGCTTCGCGTGCTCGACGTGACGGTCCCAGATCTCTGTCCGGGCTACGACTCGGTGGAGAGCCGCCTCGCCTTCTCGTTCGTCGAAATCCCCGTCCCGTTCAAGCGCGGGGACATCGTCATCGACCGCACGTCCCGCGAACCTCGTCCCTTCGTGTTCGACCGCCTGGAGTTTTGGGACTCCGCCGAACTTGCTGCCCATGGCCACGTGCTGAGTGCGGAGCAGGCCCGGGACGTCGACGTCCGTCTCGCCTGCCGGCGGGCTCGAGGGGACGGGGACGGCTCCTGGATGTCTGCGAGGGGCTGGTCGCTGGCGCCGGGTTCCCCGGAGGGCGCGCGGGACGCCTGCCTCCTGAATTACAGTTCCGTCGGCGCGTGCGGCAACTACCTGAACCTCGAGTACTACCGCGAACCGCTCGAGGGCGAGCTCCGTCTGCTCGAGGTCGCGTCCCGATGGGCGCGGGGCGAGATGGACCTCGCCCTCGCCCTGGAAGGTGCCGCCCTGGTCTCCGCGGAGGCCAGGGTCGAGAGGCTGCGCTCGAGGCTGGGGCGCGAGCGCGCGGGGTCCGTCTAGTCGGCCGCCTCCACGTCGGTGATCTGGCCGGTGTGGTCGACCTCGACCACGTAGGAGGCCTCCTCGGGGCCCTCGTCGCGCATCTCGTCCCAGGCGGCCTCGTCGACGGGGCCGTCGGCCTCGTAGTAGCTCACCTGGAGGGTGTAGGAGCCGCCGTCGCGGGCCACGAGGCAGGTCTCGAAGCAGGTGTCGCCCTTCTGCGCGAAGACGGAGTCGGCGTCGACCTCGCGCGAGGCCCAGGCCTGCTGGGCGTCGCTGCCGACCACGAGGAAGTCCTCGACCTCGTCCCCCTCGACGGCGACCTGCTCGCCGTCCTCGAACTCCCAGTCGGAGTACCAGGCCCTCGCGAAGCGCTGGATCGTCTGCTCCGCCTCCGCGGCGCTCGCCTCGCCGTTGCGCGACCCGATGCCGACGAATGCCCAGAGCATCGCGGCGATCAGGGCCACGAGCACCACGATGTAGAACGTCTTGATCGCCCGGGCGGCGCGGCGCTTCTTCTCGCGGCGCTCCGCGCGCAGGCGCTCGCGGACGGCGCGGGCCTCGTCGTCGAGCTCCTCGTCGGGGATGGGCTCGCGCTCACCGGCCTCCTCGCGTCCCTGGTCGGCGAGCTCCCTGATCTCCTCGCGGCTGCGGTCGAAGTCCTTGAAGGGGTCCATGCTGCCTCCGGCGTCGCGTCTCGTCTCGGTGAACGTCCTCGCAACGCTTGAGCCTAGCACATGGCCCCACGTCTAGAATGGGTGGGTCACGGGCGCGGATGCGAGGAGGTCGGATGGGCGTCCTGGTCACGGGGGACCTGCACGGCCCCACCGACATCCACAAGCTCTCGGCGTCCCAGTTCCCGCTCGGCAGGACGCTCACCAAGGACGACTACCTGATCGTCGCCGGCGACTTCGGGCTGGTGTGGAACTTCGGGGCCGAGGAGCTGTGGTGGCGCGACTGGCTGGAGAACCGCCCGTGGACCACGCTGTTCGTCGACGGCAACCACGAGAACCACGAGGCCCTCTCCTCGATGCCCGTGACGGAGTGGCACGGGGGCCTCGTGCACCGCGTGTCGCCCTCGGTCATCCACCTCATGCGCGGCGAGGTGTTCGACCTGGACGGCTCCTCGGTGTTCGTGATGGGCGGCGGCACCTCCGTGGACCGTGCCTGGCGCGTCCCGGGCGAGAGCTGGTGGCCGCAGGAGATGCCGAGCGACGAGGAGCTCGAGCGGGGGAGGGCGAACCTCGACGCGCGCGGCTGGAAGGTCGACTACGTCGTAACCCACGAATGCGCGACGTCGGTGATCCCGGCGTGCTACGACGGGGAGGTGCGGCAGGGCGCCGACCGGCTCACCGAGTGGTTCGACGGCCTCGAGCACGCCCTGCTGTTCAAGCTGTGGTACTTCGGCCACCACCACGCGGACCGCGCGATCGGCCCGGACCACCGCTGCCTGTACTATGACATCGTCCGCCTGGGGGAGCTCGCGGACGTCGAGTCCTGAGCGACCGCGAGGAGAGGGGACGCGATGAGCGACGTGTTCGGGCATGGCGGCTGCACGCGCCGGGAGTTCCTGGCGCTCGCAGGCGTCGCGGGGGGACTCGCCCTCGCGGGCTGCGCGGGCGACGGGGGCGGCGAGCCGGCCGCGACCACCGAGGCCGCGGGCTCCGAGGCGCAGGAGCAGGGTCCCGAGCCCACCGGGCTCGAGATCGACATGGGCCGGTGGAGCTACGACGAGGACAACGACGTCTACTACCAGCTCCAGGTGCCCTACTGCCTCGACCCGGTCTCCGAGCTCTACGAGACGCTCGCCGTCTACGTGCCCGGCTCCTACTTCGACGCCGAGGAGCACGGCCAGGTGTACAGCTGCTCGGTCCGCGAGGACGGCGCGCGGGGCGCCTACACGGCCGCGACCGCGCCCATCCTCGTGCCGGTGAACGCCGGCGACTTCGCGGCGCAGCAGTCGCCCGCCTCCTACGACCCCGAGGGCCTGGGCGACTACCTCGACGCCGGCCTCGTTTACGTCTATCCCGGCCTGCGCGGCCGCTCGAGCGCCTACGAGTCGTCCACGGACACCTTCATCGTGGGTGGCGCGCCCTGGGCGCTCGTCGACCTCAAGGCCGTCGTGCGCTTCCTGCGCCTCAACGCGGGCCGCATCCCCGGCTCGGCCGAGCGGGTGTGCGTCGCCGGCCACGGGGCGGGCGGCGCGCTCAGCGTGCTCGCGGGCGCCACCGGCGACTCGCCCCTGTTCGACGCCTACCTCGACGAGGTCGGCGCCGCGCGCCGCGACGGCGAGGGCAGGCGCGTCTCCGACGCGATCTTCGCCTCGGCGAGCTGGTGCCCCGTGATCCCCACCGACGACGCGAACGCCGCCTACGAGTGGGCGATGGGCCAGTACGACGCCCAGGGCACGCGCGTGGAGGGGACCTTCACGCGCCAGCTCTCGACGGACCTCGCGGAGGCGTGGGGCGCCCACCTGAACGGGCTGGGGCTCGTCGACGCCGACGGGCGCAGGCTCGAGCTCAACGAGACGGCGGGCGCCGTGTTCTCCTCCGGCAGCTACTACGACCACCTGCTCGCCGTCGCCGAGGAGTCCTTCGCGGGCCTCGTGGCGACCTCGTCCTCGCCGATCGCGGTGGACCGCACGGCGCGCCTCTCCGCCGGCTTCCCGGGCGGCGGCACGACCGGCGCCGCGTCGCAGGCCGAGGCGCCCGAGTCCGAGGACGCGCGGGAGTACGGCTCGCTCGCCGAGTACCTCGACGAGCTCAACGCCGACTACCACTGGCTCGACTACGACGAGGCGGACGGCGTGGCCCAGGTGGCGAGCCTGAGCGCGCTCGCGGCCCACTGCCGCCCGGCGACCCGCGACGTCTGCGCCTTCGACTCGCTGACGCGCGACCAGTCCACCAACCAGCTCTTCGGCGTGGAGGAGGCCGAGTCGCTGCACTACGACGCGACCGTGGCGACGCTCCTCGACGACAACCAGGAGTCCTACGCCCAGCTCTCGAACTGGGACGCGGGGCTTCCCGAGGAGTGGCGCGCCGACCTCGCCCTGCGCGACTCGCTCGACGTCGGGATGGCGGCGCGCCGCGACATGTACGACCCCCTCTACCACCTCTCCGGCGCCAACGACGGCTTCGGGCTCGCGGAGGTGGCGCCGCACTGGCGCATCAACACCGGGCTCCAGCAGGACGCGACGACGCTCGTGCAGGAGGTCGACCTGGCCGCTTGCCTCAGGGCCTACGACGGGGTGGAGGACTGCGAGCTCACGGTCGTGTGGAACCGCGGCTTCGATATGGCGGAGCGCTCGGGCGACCCGGTGGCGAACCTGCTCGCCTGGATCGAGTCCTGCTGCGGGGCCGCGGAGGGCCGGGAGGAGTCCTAGGGGCGGGGAGGGTCCCGCCTACCTTCCCATGTGGTTGATCAGGTGGGCCTGGTAGCCCGCCCCGAAGCCGTTGTCGACGTTGACGACGGAGGTGCCCGAGGCACAGCTGTTGAGCATCGCGAGCAGCGCGGCGAGCCCCCCGTAGCTCGCGCCGTAGCCCACGCTCGTGGGGACCGCGATCACCGGGGCGCTCGCCATCCCGCCCACGACGCTCGCGAGCGCGCCCTCCATGCCGGCGACGGCGACGATCACGCTGGCCGAGGCGATGTCGTCCGCGCGCGCGAGCAGGCGGTGGATGCCGGCGACGCCCACGTCGCTCGCGAGCTCGACGTCGTTGCCGAGGAAGCGGGCCGTGAGGGCGGCCTCCTCGGCGACGGGGAGGTCCGAGGTCCCCGCGCAGGCGACCAGGATGCGGCCGATGCCGGAGGGCTCGTGGTCGCCGCCGACGACGATCAGCCCGGAGGCCTCGTGGTACTCGTAGTCCAGCTTGCCGGCGAGCAGCCCGGCGACGGCGCGCTCCTTCTCGGGGGAGACGCGGGTCGCGAGCACGTGCGTCTGGCCGGCGGCGACGAGGGCGCGGGCGATGCCGGCGATCTGCTCCGGGGTCTTGCCGGCGCCGTAGATCACCTCGCTCACCCCCTGGCGCTCCTCGCGCTGGAGGTCGACCTGCGCGTAGCCGAGGTCGCGGATGGGCTCGACGGAGAGGCGCGAGGCCGCCTCGGCGGGCGCCAGCGTGCCCGCGGCGACCTCCTCGAGGATGTCGACGACCGTCCTGCGCTCCATGCCCAGCCCCCGTCCGAATCGCATCACAGCAGGTGGATGCCATAGCGGCATAAGAAATGCACCTTGGGATGATACAATGCATGACCAAGGAAGTCGAGGAGGTCCACATGTACGAGAAGGGCGAGTACATCGTTCATCCGGGTCAGGGCGTCTGCAGGGTCGAGGGAGTGAGCGAGGAGCCGAACCCCGTCTACCGCCTGATGCCCGTCGGGGACCGCCACTCGCTCCTGATCAGCTTCCCCGTCGCCTCCGAGTCCCGCCTGCGCCCCGTCCTCTCCCGCGACGAGGCCCTCGCCGTGATCGACGGCTACCCCTCACTCGAGGTCGACGACTTCACGGACCACAGCGGCATGGTCGAGGAGCAGCACTTCCGCCACATCCTGAAGGAGGGGACCTGCGGCGACTCCGTCCGCGTCGTCAAGACGTTCCGCCGCCGCATCCGCAGGGCGCACGAGGACGGGCGCAGGCCCTCCGTCGTCCACGAGCGCATCCTGCGCGACGCCCAGGACCGCTCGCTCTCCGAGCTCGCCGTCGCCCTCGGCACGACCGCCGACGACGTCGTGCGCCTCTTCCGGGAGCGCGAGGGGGAGCAGGACGCCGAGTCCTAGGACGTCCCGGCGCTAGGCCCTGCGCTCGGTGACGTGGTGGCACTTGGGGCAGGTGACCCGCACCTTCCCCACGCCCCGCGGGACCGAGAGGATGGTCCCGCAGCTCCTGCAGCGGAAGTGGCGCTTCTCCTTGCGCTCCGCCCAGATGCGTCCGATGGTGCGCCGCGAGCGCTCGAAGCCGCTCGGGCCCGCCTCGCCCGCCGTCTCGCCGGAGGCGGCCGCGGCGGGGGTGAGGGCGCGCAGCAGCACGAAGATCCACAGGCCGACCGCGACCCACGAGGCGGCCCGCCAGCCCGTCGCGTTCGAGGCGACCTGGCAGGCCACGCCGACGCCCGCCAGCACGACCCCCAGCTCGTCCGTCCCGATCCTCCCGCGCATGAACCTCGGCATCGCGACCGTCCTCCCGTCGTCCGTACCCCGGAGCCGTCCCCTGGGTCCCTTCTACCCGTCCCGGCGGGCGGCGAGCGCGTGGGCCGCGCCGAGGGCCGCGGCGACGAGCGCCGGGACCACCCATCCCAGCCCGATCCCGGCGAGCGGCAGGGCGTCGATCGGAAGGGGGAGCCCGGGGGCGAGCGCGTCGCGCAGGGCGCCCGCGACGCTCACCGCGCCCACGACGCCGGCGACCCAGGGCCACACCTGGGGCAGCCGGTCGCAGGCCCGCCGGGCGATCCCCATCACGACGAGCACGATGGCGACCGGGTAGAGCGCGCCGAGCAGCGGCACGGAGAAGGCGAGGATGGCGTCGAGCCCGAAGTTCGCGAGCGCGCAGGAGAAGGCCGCGAAGCCCGCCGCCCAAGCGCGGTAGGGCACGCGCGGGAGCTCGCCGGCGAAGTAGGTGCCGCAGCAGCTCGTGAGGCCGATGCAGACGTTGAGGCAGGCGAGCAGGAAGATGAGGGCGACCACCACCGTTCCCGCCGGCCCGAAGTGCAGCGTGGCGGAGGTCGTGAGCACCTCGGCGCCGTTGCCCGCGCCGGCCATCGTCTCGCACAGGCGCACGCCCACGAGCGCGAGGCCGCCGTAGAGCAGCGTCATCAGCACGCCGGCGACGACGCCCGCGCGGCACACCTCGAGCGTCACGCCGCGCTCGCCCCCCACGCCCAGGCCGCGGACGTTCTCGGCGATCACGATCCCGAAGGTGAGCGACGCGAGCAGGTCCATCGTCTGGTACCCGGTGAGGAAGCCCTGGACGCCCGCGCCGCCGTCGTAGGGGGCGACGGGCGCGCCCACGGGCTCGCCGGGGGAGAGCAGCGCCGAGGCGACGACCGCGACGACGAGGGCGATCAGCGCCGGGCCGGTGACGCGGCCCAGCAGGCGGGTGATCCTGCCGGGGTGCATGGCGAGGACGTAGGCCGCGACGAAGAAGCACACCGAGAAGGCGAGGCGCGCCGCGCCCACGGGCACGCTCGCCGGCAGGAGCGGCTCGAGCATCTCGAAGGCCGTCGACGCGGTGCGCGGGATGGCGAGGCAGGGGCCGATCGCGAGGTAGACGGCGGCCACGAACGCGCGGGCGAAGACGGGGTGGACGCGCGCGGCGAGCTCGCGCACCGTGCCGGCGCGCGCGACCGAGACGATCCCGAGCACGGGCAGGCCGACGCCCGCGACGAGGAAGCCGACGGTGGCCGGGAGCGCGGCGGAGCCCGCCTGCACGCCCAGCAGGGGCGGCAGGATGAGGTTGCCCGCCCCGAAGAACATCGAGAAGAGGGCGACGCCGACCGCGAGCACCTGCCGCGCCGGCAGCCTCGTCGTCCCCGCGCCGCGCGCCTCGTCCGTCTCGCCCATCGAGCGCCTCCCGTCGTCGCCGTCCCCCCCCCACACGATAGCCCCGACGGCCGCGGGCGCGCGCCGCGCGTCAGCGGGCGTCGCGCAGGAAGACGAGGCGCCCCGGCTCCCCGAGGCCGGGCTCGAGCCGGTAGCCCACGTCGAAGGAGGCGAGCTCGCCGGCGTCGCGGACGCCGCGCTCCGCCATCCAGCGCACCATGCTGCCGCGCGCCGCCTTGGCCGCCGTGGCCCGCTGGACGGGCCTGCCGTCGCGCACCTCCTCGGCGAACACGCAGGTGACGACGGGCACGCCCTCGGGCAGGCGAGGGAGGACGGCGCGGGCGTACTCGACGCTCGCGAGGTTGGCGACCACGGGCTCCCCCTCGCCCGCGACCACCTCGCGCGCGATCGCGTCGCCCCAGAAGCCGTAGAGGTCGCGCGCGGCGCCGACCGCGAGGCGCGCACCCATCTCGAGGCGGTGGGGCAGCACGGCGTCGAGCGGGCGCAGGCAGCCGTAGAGGCCCGAGAGGATGCGCAGGTGCTCCTGGCACCACGCGAGCTCGCCGTCGGTCATGACGTCCGGCGCCATGGAGCGGTACTGGATGCCGTCGTAGGAGAGCAGCGCCGGCGAGGCGAGGCGCGCGACCGAGGGCCGGGCGAGCCCGTCCGCGTCGCCCGGGAGGCCCGCCTCCCGGAGCGCGGCGAGGTCTGCCAGGCAGGAGGCGAGCAGCCGGTCACCCACCTTCCAGAGCCGCCGGAGCTCCCCCTCGCCCATCGCGAGCAGCGCCGCCAGCAGCTCGCGCGACCGCCCCGTCAGAGAGGGGACGGCCCGGGCCGCGACCTCGTCGCGACCCGGGCGCATCCGCTTGGCGGGGGAGACTATGACGCGCAGCCCCACCCTACTCGGTCGGCTTGAAGGCGGACAGGTAGATGGCGCGGACGTCGTCCTCGGCGAGCGGCATGAAGCTGCCCACCGGCCACTGGCCGCCCTTGATCTGGATGAAGCGCGGGATCATCTCCTCGATGTCGGCCGGCACGAAGCCGAAGTCGTCGAGGTAGCGCGGCATGCCGAGGTCGCAGAAGAAGCCCTGGACGGCGTCGATGGCGGCCATGGCGTCGGCCATGTCGTCGCCGGTGGTCACCAGGCCGAAGACCTCGCGGCCGAGCTGGATGAAGCGGCGCGGGTCGACGTGGGCGACGTGGCGCATCCAGGCCGGGAAGATCACGGCCAGGCCGGCGCCGTGGGTGACCTCGGTCTTGGAGGCGGACAGCTCGTGCTCGAGGCCGTGGCTCATCCAGTCCTCGGCGCGGCCGCGGGCGCAGATGCCGTTGTGGGCGAGGGTGCCGGCCCACATGATCTCGGCGCGGGCGTCGTAGTCGTGCGGGTCGCGCATCACGCGGTACGCGGCGCCGCGGATGGCGCGCAGCAGGGCGAGCGAGATCCCGTCGGAGACGGGGGTGTCGCCGGTGTCGGAGAAGAAGCGCTCGAAGATGTGGGCGCACATGTCGGTGATGCCGGCGGCCGTCTGGTAGGGCGGCAGGGTCTCGGTGAGGACCGGGTTCATGAAGGCGACCTTCGGGCGGTTGAAGTCGCCGCTGGTGCCCTCCTTGAGGCCGAGCTCGTCGTTGGAGAGGACGGAGGAGTTGGAGGCCTCGGAGCCGGCGGCCGGGATGGTGAGGACGACGGCGAGCGGAAGGGCGGCCTGCGGGGTGGCGTCGACGCGGGCGTCGTAGAGGTCCCACACGTCGCCCTCGTACAGGGCGCCGACGGCGATGGCCTTCGAGCAGTCGATGGTGGAGCCGCCGCCGACCGGGATCATGACGTCGACGCCGGCCTCCTTGGCGATGCGGATGCCCTCGCGGGCGGTCGTGACCTCGGGGTTGGGGCGGATGCCGCCGAGCTCGACGTAGTCGACGCCGGCCGCCTCCAGGGAGGCCTTCACGCGGTCGAGCAGGCCGCTCTTGACGACGGAGCCCTTGCCGTAGGTGACCATGGCCTTCTTGTAGCCGTGGTCGCGGACCCAGGGCCCGACCTTCGACTCGGCGTCGCGGCCGAAGACGAACTCGGTGGGGGACATCCATTCGAAGTCGAGCATGCGATTCTCCTTTTCCGATAGACTGGGAAGCTGCTGGCTGCGTCCCAGTATCGCACGACGCCGACGGAGGGAGAGAGATGGCGAGCACCGAAGAGGCCACGAGGGAGCGGGCGGTCGTCACCGTCCTCGGCTCCGACCGGTCCGGCATCGTCGCCGCCGTCGCCGGCGCGCTCGCGCGCCACGACGTCAACATCCTCGACATCTCGCAGACCATCCTGCAGGGCGTCTTCACCATGACGATGATCGTCGACCTGGCGCCCTCCGACGCGAGCTTCCAGGACGTCGCCGGCGAGCTCGGCTCGCTCTCGGACGACCTGGGCGTCCAGATCACCTTCCAGCGCGAGGACGTCTTCAACTTCATGTACCGCCTCTAGGCGTGCTCGCCGCCGCCCGCGCTTAGGCTCCGCTCCGAACGGGTAGAAGAACAGAATGCGCGCCGCGCCGCGGCGCCCCAGTCGCCCCCTGGACAGGTAGGAGGCGCCCCGTGCTCAGCGACATCGCCAGCCAGGCGTTCGGCACCATCCTCACCGCCGCGGACACCTCCGCGCTCGTGCGCCGCATGGACACCAGCCCCATGCCGTCGGAGCTGCTCGGCCGCCCGCCCGTGAGCGACCAGCTCTACGAGGGCTACAGCGCCATCGACAAGATCCCGCCCGACCTCTACGACTTCTACGACGTCAAGCGCGGCCTGCGCAACAAGGACGGCTCGGGCGTCCTCGTGGGCCTCACGACCGTCTCCGAGGTCCGCGGCTACAACAAGGTCGACGGCAGGCCGGTGCCCTGCGAGGGCAAGCTGCTCGTGCGCGGCTACTCGATCGACGACCTCGTCGAGGGCTCCCACTCCGACGACCGCTTCGGCTACGAGGAGCTCAGCTACCTGCTGGTCACGGGCAAGCTGCCCACCCAGCGCCAGCTCGACGACTACAACGCCCGCATCGACGCGCGCCGCTCGCTGCCCGTGGGCTACCTCGACATCTTCCCGCGCGCCACGGCGTCCACCTCGATCATGAACGTGCTGCAGCGCGCCTCGCTGCTGCTCTACGCCTTCGACAAGAGCCCGGACGACACCACGCCCCAGCACGAGATCGACGTCGCGCTCTCGCTGCTGGGCCGCCTGCCCCGCATCGCCGCGATCGCGCACTCGGCCATGAAGGCGCAGGCCGACAAGCGTCGCCTCGTGGTCCCGCCGGTGCGCGAGGGCTACTCGATGGCCGAGACCATCCTCGACGTCCTGCGCGGCAACGAGGGCTTCACCCGCGACGAGGCCATGATGCTCGACGTCATGCTCATGCTCCACGCCGAGCACGGCGGCGGCAACAACTCGACGTTCAGCTGCCGCGTGCTGTCCTCCTCGGGCACGGACGCCTACTCCACCTACGCCGCGGCGATGGGCTCGCTCAAGGGGCCCAAGCACGGCGGGGCCAACGAGCGCGTCGGCGCGATGGTCGAGGACGTCGCCCGGCACGTGGGCAACTGGGAGGACGACGGCGAGGTCGAGGACTACCTCGCCAAGATCGCCAACCGCCAGGCCTTCGACCGCAAGGGCCTCATCTACGGCATCGGGCACGCCGTCTACACCCTCTCGGACCCGCGCGCCGTGATCGTGAAGCGCTACGCCGAGCGGCTCGCCCGCGAGAAGGGCTGCTACGACCGCTTCGCCCTCATCGAGAGCATCGAGCGGCTCGCGCCCGGCATCGTCGCGATGACGCGCGGGGTCGACAAGCCCCTGTGCGCCAACATCGACCTGTACTCCGGCTTCGTCTACGACATGCTCGGCGTCTCGAGCGACCTGCACACCCCGCTGTTCGCCATCGCGCGCATGGCGGGCTGGGTCGCCCACCGCATGGAGGAGCTCTACGGCGCGGCGCGCATCATCCGCCCGGCCTACCGCTCCCACATGGAGAAGCACCCCTCGTACAGCCCGATCTCGACCCGCGTCGCCGCCATCAGCGCGGCCCCCGAGTGATGGTGCGCCTCGTCTGCGCGGACATGGACGGGACCTTCCTGGCCTCGTCCGGGGAGCCGCCCGCCGACAACGTGCGCGCCCTCGAGCTGCTCGCCGAGCGCGGCGTGGAGTTCGTGCCCGCCTCGGGGCGCCCCGTCACGGCCGTGCCGCGCCCGGCGATGGAGTCGCCGGCGACCCACTACGCCATCACCTGCAACGGCGCGCGCGTGTGCCGCCTCGCCGACGGCGGGGCCGAGGTGCTGCGCAGCAGCCTCATGCCCGCGGAGCGCGTGCTCGCCCTCTACGAGCGCCTGCGGGACCGCGAGATCACCTTCGACGTCATGCTCGACGGCGTGGCCTACGCCGAGCGCTTCCGCTACGAGCACCTCGAGCGCCTCATCCCGGACCCGGTCATGTGCGCCGGGTTCCGCAGGATGCGCACGCAGGTGGACGTCACCGTCCCCGAGCTGCTCGAGGGGCGCGACGAGGTGGAGAAGGTCACGATGTTCTGGCGCGACCCCGCCGACCGGGAGGCCATGGTCGCCTGCGCCGAGGCCGACCCGGCCCTGTCGTGGGCGAGCTCGTCGGCGCGCAACGTGGAGGTCGCCGCGGCCGACGCGAGCAAGGGGGCGGCGCTCTCCTGGCTCGCCGCCCACCTCGGCATCGACCCGGGCGAGACCGTGGCCTTCGGCGACAACCTCAACGACGTGAGCATGCTCGAGGCCGCCGGGCGCGGCGTCGCGATGGGCAACGCCTCGGCGGAGGCGCTCGCGGCGGCCGACGAGGTCACCGCGAGCTGCGACGAGGCCGGCGTCGCCCGCTGGATCGAGCGCGCCCTCGCCTAGGGGTCCCGCCTAGGCGAGGGCGCGCCCGGAGGCGCGCCTACTCCTCCTCGTCGTCCTCGTCCTCCTCGTCGGCGCGCACCGCTTCGAACACGGCCGTGTCGCCGCCGATGAGCTCCCTGGCGCCCTCCTCGCGCGACGACCTGACGTCGCGCGAGAAGATGTCGCTCTCCTCCTGCGCCTCGAGCTCGCGCCTTCGCTCGCGCCTGAGCATGGCGCTCCTGAAGTCCTCGAGGGAGACGCGGTCCAGGCGCGGGAGCTGGCGGGAGGAGCGGAACAGGGGCACGTACTCGATGATCACCGAGGAGTTCTCGAGGCCGTACCAGCGCATCGGGGAGCCGCACACGGTGCGGATCATGTACTTCAGCTTGAGCAGCATGTAGTCGACGGTCGACAGCTCGCTCTCCTGCGAGATCTGCTTGCGCACCAGGCAGAAGCGGAAGTCGCCCACGGGGCCGGGGTTCTTGTAGATCGAGTAGGAGTGCGGCTGCGGGGCGAGCTCGCCGCTCTCGACCAGGTCGTGGGTGATCTGGTTGAGGTAGGCGGTGATGTTCTGGTTCATGCGGAAGCCGAGCTGGAGCTGGACCTTGAACACGAAGTTCGTCCCGAAGCTGTTGACGACGTAGCGGTTCGTGTAGGGGTCGTCGGTGACGCGGACGTTCACGAACCAGTAGGCGCACGCCGCGCGCTTGGGCTGCTTGTCGAGGATCGAGTAGAGCAGGTCGCGGTCGATCCTGTCGAGCGAGGAGTCGTTGGTGAGGAAGACCAGGTTCGAGGCCAGCGAGTCCATCGACAGGTCGTGGCGCAGGCGGTCGAGCTGGGTGATGTAGTCGGTCGCGTGCAGGTAGACGGTCTGCGAGCGCTCGATGGCGGTGCCGCGGTGCCAGGTGATCATCACGAGGAACAGGGCGAGCGACATCAGCACGGTCACGTAGCCGCCGTGGGTGAACTTCGTGAGGCTCGAGAGGAAGAACATGCCCTCGAGCGCCGCGAAGAAGACCACGAACGGGACGGCGACGACGCGACGGCGCATGGTGCGCGAGATGAAGGTGTAGAGCAGCAGCGTCGTCATGAGCATCGTGAGGGTGATCGCGAGGCCGTAGGCCGCCTCCATCCTCGAGGAGCTCTGGAACAGCAGGACGACGCCGGAGCAGCCGGCCCACAGCACGTAGTTCACCAGCGGGATGTAGAGCTGGCCCTTCGTCTCGGAGGGGTAGTCGACCTTCATGTGGGGCATGAGGTCGAGCCTGATCGCCTCGGAGACGAGGGTGTAGGAGCCGGTGATGAGGGCCTGCGAGGCGATGATGGCCGCCGCCGCGGAGATGATGACGGCGAACGGGCGCATGCCCTCGGGAAGCATCTGGAAGAAGGGGTTGAGGTCCTCGAGGGCGACGACCTCGGGGTTCGCGTTGTTGGCGACGAGCCACACGCCCTGGCCGAGGTAGTTGAGGATGAGGCAGACCTTGACGAAGGGCCAGGAGGCGAAGATGTTGCGCTTGCCGACGTGGCCCATGTCGGAGTAGAGCGCCTCGGCGCCGGTGGTGCACAGGAAGACGCTGCCGAGCACCATGAGGCCGGCGTGGTTCGTGGGCCCGAACAGGAACATGATGCCGCGCAGCGGGTTGAGCGCGCGCAGGATCCACAGGTTGGTGCCGATGTTCATGACGCCCGTGAAGGCGAGGAACAGGAACCACAGCGTCATGACGGGCCCGAAGGCCTTGCCGATGCTCGAGGTGCCCGAGCGCTGGAAGATGAAGAGGACGGCCAGGATCGCGAGGGTGATCAGGATGACGCGCTCCTGTCCCTCGCCGAGCAGCTCGGCCCCGAAGTCGATCGTCTTGAGGCCCTCGACGGCGGTCGTCACGGTGACGGCGGGGGTGAGGATGCCGTCGGCGAGCAGCGCGGAGCCGCCGATCATGGCGGGCAGGATGAGCCAGCCCGCGTGGCGGCGCACGAGGCCGTAGAGCGCGAAGATGCCGCCCTCGCAGTTGTTGTCGGCCTTCATGGCGATGAGCACGTACTTGACGGTGGTGATCAGCGTCATCGTCCAGATGATGAGCGAGACCGCGCCGAGCACTGTGTCCTGCGTGATCGTCTCGATGCCGCCGTTGCCCTCGACGATGGCGCGCATCGTGTACATCGGGGACGTGCCGATGTCGCCGTAGACGATCCCCACCGTGACCAGGATCATGGTCAGACTGAGGGGGATCTCCCTCGACTTCGCGGACCTGGCCTTCGCCTGCGCCTGTCCGCGCGTGAGACCTGCAGCCATCTCGACCTCCAAGAGCCCGCGGCCGCGACCCTCGCGGCCGCTCATGGTGCGGTGCAGCGCTGCATTGTATCACGCGCGTCGCACGAGGAAGCAGTGGTGGACGCGCCGGTCGCGCGCGAAGTCCCAGGGCATCGTCCGCTCGGTGACGTCCTCGGCGACGACGCCCGCCCGCGCGAGCGCGTCCGCGTCGAGCGAGAAGGAGCGCAGGTTGCAGGAGAAGACGCACGTCCCGCCCCGGGCGAGCAGGCGGGAGACGCCGATGAGCAGCTCGGCGTGGTCGCGCTGGACGTCGAAGGAGCGCCTCCCCATGCGCGAGGAGTTCGAGAAGGTCGGCGGCGCGCAGAAGACGAGGTCCCACCTGCGGCGGCCCCGCCTCTGCTCGGCGACCCAGCGCACGACGTCGGCGCGCACGTACTCGTGGCCCGCCCCCGCGAAGCCGTTGCGCGCCATGTTGCGCCGCGCCCAGTCGAGGTAGGTCTGGGAGAGGTCGACCGTCGTGGTCTCGGCGCCGCCGTCCGCGGCGTAGCAGGTCGCGGTGCCGGTGTAGGCGAACAGGTTGAGGAAGCGCCGGCGCCCGCCGGCGTCCGGCTTGGCCATCTCGCGCAGCATCGAGCGGATCTCGCGGTCGTCGAGGAAGATCCCCGTGTCGAGCCGGGCGTCGAGGTCCACCTCGAACTCGAGGCCGCCCTCCTCGACGACGGCGGGGCCGGCGCCGCCCGCGCGCCGCGAGCCGGCGTCGGCGTACTGCGAGCCCCCGCGCGAGCGCGACCGCACGCGGACGTGGACGTCGCGCGGCTCGCAGCCCAGCAGCGGGGGAACGACCGCGAGGACGTCGAGCAGGCGCGCGCGGGCGAGGTCGGGGTCGACCTCGGCAGGGGCCGCGTACTCGGAGACGACCGCGTGGGTGCGCCCGTCCTCCCCGACGGTCCGGTAGCGGTCGATGGAGACGCGGTAGTCGGGCAGGTCGGAGTCGTAGACGCGGTAGCAGGACACGTCCTCGCCGCGCGCCCTGCGCGCCGAGAGGCGCGCGACCTTGGCGAGGCGGGCGGCGAACTGGTCCGAGGTGGGGACGAGCAGCCCCACGCGGGTCCCGCGCCCGTCGCGCAGCTCGACCTCGGGGCGCGACGTCCCGTCGAGCGCGTAGGAGGAGAGCAGGGCCTCGCCCGTCCCCAGGCGGACCTCGAGCCGCGCGTCCGGCTCCGCGCCCACGGCTCGGGCGACGACGCCGTCGCGCGAGGCGCAGGCGAGCCGCGAGCCCGCCGCGAGGCGGGCGCAGAGGCGCGAGAGCCCGGAGAGCGCCGCGGCCTGGCGCGCGGGCTCGTCCGCGTGGGCGTCCGAGAGGTCGGCGAGGGCGGCGCAGGGCTGCGCGGGGGGCCCTTCCAGGAGGCGCACGCGCGAGGAGAGCCCCGCCGCGCCGAGGGCCTCGCGGGCCCGCGCGGCGTCCTCGCACCACAGCGCCGCCGCGTGCTCTGCGAGCCGCCCGGCGCGCTCCTCGGCTCGCTCGCGGACGCGCTCCCAGGCGGGTGCGTCGCCCGCCAGCCAGGCCTCGTGGCCCCATCTGGCGCGCAGGCGGCCCGCCGGCAGCGCGAGGGCGATCTCGCAGGCCTCCACGCACGCCGCCGCAGGGTCGCGCCCGACGACGACGAGCGGGCGTTCCTCGCCCGCCCCGACGCCGGCCATCCCGGCGAGGGCCGCGGCCGCGGCGGGGGAGAGGCCCCTGCCGCCGCGCTCCCAGCCCCTGCGCGCGAGCGACCCCCCGGACAGCTCGACGCCCACGCTCGCCCGCTTGCCCCCGACGCGCACGACGACGCAGAGGTCCGCGTCGCGTGCCGCGAGCCGCGGGACGGCGCCGCGGCGGTCGCGCAGGCGGTCGGCGATCGCGTCCTTCGTCCTGAGCGCGACGAAGCGCCCGTCCCGGAGCTCGGCGTTGCCCCCGTGCGCGGTGACCTGCAGGGTGGCCGCGGCCGGGACGTGGTCCTCCCAGGGGATCGCGGCGACGCCCTCGTAGAGCTCGTCGGCGTCGCCCGCGTCGCTGCGGGCGAGCACGGCGACGACGCGCGAGGCGAGCCTGCCCTCCAGGCACAGGCGGTACGCGGCCTCGAGCCCGCCGCCGAACGCCACCTGTCCGGTGAGCGGGCGGACGCGCGTCCCCCCGAGGTCCCTGACCTCGTCTGCGAGCGGGCGCTCGAAGCCTCCTGGGCACGTGGCGTAGAACTCCATGCGGCGGACCTCCCCGGGTGCGCGTGGCCGTCGCCCGATTGTACGACGCAGCGGGCGCGACGAGGCATGCCACCTGCGGAAGGTTCCCGTCCGCAGCCCCCGCTAAGGGTACGATTGGCATGACATGGCCGCATGACGGCCCCAGGAGCAGGGAACGCGACGAAAGGTGAGCACAT
Organism: uncultured Coriobacteriaceae bacterium; assembly: GCA_948439405.1. GTDB lineage: Bacteria > Actinomycetota > Coriobacteriia > Coriobacteriales > Atopobiaceae > CADBMC01. The sequence continues at coordinate 55,326 of CAOJNB010000006.1, read as the reverse complement.
GGATGCGAGGATTCAGGAGGTCGTTGCCGCCTGGCAGCGGGGCTGCACCGACCCCGGGCTCAAGGCGGAGCTCGACGCGCTGGTCGCCGGCGACGAGGCGGAGCTCTCCGACGCCTTCTACCGCGGCCTCGAGTTCGGGACGGCGGGCCTGCGCGGCACGCTCGGCGCCGGCACGAACCGCATGAACGTCTACGTCGTCGGCCAGGCGACGCAGGGGCTGGCCACCTACCTCAACAACCACTACGACGCGCCCTCGGTCGCGATCGCGCGCGACTCGCGCAACGGCGGCGAGGACTTCCAGCGCGTCGCCGCCGAGATCCTGGCCGCCAACGGGATCCACGTCTACGTGTACCCGCGCATCGAGCCGGTCCCGGCCCTCTCCTTCGCCGTGCGCCACCTGGGCACCTCGGCGGGCATCGCCATCACCGCGTCGCACAACCCCGCGGCCTACAACGGCTACAAGGTCTACGACGATTCCGGCTGCCAGATCGCCAACGAGGCCGCCGACGAGATCAGCGCCGCCATCGCCGAGACGGACATGTTCGACGGCGTGCGCCGCATGGACTTCGACCAGGCGCTCGCCGAGGGCCTGGTCGAGTGGACGGACGACTCGGTGATCGAGGCCTTCCTCGACGCCGTCGAGTCCCAGTCCCAGCCCGGGACCTCGAACCCGGACTTCAAGGTCGTCTACACCCCGCTCAACGGCAGCGGCATGGAGTGCGTATCCAAGATCCTCGAGCGCATCGGCGTCACGAACGTGACGGTCGTCCCCGAGCAGGCCGAGCCCGACGGCGACTTCCCGACCTGCCCGTACCCCAACCCCGAGATGCGCGACGCCCTCGAGCTCGGGCTCAGACTGAGCGACGAGGTCCATCCCGACCTCATGCTCGCGACCGACCCTGACGCCGACCGCATGGGCACCGCGATCCCGCACGACGGCTCCTACCAGCTGCTCACCGGCAACGAGGCGGGCATCCTGCTCATCGACTGGCTGTGCCAGATGAAGCGCGCCGCCGGCGAGGACCTCTCCCGCAAGGTGTGCATCTCCACGATCGTGAGCTCCGCGCTGCCCGACGCGCTCGCCGAGGAGTACGGCTTCGAGATGCGCCGCGTCCTCACGGGCTTCAAGCACGTCGGCGGCCAGATCGACCAGCTGACCGACGCCGGCGAGCAGGACCGCTTCCTGCTCGGCTACGAGGAGAGCTACGGCTACCTCGTCGGCACCCACGTGCGCGACAAGGACGCCGTCGTCGCCTCGATGCTCACCTGCGAGATGGCGAGCTGGTACGCCGCGCGCGGCACGGACCTCGTCGAGGCCATGGACGCCATCTACCGGCGCCACGGCTACTACCTCAACGGCGTCGTCAACGTGAGCTTCCCGGGCGAGTCGGGCGGCGAGCGCATGGCCGAGATCATGGCCGGCCTGCGCGCCGAGGCTCCCGCCGAGGTCGCGGGCATGGCCGTCGAGGGGACCACGGACTACGCCGAGGGCGCCCCGATGCCGTGCGTCGGCGGCCTGCAGAAGGACGGCCCCCAGACGCTGCCCGCTGCGAACGTGCTCGAGTTCCGCCTCGCCGGCGGCAACAAGATCATCGTGCGCCCGTCCGGCACCGAGCCCAAGATCAAGGCGTACCTGTTCTCGTGCGGCGCGACCCGCGAGGAGTCCGAGGCCGTCCAGGCGAGGCTCGCCGAGGCCGCCCAGCGGCTGCTGAGCTAGCCGGTCGCCGGGCTGCCGATTCGGGGCCCCGGGAGCGCCGTCACTCGGCGCCGGCGGCGAGCGCGTAGAGCCCGCCGCTGGCGTCGGCGATGGTCCCCGGGGCCCACTCGTGCCCCGTGACCTCGGAGGAGGTCGGGTCGTACACCGTGACGGACCCGTTCTCGTTCACGCCGACGACGAGCACCCAGTGGCCCTCGGAGGTGAGGGTGTCGGGGCGCACCCGTGCGGCGACGACGTAGGAGCCCAGCGAGGTGACCAGCTGGTCGCGCGAGACCTCGATCTGGGTGCAGGTGAGGCCGAGGCCCTCGGCCTCGTTCACGAACAGCTCGGCGGAGCAGAACTCGTCGCCCTCGTCGTAGCCGCCCTCGGTCGCGAGCTCCGCCATGTCGGCGGGCGTCATGTCGGACTTGCCGGTGAGGCCCATGTAGGCCATCGCGAGGCAGGTGGGGCCGGAGCCCGTGAGGCCCAGCGGGAGCCCCTCGCCGCCGTACCCGACGTAGCCCCAGCGCTCGTCCCAGTCGTAGAGCTGGGGGACGGTGCCCTGCGTGACCTCGTCGTCGTAGGGCTCCGCCTCCGCCTCGGCCTTCGGCAGCGAGCGCACGAACGAGACGGCCTCGGGCTCGCGCAGCGCCAGCTCGACGATGCGCGGGTCGGCGTACTCGTCGGCGTGCGCGGCGATCCAGGAGACCTGCTCGTCCCGGTCGAGCACGGGGGTGAGCTCGGCCGTGAGCCCCTCGTCGGTCCCGTAGGCGACGCGCTCGTCCGCCTCGTTGACGGGCTCGGCCTCCTCCTTGGGCCCGGCGCAGCCGCGCACGCACCCGACGACGCCGAAGACGAGCAGGAACAGGACGGCGATCGCGCCCGCGAGCATGACGAGGCCGCGCGAGCCGATGCGCGGCCCGGGGCGCCCGCCCGAGGGGTGCCCCTCGAAGCGGATGGAGTGCGGCCGGATCTGGTAGGAGGGGCCGGACAGCGGGCGGCCGCCGCGACGCGGCGCGCGGTCGCGCGAGCCGGCGCGGGCGCGCTCCACCCTGCGCCTCGTGCCCCGATAGCGCGTGCTGTCGTCGAAGCTCGACCTGCGTTGGTACTCCATGGGTCCTCGCATCCCGCGTCGGAATCGGCCCTCCGCCGCCGCAGGCGCCCGACCCGCCGCTCGGGGCCGGCTCGGACGTCGCTCTCGGCTAGAGTATTCCATATAACGGCGCAGGCGGTCCCGCGCGGGGAGGTGCGGATGCGCGAGTTGGTGAAACAGTTCCTGAAGCACGGCGTGGTCGGCAGCGTCGCCTTCCTCGTCGACTTCGCGCTCATGGTCATCCTCCACGAGCGCCTGGGCATGGACCCGCTCGCCGCCTCGGTCGTCTCCTACGTCGCCTCGGTGGTGGTGAGCTACTGGGGCTCGATGAAGTGGGTGTTCTCCCGCCGCGACGACATGTCCCGGCGCAAGGAGTTCGTCATCTACATGGTCCTCTCGCTCATCGGCCTGCTGCTGAACTCCGCGTGCATGTGGCTCGGCGAGCGCTCGCTCGCCCTGGCCGGCATCGACTGGTCGCACGAGGCCCACTACATGGCGGTCAAGGTGCTCGCCACCTTCGTCGTCACCTTCTACAACTTCTTCTCGCGGCGTCGCTGGCTCGACTCGCACGACCCCGCCCACCCGGACTACGACGACGACCTCATGTGGTAGCTCGGTCATTCAAGATTTTGCAAATTTAACGAAGAATATTTCTAATTCACGCATAGAATGCCGCTCCCTTCTACTATTCTGCACATGCGTCATCCATTCGCGTGAGAGGCGGTGCGGACATGGCGAGGACACGGGGCGAGCGCCAGGAGGCGATCCGCGAGATCGTGCGCGGCTCGTCCGTCTCGACGCAGCGCGAGCTCGTCGAGCGGCTCGAGGCGGCGGGGTTCCCCTGCACGCAGGCCACGGTGTCGCGCGACATCGCGGACATGCGGCTCACGAAGCTGCCCGAGGGCGTCTACGTGCTCGCCGAGGACCTGCGCCTCAGGCAGATGGTCTCGCAGCTCGTGACGAGCGTGCGCAGCGTCGGCAACCTCGTCGTCGTCAAGAGCGAGGTCGGCACCGCGCAGGGCGTCGCCGCGGCCTTCGACGGGGCGACCCTGCCGCACGTGGTGGGCACGCTCGCGGGCGACGACACGATCTTCGTCGTGCTCGAGAGCGAGCGCGACGCGCAGGACTTCGCGGCGGCGCTCGGCTTCGAGGGCGCCGCGTAGCGCGCGGGACGCGGGAAACGGCAGAGACGGGCCCGCGGGGCCCCGAGGAAAGGGAGAGCGGCATCATGACGGAGAGCAACGGCAAGAAGCGGGTCGTCCTGGCCTACTCGGGAGGCCTCGACACCTCCTGCCTGATCACCTGGCTCCAGGACCAGGGCTACGACGTGGTCACCATGATCGCGAGCCTGGGCCAGCCCACCGACCGCGCCGACATCCAGGGCATCGCGGACAAGGCGACCAGCCTGGGCGCCGTGGCCTCCTACGCCGTGGACGTGCGCGACGAGTTCTGCGACACCGCCGTCGTCGACGCGATCGCGGCCAACGGCCTGTACCAGAACAGCTACCCGCTGCTCTCGGCCCTCTCGCGCCCGATCATCGCCAAGCACCTGGTGGAGATCGCCCACAAGGAGGGCTGCGAGGCCATCGCCCACGGCTGCACCGGCAAGGGCAACGACCAGGTCCGCTTCGAGCTCGAGTGCAAGGCGCTCGACCCCACGATCGAGGTGCTCGGCCCCGTGCGCTCCTGGGAGCTCACCACCCGCAGCTCCGAGATCGAGTTCTGCGCCGCCCACGGCATCCAGGTGGACGCCACCAAGAAGTCGCCCTACTCGGTCGACGAGAACGTGTGGGGCCGTGCCATCGAGTGCGGCGTGCTCGAGGATCCCTGGAACCGCCCGCCGGCGGACATGTGGGAGATGACGGTCGACCCGACCGAGGCCCCCGACGAGAAGTGCGAGGTCGTGCTCGGCTTCGAGGCCGGCAAGCCCGTCTCGATCGACGGCGAGCGCCTGAGCGTGCTCGAGATCGTCGAGCGCATGAACCAGGTCGCCGGCTCCAACGGCTACGGGCGCCTCGACATGGTGGAGGACCGCCTCGTCGGCCTCAAGAGCCGCGAGTGCTACGAGCAGCCCGCCGCGCTCGCCATCATCACCGCCCACAAGGCCCTCGAGCGCCTCTGCCTGCCCGGCGACGTGCTCGCCGCCAAGCTCGACCTCGAGCACGCCTGGGCGCGCATCGTCTACAACGGCCTGTGGTACTCGCCGCTCAAGCAGGCCTACGACGCCTTCTTCCGCTCCACGCAGCGCACCGTCACCGGCGAGGTGCGCCTGGAGTTCTACAAGGGCACCTGCACCGTCAACGGCACCCGCAGCCCGCACTCCATCTACGACTTCGGGCTGGCCACCTACGACGAGGGCGACACCTTCGACCGCACGGCCGCCAAGGGCTTCATGGACCTGTTCGGCCTTCCCAACTACGTCTGGGCGAGCAAGAACGGTAGCCTGGAGGCGTAGCGATCAGGTCACCGACCACCAAGACGGAGGATTCCATGGACCACACCACCTCCGGCGCGAGCGCGTCCCGCCCCCTGTGGGCGGGACGCTTCTCTGCCGCCCCCGAGGGCGAGCTCGAGCGCTTCGGCGCGAGCCTGCCCGTCGACAAGCAGCTCTGGCGCGAGGACGTCGCCGGCTCGAAGGCGCACGCGACGATGCTCGCCGCCCAGGGCGTCATCTCGGAGGAGGACCGCGACGCGATCGTCGCCGGCCTCGACGACGTCGCCGGGCGGATCGGGCGCGGCGAGCTCGCCTTCGACGAGGACGTGGACGAGGACATCCACATGGCGATCGAGCACGTCCTCACCGAGGAGATCGGCGCCGCCGGCGGCAGGCTCCACACCGGTCGCTCCCGCAACGACCAGGTGGCGCTCGACTTCCGCCTGGCCTGCGTGCGCATGGCCGGCGAGCTGCGCGAGGCCGCGCTCGGGCTCGCGGGGACGCTGCTGGCGCGCGCCGAGGAGCACCTGGGCGTCGTGATGCCGGGCTACACCCACCTCCAGCCGGCCCAGCCGGTGCTGCTCTCGCACCACCTGCTCGCCTACCTGTGGATGCTCGTGCGCGACGTGCGCCGCCTGGACGCCGCCCGCGACGCCGCGAACGTCTCGCCGCTCGGCGCCGCCGCGCTCGCCGGCACCACCTACCCGCTCGACCGCGCGGCCGTCGCCGAGGCGCTCGGGATGGACGGCGTCATCCCCAACTCGATGGACGCCGTCTCGGACCGCGACTTCGCGCTCGACCTGCTCTACGCCTGCGCCGTGTGCCAGGTGCACCTCTCCCGCCTGTGCGAGGAGCTCGTGCTGTGGTGCTCGGCGGAGTTCGGCTTCGTCGAGATGGACGACTCCCACTCGACCGGCTCCTCGATCATGCCGCAGAAGAAGAACCCCGACTTCGCGGAGCTCGTCCGCGGCAAGACGGGCCGCGTGGTGGGCGACCTGACGAGCCTGCTCGTGACGCTCAAGGGGACGCCGCTCACCTACGACAAGGACCTGCAGGAGGACAAGGAGGGCACCCTCGACGCCTGCGACACCCTGCTGCACTCCCTGCACGCGGTCGAGGGCATGGTGCGCACGATGCACGTGCGCGAGGGGCGCATGCGCGAGGCGAGCCACGAGGGCTACATGGCAGCCACCGACCTCGCCGACTACCTCGTCGGCCGCGGCATGCCCTTCCGCGAGGCCCACACCGTGGTGGGCCGCATCGTGGCCGAGTGCGTCGCGCGCGGCGTGACGCTGCAGGAGCTCTCCCTCGACGAGCTGCGCGCCCACTCGGGGCTGTTCGAGGAGGACGCGCTCGCGGCGATCGACGTGGACGAGGTCGTGCGCCGCAGGACCACCTACGGCGGCACCGGCCACGCGGCCGTCGAGGCGCAGCTCGCCGAGGCCCGCGCAGCCCTGGAGGCGCTCGCGGGGTAGCCCGCGGCGCCCTGCCCCAACACGGAACGGGAGAGGCCCCCGGCCGCGTCGCGGCCGGGGGCCTCCTTCTCGGCTCGCGCGCCGTCGCGCGCGTCAGCCGGCGGGCGCGGGGTCGGTCGGCGCCGGCGGGTCCGTCTCGACGGGCGGCGTCGCCGGCTGCGTCTCGACGGGCGGCGTCGCCGGCTGCGTGTCGACGGGCGGCGCCTCGGTCGAGGTCGCGGGAGGCGCCTCGGTGCTCGTCGCCGGGGTCTCCGCGCTCTCGGGCGAGTCGGGCGTCTCGGGGGACTCCGCCGCCTTCGCCGAGAACGACCACTGGTCGTTCGGCAGGTAGCTCGGGGCGTCGGCCGTCGGGAACTCCTCGCGCGGGAGTCCGGTGAGGACCTTGTTGGCGAAGCGCGAGAAGATCATCGAGCTCGTCTGGGAGGTCGAGCCCTGGGCGCCGCCGATGTAGATCGTCTGCTCCTGGACGTAGCCCGTCCAGATCGCGACGGCGACCTGCGGCGTGTAGCCGCAGAACCACAGGTCGCGCGTCTCCTCGGTCGTGCCCGTCTTCCCGGCGACGGGCTGGTCATAGCCCTTGTTCTGCTGGATGACGGTCGCGGTGCCGTTCGTGACGACGCCCTCGAGGACGTCGGTGGCGGCGGCGGCGACGCTCGGGTCGATGGCCTGCTCCGAGCTGTCCTCGTGCTCGTAGACGACGTTGCCGTTGCGGTCCTCGATGCGCGTGATTGCGACCGGGTCGCGGTGGACGCCGCCGGCGGCGAGCGTGGCGTAGGCCTCGGCCATCTGGATCGGCGGGATGCCGGCGGTGCCCAGCGTGATCGAGGGGTAGGCCGACAGCTCCTCGTCGATGCCCATCGTGTGGGCCGTCTCCACGATCGCGTCGGCGCCGATCTCGACGGCGACCTGGGCGTAGCCCGTGTTGGCCGACATCTCGGTCGCGCGGCGCAGCGAGATGGTGCCGTAGTTCGTGTTGCCGAAGTTCTGCACGCGCCAGGTCGGGGTGATGTTCATCGGCGAGCTGCAGTTGAGCATCACGTCGGGGCTCATGCCGGCCGACAGCGCCGCCACGAGGGTGATCGTCTTGAAGCTCGAGCCCGGCTGCCTGCGCGCGGTGGTGGCGAGGTTGAACTGGTTCGTGGAGTAGTCGCGCCCGCCGACCATCGCGAGGATGTAGCCGGTGTCCGGGTCGATCGCGACGAGCGCCGCGTTGAGGTCCGCGTTGCCGAGCGCGTCGAGCTGCTCGTGCACGGCCTCCTCGGCCGCCTGCTGGTAGGTGGGGTCGAGGGTGGTGTAGACCTTCAGGCCGCCCTGCAGGATCGTGTCGGCGCTGAAGTCCTGGGAGAGCAGCTCGCGGACGTAGTCCGTCCAGTACGGGCTGGTGCTGTTGCCCTCGAGCGAGGTGGCTCCGGGGTTGAGCTGGAGCTCGGTGGCCTGCGCCTCGTCGTGCTCCTCCTGGGTGATGTCGCCCGCCGAGAGCATGCGGTCGAGGACCGTGTTGCGGCGCTCGGTCGCGGCCTCGGGGTTCACGAACGGGTCGTAGTAGGAGGGGGACTGGGGCAGGCCGACGAGCAGGGCCGCCTCGGCGAGGGTGAGCTCGGAGGCATGCTTGTTGAAATAGGTAATCGATGCGGCCTCGATGCCGTAGGCGCCGTTGCCGTAGAAGATCGTGTTCAGGTACATGTTGAGAATCTGGTCCTTGGTGTAGACCTTCTCCATCTCGATCGAGATGTAGGCCTCGCGGACCTTGCGGCGCAGCGACTGCTCGAACTGCTCGTCGGAGAGGACCGTGTTGCGGACGAGCTGCTGGGTGATCGTGGAGCCGCCCTCGGAGCCGCCGGTGAGGTTGGAGACGGCGGCGCGCAGGATGCCCAGCGGGTCGACGCCGTTGTGCTCGTAGAAGCGCACGTCCTCGGTGTCGACGGTGCCGTCGAGCACGTACGGGCTGATCTCGTCGAGCTCCACCGAGACGCGGTTCTCGATGTAGAAGCTGCCGAGGGTGTTGCCGGCCGCGTCGTAGACCGTGGTGGGCTCGGCCACCAGGTAGGCGTCGGCCGACTCGTAGTCCGGCAGGTCCTCGAGCCAGCTCGCCGCGAGCGCGTAGCCCGTGACGGACAGGACCGCCGCCAGCACGGCGAGGATCGAGAGCAGGCCGATGAGGAAGTTCCTCACGGCGTGCGTGCTCGCGTTCCTCCGTGCGCGTCGCTTGCGGATGCTCATGCTTCCCCTCCTTGGTCGGGTCATCTCGCTATTATCAATCAAACGAACGCGGCCACAAGCTGCGGCTCCCACATGTGGTGGGAGCGTGGGGACGCGAGGGGAGGGACGCCATGGGATCGAGCGCGCGCGCCGGGGGCTCCCGCCCGCTCGCCTGGTCGGCCGCGGCAGCGGCCCTCCTGCTCGTCGCCTGCCTCGTCCCGCTCGTGCTCATCTCCCGCTACAACCACTCCTACGCCGACGACTGGCACTACGGCGTGTGGGCGCACCTCGCCCTCGAGGACACCGGCAGCGTCCTCGCCGCCCTCCAGGCCGCCCTCGAGCAGGTGCCCAAGGCCTGGGTCGAGTGGCAGGGCACCTACGCCGCCATCTTCCTGATGGCCGTCCAGCCGGGGGTGTTCGGCGAGCAGTGCTACGCCCTCGCCGCCCCGCTGATCATGGGCGCGCTCGTGTGCGCGAGCCTGTTCTTCTGGCACGTCGTGCTGGTGGAGCGGCTGCGGATGGCGCGCGGAGCCTGGGTCTCGGTGGCGTGCGTGACCTGCTTCCTGCAGCTCATGCTCATGCCCAGCGCCGTCGAGGGCATCTTCTGGTACAACTCCGCCGTCTACTACACCTTCTTCCACTCCCTCATGCTCGTCCTGCTCGCGGCCCTGGTGCGCGCGGCTGCCTGGGAGCGCCCGCGCCGCGGCGCGCTCGCCTGGTCGTGCGTGCTGGCGGTCCTCGTGGCCGGCGGCAACTTCGTGACGGCGCTCGTCGCCTGCGAGGCCTGCCTCGTCCTCGTCGTCGTCCTGCTCGCGCGCGCCCCGCGCTCGGCGGTGCGCGTCCTGCCGGCGCTCGTCCTGCTGTGCCTGGGCACGGCGCTCTCGATGGCGGCGCCGGGCAACGCCGTGCGCCAGCAGACGCAGTTCCCCGGCGACGGGCTCGGCGTGTGGGGGACCGTCTCGCAGGCCGTGGTGCTCGGCGTGCGCTACCTGGTCGAGTGGTGCGACGGCTACGTCCTGATCGGCATGGCGGCGCTCGTCCCCGTCGTCGCGTGGGCTGCGTCCGCGACCTCCGGCGCGCGTCCCGAGCCCCGCCTGCCCGGCCTCGTGACCTTCGTCTCGTGCGCCCTGTTCTGCTCGAGCTTCACCCCGACGCTCTTCTCGATGGGCGAGGAGGGGCCGGGGCGCGTGCAGAACGCCCGCTTCGAGCTGCTCGTCGTCCTGCTCGCGCTCAACGTCGTCTGGTGGTGCTGCTGGGCCGCGGACCGCCGCCGCGGGCGCGCCTGCCCCCAGGGCCCGGTCGTGCCCGCCGGCGGGGACGGGCCGCGGGCGCGTCCCTCGTCCGCCGAGCGGGCCGCCGCCGCGTTCTCGGCCTCCTGCGTCGCCGTGCTCGCGCTGGCCTGCTGCCTGACGCTCGCCGCGCCCGACGAGGCCCCCGGCGAGGAGCTGAGCGCCGTCTCGGCGGCGCGCTCGCTCGCGAGCGGGGAGGCCGCCGCCTACGACGAGCAGGCGTGGGAGCGCATCGAGACGATAGAGGGCGCGCTCACGAGCTACGTGGAGGTCCCCTACTACCACGACGTCCCGCGCGTGCTGCTGATGGGCGACATCCGCGGCGACATGGACAACTACATCAACTACCGCCTCGCCCAGTGGTACCGCAAGTCCGCGATCGTCGGGGTGGCGGGCGAGGGGTAGCGCTTTGCTATCCTGGTGAGTCGTCAGAACCGCGCGGGAGGCGCCCGCGCCGCATGCCACCAGGAGGGAGCAGCCGTGCTGCCTGTCGACGAGCAACTCAGGACCATCACGTCGGGGACGATGCAGGTCGTCCCGATGGAGGAGCTCAAGCGCAAGCTCTCGCGCGACGAGCCCCTGAACGTCAAGCTGGGCGTGGACCCCACGAGCCCGGACCTGCACCTCGGGCACGCCGTCCCGCTGCGCAAGATGCGCCAGTTCCAGGACCTCGGGCACCGCGTGACGCTGATCATCGGCAACGGCACGGCGCTGATCGGCGACCCCTCGGGCCGCGACTCCACGCGCCCGCCGCTCACCGAGGACCAGGTCGAGGCCAACGCGGAGACCTACGTCGCCCAGGCCTCCAAGATCCTGGACATGGACCGCACCGACATCGTGCGCAACGGCGAGTGGATCAAGCCGCTCACCCTCATGGACATGCTGGACCTCATGTCCCAGTTCACGGTTGCGCGCATCCTCGAGCGCGAGGACTTCTCCAAGCGCTACGCCGCGCAGCTGCCGATCTCGCTGCACGAGTTCATCTACCCGGTGCTGCAGGCCTACGACTCCGTCGTGATCGGGGCGGACGTCGAGATGGGCGGCAACGACCAGGTCTTCAACCTGCTCGCCGGCCGCGACCTCATGGAGCGCAAGGGCATGGAGCCGCAGGTCGCGCTCACCATGCCGCTGCTCGTGGGCCTCGACGGCACGCGCAAGATGAGCAAGAGCTACGGCAACTACGTCGGCCTCACCGACGAGCCCAACGACATGTTCGGCAAGCTCATGTCCATCCCTGACGAGCTGCTCGGCATGTACTACCGCCTGTGCTCGACGCTCACCGTCGACGAGGTGGACGCGATCGACGCCGCGCTCGCCGACGGCTCGGCCGACCCCTACGAGCTCAAGCGCGCGCTCGCCCGCAACATCTGCGACCTCTACCACGGCGCCGGCGCCGGAGACGAGGCCCAGGCCGCCTTCGTGCGCCAGTTCAAGCGCCACGAGGCCCCCGAGGACGTTGCCGAGTTCGCCTGCGACCTCGCCCCCGGCGAGGACGGGCTCGTCTACCTGCCGCGCCTGCTGCACGAGGCCGGCCTCGTCCCCTCGGCCACCGAGGGGCGCCGCATGATCGACGGCGGCGCGGTCCGCGTGGACGGCGTCGCCTGCGAGCCGAAGACGTACAACGTCGACCCCGCCCCGCTCGACGGCGCCGTCGTGCAGGTGGGTCGCCGCAGGTTCGCCCGCTTCGTGAGCAAGGAGGCCTAGGCATGGCCGACTACGTCCTGAGCTGCTGCTCGACCGCCGACGTCTCGCGGGAGCTGCTCGACTCCCGCGACATCGCCTACGTCCTGTTCAACTTCGAGCTCGACGGGGAGCCGCGCAAGGACGACTTCTGGGAGTCGCTCTCCCAGCGCGAGATGTTCTCGAGGATGCTCGACGGCGCCTCCGCGCGGACCTCGCAGGTCTCCGCGGGCGAGTACGAGCAGCACTTCGAGCGCTTCCTCAGCCAGGGCCTCGACGTCGTGCACGTGACGCTGTCCTCCGGCATCTCCGCCACCTACAACTCCGCCTGCGTCGCCCGCGACATGCTCGCCGAGCGCTACCCCGACAACCACGTCTACGTGGTCGACTCGCTGGCGGCCTCCGCCGGCTTCGGCCTGCTCGTGGACCGCATGGCGGACCTGCGCGACGAGGGCATGGGCGCCGCCGAGCTCGCGGCCTGGGCCGACGAGCACAAGCGCGAGGTCCAGCACTGGTTCTTCTCCACCGACCTCACCTTCTTCATCCGCGGCGGGCGCATCTCCAAGGCGGCCGGCATGGCCGCGGGCGTGCTCAGGATCTGCCCGCTGATGTGGGTGGCCCCGGACGGTTCGCTCGAGGTCAAGGAGAAGATCCGCACCAAGGCGAAGACGATCGCGCGCGACGTCGACGTGATGGAGCGCCTCGCCGCCGGCGGGCGCGACTACGACGGCAAGGTCTTCATCTCCCACGCGGACTGCATCGACGACGCCCGCGAGGTCGCCCGCCGCGTCGAGGAGCGCTTCCCGAACATCGACGGGCCCGTGCGGATCTACGAGATCGGCGCCACGATCGGCGTGCACACCGGACCGGGCACCGTGGCGCTCTTCTACTGGGGCGAGCCGCGCGCCTAGGCCGTGGTAGACGTCCCGCCGCATAGCGTCCCCGTGCCCGAGCTCCTCGCGCCCGCGGGGAGCCCGGCCGCGTTCTGGGCCGCCCTCGCGGGCGGCGCCGACGCCGTGTACTGCGCCCTGGGCTCGGACTTCAACGCCCGGCGCGGCGCGGACAACTTCGACGACGACGGCTTTGCGGCGGCCTGCCGCGCGGCGCACCTCGCTGGCGCCCGCGTGTTCGTGACGATGAACGTCGTGGTGCGCGAGGACGAGATGGGCCGCGCGCTCGCGCTGGCGCGGCGCGCCTGGGAGCTGGGCGCCGACGCGCTGATCGTCCAGGACTGGGGGCTGCTCTCCGAGCTGCGCCGCCTGTGGCCCGAGGTCGAGCTCCACGTCTCCACCCAGGCCAACGTGCACGACCGCCGCGGCGTCGCCTGGTGCCGCTCGCTGGGGGCCGAGCGCGTGACGCTGTCGCGCGAGCTGCCCCTCGACGAGATCGCCCTCATCTGCGCCCAGGAGGCCGCGCTCGCGGACGGCTGCGAGCTCGAGGTGTTCGGCCACGGCGCGCTGTGCTTCTGCTACTCCGGCGTGTGCCTGATGTCGAGCATGCGCGCGCTGACGACGGGGGTGCGCTCGGCCAACCGCGGCCTGTGCGCCCAGCCCTGCCGCCTGCCCTACGACCTCGTGGACGAGGGGGGTGCCGTCCTCTCGGCGCCCGGGCGCCCGAAGCCGCTGTGCCCCAAGGACGCCTGCTCGGTGCGCGACCTCCCCGAGCTGTGCGCCGCGGGCGTCGCCTCGCTCAAGCTCGAGGGCCGCATGAAGGCGCCTGACTACGTGCTGTCCGTGGCCTCCGCCTACCGCGCGGCGCTCGACGCCGTCGCCGCCGGGCGCGAGCCCGACGAGCGGGCGGCCCTCGATCGCCTGCGCCGCTCGTTCAACCGCGACCTCACGGACGCCTACCTGCGCGGGACCTCGGGCGACGAGATGATGAGCTACGAGCGCTCCAACAACCGCGGCCTGCTCGTGGGGCGGGTCACGGCCTCGCGCCCGCTGCGCCCCGAGCGCGCCGGGCGCGGCGGCTCGGAGGGGGGCAGGAGGCGCGGCCGGCAGGTGACGCCCGCCGAGACCTCGGTCGCCCTCGACGAGCCCGTCGCCGCGGGCGACCTCCTCGAGATCCGCCCCGTCGGCGAGCCGGAGCAGTTCCTCACCGCGCCCGCGCGTGCCGACGCCGCGGCGGGCGACGTGATCGAGGTGCGCACGGCGCGCCCCATGGAGGTCGGCTCGCTCGTGCGCGTGATCCGCACCCAGGCGGCCCTCGACGCCGCCGCGCGCTGCGCGAGCCGCGTCGAGGCCGGGGGGGCCGCGCGCCGCCGCCCGGTGGGCGTGCGCGTCTCCTGCCGGCTGGGAGAGCCGCTCTCGGTCGAGCTCTCCTGCGACGGCGTCTCGGGCGGGGCCGAGGGCCCGCTCGTCGAGCCCGCCCGCACGCGCGAGCTCGACCGCGGCCAGCTCGTCGAGCACGTGGGACGCATGGGCTCCTCGCCGTTCGAGCCCCGCTCGTTCGAGGTGGAGCTCGACCCGGGCTGCGGGATGCGCATGGCCGACGTCCACGCGACCCGCGCCGCCGCCTGCGAGGCCCTCGAGCGCGCGCTGCTCGCCCCCTGGGAGGGCAGGCGCCTCGCCGCGCCCGTCCCGGCCCCCGCCGCGCCCCCCGTCCCGCGTCCCTGCGACGACCCCGAGGTCTGCGCGCTCGCCCGCGACGCCGCCTCCGCCGGGGCCGCGCTCTCGGCCGGCGCCTCCCGCGTCTACGCCCACGCGCGCGACCTGGCCCGGGGAGGCCCGTGGCCCGAGGGCGTGGTCCCGGTGCTGCCCGAGGTGTGCCGCGAGCCCGACCGCGCCGACGTCGACCCCTGGGTGCGCCCCGGCGCGCCCGTGGCGGTGGGCAACGTCTCCGAGCTCGCCCTCGCCCGCGAGAGCGGGGCGGCCGCGGAGGTGCTGGGCTGCGTCCCCGTGCACAACGTCGCCGCCGCGCGCATGCTGGCGGCGCACGGGGCATGCGCGCTGTGGCTCTCGCCGGAGGTGTCGCTGCCGGAGATGGGGGCGCTCTGCGCGGGCGCCGGCGTGTCGGTGGGCGTCTCGGTGTACGGCAGGCAGCGGGTGATGACGAGCGAGCACTGCGTCCTGCAGGTCGCGGACGCCTGCGTCGGCGACTGCGCGCGCTGCGCCCTGCGCCGCCGCCGGCTCTTCCTGCGCGACGAGCGCGGGCGGCTCATGCCCGTCGAGACCGACGAGCGGGGGCGCTCGCGCATCTGGCTCGCCGAGCGGCTCGACGCCGTCCCCGAGGTCCCGGAGCTGCTCGCGGCCGGCGTCGGCCGGCTGCTCGTCGACGGGACGCTGCTCGGGGCCGACGAGGTCGCCCGCCAGGTCCGCCGCGTCGCGACGGCCGTCCGCGCGGCGCGCGGCGAGGGCAGGGTCCCGGCCCGCGAGCGCGGGGCGGGGACGGGGCACCTCCGCCTCGAGCTCGCGTAAGGACGCGCCCCGGCGTCTGAGGCGGCCGGCTACGGGTAGAATCCCTGTGGCTCACAGGACAATTCGCGCGGCGCGGCCGCGCGCGACACGGAGGTGCCGAGATGGCGGAGGACATGGGGAAGGCCCCCGAGGAGGGGCGCGACGCGCAGGGCGGTCCCGTCGACATGGAGCTGCTCAGGCAGGTGCTCGACGTCGTGCGCCCGAGCCTGCAGGCCGACGGCGGCGACTGCCGGCTCGTGGGCGTGGACGACGACGGCGTCGTGAGCCTCGAGCTCACCGGCGCCTGCGCCGGCTGCCCGCTGTCCTCGGTCACCCTGAGCATGGGCGTCGAGCGCATCCTCAAGCAGCACGTGCCCGGCGTGACGCGCGTCGTCTCCGCGATGGACGGCATGGGTGCCATGGGCGGCGCCGCGCAGGCCGCTCCCGACGACGCGGACGACGACATCCCGTCGCTGCTGTAGGGCCCCATGCTCAACGAACTCTGGCAGGCGCTCGACCCCGTCGCCTTCTCGCTGGGGCCCCTCGTCGTCCGCTGGTACTCGCTCGCCTACATCGCGGGCTTCGCGCTCGTCGCGCTCGTGACGTGGCGCCTGTCGCGGCGCTGGGGGATCCCGCTCGACGGCGACGAGGTCTACGTCGTCGTGATGGCGTGCGTGCTCGGCGTCATCGTCGGCGGCAGGCTGGGCTACTGCCTGTTCTACGGCGACGGCCACTACCTCGCGCACCCCCTCGACGTGCTGAAGGTCTACGAGGGCGGCATGAGCTTCCACGGCGGCTTCGCGGGCTGCCTGCTCGCCGGATGGGTCGCCTGCCGGCGGCTGGGCCTGGAGTTCCTCACGATGGCAGACATGGTGGTGTGCGGCGTGCCCGCCGGCCTGTTCTTCGGCAGGCTCGCGAACTTCGTTAACGGCGAGCTGTGGGGCAAGCCCACCGACGTGGCGTGGGCGGTGTGCTTCGACTCGGGCGGCGGCGTGCCGCGCCATCCCTCCCAGCTCTACGAGGCGCTGCTCGAGGGGCTGGTGCTGCTGTGCGTGCTGCTGTGGCTCGCCCGCCGCGTCCCGCCCCTGCCGCAGGGCAGCTACCTGGGCGTCTTCTTCCTGCTGTACGGCACGTTCCGCTTCCTCGTGGAGTTCGTGCGCCTCCCGGACGCGCAGCTCGGCTACCTGCTGGGGACCGGGTGGCTCACGATGGGGCAGGTCCTCTCGGTCCCGCTCGTGCTGGTCGGCGTCGCGCTGCTCGCCTTCGCGGCCCGGACGCGCCGGCCCCAGCGGCTTCGTCCCTAGGCGCTTTCGGGAGTGTTTCCGGAGCCGCGCCGCCCGGGGTGCCGAGGCGGGCGTGAGCGGCTAGAATACATCCGTTATGCAGACGTTGCGCGCGTCCCGGACCCTGCGGGATCGCGCGCTCGAGCGAGGGGACGAGAGATGTCTGGACACTCCAAGTGGGCTACCACCAAGCACAAGAAGGCTGCCGCCGACGCGAAGCGCTCGGCGCTGTTCTCCAAGATGGCGCGCAACATCACCGTCGCGGCCAAGCTGGGCGGCGACCCCAACCCGGACAACAACGCGTCGCTCGCCGCGGCCGTCCAGCGCGCCCGCATGGTCTCGATGCCCAACGCCCGCATCAAGGCCGCCATCGACAAGGCCTTCGGCGCCGGCGCGGACAACGCCGTCTACGAGGAGGTCGTCTACGAGGGCTACGGCCCGGCCGGCGTCGCCGTCTACGTGGACTGCCTCACCGACAACCGCAACCGCACCGCCGCCGACGTGCGCAGCGCCTTCTCGCACTCCAACGGCAACCTGGGCACCTCCGGCTCGGTCGCCTTCCAGTTCGAGCGCCGCGGCACCATCGCCGTCGAGAAGGTCATCAAGAGCGAGGACAAGAAGGTCGCCGACCGTGAGAACGCCGTCGACGAGGACGAGTTCATGATGGCCGTGGCCGAGGCCGGCGGCGAGGACTACGAGGACGCCGGCGAGCAGTGGATCGTGTGGACGGCCTACGACAACATGCAGGCCGTGCAGAAGGGCCTCGAGGAGCAGGGCATCGAGGTGAAGGGCTCCGAGCTCACCATGGTGCCCACCACCCCGACGCAGGTCTCCCCCTCCGACGCCAAGAAGGTCCAGCGCCTCATCGACCGCCTCGACGACCTGGAGGACGTCCAGAACGTCTACTCCACCATGGACATGACCGACGAGGTCGTCGCGGCCCTGTCCGAGGACGAGTAGCCCCATGGGCGGGTTCAAGCGGTTCGTCTTCGTCGTCTACGGGCTCGCCGGCACCGCGGCCTTCGCGGCGCTCGGCCTGTCCTGGTACGGGCCGTGGGTGCGCCAGGTCGCCTCGCTCATGGGGACGGACTGGTTCTACCGGGCCGTGGCCGGCCTCAGCGTGGCGGGCGCCTTCGGGACCCTGCTGATCCTGCTGATCGGCCTGTTCTCCTCGCGCTCGGACGTGATTCGCGTGAACCTGCCCGACGGGGGCCACGTCACCGTCACGCGCGACGCCGTCTCCTCGCGCGCCGCCACCATCGTGGAGGCCGACGGGACCTGCGTCGCCGACGACGTCGTGGTCAGGGCGAAGCGCCGCCGCGGCGGCGTCCGCGTGTTCGTGCGCGTGTGCCCCATGTCCTCCATCGACGTGATGCACCGCGCCGACGAGCTGCGCGAGGAGCTGCGCTACGGGCTCGCCTCGCTCGTGGGCGACCGGCTGCGCAGCGTCGACCTCGAGTTCACAGAGCCCCAGGTCGAGGACTACCGCATGAGCTTCGAGGAGCCCGCCGCCGAGCCCCTCGCGCCCGAGCCCGCCGCCTGGGCTGACGCGCCCGCCCCCCTCGCCGCTCCCGTCGCGGAGCCCGAGGCGCCCTCCGCCGCGCGGGAGCCCGACGAGGGGCGCGCCGAGGACGCCGTCGGCGAGACTGGTGGCGAGAGGGACGGGGACGAGGAGTAGCCATGGGGGAGCACGACAAGAGGGACGGCGACGGCCCGGGCACGGGCGGCGAGAGCCTGCTCGATCAGCTACGCGCCTGGGTGGGCACGGCGATGCCCGGCCACGAGAACGCCGTGCTGTGGGGGATCGCGGGCCTCGCGATCGCCCTCATCCTGCTGTTCGTCGGCTTCTGGCAGTTCCTCGTAATCATGCTGTTCGTGGTCGCGGGCGTCTCCTTCGGCCAGTACCTCGACGGCGACCCCAAGATCATGAGCGCGATCAGGGGCTGGCTCGAGACGCTGAGGAAGGGCTAGGGCCGTGGGCCCGCGCTCCGGCGCGGCGCGCGCCGCCGGGCGGCTCGCGTCGTTCGCGCTCCGCCGCGTCCTGCGCCGCGACGGCGCCCAGCTCCCGGGCCGCGTGGCCCTCGCCGTCCAGCCGCGCCTGCTCTCCGAGCTCGGCGGCGACCTGCGAGACGGCGCGGTCGTGGTGTGCGGCACCAACGGCAAGACGACGACGAACAACGTGCTCGCCGCCGCCGTCGAGGCCTCCGGGCGCCGCGTGGCCTGCAACCGGGAGGGCGCCAACATGGCGGCCGGGGTCGCGAGCGCGCTGCTCGCCGCCCCCGCGGCCGACCTCGCCGTCCTCGAGGCCGACGAGCTCTCCTGCATCCACATCCTGCCGGCCCTGCGCCCGCGCCTGCTCGTGCTGCTCAACCTCTTCCGCGACCAGCTCGACCGCGCCGGCGAGATCGACCACGTCCAGGACGTGATCGTCCGCTCGCTCGCGGCCTCCCCGGAGACGACGCTGCTCGTCTGCGGCGACGACCCGCTCTCGATGGGGGTGGCGCGCCGCGCCGCCGCCTCGGGCACGCGCGTGCTGTCCTTCGGCATCGCAGAGGACCTGGGGCTTCCCGCCGAGCGCGTCCCGGAGGCCCGCTTCTGCCAGGCGTGCGGCGCCGAGCTCTCCTACGACTTCCGAACCTACGCACAGCTGGGGGCGTTCCGCTGCCCCGCCTGCGGCTTCTCCCGGCCCGCGCTCGACTTCTCCGCCTCCGCGGTGGAGGTCGGCCGCGGCGGCGTCGCCTTCGACGTCGCCGGCCCGGACGGCGCGCGCGGGCGCGTCTCCGCCTCGTTCGGCGGCGTCTACATGGTCTACAACCTGCTCGCCGCCTTCGCCGCCGCCTCGCTCTCCGGCGTCTCGGCTGACGACTTCCGGCGCGCCCTCAACGCCTACCATCCCGCGAACGGGCGCCTGCAGCACTTCGTCGTGGACGGCCGCGAGGTCGTGCTGAACCTGGCGAAGAACCCGACGGGTTTCAACCAGAACATCGCGATGCTGCTCGCCGACGAGCGGCCGAAGTCCGTCTACCTCGTGATCAACGACGACTTCAACGACGGCAAGGACATCTCCTGGATCTGGGACATGGACCTGGAGCGCCTCGCCGCCGACGAGGGCGTCCGCGTGCTGTGCGGCGGCTCGCGCGCCAACGACGTGCAGGTCCGCTGCAAGTACGCGGGCCTGCCGGCCTCGCTCGCCGCGGACGTCGGCGAGGCGCTCGCGGCCGTGTCGGACGAGCCCGCGGCGCGCCCCCTCTACGTGCTGTGCAACTACTCGGCCCTCTGGCCCGCCAAGGCCGAGCTCGAGAGGGTGGGTGAGGCCGTGTGAGCCGCTCGCTGACGCTCGTCCACCTGTACCCGGAGCTGCTGAACCTGTACGGGGACTCCGGCAACGTGCTCGTCCTCGAGCGCCGCTGCGCCTGGCGCGGCATCGCCTGCGAGGTGAGCGAGGTCCACGTCGGGGAGCGCCCGAGCTTCGCCGACGCCGACCTCGCCGTCATCGGCGGCGGGTCCGACCGCGAGCAGAGGATCGTGTGCGAGAGCCTGCTCGAGGTGGGCGGCGAGCTGCGCTCCTTCGTCGAGGACGGCGGGACTCTGCTCGCGGTGTGCGGCGGCTACCAGCTGCTCGGCGAGTACTACATGATGGGGGAGGAGCGCGTCGAGGGCCTCTCCCTCGTCGACCTGCGCACGGACCGCGGCGAGCCCCGCCTGATCGGCAACGTCGTGCTGGAGAGCCGCGTCGCCGACCAGCCGATCGTGGGCTACGAGAACCACGGCGGCCGCACCACGCTCGGCCCGGGCGTCGAGCCGCTGGGCCGCGTCGTCTACGGCAAGGGCAACGACGGGACGAGCGGGCGCGAGGGGTGCCTCTACCGCAACGTGCTGGGCACCTACGTCCACGGGCCCCTGCTCCCCAAGAACCCCGGCGTGGCGGACTGGCTGCTCTCCCGCGCGCTGGAGCGGCGCTGCGGGGACGGCTCGCTCGAGCCGCTCGACGACGCCGAGGAGCTCGCGGCGAACCGCGTGATGTACGAGCGGCTGACGAGCGGCCAGGTGGAGGAGCTCTAGCGGAGGGAGACCACGATGCGCGACGCGTTCTGCCACAGGCCCCTGTGGGAGTGCAACCGGGAGCTGGTCGAGGTGGCCCAGGGGAGGCGCGCCGCGGACGTCGTCGTGCGCGGGGCGCGTCTCGTGAGCGTGACCTCCGGCGAGGTGATCGAGGACGCCGACGTCGCCGTCGCCTGCGGGCGCGTGGCCTACCTCGGGCTGGGAGGGCGCACCGCCGGGCACTGCGTCGGCGAGGGCACCCGCGTGATCGACGCGGGCGGCGCCTACCTCGCCCCCGCCTTCATCGACGCCCACGTCCACGTCGAGTCCGCGATGGTGGGGCCCGCCGAGTACGCGCGCGCCGTCGTGCCGCACGGGACCTCCGCGATCGCGTGGGACCCGCACGAGGCGATGAACGTGGCCGGCATGGACGCGCTCGACGAGCTGCTCGCCGACGCCGCTCGCGTCCCGCTGAAGTGCATGGTGACGCCGGGCTCCTGCGTGCCGGCCGTGCCCGGCTTCGAGGACACCGGCTCCTCGGTCGGCGTCGACGACGTCCGCCGCGCGATGGGCTACGACGAGGTCGTCGGGCTGGGGGAGATGATGAACGACCCCGGCGTGCTCGCCTGCGACGACCTGCCGATGGGCGAGGTCTCCGCCACGCTCGAGGCGGGCAAGGTCGCGACCGGCCACTTCACCGTGCGCGACACCGACCGCCAGCTCAACGCCTACGTCGCGGCCGGCATCTCCTGCTGCCACGAGTCGGTCTCGGCCGAGGAGGCCGCCGCGAAGGTGCGCCTCGGCCAGTACGCGCTGCTGCGCGAGGGCTCGGCCTGGCAGAACCTCGCGGACCTCGCCCCGGTCGCGGCCTCGGGCGAGCTCGACACCAGGCTGATGTGCCTCGTGACCGACGACTGCCACCCCTCCACGCTGCTCGCCGAGGGGCACCTCGACCGCGTCCTGCGCATGGCGGTCGCCTGCGGCATCGATGCGGTCACGGCCGTCCAGATGGTCACGATCAACGCCGCCGAGTGCTTCGGCCTCGCCCGCGAGATGGGCTCCGTCACCCCGGGCAAGTGCGCCGACCTGGTGCTGCTCGAGGACCTCGAGGACTTCCGCGTCCTCATGACGATGATCGACGGCGAGGTCGTGGCCGAGGAGGGCCGCGCGCTGTTCGACCCCGCGCCCTACTCCTGGGACGCGACGGCGCGCGACACGATGCGCGTGGGCCTCGAGATCGACGAGGCCACCTTCCGCATCCCCGCCGTCGCGGCCGACGGGACGCCCGTCGCGGGCGACTCCGCCGTGGTGCGTGCGATCACCTCGTCCTCGGGCTCCACCGTGACCCGCGAGGAGCACGTGCGCGTGCCCGTCGTCGACGGCTGTCTCGAGCCCGAGCCCGGCTCCGACGTTCTCAAGGCCTTCGTCTTCGAGCGCCACCACGCGACCGGCAGGTACGCCGCCGGGTTCGCGAAGGGCTTCGGCGTGCACGGCGCGCTCGCCCAGACGGTCGCCCACGACGCCCACAACCTGCTCGTGGTGGGCGACGACGACCGGGACATGGCCCTCGCGGCGCGCACGCTCGTCGAGCGCGGCGGCGGCGAGGTCGCCGTGCGCGACGGCGAGGTCCTGGGCCTCGTGGAGCTGCCCGTGTTCGGGATCATGAGCGACCGGGGCGTCGAGGAGGTCGCCGAGCAGGTAGCCGGCGTGGAGCGCGCCTGGGCGGAGATGGGCTGCGCGATGGCGTCGCCCTTCATGACGATGGGGCTGCTCTCGCTCGCCTGCATCCCCGAGCTCCGCCTGACGGACCGCGGCTACGTGGACTGCACCGCCTACGAGTTCGTCCCCCTGGTGGTCGAGGGGGAGTAGCGCCCGTAGGCCCTAGGCCAGCCGCCAGTGCCCGCAGACCTCGTTCGCCCGCGCGCCGAGGACGTCCTCCTCGTAGCGCAGCTGGAAGGGACCCTCGTGGTGGACGAGGTAGGGGACGCCCCCGGCGCCGCGGCGGTCCGAGACGATTCCCACGTGGTCGGCGACCCCGTCGCCCGTCGCGTCGAAGGCCACGACGTCGCCTCCCCGCCACGCGGAGGGGTCCCCGAGTCCCGTGGGCAGGCGCCGCGCGTGGCGGTCGAGCCACGCCTGCTGGTTCGCGGTGCGGCGCCAGTCGATGGCGGGATCGGGCGCGTCGACGCCCGGATAGGCCTCTGGGGCGGCCTCGACGTCCTCCGCCATGAGCGCGGGGAGGTCGTAGCCCGCCGCCAGCATCGCATGGGCGACCACGTCCGCGCAGGTGCCGCAGCCGTCGTCGGGCCATCCCCCGGCGTAGTAGGCGCTGCGGTAGTGCGGCCGGGTCGCGACGTAGTCGAGGGCGCCGCCGAGCATCGCCTCGTTGCCGGGGGCGGGCGACGCGCCCTCCCAGCGGTCCTCGGGCCGCGCGGCGGAGGTGACGCACAGCATGCCGCCGCCCACGAGGGCGGCCCCGCAGGCGAGCGCCGCCGCCAGCAGGGCGCAGGCGACCACGGCGGCCCGCCGCCTCACGCCTCCTCCCGCCCGGGCGGGAGGAAGGCCTCCCACACGTCGCGCGTCACGCGGCGCCGGTGCTCGACGCCCGCGAAGTAGGCGAGGACCTCGTCGAGCGACACGGGCGCGTAGCCGTTCGCGTCCACGCCGACGTCGTAGCGCAGCAGCCCCTGCCTGCGGTTCCACTCGTTGTAGGAGGCCGGGGCGTGCAGGTGCCCGTGCAGGTGGATGGCGCCGTGGCGGAGCGAGGGCCAGTCCATGAGCGGGTAGTGGCACAGCACGAGCGGCCGGTCTCCGGCATGGAGACGCACGAGCTCGGGCTCCACTGCGAAGGCACCGGCCACCTCGGGGTCCGCCCAGTTCTTGTCGTGGTTGCCGGGCACGAGCCGCACGTCGCGGCACCAGATGCGCCCCCTCAGCTCCAGCGCGCGCCAGCGCTTGAGCTTGAAGGAGAAGTCGCCGAGCACGTAGAGGGTATCGCCGGGCATGACGCGCGCGTTGATCGCGGAGACGAGCGCGGCGTTCATGCGGTCGACGTCCTCCCAGGGACGCCCGGCGAGCCGGAGGATGTTCGCGTGCCCGAGGTGGAGGTCCGATGTGAACCAAATCACGCCCGCCTCCTCCGTCGCCGCCTCCCTGGGGGCATCCTACCAGCATCACGACGCGTCCTCGCAGGCGAGCACCATCGTCCTCTCGCTTCCCGGCCATCTCGTGTAGGAGCAGGTGACGAGGCACCACAGCTGGTCCGTCTCCGCGGGCGCCTCCTCGAGGCGGACGTCGGCTGCCTCGAAGCGCTCCCGCCAGTACGCCTCCAGGTCGGCCTCGTCCGCGAACTCCGTGCGCTTCACGGGCTCGTCGGCGCGCACGACGTCGACGGCGCGCACGAGGAGGCGTCGCGTCCTCCCGTCCGGCGTCTGCACGACGACCTCGCGGTGGGAGCGGGCCCAGTCCTCGTCCGCGTATCCCGCGAGCGGGGCGAGCATGGTCCCGTCCCAGCTGTGGTGCCCGAAGAGCACGACGCAGGGCGCGCCGTCGATGCCGTCGCAGGAGGCGTCGAGGTAGACGGCACCGTGCGGGTTCCACGTGCCGAAGACGTCGTGGGAGAGGTAGAAGCCGGGGTCGCCGGCGGGCGCCCGGACGACCGGCAGGCTCACCGCCGTGCCCGGCACGCTCAGCCAGGCGACGACGCCGGGGTTGGCCGCGAGCCACCACTCCCAGTCGACGGCGGGGACGTCCGGGGACGCGTCGCGCGCGAGGCGCCTCTCCGGGTCCGGGTCGCAGGCGCCCGCCCGCACCGCCGACGCGGCCCAGAGCCCGGCGAGGGCGACGGCGCCTGCGAGGAGCATGCCGCCGAGGGCGAGCGCGACCCGCCGCGCCCGCCTACGGCTGCCCCGCATCGCCCGCGTCACCTCCGCCCGCGGGACGCTCCGCGCCGCACGACGCGCACCTGTCCCCGACGCGGACGAGCTCGGAGCGCGCGGGCTCGTCGGCCACGACCTCGTCCCAGCCCTCGGCGAGCACCACCTCGCGCTCGACGGGCACGTCGGCCGTGAAGCCCGCATGCCCCGTCGCGGCCTCGTGCTCCCGCGTCGCCCCCGTGACGATTCTCCCGCAGGCGTTGCAGACGGTCTCCGACGCCACCTCGACGCCGACCTCGGGCCCGTGCCGGACGACGTGCGTCGCGGCGGGCACCTCGACGGTCCCGTAGACGGGTTCCCACGCGTGCGCGTGGAACGCGTCCTCCCACCCCGCGGCGAAGGTCCGCCCGGGCCCTCGCGTCGCGTCCCCTCGCACGGCGAGGGACGCCGTCGCCGCCGCGGCCGTGAGGGCCGCCAGCGCGAGGCTCGCCACCGCGGCGGACGCCCTGCCGCCCCTTCCACGCGCCATGTCCACCTCCCTCGCGGCGGGGCCGGCGCGCCGGCCCCGCCCTCGTCGGTCCTTCGGGTCAGCGGGCCGTCCCGCGAGCCCTCCTCCGTCCGCGCAACGACCACGCGGCGACCGCCGCCCCCAGCGCCCCGGTCCCTCCGACGCAGGCGGCCACGGGGCCCATCGGCATGCCCGTCTGGTCGAGCACCGTGCCGTCCGGGGCGGAGGTGACCTCGACCGTCTGGTCCATGTCGCCCAGGTCCGTGTGGGTCGCCGCCGCGTCCTCGCCGTAGAGCAGCGTCTCGAAGGCCACCGCGTTCGTGCCCTCGGGGACGCCGCCGGCGTCGAAGGCGAAGCGCACCTCGACCTGCCCCTCGGCCTCGTTCGGCACGAACGCGACCTCCGCCGTGACCTCGCGGTCGCCCGCGAGCAGGGGCTCGCCCGAGGCCTGGTCCATCAGGATCCCCCGGATGCGGTACTCGCGGCCCGGGGTGAGCCCCGAGTAGCTGACGGCGTCGACGAGGACCGTCTCGGCGGAGGGGAGGGCCTCCCGGTCGCCGTCGGTGGCGTCGGTGAGCGACGTGTCGATCGCGGGGGTCGCGACATCGACCGTCTGGGCCTCGTCGCCGAGGTCCTCGTGCGCGGCGACCTCGGTCCCCTCCTCGGTCGTAAGGCGCTCGTAGACCACGACCCTCCTGCCGGCGAGCGCGGTCGTGTCGAGGGCGAAGGGCACCTCGGCCGTGCCGGAGGAGGCCTGCGGGACGAGGCGCGTCTCCGCCTCGACGGGCTCGCCCTCGGCGTCGAGCACGGACTCGCCCGTCTCCGCGTCGACGAGCCTGCCGGAGAGCACGTAGGCCTCGCCGGGGTTCAGCCCCTCGTAGGAGACGGAGTCCGTGACGGTGGCCTCGGGGTCCCATCGGACGACGTCTCCCGCCTCGCCGGCGGCCGAGGAGTCGAGCGCGGGCTCGGCCACGGTCACCGTCTGCCCCTCGTCGTCGGGGTCGGCGTGCTCCTCGACGGGGGTCCCGTCCGCCTCGAGGAGCTCCTCGAAGACGACGATGCGCCGTCCCGCGAACCCGGTCGTGTCCAGCTCGAAGGTCACGGTCGCCTCGCCGGAGACCTGCGCGCACGTGAACGCGGTCTCGGAGACGCAGGGCTCGCCCTCGGCGTCGAGCAGCTCCTCGCCGGTCTCGGCGTCCACGAGCGTGCCGTGCAGCACGTAGTCCTCGCCCGGCACGAGGCCCTCGTAGGAGACCGCGTCCACGATCTCGGCGCGCTCCCCGACGCCGACCGTCTTGGTGCCATCGCCGGCCGTGGCCCAGGTCTGCATGAAGAGGTAGGCGTCGTCCACCGTGCCCGCGTCGACGACGTGGGCGTCGCGGCGCACCGTCAGCCGGAAGGTGACGAGGGTGCGGCCCTCGTTCGCCGAGACGGGGAGCTCCTCGAAGACGTAGGTGTCGTAGGGGAGGGCGCCGAGCCCGTCGTCGGGCTCGCCCGCGCCGAACCACACCCCCGCGCGCCCGTCGAGGGCGTCCTCGTCGACCTCCCAGGCGCCCGGCCCGCCCGAGACCGCCTCGTCGTTGGCGTTCGTGTCCCGGGTGTGCTCGTTCCATGCGGCCGCGGTGGACAGGTAGCCGTTTTCGTCGGTCACGACCACGTGGGCCTCGCCCGTGGCCTGCGAGGTGACCATGAAGGGGACGCCGCCGAGGCGCTCCTGGTCGAGGCTGCCCACCTTCGTCAGCTCGACGTCGCCGCGCGCCACGCGGTCCTCCTGGGTGCCCCCGTCGTCGCCCGCGAAGCGGTTGCCGTCCACGACGGCGACGTCGCCCTCGGTCGCCGCCTCCCCTCCGTCCTGCGTCACGCGGACGACGTAGGTCTCGTCGGAGACGAGGTAGCCCTCGGGTGCCCTCGTCTCGCGGACCACGACCGTGCCGAGCGGCAGGGTGGGGGAGCCGTCGTGCTCGTAGAGCTCGTCGCTCGCCTCGGCGACGAGATGCTCGGCGTCCAGCTCCGCCCGCCCGTCGGCGTCCGTGCGCACGACCCACGTCCGCTCGGCCCGCTCCTCGCCCGCGTAGGAGCCGTCCGCCTCGAGGACGACCTCCCCGTCCGCGTCGACGACGCGCCCCTCGTCGTCCTCCTCGTAGCGGTCGCCCGCGAAGAAGCGGTAGGTGTACTCGGCCCCCTCGAGGGAGGCCGCGCCCTGCGGGAGCGCCTCGCCGGTCTCCGCGTCGACCTTCTGCACGGCCAGGCCGGCCGCGTCGTGCAGGGGCTCCTCGGGAAGCGCGGAGGCGGACAGCTCCGTGTTCCCGCCCCCGACCACGGTCGCCCGCCGGACGGTCGGGTCCACCTCGTAGCCGGCGCTCGCCTCGACCTCGCGCACGTGGTAGTCGCCCGCCGCGAGCGAACCGGAGCGCGCGGTCCCGTCCGCGCCGGTCTCCATCGTGGCGACGAGCTCCGTGCAGGCCGCGTCGGCGTAGACGCCGTAGACGGCCCCCTCGAGCGAGTAGGCCGCGTTGCCGTCCGTGAGGGCCGCGTCCGCGCTCGCCTTGCGCAGCGAGAGCGTGCCCTCGAGGCGCGGCCTCCAGCCCCACGACCAGCCGTGCTGCACCGGGCCGTCCGGGTCGTAGGGCTCGATCGGAACGGCGTCCTGCGAGCGGATGAGGACGGCGTAGCTGCCGTCGTCGTCCCGCGTCGCCGTGAAGGGGTAGGTGCCGTCGCGCGGCACGCCGTAGGAGAGCGCGTCCGGGACGCCCGCGTGCGCCTCGTAGCAGGTGGCCGGCAGGACGCTGCCGTCCGGCATCGTCACCTCGCCCAGGTCGCCCACGCCCGTCGCCGGGTCGTACCAGCTCCCGCTGATGGTGCACGTGCCCGTGACCGTGCCGTCGGCGCCGACCTCGACCGTGCCCCCGTTCGCGAACCCGACCGTCGCCGCCCGCGCGCTCGCGGGGGCACGCCACAGCGTCGCCGCCGCGACGAGCAGCGCGAGAGCGACCAGCGCCGCGCGGGCGGTCGCCGTCCCGCGCCGCCGTCGTCCCGTCCGCCCGCGTCTCCTCCCGCGCGTCCCTCTCGGACCCAAGGTCTGCATGCCTGCCTCCCTCTCCGCTCCGCCGTCACGTCCTCCCGCGTCCCATCGTCCGGCGCCGCGGGCGGGTTCCGGCCCTCGTCCGAGGATTCGCGCGGTCCGCGCCGACGGGGCGCATACGTCCCGCCGACGCCTCCCGGCTCCCCGTCCGCTGGCGTAGACTGGTACCTCGCCGTCCTCGGCGCGGGCGCCCGTCCGCGGCGGCGCGGCGAATCGGCCCCGGCGACATGCCGGCGGCCCGTCTTCACGGGAGGTGCACGACATGGGAGAGGCGATCGCGGGGGATCGGGGCTCGCTCGGCGAGCGCATCCCCTGGCCCGACGAGGACAGCTACCCGAACATCCCCGCCGACGAGGCGCTCGACCTCTTCCTGGGGTGGTGCGAGGAGCGCGGCCTCGAGCTGTGGCCGCACCAGGAGGAGGCCCTGCTCGACCTCGCGGCCGGCGACAACGTGATCCTGGGCACGCCCACCGGCTCGGGCAAGAGCATGGTCGCGCTGGGCCTGCTCTTCCTGGCCGTGTGCACGGACCGGCGCGCCTACTACACGGCGCCGATCAAGGCGCTCGTGAGCGAGAAGTTCTTCGACCTCGTCTCGATCCTGGGCAAGGACGAGGTCGGCATGATCACCGGCGACGCCGTGATCAACCCGGAGGCTCCCGTCATCTGCTGCACGGCGGAGATCCTCGCCCAGGACGCCCTGCGCCACGGCGAGGGCGCCGACGTCGGGGCGGTCGCGATGGACGAGTTCCACTTCTTCGCCGACCGCGACCGCGGCTGGGCGTGGCAGGTCCCGCTGCTCACGCTGCCGCACGCCCAGTTCCTGCTCATGAGCGCGACGCTCGGCGACGTGGACGACATCGCCGCCGCCCTCGAGCTGCACACGGGCCGCGCCGTCGACCGCGTGCTCGACGCGCCGCGCCCGGTCCCGCTGTCCTACGACTACGTCGAGACGCCGCTCGAGGCCACCGTCGAGCTGGCCCTGCGCGCCGGCGACGCCCCCGTCTACGCCGTCCACTTTTCCCAGCAGGACGCGCTCAGGAGCGCCCAGGCGCTGGCGAGCTACGGGGTGAGCACCCCCGAGCAGCGCGACGCCATCAAGGAGGCCTGCAAGGGGGTCCGCTTCACCACCGAGTTCGGCAGGACGCTGCGCCGGCTGCTGTCATGCGGGGTCGGCGTCCACCACGCCGGCATGCTGCCGCGCTACCGGCTGCTCGTCGAGCGCCTCGCCCAGCAGGGGCTGCTGCCCGTCATCTGCGGGACCGACACCCTCGGCGTCGGCATCAACGTGCCCATCCACACGGTGCTGCTCACCCGGCTCTCGAAGTTCGACGGCCACCGCATGCGCCGGCTCAACGCCCGCGAGTTCCACCAGATCGCCGGCCGCGCCGGCCGCTCGGGCTACGACGTGGAGGGCCTCGTGATCGCCGAGGCGACCGAGTACGACATCGAGCGCGCCCGCGCGCTCGCCAAGGCCGGCGGCGACCCCAAGCGCGCTCGCAAGGTCAAGGTCAGGAAGCCGCCCTCGGACTTCGTCGGCTGGAACCGCCAGACCTTCGACCGCCTCGTGGCGGCGACTCCCGAGCGCCTCGCGCCGCGGATGCGCGTCACCCACGCGATGGTGCTCGCCGAGGTCGAGCAGGGCGGCGACGCCTGGGCGCGCACCCACCGGCTCGTGGAGGACTCCCTGCAGACCCCCGAGCAGAAGCAGGCGCTCTCGACGCGGGTCGACGAGGTGTTCGCCACCCTCATCGACGCCGGGGTGGTGACGCGGTCCGAGGGCGCGGACGGCGACTCCTACGAGCTCGCCGTCGAGATGCCCGACGACCTCGCCCTCGACCAGCCGCTCTCGCCCTTCCTGCTTGCCGCGATCGAGCTGCTCGACCCCGAGGACCCGGGCTACGCCCTCGACCTCATCTCGATGGTGGAGGCGACCCTGGAGGACCCCGGCCAGGTGCTGCGCGCCCAGGAGCGCGCCGCGCGCGGCGAGGCGATCGCGCGGATGAAGATGGAGGGGGTCGACTACGAGGAGCGCATGGAGCGCGCCCAGGAGGTGAGCTACCCGAGGCCGCTCGAGGACCTGCTCGGGGCCGCCTTCGACGAGTACTGCGCCAAGGTGCCCTGGGCCGCGGACTACGAGCTGTCGTGCAAGAGCGTGCTGCGCGACATGGTCGAGACGGCCTCCGACTTCAAGACCTACGTCGCGCGCTACGGGATCGCCCGCTCGGAGGGGACGCTGCTGCGCTACCTCTCCGACGCCTACCACGTGCTCTCGCGCACCGTGCCCGACGACAAGGTGGACGACCGCCTCGCCGACGTGATCTCCTGGCTGGGGATCGTCGTGCGGACCACCGACTCCTCCCTCGTCGACGAGTGGGAGCAGGGGGGTGCCGGCGCGGCGGAGGGCTCCGGCGTCCGTCCGCCCTCGGACCAGGTGGTCGCCGACCGCCACGGCCTCACCCTGCTCGTGCGCAACGCCCTGATCGCCCGCGTGCGCCTCGCCGCGCTCGGGCGCGTCGAGGAGCTCGGCGCGCTCGACGCCGCCTGGGGCTTCCGCGAGGCCGCCTGGGCGCAGGCGCTCGAGGCCTTCCGCGCCGAGCACGAGGAGGTCCTCCTCGACGCCGACGCGCGCTCCGCCGCCTACTTCGACCTGGACGAGTCCGACGAGCGCGAGGCGCGCGTCTGGCACGTCCACCAGGTCTTCCGCGACCCGGACGACGACCGCGACTTCGGGATCTGGGGCGACGTGGACCTCGACGCCACCCAGGAGGAGGGCTCGCCCGTGTTCTCCTCCTACTACGTCGGCTTCGTCGACGGCTGGCTCGAGAGGCGGGCGCGCTCGTGAGGCGCGCGGCGCAGACGTCGGAGTCCGTCGAGGTGGCGGTGCTGCTCGCCCTGTCGGGCGGGCTCATGGACGCCTACTCCTACCTCGTCCGCGG
This sequence comes from uncultured Coriobacteriaceae bacterium, assembly GCA_948439405.1. GTDB lineage: Bacteria > Actinomycetota > Coriobacteriia > Coriobacteriales > Atopobiaceae > CADBMC01. The sequence continues at coordinate 24,340 of CAOJNB010000006.1, read as the reverse complement.
CGGCGTGTTCGCCAACGCCCAGACGGGCAACATGCTGCTGCTCGGCATCAGCATCACCCAGGGGAACTGGGACGGCTGCCTGCGCTACGCGACGCCCATCGCGAGCTTCGCCGTCGGCGTCGCCGTCGCCCAGTGCCTCAAGCTCGCCGCCGCGGGCGGCAGGCTCCACTGGCGCCAGCTCGCCCTCGGCCTCGAGGTGGCCCTGCTCGTCGCCGTCGCCCTCGTCCCCGCCTCGCTCGACCTCGTCGCCAACGACCTCACCTCGCTCGCCTGCGGCATCCAGGTGCAGGCCTTCCGCAAGCTGCATGGGAGGGCGGTCGCGACGACGATGTGCGTGGGCAACCTCAGGAGCGGCACCGACGAGCTCGTGACCTACCTGCACACGCGCGACCGCGCGGCGCTCTCGGGGGCGCTGCTGCGCTACCTCGTGATCTGCTGCTTCGTCGCGGGCGCCGTCCTCGGCAACCTGCTCGTGCCGGCGCTCGGGCTGCGCATGGTCCTGGCGAGTCCGGTGCTGCTGGCCTGCGCCTTCGCCGTCATATTCTGGGACCGCGAGGCAGCCGAGGGCGCCGGAGGCTAGCCGAGGAGGCCTGCTACGACGCTCGGTCCGCCTCCGCGGCCTCCTCGCGGCGGGCCACCTCGTCGATCAGGATGGTGTCGCCGTGCCTCGTGGCCATGACGGCGAGGAGCATGGCGGCGCTCATGAGCGTGATGTAGCCGAACAGGTGCTGGGGCGCGAAGTCCATGACCAGGCCGGAGAGCAGTGGGGTGACGACCTGGCCGGCCATGGAGAGCGTGTAGTAGTAGCCCGAGTAGCGGCCCACGCTGTTGGAGTCGCAGGTCTCCACGATCATGGTGTACACGCACAGGTCCACGCCGCCGAGGGCCGCGCCCATGACGAGGAAGATCGCGTAGAACGCCGGCGAGAAGCCCGGGATCAGCCAGATCGCGGCCGAGCCCAGCGCCATGGCGGCCGAGCACAGGACGGCGACCCTCTTGCGCCCGATGCGCAGCGAGAGGTTGGCCAGCGGCACGTAGCTGGCGAGCGCACCGACGATGGTCACGATGTTGATGATCGCGTAGGAGCCGCCCGCCATGCTGAAGAAGCCCTCGGCGTAGCGGGAGATGTTCGTGGTCATCGCGTTGTAGCTCATGTAGTAGAAGAACGTGGCCGCCAGAAGCATCGCGATGGAGAGGCGCAGGCCGGAGTCGGCGATGCGCTCCCTGCCGCCCGCCTCGGGGGCGTCGTCGACGTCGATCTCGTCCTCCCGGATGCCCATCGCCAGGCTCTCCTCGTGCATCCGCTCGACGAGGGCCGGCTCGCGCACGCGCCAGGCGTAGAGGAGGGCGGAGACGCCGATGATGGCGGCCTGCAGGGCGAAGACGGGCAGGTAGTTCGGGCGGGCCTCGTCGGGCACGAGCACGGCGATGGCGACGAGCATGACGCCGGTGCCCGCGTAGCCCACGATCTTCTCGATCGAGTTCGCCTTGGTGCGGAGCGGGCGCGGGGTGACGTCGGCGACGACGGCCACGGTCATCGTGCGGTACATGCAGATGGCGAACAGCGTCACCAGGATGGAGACGATGAGCGCCGGCAGGCTGGCGACGTTGTCGGAGACGGCGATCATCGGGACGGCGACCACGGCGATCGCGGAGCCGACGAGGATGAAGGGCGTGCGCCTGCCCAGCCGGCTCCCGCAGCGGTCGCTCATGATGCCGAAGACCGGCAGCAGGAACAGGCCGAACACGTTGTCGACGGCCATGACCGCGTTGGCCATGGTGTCCGACATGCGGAAGGTGCCGGTGAGGATGAGCGGCACGAGCCCGTCGTAGACCTGCCAGAAGCTGATCATGCCCATGAACGGCAGCGAGGCCAGCACGACCGAGCGGTAGTCGAGCCGGCCGGCGCGCCTGATCGCGTCACCCTTGCCCACGGCTTCCTCCCTTCCGGGGCGCTAGGCCCCGAGCTCCCCGAGGTGGTCGAGGTTCTCCATGAAGGCGACGTAGAACTCCACGCCGCGCTTGTAGACGTCCACGCCGATGCGCTCGTTCGGCGCGTGCACGAGGCCGCGCGCCTCGCGCGAGTACACGAACCCGCAGAAGCGGTACACGCGCTCGCAGATCTCGTTGAACTGGCGCGAGTCGCTGCAGGCGTTCATCTGGTAGGGGGCGCAGCCCGCCTCGGGGTAGACGCCGGCGACGCAGCGGTGGATGTAGTCGTAGGCCGCGTCGCGCACGAAGGGGCTCGTCGGCGAGGGCTCGTTGCGCTCCTCGTCGGCCGGCTCCACGGTCACGAGCGCCTCGTCGACGCCGGAGGCGCGGCACTCGGCCGCCACCTGCGCACGAGCGCGCGCCAGCGCGTCGGCGTTCGTCTCGAAGGGGGCCACGCGGACGTTGAAGTTTGCGCGGGCCGCCGGCGGCAGGACGTTGCGCTGCGGGGAGCCCTCGAGCTGGGTGAGCGCGTAGGTGGAGCGCAGCATCGCCGCCATCTCGCCGGAGCCCTCCATGATCCTGGCCACGAGCGGGCGGGTGAGCCAGAGGTTGGCGAACACCACGCGGTAGAGCAGCGAGCTGCGGGAGGCGAGCTCGGAGAGCATCGTCACGAGCGCCGGGGTGAAGCGGGCCTCGCCGGGGTCGGCGGCGACGCGCTCGCAGGCGCGGGCGAGCAGGCGCGTCGCGTCGCGCGACGTCGGGGTGCTCGCGTGGCCGCCCTCCGAGGAGGCGGTGACGACGAGATCGACGAAGCCCTTCTCGCACACGCCCAGCATGGCGACGGGCTCCTCCACCCCCAGGCCGACCTCGGTGGCGACCGCGCCGCCCTCGTCGAGCACGAGGCAGGGGCGGACGTCGTGGTCGCGCAGCCACTCGACGGCGTGGCGGGCGGTCGGGGCGTGGACCTCCTCGCCGTCGGAGGAGAAGTACCACACGTCGCGCGCCGGGCGGCGCCCCTCGGACGCCATGCGCTCGGCGGCCTCGAAGAAGGCGGCGGCGATGCACTTCGTGTCGAGGGTGCCGCGCGCCCAGATCTCGCCGTCGACGACCTCGGCGCCGAAGGGGTCGTGCTCCCAGTCCTGCCCCTCGACGGGCACGACGTCCTGGTGGGCGAGCATCACGACCGGGTCGAGGGAGGGGTCCTCGCCGGGGATGCGGAGCAGGATCCCGTAGTCGTCGACGCGGTGGAGCTCGGCGGCCTCGAAGGTCGCCGGGTAGAGGCGCTCGAGGGTGGGCAGCCACAGCTCGAACTGCGAGCGGTCGACGAGGGCCGGGTCGTCGCGCGACACGGTCGCGATGCGCAGCAGCTCGCGGAAGCGCTCGACGACCTGGTCGTCCGCCTTCCAGCCGCCGGCGTCGAGCGGGGCGCCCGCGGGGCGCGCAGGCCTGAGGCGGGCGGCGCGGACGAGCATCACGGCGACGAGGCAGGCGAGCGCGGCGAGCACGGCGACGAGGACTGCGGCTGGTGCGGGCATGGGGGCTCCCTTCGGACGGTCCGCAGAAGATGATAGCCGCCCGCCGCGCACCCGCCGCGCGGGGAGTGCTACACTTCGCAGTCGACGGGGGGCTGGCGCACGCCGGCTGAGAGTGGTCCCAGCGCGGACCTGACCCGAGAACCTGATCCGGGTAATGCCGGCGTAGGGACCAGCGACCGCACCCATGGGCCCCACGCCGCCGAAGGCGCGGGGCCCTTTCGTGTCCCCGCGCGGAGGGGAGCTCGCATGGAGTGCTCGATCGCGATCCAGGTCCTGCCGATGGACTCGGCGGACGACGACGAGACCTGCCGCGTCGTGGACGAGGTGATCGCCCGCATCGACGAGAGCGGCCTCGACTACTTCGTCGGCCCGTTCGAGACGGCCGTCGAGGGCGACTACGCCGCCTGCATGGACCTGCTGCGCGACTGCCAGCTCGCCGCCGCCGAGGCCGGCTGCGGCCACGTGATGACCTACGCCAAGATCAACTACCGCCCCGGCGGCGACGTCATGTCCACGGAGCGCAAGGTCGCCAAGTACCACGAGGGCGACCCCGAGTTCGCGCCCCGCGCCGAGGACTCGGCGGCCTAGCGTGGGCGCGAGCGCGCACGCCCCCTCGCGCCTGCGGCAGGCGGCCGTGCCCGTCCTGACGGTCGTCTGCCTGCTCGCGCTGTGGCAGGCCGCCGTCGACCTGGGCTGGATCGAGCGCTTCCTGCTGCCGAGCCCCACCGACGTGGTGGCCGCCCTCGTCGAGGACGCCCCGCTGCTGGCCGGGCACGCGGCCACGACGCTCGTCGAGGCCGCCATCGGGCTCGCCTGCGGCGTCGCCCTCGGCTTCGTCGTCGCCGTGCTCATGGACGCCTTCGAGACGGTGCGCCTCGCGCTGCGCCCGCTCGTCACCGTCTCGCAGACGATCCCCACCATCGCGATCGCCCCGCTGCTCATCCTGTGGCTGGGCTACGGGATCCTGCCCAAGGTCGTCCTGATCGTCATCACCACCTTCTTCCCGGTGGCGGTGAACCTCGTCGCCGGGTTCGCCTCGGTGGACCCGGACGTGATCGACCTCATGCGGACCATGCGCGCCAGCGACTGGCAGGTCTTCTGGTACGCGAAGCTGCCCGCCGCTGCCGACCAGTTCTTCAGCGCGCTCAAGATCAGCGCCACCTACGCGATCGTGGGCGCCGTCATCTCCGAGTGGCTCGGCGGCACGTCGGGCCTGGGCGTCTACATGACGCGCGTCCGCAAGTCGTTCGCCTACGACCGCATGTTCGCCTCGATCGCGGTCGTCTCCGCGCTCTCCCTCGCGCTCACCGCCCTCGTCGGCGCGCTCGAGCGCCTGTGCATGCCCTGGAAGCGAGAGGAAAGGAAGGACTCATGACCACCCTCACCAGAAGGCAGATGCTCGCCTCGGCAGGCGCCGCCGGCGGCGCCCTCGCCCTCGCGGCCTGCTCGTCCGGCTCGGACGACGCCGCGGCCGGCTCCGAGGCCGGATCCTCGTCCGGCGAGCTCTCCACCGTGAGCTTCGTGCTCGACTACTCGCCCAACGTCAATCACACCGGCCTCTACGTCGCCATGGAGAAGGGCTGGTTCGCCGAGGAGGGCATCGAGGTCGAGGTCGTGCCCGTCCCCGAGGACGGCTCCGACGCGCTCATCGGCAGCGGCGGCGCGGACATGGGCATGAGCTACCAGGACGTGATGGCAAACAGCCTCGCCTCCGACAACCCCATGCCCTACACCGCCGTGGCCGCCGTCGTCCAGCACAACACGAGCGGCATCATGAGCCGCGAGGAGGACGGCATCACGCACCCCGCCGCGATGGAGGGGCACACCTACGCCACCTGGGACATGGCCGTCGAGCAGGCGACCGTGCGCCAGGTCGTCGAGGACGACGGGGGCGACTTCTCCAAGGTCGAGCTCGTCTCCTACGCCGCCGACGACGAGGTCCAGGGCCTGCAGGCCGACATGTTCGACTGCGTGTGGGTCTACGAGTGGTGGGCCGTCCAGAACGCGAAGGTCCAGGACTACCCGGTGAACTACTTCGCCTTCAATGACATCAACGAGGTCTTCGACTTCTACACCCCGGTGATCTGCGCCAACGACGACTTCGCCGCCGAGAACCCCGAGCTCGTGCGCGGCTTCGTGCGCGCGGCCAAGCGCGGCTACGAGTTCGCCGCCGAGAACCCCGAGGAGGCCGCCGACATCCTGTGCGAGGCCGTCCCCGAGCTCGACCCCGAGCTGATCGCCGCGGCGCAGGCCTCCATCTCGCCCGAGTACGTCGCCGACGCCGAGAGCTGGGGCGTCATCGACGCCGACCGCTGGGCCCGCTTCTACCAGTGGCTCAACGACAACGACCTCGTCGAGAACCAGCTCGACACCGGCTCCGGCTACACCCTCGAGTACCTCGATGCCTAGCGCGCCCGCGATCCCCGCGCTCGAGTGCCGCTCGCTCTCCCTGGGCTGGGAGGGCCGTCCGGTCGTGCGCGACGTGTCGCTGGCCGTGGGCGCGGGCGAGGTCTGCTGCCTCGTGGGCCGGTCGGGCTGCGGGAAGACGACGCTCTTCCACGGCCTGGCCGGCCTCTCCGAGCCCGACGCCGGCCGGGTGCTCGTCCACGGCGAGGACGTCACCGGCCGGCCCGGGCGGGTGAGCTACATGCTGCAGAAGGACCTGCTGCTGCCCAGCCGCACGATCATGGGCAACGTGTGCCTGCCGATGCTGCTCGCGGGCGTGCCGAAGGCGGAGGCCCGCGCGAAGGCGGCCCCGCTGTTCGCGCGCTTCGGGCTCGATGGCTGCGAGGACAGCTGGCCGTCGCAGCTCTCGGGCGGCATGCGGCAGCGGGCGGCGCTGCTGCGCACCTACCTCATGGACAACGACGTGGTGCTGCTCGACGAGCCCTTCTCGGCCCTCGACGCCCTCACCCGCGCCGACATCCGCTCCTGGTTCCGCCGCATCGTCGGCGAGCTGGGGCTCTCGGCGCTCGTGGTGACCCACGACGTCGACGAGGCCGTCGTGCTCGCGAGTCGCGTGTACGTGATGCGCGGCGCGCCCCAGGAGGGGCGTCCCAGCTCGATCGAGGGGGTCGTCTCGGTGGAGCGCCCCGAGGGGGCGCCGGCGGGGGAGGAGTTCTCCCTCACCGACGAGTTCCTCGCCGCCAAGCGTGCGGTCCACGCGCTGCTGGGCTAGGGCCCCTCAGTAGCGGTTGCGGATGTGCTCGGCCGAGCAGCGCAGGCCGCGCACGTCGAGCTCCTCGCCGCCGTCGAGCACGAGGGTGCCGCGCAGCCTGCCGAACACCTGGTGCTGGCGGGTGGAGATGAGGCCCGCCACGTCGATGGAGTCCGTCCGGTCGATCTCGGGGTCGAAGACGAGGTCGAGCCTGCCGTCCTCGTCGACCATGTGCCAGCTCGACAGGTAGGCGTAGCCGTCGCTGCCGCGCGGGATGCCGAAGTCCACGCGCCCGAGCTTGTGGCAGACGCCGTCCACGAAGATCGCGTTCTCGCTCGCGGCGGAGACGTCGCCGAAGCCGTAGCCCAGGTTCAGGCAGACGACGTGCTCGCGTCCGTCGCGGTCGCGCTGCAGGCCCTGGGCGGCCGCCCAGTACCAGGTGTTGTCGTAGGTCCACACGCCGCGCCCCCAGTCGAGCAGGCCGAAGGCCGCCCCGGAGCCGTCCGTCCCCGCCGGGTCGAACTCGTGGACGAGCGCGCCGCGGCGGAAGGCGCCGCGCGCCCGCATGCCGAGCACCTTGCGGTTGTAGTAGAAGGCCGCCTCGTCCTCGGCCCAGGGGATGCACACGACCATCGAGTCGCGGGGCTCGTCGGTGAGCAGGAACTCGCACTCGAGATCGTCGCGGCCCTCGAAGCGCGCCATCGAGAAGGAGAGGCGCCTGCCGGCCGGCACGTGGGAGTAGGAGATCCGGCAGCGGCCGTTCTCCCAGGCGACGTCGCCCGTCTCGGAGGAGGCCGGGAGCCCCATCGAGCCGAGCGGCATCGTCACGACGTCGCTCGTCGTCCTGAACGTGCGCGCGCGGAAGTCCATCACCGAGGCCGAGACGAGGCCCAGGTAGCCGAGGTCCGAGAAGGTGAGGGCCACGGCGTAGTCCTGGTCCTCGACCAGGTAGTAGTCCCACTCCTTGATGCGCAGGCGCGGCGCCGCGATGCGGGAGCGCTCGTAGTCGAACGGCGGCCGCGGCGCCCAGCCGGGCTCGCGCAGCCTCCCGTGCTCGTCGTGGAGATGACCCTTGGACCGGATGAGATGCTGCTCCTGCATGGCCGCTCCCTTCCTCGAGCGTCGCCCCGAAGGGGCTCGCGCCCATCGTAGGGCTGCCGTCGCGCCGCAGGCCCCGTGCGTTCCGCGCGAGGTAGGGGAGGGTTGCCGGGCGGAGGGGGTACGGGTCGGCCCCCCGTGCGAAGCTCGGGCCGGCGCGGCGCGTTGTCGTACAAAGCTCGGGTCGACTTGGCCGAAGCGCCAGGAAGGCCCGAGCTTTGTACGCCTGGGGGCTTCGGGGAGCGGCCGATTCCGGGTTTCCGGCTGCTCGGGCGGCTCCGGTTGTACAAAGCTCGGGGCGAAGGGGCGCGTTTCCGTACAAAGCTCGGGTTAGCTTGGCCGGAGCTCCAGGAAGGCCCGAGGTTTGTACGCGACGGCCCCCGTGCGGCGCCTCGCCCTGCGGCTAGCTGCGGGCGACGTCGGTCGCGGGGGCCGTCGTCGGCTGCGTCGTTCCGTCGCCGCTGCTGTCGGCGCCGCCCTCCTGGGACGCGCCGCCCTCGCCCTGCGAGGGGGTGGCGGCGTCGCCGGTCGTCGGGACCTCGGGGGTCTCGGTGCCCGTGTCGGCGTCCTGGCCGGGGAGCTCCCCCTCGGCGCCGTCGGTCGCGGCCTCGGGAGCCTCCGCCTCCGGCGCGTCCGGCTCCTCCTGGGTCGCCGCCGCGTCCGTCGCCGGCTCCTGCGTGGCGGGCGGGGCGCTCCAGGGCGCCTCCGGACGCGTCCCCAGGCCCTGGCCCGCCGTGGCCGCGCTCACGACGAAGGCGGTGACGGCGACGGCGACCAGCGCCGCCGCGACGACGAGCGCGGCAGCGACGCGGGCGTCCACGGCACGCCGGGGCGCAGGGGCGGCGGCGTCCCTGCGGAGGTGGTTCGGGGTGCGGGACGCGTCGTCCCCGGAGGCGTCCGGCTCGGGGGAGGAGCCGATCGAGGCGACCCGCTCGGCGGAGCGCTGCAGCAGGGAGCGGTACACCTGGGTCGCCACGGCGGCGACGGCCGCGCCCACGGCGGCTCCGAGCACGCCGCCGATGATGCCGATGCGGGTCGTGAGCAGCATGGAGGTCGCGGCGGCGAGCGCGGAGGCGACAACCTGGGAGACGGAGAGGTCCCCGAGCAGCGGCCGCGGCCGCTGCTCGTCGGCGTCCGTCCGGCTCTGCGTCTGCCGTGTCTCGGGCATGGGTCCTCCGCCTTGGCTCGCGTCTCGTTGGCCAGGGAGTATACGAGCGGGGTGTGGAAGGGGGATGAACTGCGAGGCGCTGCGAGCGCGAGGATGCGTCTCCGTTGTGGCCAACGGTCGAAATCACGCTGCGAGCAGCGACGGAGACGGAGCCAGACCCTACGGGTATAACATGTTAAACATATCCTGGGATTGGAGCTGAGATGGCTGAGTCCACGTTGACGAAGGTCGGCAACAGCGCGGCGGCCTTCATCCCGCGTGCCCTGCGGGAGAAGGCAGGCGTCGACGTCGGCGACTCCTTCGCGATGGAATCGCCCCGGCAGGGCGTCGTCGTGCTTCGCTTCCACAGGCCGACCTCGGCCTCGAAGCTCAGGAAGCTGGAGCTCGCGGAACGGCGCATCAAGGCGCTCGCCGAGGGCCTTCCCGCATGGGACGAGGGCCTCACCGCCGACCAGCTGATTCGAGAGGGGAAGGAGATGCGCTCGCATGAGGTCCTACCTTCTTGACTCGAATGCCCTCGTGTACTGGCTGTATCCGGGTTCCCCGTTCAACGGGGACGTCAGTTCGTTCCTGCGCGAGGCACTCGCCCGAGACCATGACGTCTATGTGCCCTCGTCGTGCCTGAACGAGGTGTACTACGCGCTCCACTCCCACTACATGGGCGAGCGCGCGGCCCGATCGAGCATTGCGATCGTCGCGGACGTGCTCACCCTCGTCGACCTGACCCGCGAGGTCGTGGACGCGGCACTCGCGTCTGACGAACCCGACTACGAGGACGGCCTCGTCCGCGCCGTCGCCGAGGCCTTCGAGGTGGACGCCATCATCACCTACGACAGGAAGGCGTTCCGCGGCTCGTCCGTGGCCAAGCGGACCGCCGCGGAGGCGCTCGCGGACCTCAGGAGCGAGGAGTAGGGCCACCACTCCGGGGCGGACTCCTCGACGCAGTCCCCGACCGGCTCGTCGCGGCCCTCGACGAGCGACCCTTCCGTTCCCACCCCCGCAGGGCCGGCGCGTCTGACGAGATTCCGGTGATGCCGCCCTGCGGGCCGGGAAGGGGGTCCGGCACGTATATAGTTGTTAAGACCTATGGCCATTCGGGAAGGGACGCGCACATGAACCAGCTCTTGGCCCCGACCGCACGTCGGGCGCTGCTCGCCCTGGAGGACGGGACGACCTTCGAGGGGCTGAGCGCCGGAGCCGAGGGGGAGACGTTCGGCGAGATCGTCTTCAACACCTCGCTCACCGGCTACCAGGAGGTGGTGAGCGACCCCTCCTACGCCGGGCAGGTCGTCACCTTCACCTATCCCCAGATCGGCAACTACGGCACCTGCGCTGCCGACATGCAGTCCGACCGCCTGAGCCTCGCCGGCGTCGTGGTGCGCGACATGTGCCACGAGCCGTCGAACTGGCGCAGCGAGCGCAGCCTGCCCGAGCTGCTGCGCGAGTCCGGCGTCGTCGCGATCGAGGGTGTCAACACGCGCGCGCTCACCCTGCGCGTCCGCGACGGCGGCACCATGCGCTGCGCGATCTCGACGGTGGACCTCGACCCCGAGAGCCTCGTCGCCCGTGTGCGCGAGAGCGCGCCGATCTCCGAGCGCAACTGGGTGGCCGACGTCTCCTGCAAGGAGGCCTACGAGGTCGCCGGGTCCACCGAGCCCACCGCCTTCGCCGCCTCCGACGAGCCGCGCGCCACCCACAAGGTGGTCGCCCTCGACTGCGGCGAGAAGCGCGGCATCCTGCAGAACCTGGTCGCTGCCGGCCTCGACGTCACGGTCGTGCCCTGGGACACCCCCGCCGAGGAGATCCTCGCGATGGGCCCCGAGGGCGTCTTCCTCTCCAATGGCCCCGGCGACCCGCGCTCGGTGCCCGAGCCCTCCGCCTGCGCGGCGGAGCTGATCGGCAAGGTGCCCCTGTTCGGCATCTGCCTGGGCCACCAGATGCTCTCGCTCGCGCTCGGCGCCTCGATCGAGAAGCTGCCCTACGGCCACCACGGCGGCAACCAGCCGGTGATGAACCTGCTCTCCGGCATGGTGGAGATCACCGCCCAGAACCACAACTACGGCCTCGACTTCGCGAGCCTGGGCGCGCTCGTCCCCGAGCTCTCCGGCGGGGAGTCGGAGCACCACGACGACCTGCGGTGGTGGTGCGAGCGCCACGTCGCCCCGGTCGTGGAGACCGAGCGCTTCGGCCGCGTGCGCCTCACCCACGTCAACCTCAACGACGGCACGCCCGAGGGCATCCAGCTGCTCGACGAGCGCGCCTTCTCCGTCCAGTACCACCCCGAGGCTTCGCCCGGGCCGCATGACGCGACCTACCTGTTCGAGGCCTTCCGCCGCCTGATCGAGGGCGATGCGGACTACCTTGCCATCGACGTCCGCGAGGGGAGGCGGTTCTAGTGCCCAGGCGCGAGGACATCCGCAAGATCCTGGTCATCGGCTCCGGCCCGATCGTGATCGGCCAGGCATGCGAGTTCGACTACTCCGGCACCCAGGCCTGCGAGGGCCTGCGCTCGCTCGGCTACGAGGTCGTGCTCGTCAACTCCAACCCGGCCACGATCATGACCGACCCCGAGGTCGCCGACCGCACCTACGTCGAGCCGATCACGGCCGAGTTCGTCGAGAAGGTCATCGAGCGCGAGCGCCCGGACGCCCTGCTGCCCAACATGGGCGGGCAGACGGGCCTCAACTGCGCGATCGAGCTCGACGAGGCCGGCGTGCTCGAGCGCTACGGCGTCGAGGTCATCGGCTGCGACATCGACTCGATCCGCCTGGGCGAGGACCGCAAGCTCTTCGCCGACGCGATGGAGGAGATCGGCCTGTCGATCTGCCGCAGCGGCTTCGCCTACTCGCTGCAGGAGGCCGAGGACATCGTCATGGGCACGGGCGACGAGCCCGGCCTGGGCTTCCCGGTCATCATCCGCCCCTCGTTCACCCTGGGAGGGGCCGGCGGCGGCATCGCCTACGACATCGACGAGCTCCGCCAGATCGTCAGCCAGGGCCTCGACCTCTCCGCCAACTCGGAGGTCCTCGTCGAGGAGTCCATCCAGGGCTGGAAGGAGATCGAGATGGAGGTGATGCGCGACGCCGCGGGCAACGGCATCGTCATCTGCTCCATCGAGAACCTCGACCCGATGGGCGTGCACACCGGCGACTCCATCACCGTCGCCCCCGCCCAGACCCTCACCGACGTCGAGCTCATGCGCCTGCGCGACTACTCGCTCGCCATCCTCGAGAAGGTGGGCGTGGCCACCGGCGGCTCCAACGTCCAGTTCGCCGTGAACCCGGACGACGGCCGCGTGATCGTCGTCGAGATGAACCCGCGCGTGAGCCGCTCCTCGGCGCTGGCCTCCAAGGCGACGGGCTTCCCGATCGCCAAGGTCGCCGCCCAGCTGGCCGTGGGCCTCACCCTCGACGAGATCGACAACGACATCACCCGCGTCACGCCGGCCTGCTTCGAGCCGTCGATCGACTACTGCGTCGTCAAGGTGCCGCGCTTCGCCTTCGAGAAGTTCAAGGGCACCAGCGAGGTCCTCTCCACCCGCATGAAGGCGGTCGGCGAGGTCATGGCGATCGGGCGCACCTTCGAGGAGAGCTTCAACAAGGCCATGCGCTCGCTCGAGCAGGGCGACGCGCTGCTCGGCGCCGACGACCCGGCGCTCGCCGACGAGCAGGACTTCCGCCAGAAGGTGTCCGTGCCCACCCCCCAGCGCATCGTCTACGTGATCGAGGCGCTGCGCCGCGGCTGGGACGTCGACGACATCTACGAGCTCACCGGCATCGACCGCTTCTACCTCTCGCGCCTGGCCGACATCGTCTCCGTCGAGCGCTGGCTGGCCGACCGCCGCCTGTTCGACATCTCGGAGCCCGAGATGCGCGCCGTCAAGCAGATGGGCTTCTCCGACGTGCAGATCGCCCACTTCTGCGGCTGCACCGAGCTCGAGGTGCGTGCCTGGCGCAAGGCCCAGAGCGTCGTCCCCGAGATCATGACGGTCGACACCTGCGGCGGCGAGTTCCCCGCGCGCACGAGCTACCACTACAAGACCTACGACGCCGGCGACTCCGAGGCGCACGTCTCCGACCGCTCGCGCGTCGTGATCCTGTCGGCCGGCCCCAACCGCATCGGCCAGGGCATCGAGTTCGACTACTGCTGCGTGCACGCCTCGAAGGCCCTGCACGAGCGCGGCTACGAGACGGTGATGGTCAACTGCAACCCCGAGACCGTCTCCACCGACTACGACACCTCCGACAAGCTCTACTTCGAGCCGCTCACCTTCGAGGACGTCCTCGACGTGTGCGACGCCGAGGAGCCCGTGGGCGTGATCTGCTCGCTGGGCGGCCAGACGCCGATCAACCTCGCCGCGCGCCTCAAGGAGGCTGGGGTGCCGATCATGGGCACCCAGCCCGACGCGATCGACCTCGCCGAGGACCGCGACCGCTTCTCGAGCCTGCTCGACGAGCTCGGCGTGGCCTACCCCAGCTCGGCCGTGGCCTCCACCTACGAGCAGGCCCTCGAGGCCGCCCAGCAGGTGGGCTACCCGCTGCTCGTGCGTCCCAGCTACGTGCTGGGAGGACGCGGCATGGCGATCGTCTACGATGCCGAGCACCTGCGCGCCTACATGGACGAGGCCACCCGCGTGAGCACCGACCACCCCATCTACCTCGACAGCTTCCTCGACTCCGCCGTGGAGCTGGATGTGGACGCCCTCGCCGACGGCGAGGAGTGCTACGTGGGCGCCGTGCTCGAGCAGATCGAGGAGGCCGGCATCCACTCCGGCGACTCCGCCTGCTGCATGCCGCCGTACTCGCTCTCCGACGCGATGGTGGCCGAGGTGCGCGAGACCACGCACAAGCTGGCGAGGGCCGTCGGCGTCGTGGGCGCGCTCAACGTGCAGTACGCGGTGCACAACGGGATCCTCTACGTCATCGAGATGAACCCGCGCGCGAGCCGCACCCTGCCGTTCTCCTCCAAGGCGAGCGGCGTGCCCCTGGCCCGCCTCGCGGCCCGCGTCATGGCGGGGGAGAGGCTGGCCGACATGCGCGCGGCCGGCGAGCTGCCCGACGAGGCGCGCGACTTCGACTACTTCGCCTGCAAGGAGGCCGTCCTGCCCTTCGACCGCTTCCCGGGTTCCAAGATGGCGCTGGGACCGGAGATGCGCTCGACCGGCGAGGTCATGGGCATCGACGCGACCTTCCCGGGCGCCTACGCCAAGACGCAGCTGGCCATCTCCTACGGCCTGCCGCTCGACCCGGCCTCCGGCAAGGTGTTCGTGAGCGTGCGCGACCGCGACAAGCGCGCGATCGTGGCGGTCGCCCGCGAGTTCGCCCTCATGGGCTATGGCCTGTGCGCGACGACGGGCACCGCGAAGGCGCTGCGCGCCGCCGGCCTGGAGTGCGAGAGCGTGCGCCGCACCAGCGAGATGCGCCCCAACATCGGCACGATGCTCTCGAGCGGCAAGGTGAGCCTGGTCATCAACGTCCCGGGCGACCCGTCCACCCGCGAGGACTTCTACGGCCTGCGCGAGCTGGCCGTGCGCTACCGCGTGACCAACGTCACGACGCTGCCGGGCGCCCAGGCGATGGTGGAGGCCATCCGCATCGCCCGCGGCGGCTCGCTGGGCGTCCGCGCGCTGCAGGACCTGTAGGCCGACGACGACACGACGCGACGCGAGGAGGGTCCGCGAGGACCCTCCTCCCGCTACGCCGCCTCGTCGCGCATGACGCGCCGCCAGGCGCCGCGGCGCCAGTACCAGGCGAACGCGAGGTCCGTCACGACCCAGGTCACCGGGTAGCACAGCATGAGGGCGACCTGGCTGTGGTGCAGCGGCATCACGAGCAGCACCCAGGCGACGCGCAGCAGGCAGGTGCCGGCGATGGTGATGAGCATCGGGCGCAGGCTCTCGCCGGTGCCGCGGATCGTGCCGGATATGTTGGCCGAGACCGAGTACAGGCAGTAGAAGGGCCCGATGCCGCGCAGCAGCGTGACGCAGGCCGCCACGACGCCGGCGTCGGCGACGAAGAAGCGGGCGAGCGGCTCGGCGGCGAGCACGATCACGGCGGAGAGGCCGCCCACCACCAGGAACGACATGGCGAGCGAGACCTTGAGGCTGTCCCGGATGCGACCCCAGCGCCGGGCCCCGAAGTTCTGCGCGACGAAGGTCGTCACCGCCGTGCCGAGCGAGTCGGCCACGAGCCAGATGATGCCGTCGATGCGCGCCGAGAGCCCCCAGCCGGTGACGACGGTGGCCCCGAACGAGTTGATCGAGGACTGGACCACGATGTTGGAGACGGAGTAGGCCGAGGACTGCACGCCGAGCGGGATACCGGTCACGAGCATGCGCCGGGCGCAGCGCCCGTCCATGCGCAGGCGGCGCAGCTCGATGCGCCACGGCCCCTCGGAGCGCATGAGGTAGGCGACCACGAGGACGGCGGCGACGGCGTAGGCGAGCAGGTAGGAGAGGCCGCAGCCGAAGGCCTCGAGACGCATCCAGGCGACGAACACCATGTCGAGCCCCGCGGCGACCAGCAGCGAGACGCCGAGGATCAGGGCGGGGGTGCGCGTGTCGCCCACGGCGCGCAGGACGCCGGCCCCCATGTTGTAGACGAGGGTGAGCGTGAGGGCCGC
The DNA here is from genome assembly GCA_948439405.1 of uncultured Coriobacteriaceae bacterium. GTDB lineage: Bacteria > Actinomycetota > Coriobacteriia > Coriobacteriales > Atopobiaceae > CADBMC01. The sequence goes on along the minus strand of CAOJNB010000006.1, from coordinate 8,829 downwards.
GAGGAACATGCGGCTGTAGGCGAGCGACTCCCACAGCAGCTCCTCGGGGGTGTGGATGAAGCGGAGCACCGGGTCGAGCACGAGCTGGGCCGCGAGCGTCACGACGAGCCCGATCACGACGGCGAGCGCCATCGCGGTGTGGCTTGCCACCGACACCCCCTCGTCATCGCGCGCCCCGAAGCGCTCGCCGACGATGATGGCGCAGCCCGCGCCGACGCCCACGCAGAACACGACGGCGAGCTCGTTGAGGGACTGGGTCGCCTGGATGCCGCCGAGCGCGTCGGTGCCGGCGAAGTGGCCCACGACGAAGGTGTTGACGAGCTGGTAGGCCTGCTGGACGGCCGATCCCAGGAAGATGGGCCAGAACAGCTGGAGGAACTGCCTCCAGATGACGCCCTCGGTGACGTCGAGCGAGCGTGCCTTCCCCGGATGGGCGTCGCGTGCCATGGAATCCCCCCCGTCCCGTCTCGCGGCCTCGCGCCGAGGCGGCGCGGTTGCGGCATGACATTGCAGTACACGACTATACATGCGCGTCCGCGGGCGCCGCGCAAGTGGGGAGGGGCGCCCGCTCGGGGAGCGGGCGCATGGGACGGGGAGGGCCCGAAGGCCCTCCCCGCGTCGTTCCGTCGCGTCCGGTCGCGGCCTCGCGCCGCCCTCCGCGCTAGACGTAGAACAGCATCTGGTTGTAGCTCGGCACCGGCCAGTAGTCCTGCCCGCAGATCATCTCCATGCGGTCGATGACCTCGCGCAGGGCGTCCATGGCGGGCAGCACCTCGTCGCGGCAGAGGTCGTCGCGCGTCTTGGGGTCCTCGGTCCCGCGGGCCTTGACGGCCTTCGCGTCGAGGTCCTCCATGCGCTCGTGGGCGGTGTCGATGCCCTTGGTGAGCTCGGCCACGAGCCTCTTCTCGGTCTTGGCCTCGATGCCGATCGTCGCCTTCGTGGCGACGGAGTCGGCGAGGTCGCCCGAGTAGGCCATCAGCGCCGGGAGGTACATGTGGCGCACCATGTAGACCATCGTGTTGGCCTCGATGTTGATGAGCTTGGCGTACTGCTCGGCGCGGGCGACGTAGCGGGCGCACACCTCGGCCTTGTTGAGCACCTCGTACTTCTCGAACAGCGCGATGTTCTCGGGCTCGACGAGGCAGGGGATGGCGTCGGCGGTCGTCTTGAGGTTGGGCAGCCCGCGGCGCTCGGCCTCGGCCTCCCACTCGTCGGAGTAGCCGTCGCCGGAGAAGATGACGCGCTCGTGGTCGCGCAGCGTCTGGCGCACCCAGGCGACCGCCTCCTCCTCGAAGTCTTCGTCGGCGACGCCCTCCATCGCGGTGGCGAACTCGTCGAACTGCTCGGCGACGATCACGTTGAGGACCGTGTTGGGGTCGGAGAGGTTCTGCTGGGAGCCGGCCATGCGGAACTCGAACTTGTTGCCGGTGAAGGCGAACGGGCTCGTGCGGTTGCGGTCCGTGGTGTCGCGGACGACGTCGGCGATCTGGGGGACGCCCAGGTCCATGATCGTGCGCTTGTGCGAGATGTAGGACTCGTCGTTGATGAGCGCCTGCACGATGCCCTCGAGCTGTTCGCCCAGGAACACGGAGATGATGGCGGGCGGTGCCTCGTTGGCGCCGAGGCGATGGTCGTTGCCGGCCGAGGCGATCGAGGCGCGCAGCAGGTCCGCGTGCGCGTCGACGGCCGCGATCAGGCAGGTGAGGATGACGATGAACTGGAGGTTCTCCTCCGGGTTGGTGCCCGGCTCCAGCAGGTTGCGTCCGTCGGCGGCGAGCGACCAGTTGTCGTGCTTGCCCGAGCCGTTCACGTACTCGAAGGGCTTCTCGTGCTCGAGGCAGGCGAAGCCGTACTTCGTGGCCAGCAGGCGCAGCTTCTCCATGGTGAGGAGGTTGTCGTCGATCGCGACGGTGGCGCCCTCGAACTCGGGGGCGAGCTCGTGCTGGCCCGGGGCGACCTCGTTGTGCTTGGTCCGCGCCGGGATGCCGAGCTTCCACAGCTCGTCGTCGATCTCCTTCATGAAGGCGTTCACGGAGGGGCGGATCGCGCCGAAGTAGTGCTCCTCGAGCTCCTGGCCCTTGGCCGGCTCGCAGCCGAACAGGGTGCGACCGGTGAGGACGAGGTCGGGGCGCTGCTTGTAGTCCTCCTCGGTAATCAGGAAGTACTCCTGCTCGGGCCCGACCGTCACCTCGACCTTCTTCGGGTGCCTGCCGAACAGCGCCAGCACGCGCTTGGCCTGCTCGTCGATCGCGTTGAGCGAGCGCAGCAGCGGGGTGCGCTTGTCGAGCGCCTCGCCGGTGTAGGAGACGAAGGCCGTCGGGATGCAGAGGACCTCGTCCTTGATGAACGCGGGGCTCGTGGGGTCCCAGGCGGTGTAGCCGCGGGCCTCGAAGGTGGCGCGCAGGCCGCCGTTGGGGAAGCTCGAGGCGTCCGGCTCGCCCTGGATGAGCTCCTTGCCGGAGAACGCCATCAGCGTGGTGCCGTCGCCCTCGGGGCTGATGAAGCCGTCGTGCTTCTCGGAGGTGATGCCGTTCAGGGGCTGGAACCAGTGGGTGAAGTGGGTGGCGCCGTGCTCGATCGCCCACTCCTTCATCGCGTGGGCGACCTCGTTGGCGATGTCGAGGTTCAGGGGCGCCCCGTCGTGGAGCACCTTCACGAGCTCCTTGTAGGTGGGCCGGGGCAGGCGCTCCTTCATCGCGGACTCGCTGAACAGGAGGCTGCCGTACTCCTCTTGCACCTTGTTGCTCATCTGGCTCACCGCTTTCGGTCGGAAGGACGGGCGGCTCGGGCTGCTCGCCCGCGCCGCGCGGACGTTACGTACCGTATAGGGGCATTGTATCGGTGGGGTTTCGCGAGCGGGTCGCGACGGGAACGCTCACGTGACGAGCACGTGAAGCCCGTCCGGGCCGCGTCCGGCCCAGCGGATACAATCACAGGCGAACGAGCGACCCAAGGAGCGCACCCATGCCCTACGAGACCGACGCCCGCGAGCGCCGCACCATCGCCGTCGTGGACGGCAACTCCCTCATGCACCGCGCCTTCCACGCCGTCCCGCCCACCATGAACGCGCCGGACGGGCGCCCCACCAACGCCGCCTTCGGGTTCTCCTCGATGCTGCTCAAGCTCGTCGACACCTTCCGGCCCGACGGGCTCGCCGTCGCCTTCGACCGCGGCAAGCCGCGGGTGCGCATGGAGATGCTGCCCCAGTACAAGGCGCAGCGCCCCCCGATGGACGACGACCTGCGCGTCCAGTTCCCCATGGTGAAGGGGCTGCTCGCCGCCATGGAGGTGCCCGTCGTGGAGGCCGAGGGCTGGGAGGGCGACGACCTGCTCGGCACCCTCGCGCGCCGCGGCGAGGCCGAGGGCTTCGACATGCTCATCGTCACGGGCGACCGCGACATGTACCAGCTCACCACCGAGCACGTCCGCGTCGTGACCACCCGCAAGGGCCTCTCGAACGTCGAGGTGATGACGCCGGAGACCGTCGCGGACCTCTACGGCGGCGTCACGCCCGAGCTCGTGCCGGACTTCTACGGCCTCAAGGGCGACTCGTCCGACAACATCCCCGGCGTCCCCGGCATCGGCCCCAAGAAGGCCGCCGCCCTCATCGCCCAGTACGGCAGCCTCGACGAGGTGATTGCGCACGCCGACGAGGTCAAGGGCAAGATGGGGGAGAACCTGCGCGCCCACGTGGACGACGCGCTCGTCTCGCGCGAGGTCGCCACCATCCGCACGGACGCGCCCGTCGAGCTCGACCTCGCCGAGACCCGCTTCCCCACCTTCGACCCCGCCTCCGTGCGCGCCGCCTACGCCGAGCTCGGCTTCGGCCGCATCGCCACGCGCATGGCGCAGCTCGCCGCGGGCGAGGGCGAGGCCGGCGCGGACGCCGTGGAGGTCGGCGAGCTCGTCGCCGGCGACGCCGCGCTCGCCGCGCTCGAGGGCGCGGTCGCCTCCGGCGCCTGGCTCGGCGTCGCCGCGCAGGTGGAGGAGGGTCCCGCCCAGATGTCGCTCTCGCTGGGCCTCGAGCCCGAGGCGCCCGGCGTCGCGCTGTGGGTCGCCACCGCGACGAGGCTGCTGCGCCTCGAGGGCGACGCCGCGATCGGGTCCCTGTGCGACCTGCTGCGTCGCGGCCGCGTCGCGGCCGGCGACGCGAAGGCGCTCGTGCGCATGGCGAGCCCAGCGGACTCCTCCGAGCCGGAGGCCTTCCCGGCCGCCGAGCTGTGCCCGGAGCGCCTGTTCGACGTGGGCGTCGCCGCCTACCTGCTCGACTCCTCCAAGGGCTCCTACCCCGTCGCCGAGGTGGCGGAGCGCTGGCTCGACCGCTCGCTGCCCGAGGCCACCGACGAGCTGCCCGCGGCCGCCGTCGAGGCGCTCGCCTGCCGCGAGCTCGTGGCCCCGCTCGAGGCCGCGATGGAGCAGGACGGCTGCCTGCCGCTGTTCCGCCAGGTCGAGATGCCGCTGCTCGCGACCCTCGCCCGCATGGAGCGCACGGGGCTCGCCTGCGACCCGGCCGTGCTCGCCCAGCAGTCCGCGGAGCTCGCGGCCGACATCGACGCCGTGCGCGCCCGCGTGTTCGAGGCGGCCGGCGAGGAGTTCAACGTCGACTCGCCGCAGCAGCTCTCCCACGTCCTGTTCGACGTGATGGGGCTGCCCACCGCCGGCCTCAAGAAGACGCGCAAGGGCTTCTACTCCACCAACGCCTCCGTCCTCGCCGACCTCGCCGAGGGCCACCAGGTGGTGCGCGACGTGCTCGAGTATCGCGAGAAGGCGAAGATTCGCTCCACCTACCTGGACGCCCTGCCCGCCCTCGTGGCCGGCGACGGCAGGATCCACACCACCCTCAACCAGACGGTCGCCGCCACCGGCCGCCTGTCGAGCTCCAACCCCAACCTGCAGAACATCCCCACGCGCTCCGAGCTGGGCCACCGCGTGCGCCGCGCCTTCACCGTCGCGGAGGGCTGCGTGTTCCTGGCCTGCGACTACTCCCAGATCGAGCTGCGCCTGCTCGCCCACCTCTCCGGCGACGAGCACCTCGTGGCCGCCTTCTGCGAGGGGGCGGACTTCCACTCCGCCACCGCCGCGCGCGTGTTCGGCGTCGCCCCCGACGAGGTCACCCCCGAGCTGCGCAGCCGCGCGAAGGCGGTGAACTTCGGCATCGTCTACGGCCAGCAGGCCTTCGGGCTGTCGCGCTCGCTCAAGATCCCGATGGGCGAGGCCCAGCGCATGATCGACATGTACTTCGAGGCCTACCCCGGCGTGCGCCGCTTCCTCGACGAGACGGTTGCCTTCGCCAAGCGCCACCTGTGGGTCGCCACGATGTACGGGCGCAAGCGCCACGTGCCCGACATCGCCGCGCGCAGCCCCCAGCAGCGCGCCTTCGGCGAGCGCACCGCGATGAACCACCCGATGCAGGGGTCCGCCGCCGACATCATCAAGGTCGCGATGAACCGCGTCGACGCGCGCCTTCGCGCCGAGGGGATGCGCGCCAAGCTCGTCCTCCAGATCCACGACGAGCTCGACTTCGAGGTCCCCGCCGACGAGCTCGAGGCCGTCGCGGCGCTCGCCCGCGAGGAGATGGAGGGCGTCGTCGAGCTCAAGGTGCCGCTCGTGGCGGAGCCGAGCTGGGGCGCGACCTGGGCGGAGGCGAAGTAGGTGGACGTCGTCACCGTCCACACCGACGGCTCCTCGCGCGGCAACCCCGGGCCGGGCGGCTACGGGGCCGTGCTCTCCCACACCGACGCCGCGGGCGTGACCCGCACCCGCGAGCTGTCGGGCGGCTTCCGGCGCACGACGAACAACCGCATGGAGCTGCTCGCCGCCATCGTCGCACTCGAGGCGCTCAGGCGCCCGTGCCGCGTGGAGCTGCACTCCGACTCCCAGTACCTGGTGAACGCCTTCCGCCAGCGGTGGGTGGAGGGCTGGCTGCGCCGCGGGTGGAGGACGGCGTCGCGGCAGCCGGTGAAGAACGAGGACCTGTGGCGCCGGCTCCTCGCGGCGATGGGGCCGCACGACGTGCGCTGGCACTGGGTCAAGGGGCACGCCGGCGACCCGCTGAACGAGCGCTGCGACGAGCTCGCCACGGCCGCGGCCGACGGCGCGGACCTCCCCGAGGACGAAGGGTTCGAGGACGCCCGCTAGGCGCCGCGCGCCGATGCAGCGCGCCCGCCCGGCGGTCCTTGCCAGGCAAGGCCCTCTAGTGCGGCGGAATTGCGGGCGCGATGGCAGGAAATGCCGTTATGTGCACTCCGGTACGCTCGCGGATGGCAGGAAACACCTCCAAGTGAGGCGGTTTTTTGGGCCAATGCAGCCCGAAGGGCGCGAAAACAGACGCACTTAGGGGTGTTTCCTGCCAGCCGTCGGAGAAACTGGGCGCACTCCGTGCCGATGCCCGGTAGGACGCCGCGGCCCCCGACGCCCCGCGCCGCGCGGGCGCGGCAGGGTTCGGTGCTACGATTCGTGGCACGCCGAGACGAGGGAGACGCGCGATGGACGAGATCCTGGAGATGACCATCAACGAGATGCCGATGGCGGAGTTCGACTGCTCCTGCGGCAGGCGCCACGTGTTCCCGGTGCACGACATCTCGATCCGGCCGGGCGCCATCGAGGACCTCCCGGCGATGGCCGAGCCCTTCAAGGGGTCGAAGGTCCTCGTCGTCTTCGACAACAACACCTACGAGGTCGCCGGCAGGCGCGCCGTCGAGCTGCTGCGCGGGGCGGGCTTCGACGTCAAGGAGCTGCTGTTCGACTGCGGCGACGACATCCTGATCCCCGACGAGGCGACCCTCGGGCGCATCGTGCAGAACCAGGACCTCGACTGCGGCCTCATGGTCGCCGTCGGCTCCGGGGTGATCAACGACTCCGTGAAGTTCGTGACCTCTCGCACGGGGCTGCCCTACATCGTCGTGGGCACCGCCCCCTCGATGGACGGCTACGTCGCCGACGGCGCCCCCATCTTCATGCAGGGGCGCAAGTACTCCCCCCAGGCCCACCTCACCTACGGCCTCGTGGGCGACACGGACGTGCTCGCCACGGCCCCGCAGGACCTCGTGCAGGCCGGCTTCGGCGACGTCGTGGGCAAGATCACCGCGATCGCCGACTGGGACCTCGCCGTCAAGGCGAACGGCGACTACCGCTGCGACACCTGCGTGACCCTCGTCCGCCGCGCGCTGGACGCCTGCTTCGAGCGCGCCGACGGGCTGCCGCGGCGCGACCCCGAGGCGCTCGGCGCGCTCATGGAGGCGCTCACGATGACGGGCGTCGCGATGGCGCTCGTCAACATCTCGCGCCCGGCCTCCGGCGCCGAGCACATGCTGTCCCACTACTGGGAGATGGACTCGATCGCGCGCGGCGAGAACCCCAACCACCACGGCATCCAGGTCGGCGTGGCGACGCCGGTGATCGCGCGCTTCTTCGAGCTGCTCGCCGACGAGCTGCCCGAGGGCACCGGCGCGCTCTGCCCGCCCCACGCCGAGATCGAGGCCCTGCTGCGCCGCGGCGGCGCGCCCGCGAGCCCGGTCGAGATCGGCATCGGGCGCGACCTGTTCCGCTCGAGCCTGCTCGAGGGCCACACCGTGCGCCCGCGCTACTCGATCCTGCGCTTCGCGCTCGAGCGCGGCAGGCTTGAGGAGGTCGCCGACGCGATCACGGAGGAGCTGTACGGCTAGGACGGCGCACGCGCGCCGAGAAGCGAGGACACGGAGCCCCCGGGAGGGGGGCGAGGGAGGGATGCGACATGAGGCTCGCGTTCGGATGCGACCCCAACGCGGAGGACTTCAAGCGCCAGCTGATGGACTACGCCGTCGAGCTCGGCCACGAGGTCGAGGACTTCGGCAGCGACGACGCGATCTACGCCAACGTGGCGATCCGCGTGGCCGAGGCCGTGGCCGCCGGCGAGTACGACCGCGGCGTGCTGCTGTGCGGCACCGGCATCGGCGTCTCGATCGCCGCCAACAAGGTGAAGGGCGCCTACGCCGCCTGCGTCCACGACGTCTACCAGGCCCAGCGCGCCCAGCTCTCCAACATGGCGAACATCGTCACCATGGGCTCGCAGGTCATCGGGATCAACCTCGCCAAGGAGCTGCTGCGCGAGTACCTCGCCAACGCGTGGGACCCCAACTGCCGCAGCTTCGACAAGGTGCAGCGCATCCTCGACTACGAGGCCGGGGAGTAGGGTCCGCGCGCGGGTCGCGCGCCCTCGTGCTCTTTCGCCGAATAGCTCCGATCCGCCTTGAAATGCGGGACGTGCTCCCGTAGTGTTTTCGTATGCGTGGCATCGACGACCACGCGGCATCTGTCGGCCCCCGGACGAGTAGTTATCAGGTCGGCGCCATACCTTGGAGGCGCCAAGCGCGGTGACTAAGCGAACGGGGCCCCGGTTTCGGAAGGGGTCCACCTTTGAGCGAACTTCAGAACACGTCAGTCTTCTCGCTGGACGACATGAGCGACGAGGAGCTGAACGGCCTCATCGACGGGACGATCACCGACCTCAATGAGGGCACCCTGGTAACTGGCACCGTCGTCAAGATCGAGCGCGACGAGGTGCTGCTCGACATCGGCTTCAAGTCCGAGGGCGTCATCCCGGTGCGCGAGCTGTCCATCCGCAAGGACGCCAACCCCGAGGACCTCGTCAGCATGGGCGAGGAGGTCGAGGCCCTGGTCCTGCAGAAGGAGGACAAGGACGGCCGCCTCGTGCTCTCCAAGAAGCGCGCCGAGTACGAGCGCGCCTGGAACCGCATCGAGGAGAAGTTCAACGCCGGCGAGAACGTCGAGGGCGACGTCATCGAGGTCGTCAAGGGCGGCCTGATCCTCGACATCGGCCTGCGCGGCTTC
>CAOJNB010000005.1 GCA_948439405.1 uncultured Coriobacteriaceae bacterium | reverse complement strand
CCAGCGTGAACACGTACACCTCGAGGCTCGGGTTGAGCCTGCCGAGCATGCGGAGGATCTCGCTCAGCGTCGAGCCGGGTAAGCTCCATATTTCAGGAACCGATGCATCGTCGCAAAGCCAACTTGTCCTCCCTGCCTTGTAGTCGCGCTTGGAGTACGGGATACGGAGGATGGACTTAAGTTCTGATACAGCAGCGTTCAATAGCGCTCATTGTCAGGAAGCGGTCGCGAGTTGGCGTATTCCCAGTTAATGCTTGCAGGCGGATTCGCTACCTGCCGATACGCTGCAGCCATAAGCGTGGCCACAACATCAAATGGCAGCTTCCCACAACCTGCACCAAACGCGGGAACAACCATGGCCCTCACATCATCACGCAGCGCCTCAATCAAAGTCGAGCGCATGCTGTGGTAGACGACCATAGGATCGACAATCGTTGAGGGAACGCGCATCGTTGGGGTATGGATAAGCGTAATCCCTTTATGCTTGACGGAGATGCTCGTGCCAACAGGCTGTTCTCCGAACCACACATCACGTATCCTGCCCTGCACGGCGCGCATGAGCTCTTTGCCAAAGTATTTCGTTATCGCGTAATCGTAGGCCCCATCCATAATCCCGTAAGAGTTCGCCGGTGACACGACGCAATCAACCTCAGGATGTCTGCCCATGAACCTCACGAAGTCATCGTGAACGGCGATGACGTTCGGCTCGTCTTCAAAAGCATCGTTCCACGCATTCACCAGGCTCATGCTGATGTCGAGAAGATAAATCTTGGGTAGTTCCAATGTCATGCTCCTATGCACGCGGATTATGTCGACGGATAGAACGCCGTCACAGACGACGTTCCCCACTTACGACTCCGGCTTCCCGACCAGCGTGAACACGTACACCTCGAGGCTCGGGTTGAGCCTGCCGAGCATGCGGAGAATCTCGTTCAGCGTCGAGCCGGACGTGTTGACGTCATCGACCACCAGCACGCTGGCGCCACGCGCATCGCGCAGTCTCCCGTACTGCTCGGCCTGCCTCTCGTCGAACGAGAGGAAGTTCGTGATGTAGGGGCGATAGCGCATCTTGACGTACTTCGCCAGCGAGAAGTACCTCCCCGCGTGGATCGTGGGGAGGAGCTGGTCCTCGACGTACGCTCGCATCTGCTCGTACCTGTTGTCGCGGATGTTTCTGTTCTCGGGCGCGTAGCGGCGGTCGAACTTCTCCCAGTCGAAGCCGATCTCCGAGGGAGGCCGCTTCACGAGCTCCAGCGAGGCTCCCTCGATCTCGTGCGAGGTCCATTCGTCGACCTGCTCGATGATCCTGTTGACGAGCGGGCTTCGTCCCGAGACGGGATACACGAAGAAGTCGATCGTCGCGAGATTCACCTGCTCGTTCAGGAGCGCAAGCGGCGCGTTGATGAACCTCCTGAGATAGCCCGCCGGGATGACGTCCTGTCCCAGCCCCTTGATGTCCTCGAGGAACGCCCGGCGGTCCCGGGGGTGGGAGTCCGGCTTGAACGCATAGCCGAACCAGTAGGCCCTCCCCTTGAACACGTCCCGCACGAGCGTCGGTGGGCAGAGGTCGACGACGCTCATAAGGCTCTCGACGTCCCAGTGGTAGTGCCTGACGCCGTCCTCCACCGTCACGCGCGCTGCGGTGCGGCAGTGCCGCTCCGTGCTAGCCATGGACACGCCTCCCTCGTCCGTGCCTTTCACCAGCTTGCTTGGTGCTTCAGGGAGGACCATACCGAGGGGCGTGGGACGTATGCGACCCATATGGCCCCGTATCCTGAATGCGGGTTGATTCAAGCGATGGGCAGCCCGAGGAATTGGCGAGGGCTCGGACCGCCGAGCCGACCGAGGGAGAGGCACATGACCGTCACAGGTCCCGACGTCGAACGCTTCGTCCGCGCGCAGGCAGGCGGCGCCTACGAGCAGGCGCTCGCGGAGGTCCGCGCGGGACGCAAGCGGAGCCACTGGATCTGGTTCGTGTTCCCGCAGGCGCGCGGCCTCGGGCGCAGCCACATGGCGGAGCTCTACGGCATCGCCGGTCGCGCCGAGCTCGACGCCTACGTCGCCCACCCCCTGCTCATGCCGCGGCTCCTGGAGGTCTCGCAGGCCCTCCTCGACCTGCCGGGATGCGGCCCCGTGGCCGTGCTCGGGAACATCGACGCCCTCAAGGTCCGCTCGTGCATGACGCTCTTCGAGCTCGCGAGCGACGAGCCCGTCTTCGGGTCCGTCCTCGGGAAGTACTACGGCGGCGGTCGGGACGAGCTCACGCTGGGGATCGTCGGCCGCTGGCGGTAGCCGTTCCCTCCTCCCCCTTGCGCTGTGTATAGGTGTGTATATACTGTACCTATCGCACATACACAGTATGTGCGCGCCGGGGACGCGAGGAGACGTCCGAGCTCCCCGGGAGCCGCGGGGGGACGCCCTCGCGGGGACCGGAAGGGAACGTGACGTGGACATCATCATCTCGACCTCGAGCGGCAGGCCCATCTACGAGCAGATCACCGACCAGATCAAGTCGGCGATCGTGACGGGCCAGCTCGCTGAGGGCGAGCAGCTCCCCTCGATCAGAGCGCTCGCCAACAGCCTGCGCGTGAGCGCGATCACCACCAAGCGCGCCTACGCGGACCTGGAGGCGGCCGACCTCATCGAGACGGTGCAGGGCAAGGGCACCTACGTCGCCGGAGGCAACGCCGAGCTCATCCGCGAGGAGCAGCTGCGGCAGGTCGAGGAGCTCCTCGCCCGGGCCGTGGAGCGCGGGCGCGGCGTCGGCCTCTCCGACGACGAGATCGCCGAGATGCTCGCCCTGGTGATGGAGTGACGCGCGACCTCGGTCGCGCAGGAAGGACGTCGGCATGAGCGCAGAGACCGCCTGCGGCACCCTCGTCGAGGCCCGCGGGCTCACCAAGCACTACGACGGCTTCTCCCTCGAGGACGTCGACCTCACCGTGAGCGAGGGCGAGGTCGTGGGCTTCGTCGGCCAGAACGGCGCCGGCAAGTCCACCACCATCAAGGCGCTGCTGGGGCTCTTCCCCGTGGACGGCGGCACCTCGAGCGTGCTCGGCGTGCCGAGCGAGCGGCTCTCCCGCGCGGACGGCGCGGAGACGAAGGAGCGGGTCGGCGTCGTCTTCGACGCGATCTCGCTGCCGGAGCACCTGAGGGTCGCGGACGTGGGGAGCATCTACGCCCGCGCCTACGCCACCTGGGACGGGCGTCGCTTCGAGCGTCTGGCCTCGGAGTTCGGTCTCGACGCCAAGAAGACCGTGAAGGACCTCTCGCGCGGCATGGGGATGAAGCTCTCGCTCGTCTGCGCGCTCGCGCACGACGCGCGCCTGCTCGTCCTCGACGAGGCCACGGCCGGCCTCGACCCGATGGCGCGCGACGAGGTGCTCGACCTCCTGCGCGACTTCGTGGCCGAGCCGGGACGGGCGATCCTCATGAGCAGCCACATCACGAGCGACCTCGAGCGCATCGCGGACCGCATCGTCTGCATCGACGCCGGACGCATCGTCTTCGACCTGCCCAAGGACGTCATCACCGACGAGATGGGCGTCGCGCGCTGCCGCGCGGCGGACCTCGAGAGGATCGCGGGCTCGGGCGTCGTCGCAGACGCCGAGCTGCGCTTCCTGCGCCACGACTACGGCATCGACGTGCTCGTCCCCGACCGCTTCGCCTTCGCGGAGAGCTTCCCGGAGATCCCGGTCGACCGAATGACGATCGACGACTACATGACCCTCACCCTGAAGGGCGGTGTCCGATGATGAGGCGCGCATACGCCATCGAGATGACCATCTTCCGCGACTACGCACGCCAGCTCGTGGGGCTGGGACTCCTCGTGAGCCTGTGCATCGGGGCCGGCATGCAGACGCCCCTCGCGATGCCTGCGACGCTGACCTGCATGTTCTTCATGATGAGCGCGATGGGGCTCGCCGCCTACGACCAGCTCAACCACTGGGAGCTGTTCAGGCTCACCCTTCCGCTCTCCAGGCGCGACGTCGTGCTCGGCCGCTACGCCGCCATCGTGACCTTCGGCCTACTCGGCATGGCCGTGGGCGTCGCGGGCGCGCTCGCGGCGACGGGCGTCGCCACCGCGGCCGGGCTGCCCGGAGAGCTCGGCGAGGCCTTCTCGTTCGATCCGGGCATGCTCGGCGTCATGGCCGTCACCACCTGCTTCACCCTGCTCATCGGCTCCGTCGTGGCGAGCGTCGTGACGCCGCTCTACTTCCGCCTCGGCCAGACGCGCGCCACGCAGATCCTGCCTACCGTGATCGTGCTGCTCTTCGTGGTGCCCGTCGCCTTCCTCGGCAACAGCGGCATGCTCGACGGCGGCGTCCCGGGGATGGGGCTCGTCTCCACCGCGCTCGAGGCGCTGGACACGCCGGCCGGCATGGCCGCGGGCTGCGCGGTCCTTGTGGCCCTCTCGGCTGTGGCCCTGGCAGTCTCCGCCGCGGTCTCCCTCAGGCTCTACGAGAGGCGCGAGCTGTAGGACCGGGGCACCCCTGGGCATGACGAAGGGGAGGGCCGCTCGCGCGACCCTCCCCTCTCTTCGAGCTATGTGAGGCGCCGCAGCTAGATCTTGCGGACGTTGGAAGCCTGCAGCTTGCCGTTCTGACCGGTGGTCACCTCGAACTCGACGGCCTGGCCCTCGTCGAGGGTCTTGAAGCCGTCCATCTGAATCTCGCTGTAGTGGACGAACAGATCGTCGCCCTGCTCGCGGGAGATGAAGCCGTAGCCCTTGTCCGGGTTGAACCACTTAACCGTACCCTGCTCCATGACGAACCTTTCTATTTGCCCCGTGGGGCGCCAAAACGAACGCGGCCTCCTTCGAGGTCGCATGAGAAGTGTATACCACGCCGCCGCGGCGCCCCCCGAGAAATCCCGCCCCGCGGGCGGACGGGGACGCGCCTCCGACGAGGAGCCGACGCACTACCGACGGGGCGGGGTCAGGCGAGGTCCTCGGGGACCTCGAGCCCCAGGTGCGCGAAGGCGGCGGGCGTCGCGCGCCTGCCCTGGGGCGTGCGCACCATGAGCCCGCGCTGCATGAGGTAGGGCTCGTAGACGTCCTCGAGCGTGGAGGGGTCCTCCCCCACGGCCGCCGCCACGGTGGCGAGCCCCACGGGGCGCCCCCGGAAGGTGCGGGCGAGGCAGGACAGGATGCGGACGTCCATCCAGTCGAGTCCGAGCTCGTCGATCTCGAAGAAGGAGAGCGCCTCGGCGGCGACGCGCTCGTCGACCGAGCCGCCGGCACGCACCTGCGCGTAGTCGCGGACGCGCTTGAGCAGGCGGTTGGCGAGGCGCGGCGTGCCGCGGCTGCGGCTCGCGATCTCGGCCGCGCCGGCCTCGTCCACCTCGACGCCGAGGATGCCCGCCGAGCGCCGCACGATGCGGGCGAGCTCGTCGACGGAGTAGTAGTCGAGCCGGTAGCTGATGCCGAAGCGGTCGCGCAGGGGCCCCGTGAGCAGGCCGGTGCGGGTGGTGGCGCCGATCAGGGTGAAGCGCGGGATGTCCAGGCGCACCGAGCGCGCCGCCGGCCCCTTGCCGATCACGATGTCGAGGACGAAGTCCTCCATCGCCGGGTAGAGGACCTCCTCCACCGCACGGTTGAGGCGGTGGATCTCGTCGATGAAGAGGACGTCGCCCTCCTGGAGGTTGGTGAGCATGGCCGCCAGGTCGCCCTGGCGCTCGATCGCGGGTCCGCTCGTGGTGCGCAGCACGGCCCCCATCTCGTTGGCCACGACGCCGGCGAGCGTCGTCTTGCCGAGTCCCGGGGGGCCCGAGAGGATCACGTGGTCGAGCGGCTCGTGGCGCTCGCGGGCGGCGTCGATCAGGACGCGGAGGTTGTCGCGCACGCGCTCCTGGCCGCAGTACTCGTCGAGCGAGCGCGGCCGCAGGGTGCGGTCCTGCTCGATGTCGTCGGCCGTGAGCTCGCCGGTGACCTGGCGCGGGCGCGCGCCCTCGCCGGGGACGCGCACGTCGGCGAAGAGGTTCTCCGAGGGGTCGACCTCCCACATCACCTACCACCTCCCAGGCGTCGCAGGGCGTGCGAGAGGGCGTCCTCCACGCTCGCGGCCCCCTCGCATCTCTCGAGGGCGAGGGCGGCCTCCTCGGGCGTGAACCCCATCGAGAGCAGGGCGGCCGTGGCCTCCTCGAGCGGGGCCGCCGGGGCGGGGGCGGGGGCCGCGGCGTCGTCCGGGGTCGTGACCCCGAGCAGCCCGCGCAGCTCGACGTCACCGGAGAAGGCGCCCTGCAGCTCGAGCACGAGGCGCCCGGCGAGCTTCTTGCCGACCCCGGGGACGCTCGTCATCCGCTTGACGTCGCCGGCGACGGCGACGCGGGCGAGCTCGGCGGCGGAGAAGGTGGACAGCACGGAGAGCGCGAGCTTGGGGCCCACGCCGGAGACGCGGCACAGCGCGTCGAACAGGGTGCGCTCCTCGCGGCGCGTGAAGCCGTAGACGGCGAGCGCCCCCTCGCGCACGACGAGGCGGGCGAGCAGCGTGGCGGGCTCGCCGACCGGCGGCAGCGCCGCCGCCGTCGCGCTCGAGACGCCGAGCTCGTAGCCGACGCCGCCCACGTCGAGCACGACGTGGGAGAGGTCGGCCTCCACCAGGATGCCGGAGAGCTGGACGATCATGACGCCTCCCTGTCGCGCGCGGCGGCGGCCAGCCCCAGGGTGCGCGCGCGGTTCGCGTGGCACACCGCGACGGCCAGCGCGTCGGCCGCGTGGTCGGGCCTCGGATCGTGGTCGAGGGCGAGGATGCGGCGGGTCATGTAGGTGACCTGCTCCTTGTCCGCCGCGCCCGTCCCGCACACGGCCTGCTTGATCTGCATCGGGGTGTACTCGCCGACCTCGAGCCCGTGCTCGGAGCCCGCGACGAGCGCGGCGCCGCGGGCGTGGGCGGTCCAGATGGCCGAGCGGCTGTTGCGCCCGAAGAAGATCTCCTCGACGGCCATGCTGTCCGGCCCGTAGCGCTCGACGACCCGCGAGAGCTCGCGGAAGATGGTCCCGAGGCGCACGTTGACGGGGTCCGAGGCGGGGGTGGACACGCAGCCGTAGGCGCGGGCGCGGCACACGCCGCCGCGCTCCTCCACGACGCCCCAGCCGGTGTTGGCGAGGCCGGGGTCGATGCCGACTACGATCACGCGCCCTCCCATCAGAACATGCGTTCTATCGAAGGATAGCACAGGGGCGGCCGCGCCCTAGTTGCGCGAGAACAGCCCCGAGTCGAACAGCCCGTCATCGTCGCCCTCGCCGCCGGAGGTGCCGGAGAACAGGTCGCGCAGGAGGTTGCCGAGCTCCTCGAGCGTCGCGGCCGAGGGCTCCGTCGCCGCGGGGCGCGGGACCGCGGGCGCCGCGAGGCCCGGGGCCTCCTCGGGCGGGGCGGCCGCCTCGAGCTCGGCGGGGTCGCGCATGCGGTCGGTCCAGGCGCAGTCGAGCGGCCAGTCGCGCTCGGCGAGCGTCCGGTCGCTCACCACCGGGCACGCGGGGATCGCACGCCGGAGGGCCTCGGTCCGCTGGACGCGGGAGACCACCGCCTCCGCGAGCGCGCCGATCCTGCGCTCCTGCGCGATCGAGGTCACCCCCATCCTGCGCTCGACGTGCAGCAGCAGGACCGCGTCGACCGAGTTGAGCAGGGCGACCGGCGCCATGGGCGCCACGTCGGCCCCGAGCTCGGGGACGTCCAGGCGCCGCAGCGAGCGCCGCGGGATGACGGGCGAGACGGCGTTGCGGTGGCGCGCGAGCTCGACGAGGTCGGTGCGGTAGACGTCGCCGAAGGGCACGACCGCGCAGCCCCCCGCGGCCTCGCGCCACGGCTCGAGGGCGAGGCCGGTCTTGTCGGCGTGCGAGGCGTGCGCGAGACGCCCCTCGCGGCACCGGGCGGCGACGAGGGCGCGGGCGAGGTCGGCCGCGCCGAGCCCCGCCTCGGAGAGGGCGCGCGCCTCGGGGACCTCCTCGGCGGAGATCCTCAGGTTGCGGGCGAGCGCCCGGGCGTCCTCGAGGGCCTTGCGGTCGTCGCAGCCGATCACGGCGCGCACGCGCGTCGGCCCGAGGGCGTCGACGAGCAGCGCCGCGAGCGCGGCGGAGCGCAGCCCGCCGTCGAGCTCGAGGGCGGCGCCCTCGAGCCCCGCCTTGGCGACGAGGTCGCGGACGGAGAGCGCGAGGGCGTCCCACAGGAAGGGCAGGCGCTGGTAGGGAGGCGGCGCCGCGGGGCTCGCGAGCGGGCCCTCGGAGACGACGTCGACGTCGCAGACGAGCGAGGCCTCGACGAACGAGGGCGCCGCGGCGGCAAGCTCGCCCCAGGGCGCCATCACGAAGCTGCCCCCGCAGAACACCTGCTCGTCGTAGCCCCCGACGCCGCCGACGGCCACGAGCCAGGCGTCGGCGCCGCGCGCCTCCTGCTCGAACAGGCCGTCGCCCACGCTCGGGGCGAGCGCGCTGGACTCGTCGTTGGTGTTGCAGCCGTAGGGCGAGAGGTAGAGGACGACGTCGAAGGACCCCGCGCCGCGGGCGACGTCGTCGAGCGCCCAGCGGTCGCAGGCGACCCCGAAGTCGACCCCGGACAGGGTGAAGCCCGCGGGGCGCGCCGGGTCCGCCGCATCCGCGACGAGCCGCTCGACCGCGCCGTCGCGCACGAGCGCCGCCTCGTAGGCCGTGCCGGAGGGCGAGGAGACGACCATGGGCACGACCAGGGGGATCGGAGCGGCGGCGGCGAGCCGCGACAGGGCCGCCTCGAGGTCGAGCGCGCACCCCTCCTCCTGCGTGAAGCCGCCCGGGTTGGGCCCCGTGAGCAGCGGCAGGGGGAAGACGGCGAGCTCGGCGCCCTGTGCGGCGACGGCGGCGGCCCGGTCGAGCATGCGGTCGACGGTCGGCTCGAACGCGCCGGCCCTCGAGCCGATCTGCAGGATGGCGATCCTCATCGCGTGACCTCCTCACGATCCAGGCCATGATAGGGCATGGGAGCCGCGCTATCATGCCGGTAGCCGTCGTGCGAAGGGGGAGCCATGCAGGTCCGCATCACCGTCAACGGCCTCGACGTCGAGGCCTCCTACCGCGAGCGGGACGTCGAGGGCATCTTCAAGCCGCTCGTGCGCCACTGGGGCGAGCTGCAGCGCTCGCGCGGGGGCAGGCTCGTCGTGCTGATGTCGGCCCCGCCGGGGTCGGGCAAGACGACCCTCTCGCTGTACCTCTCGCAGCTCTCCCACGACATGGAGGGCGCCGTCCCCATCCAGGCCATCGGGATGGACGGCTACCACTACCCCAACGCCTACCTCGACTCCCACACCTACGTCGAGGACGGCGAGGAGATCACGCTGCGCTCGCGCAAGGGCGCGTTCTTCACCTACGACGTCGCGGGGCTGCGCGAGCGGCTCGCCGACGCCCGCAGCGAGCGCCCCGCGCCCTGGCCGACCTACTCCCGCGTCAAGCACGACGTCGAGCCCGACGCCCTCGAGGTCGTCGGCGACATCCTGCTCGTCGAGGGCAACTACTTCCAGATCGACGAGGGCGAGTGGCGCGGCATCGACGAGCTCGCCGACGAGACCCTGTTCATCTCCGCGCCCGAGCCGATGCTGCGCGAGCGCCTCGTGGGCCGCAAGCTCCAGGGCGGCTCCTCCCAAGAGGAGGCCGAGGCCTGGTACGAGCAGTCGGACGGCAGGAACGTGCGCCGCGTGCTCGCCGCCCACAAGCCCGCCGACATCGAGCTCGCCATGGACGCCGAGGGAGGCTACGCCGTCACGAAGGGCGCCGAGCTGCTCGCCTAAGCCCCGGGAGGCCGTACGGCACGACGAGGGCCCCGGGGGCGCAGCCTCCGGGGCCCTTCCTCTCCTCCGCCGCGCGCGGCGCCTAGTCCACGCTCACCTCGCCCGCGAGGACCTTCCGGTAGTCCTCGAGGTTGCGCCTGAGCAGCGCCGGGGTGTCAAGCTCGTAGGGGCAGCGGCTCGCGCACTGGCGGCACTCGACGCACGTCTCGATCTTGGCCATCTCGCGCTGCCACTCCTCCGACAGCCAGCTCTCCGAGGGGGCGCGCCTGATCATGAGGGACATGCGCGCGCAGCTGTTGATGACGATGCCCTGGGGGCACGGCATGCAGTAGCCGCAGCCGCGGCAGAAGTCGCCCGCGAGCTCGCGCCTCTCGGACTCGACGAACGCCTCCAGCTCGGGCGTCATGTCCGGGGCCTCGTCGAAGAAGGAGAGCCACTCCTCGAGCTCGGAGGCGCGTTGGATGCCCCAGATCGGCAGGACGTTGTCGAACTGCCGGATGAAGGCCATCGCCGCGTCGGAGCGGCGGATGAGCCCTCCCGCGAGCCCCTTCATCGCGATGAAGCCCATGCCGGCCTCGCGGCACCTCTCCACGAGCGCCACCTCGCACTCGCCCGAGAGGTAGGAGAAGGGGAACTGCATCGTCTCGTAGAGCCCCGAGTCCACGCACTCCTCGGCGACGCCGATCTTGTGCGCGGTCACCCCGATGTGGCGCACCCGGCCGGACTCCTTGGCCTCGAGCAGCGCCTCGTAGACGCCGGTGCCGTCGCCGGGACGGTAGCAGCGGTCCACGCAGTGGAGCTGGTAGAGGTCGAGGTAGTCGCGCCGCAGGTTGGACAGCGTCGTGTCCAGCTCCTCGCGGATGCGCTCCGGGTCGCGCGACATCGTCTTCGAGGAGACGTGCACCGCCTCGTCCGGCATGTCGCCGAAGGCGGCGCCGAGCTTCTCCTCGGAGTCCGTGTAGGCGCGGGCCGTGTCGAAGAAGCGCATGCCACCGTCGTAGGCGGCGCGCAGGATGCGCACGGCCTCCTCCGTCCCGACCCGCTGGATCGGGAGGGCCCCGAAGGCATTCTGCGGGACGGTGATGCCGGTCCCGCCGAGCGTGATCTGCCTCATGCGACGATCATCTCCCTCCTGCCGCCCGCGCCGCGGGCGGCACCGTCGGCGCCCCTACGCGCCGATCCACACGCTCATCTCGCCCAGGCCGCGGTTGCCCCAGGCGTAGTAGGGGACGAGGCGCACGTCCTGGGCGCTCGCCTCCTCCGGCCTCCAGCTGCGGTAGAGCACGCCGTCCCAGCCGTCCTGCGAGAGACGCCTGCCGGGGCACTCGAGCGCGGCGACCCCGCCGAGCAGCCCGGGCTCGTCGACGACGCGGATCGGGGCGGTCGGGTCGAGGCGGAGCTCCTGGAGATGCGCCCCGTTGTCGACCTCCTCGGCGCAGTAGACGAGCGGGCCGCGCATCGCGCACACCTTGCCGGCGTCGTCGCGCACGCGCGGGTTGGCCTGGACGAGGCGGGCCGGCATGGACAGCTCGAGCACGAGCTCGTCGCCGGCCTCCCAGCGGCGGGAGACCACGAGCATGCCGCGGTCGAGGGTGGCCTCGACGGGCGCGCCGCCGAGCGAGAGCGCGTGCTCCTCGCACCAGCCAGGCAGGCGCAGCGCCAGCTCGAAGGGGGCGTCGGGGGCCTCGGTCACGCGGACGCGCACCGTGCCGTCCCAGGGGTAGTCCGTCTCGACCTCGAGCGAGACCCTCCCGCAGCCCAGCTCGAGGGCCGCCGTGCCGCCCACGTACAGGTTCACGCAGGCGCGCCCGTCGCCGGCCGCGTAGGCGTAGGAGCCCAGGCTCTCGATCGTGCGGGCGAGGTTGGGCGGGCAGCACGCGCAGCTGAACCACTTCTGGCGCTCGGCCTTCACGTGGCGCTTGTTGTAGTCCTTCAGGCAGGCCTCGGGGTCGACCTCGAGGGGGTTCACGTAGAAGAAGCGCGACCCGTCGAGCGACATGCCGCTGATCGCTCCGTTGTAGAGCGCGCGCTCCATCGCGTCGACGTAGCGGGCGTCGCCGGTGGCCTCGAACATCCTGCGCGCCCAGAAGGCGAGCCCGCAGCTCGCGCAGGTCTCGGCGTACGCGGTGTCGTTGGGCAGGTCGTAGTCGAAGGTGAAGCACTCGCCGTGCTCGGAGGAGCCGATGCCGCCCGTCACGTACATGCGACGCGTCGCCATGCTCTCGAAGGCGCTGCGGCACACGTCGAGCAGGCCGTCGTCGTCGGTGGCGCAGGCGACCTCGGTGGCGCCGGCGTACATGTAGACGTCGCGCACGGCGTGGCCCTCGGGCTCGAGCTGCTCGCGGATGGGCTTGGCGGCCTGGTAGTACATCATGCCCATGTAGGTGTCGCCCCAGCGGAAGGGGTTGCCGTAGCGCTCCTGCTCGACCTCGAAGTACACGGGCGACTGCCCGCGCTGGTTCACGAAGTAGGTGGCGAGCTCGAGGTGGCGCGGGTCGCCGGTCGCCTCGTGGAGCGCGACGAGGGCCATCTCGGCGATCTCGTGGCCGGGGTAGCCGTGGATCTTGCCCTCCTCGGGGCCGATGTTGTCGTAGGCGCAGTTCGCGAACCTGGTGGCGATGTCGAGGAAGGCGCGCTTGCCCGTCGCCTTCCAGTAGGCGATCGCCGCCTCGATCATGTGGCCCATGCAGTAGAGCTCGTGGTGGGAGCGAAGGTTCGTGAAGCGGTTCTCGATGCCGGCCTTGACCTGGTAGTAGGTGTCGACGTAGCCGTCGTCGAGCTGGGCGCGCCCGATCAGGTCGACGACGTAGTCGACCTTCTCCTCGAGCTCGGGGTCGGGGTGCCAGGCCAGCGACCAGGCCGCCGCCTCCATCCACTTGTAGAGGTCGGAGTCCTGGAAGAACTCGCCGCGGAACTCGCCCTCCTCGACGCCGGCGGCGACCTTGAAGTTGTGGATGCAGTGGCTGGGCTCGGCGTCGGTGACGCGGTCGTTGAGGGCCTCCCACTGGTACGGGATCGCCTGGGTGCGCACGAGCTCCTGGTAGCCGTGCCAGAACGCGCCGGCGACGCGCACGTCGGCGACCGACGCCGGACGGTAGAGCTTCCCTGCCATCTCCTGACTCCTTCCCGGGGCCTCCCGCCCCGAAGGTCCATGGGCGACTAGGCGAGCACCACGTGCCCGTCGGCCCCCAGCAGGTCGCGCACCTCCGCCTGGAGCAGGAGGTTCGCGGCGTCGACCTTGCTGGGCAGCTCCATGCGCATCATATCGCCGCTCGACTGCTCGACGCGCAGCTCCACGCGGTCGAGCCCCCGGTAGCGACCGAACAGCGCCGAAAGGCGCTCCATGAGGTCGCGCGTGAGCAGGCGGCTCGACATGAGCACCTCGAGGACCTTCTGGCGGTTCGCGTCGTCGTCGAGCGCGATCCGGTGGATCTCGGACACCATGATCTGGGTGCCGCGGTCGTCGCGCTCGAGCCTGCCGCGCACGCGCACGAACACCTCGCCGCCGTCGTCCTCCTGGCCCTCCGCGCGGCCGTTGAGCAGGTCGCGGTACTTCTTGTACGCCTTCGGGAACACGACGCAGGTGACCTCGCCCTCCATGTCCTCGAGCTTGACGATGGCCATGAAGTCGCCCTTCTTGGTGGTGCGCTGGGAGACGCCGGTGACCATGCCGGCGAGCCACACCGTGGCGCCGTCGGCGACCTTGGGGCTGGCGAGGACCTCGCCCTCCTCCGGCCCGGCGAGCTCGACGGAGGCCTGCAGGTCGGCGATCGTGCAGTCGCGGGCCTTCGCGAGGGCGTACTCGTAGGGGCGCAGCGGGTGGTCCGAGACGTAGATGCCCAGGACCTCGCGCTCCTGCGCGAGCTTGATGCGGCGGTCCCACTCGACGCCGTCGGGCTCGGGCAGCTCGAGCTCGAAGCCGGAGCCCTCCACGTCGCCGAACATGTCGAACAGCGAGCTCTGGCCGGCGGCCTGGCGCTTCTGGCGGCGGGTCGCGGCGTCGATGAGGTTGTCCGGGTTGTTCTTGTCGATGAAGCTCATGAGCTGCATGCGGGTGTAGCCCGTCGAGTCGAAGGCCCCGGACTTGATGAAGGCCTCGACGACGCGGCGGTTCGCGACGGAGGTGTCCATGCGCTCGCAGAAGTCGTGCAGGTTCCTGAACGGGCCGTTCGCCTCGCGCTCGGCCACGATCGCGTCGGCGACGCCGGTGCCGACCCCGCGGATGCCCGCGAAGCCGAAGCGGATGCCCTCCTCGACCGGCGTGAAGTCGCGGCCGGACTCGTTGACGTCGGGCGAGAGCAGCTGGATGCCCTCGTGGCGGCAGGCGCTGATGTAGTGGACGACCTTCTCCGTCTTGCCCATGAAGCTCGTGAGCACGGCCGCCATGTACTCGCGCGGGTAGTGCGCCTTCAGCCACGCCGTCTGCATGACGAGGATGGCGTAGCCGGCCGAGTGGCTCTTGTTGAACGCGTAGGAGGCGAACTCGAGGACGTCGTCCCAGATGCGCTGGGCGATCTCGCGGGTGTAGCCGTTGCGCTCCGCGCCGTTCATCCAGTGGTCGTAGGTCGTCTCCTCGCGGCCGTCGTCCCAGGTGAAGACCGTGTCGGTGAGCAGCTTGATCTTCTTCTTGGCCACCGGCTTGCGGATGCGCGAGTCGGACTCGCCGGCGGAGAAGCCGCACATCCGCATCGAGATCTGCATAACCTGCTCCTGGTAGACCATCGTGCCGTAGGTCTCGGAGAGGATGTCGGCGAGGCGGTCGTCGTAGTAGACGACCTCCTTCCTGCCGTTCATGCGCGCGATGTAGTCCGACACCATGCCGGCGTTGAGCGGTCCCGGGCGGTACAGGGCGATGAGGGCGACCATCTGCTCGTACTTCTTGGGCCGCATGTTCTGAATCGTGGCGGTCATGCCGTCGGACTCGACCTGGAACACGCCGGAGGTGCGCCCCTCCCCCATGAGGCGGTAGATCTCGGGGTCGTCGAAGGGGATGGCGTCCAGGTCGACCTCGACGCCGTGGTTCGCCTTGATGTTCTGCACGGCGCGCGAGATGACGGTGAGCGTGCGCAGGCCGAGGAAGTCCATCTTGAGCAGGCCCATGTCCGCGATCGAGTGCCCCTCGTACTGCGTGATCTCGAAGCCGGCCTTGGTGTCGAGCTTGGTGGGGACGTGGTCGTTCACGGGGGTGGGCGTGATCAGGACGGCGCAGGCGTGCACGCCCTCGCCGCGGGTGTAGCCCTCGATCGCCAGCGCGGTGTCGATGATCCGGCGGCAGTCGGGGTCCTTCTCGTAGGCCTCCTTGAAGTCCGGGTTGAAGTGGTCCGCGTGCTTCTCGGAGCGGTGCAGGACGTCGCGCAGGACGACGCCGGGGGTGTCGCTCACCATCTTCGAGAGGCGCTCGGCGAGGTAGATGGGCTGGCCGAGGACGCGCGCCGCGTCCTTGATGGCCTGGCGGGCCTTGATCGTCTGGTAGGTGATGACGTGGCACACGCGGTCGGACCCGTACAGCTCGCGGACGTGCTGGATGACCTCCAGCCTCCGCTCGTCGTCGAAGTCCATGTCGATGTCGGGCATCTCCGTGCGCTCGATCGAGAGGAAGCGCTCGAACAGCAGCCCGTTCTCGAGCGGGTCGAAGGTCGTGATGTCGAGGGCGTAGGCGACGATCGAGCCGGCCGCCGAGCCGCGACCCGGGCCGACGCCGATCCCGTTGCCCTTCGCCCACTGCACGTACTCCTGGACGATGAGGAAGTAGTCGGCGAAGCCCTTGCCGCAGATGACCTCATACTCGTACTCGAAGCGCTCCAGCACGCGCACGTCGTTGACGACGGCCTCGCGCCACCCCTCCCCGTAGCGGCGCGCCAGGCCGGCCTCGCACTCGGAGCGCAGGCGCTGCTCGGAGGTCTCGCCCTCGCGCAGGTCCGGGAACTTGGGCAGGTAGGTGTGGCTCCAGTCGAGGCCGAAGTCGCACTTCGCGGCGACCTCGAGGGTCGCGTCGCAGGCCTCGGGGCACCAGTCGAACAGGGCGCGCATCTCGTCCTCGGACTTGAGGTAGAACTCGGTGCCCTCCATGTGGTAGACGGCCGTGTTCTCGACGTCGACCGCCTTGCCGATGCAGTCGAGGTAGAGCTGGGTCGAGGCGTCCTCGCGCCTGAGGTAGTGGACGTCGTTGGTGGCGACGACCTTGATGCCGAGCCTGCGGGCGAGCGCGACGAGCTGCTCGTCGAGGGTGCGGTCGGTGAGGCCGCTCGGGAACGAGAGCCCGTGGTCCTGGATCTCGATGTAGAAGTCGTCGCCGAAGATCCCCTGGAAGGTCCTTGCCCACTCCTCGGCGTCGGCGGGGTTCGACTCCTGGATGCGCTGCGGGATGATGCCCTGGACGCAGGCGGAGGTGCAGATGACCCCCTCGTGGTAGCGGCGCAGCATGTCGAGCGTCGTGCGGGGCTTGTAGTAGAACTGGTCGATGGCCGCCTCGCTCATCATCTTCATGAGGTTGAGGTAGCCCGTCTCGTCCTTCGCGATGAGGATGAGGTGGTAGCGGTGCTGGGTCGCGGCGACCTTCTCGATCTGGTCGTCGGTGATGAAGTAGGCCTCGCAGCCGAACAGCGGCTTGACGGTCGGGGGGACCACGTCGTCGAGCGAGCCGCGGCGGCGCCAGCGCGCCAGGTCGCGCTCCCACTGGGCGTGGGCGCGCTCCTTGAACGAGTCGTCCGGGGCGTCCGGGTCCGGCTCGGCGGGCTCGCGCCCCTCGGACAGCGCGGCGACGTCGCGCTCCCACTGGGCGTAGATGTCGGTCTTCTCGTTGAAGCCGGCGCAGGCGAGGTCGAAGTCCGGGATGCCGTACATGTAGCCGTGGTCGGTCAGCGCGACGGCCGGCATGCCCAGCTCGACGGCGCGCTCGACCATGGCGTCGATGCGCGTCGCCCCGTCGAGCAGGGAGAAGTCGGAGTGGTTGTGCAGGTGAACGAAGGCCATGTGGCGAGCCCCTCCCGTGCGGCCGTCAGGCGGGCGTCGAGCCCGCGTCGAATCAGGATACCAACCTAGTCGAGCGTCGGGGGCGCCTCGGCGGAGAACTCGTAGCGCACGACGGTAGGACGCCCCTCCCCGTCGTCGCGCTCGACGCAGACGAACGCGCAGCTCACCCGCTCGAAGCCCTGGCCCATGAGCACCCAGGCGTAGAAGGAGGCCTGGCGCAGGTGGTGGGCCTCGAGCTCGGCGAGGT
The DNA here is from genome assembly GCA_948439405.1 of uncultured Coriobacteriaceae bacterium. Classification (GTDB taxonomy): domain Bacteria; phylum Actinomycetota; class Coriobacteriia; order Coriobacteriales; family Atopobiaceae; genus CADBMC01. The sequence continues at coordinate 63,119 of CAOJNB010000005.1, read as the reverse complement.
TGCCGTCGAGGTTGCCCGTCTTGTAGTCGACGACGAGCGCCTCCCTGCCCTCCCCGTCGCGGGCGAGCAGGTCGATGAAGCCCTCGACGTGGTCGCCGTGGGGGCTGTCCTCGACCCGGCAGAAGAAGGGGACCTCCGCGTCGACGCGCGGCCAGGCCAGAGCCTCGCGGCGGATCTCCGAGCCGGCCCAGCGCGCGACCGCCTCGTCGAGGCGGCGCCGAGAGCGCGGGCCGAGGCCCCAGGCCGAGGCGACGGCGTCGACGCGCGCGGCGGGCACCTCCCCGCCGCTCTCCACCATCGCCTGGGCGACCTGGTGGAAGGCCGAGCCCAGCGAGGTCGCGCGGTCGCGGTCGTCAAGCTCGGGCTCGGGCTCGAGGTCGGCCTCCGCAGCGTCGGGGACGGGGACGCCCTCCGGCGCGGCGTCGGACGACTCCGCGGCCACCGAGGAGAAGCTGAAGGTGCCGGAGCGGGCGCGCCACGGGCGGGCGGCCAGCGCCGCCTGGGCGAGGCCGTCGTCGACCGCCTGGTCGTAGCGCCCGAAGGTGCGCGCGGGCGGCTCCGCGGGGGCGAGCAGCTCCGAGGCGCGCGCGTAGGCGCCCTCGAGCGCGGGAAGCGCGCCGCCCGCGTCGACGACGAAGCCCCGGCGCTCCTCGCCGAACCTCATCTCGCAGCGCAGCGTGGCGACCTCGTGCGAGGACGGGTCCCCCTCGCGGCCGGGGTGCCCATAGGGGACCGAGAGCGCGCTCTCCCCCACCTCGGGCAGCTCGTCGCCGTAGAGCGAGGAGAGCACGGACTGCAGCAGGGAGCCGCCCCCCTCCACGGCGTCGGTCTTCTTGTCGAACTCGGCGCCCAGCACGACCGCCTCGCGGGCGCGCGTGAGCGCCACGTAGAGCAGGCGCGCCGCCTCGGCGGCCTCCCCGGCGGCGTCGACGGCCCACAGCCTGCGGGCCCAGTCGGCCCGCGTCACGCAGGAGCGCTCCTCGGGCACGTCGCCCTCGAGCATGGCCTTCTCGACGCCCTCGGGCAGCAGGGCCGCGCGCACGGCGCCGCCGCGGACGTCGGCCGCCAGACCCTTGAGCTCGGTCCTGTGCTTCGACCAGCACTCCGCCACCGCGACGACGGGGAACTCGAGCCCCTTCGAGGCGTGCACCGTCATCACGCGCACGGCGCCGGCCGACGACCCCGCGAGCGAGGCCGGCCCCTGCTTGGCGACGTCGAGCCAGTGCCGGAACTCCGCGGCCGCGCGCGCCACGCCGAGGCCCGCCTCCGTCGCGAGCTCGTCGGCGAAGCGGACGGCGGCGAGGACGTTGGCGAGGACGGCCCTGCCCTCGGCGCCGCGCGCCTCGAGCCGGGCCATCCAGCCGGACTCGCGCACGATGCCCTCCAATACGTCGCCGAGCCGCCAGGTCCGCATGCGCTCCGCGGCGCGCACGAGCACCTCGCGGGCGAGGAGGAGCCGCTCGGACGCGACGACGCCCTCGGGCAGCTCGAAGGAGAGCAGCCCCGCGTCGATCCCGCGGCGGGCGAGGTCGACGCCGTTGTCCTGCACCTTGGTCGCGAGCGCGACGAGGTCGTCGGCGTCCAGCTCGAAGGGGCCCCCGACGAGCACGGGGAACAGGCCCCGCTCGGTGTCGTGGGGGTCGGCGAGGAAGTCCAACATCGACGCGACGACGCCGACCTCCCTGAGGCCGGAGAAGGTGGAGCCGCCCGAGACGACGCACTCGAGGCCGGCGGCGCGCAGCGCGGAGAGGTAGGTGTCCAGGTTCGCCATGCGGCCCAGCAGCAGCACCATGTCGTCCGGGCTCTCGCCGGCGTCGCGGTAGGCGGCGAGCCTGTCGGCGATCGCGGCCGCGAGCAGCGCGCAGCGCGCGTCGGCGGGCGGGGCGGAGTGCCCCACCTTCTGGGCCGACACCATCACCACCTGGGCGCGCGGGAGCGCGCGGGCCCGGTAGGCGTCCTTGCGGGTCGGGCAGGGCACGAGGGGCATGAAGTCCTCGAGCGCGCCGTGCCCGAGCGCCGCCGCGACGAAGGCGAGGACGTCGACGTGGCTGCGGAAGTTCATGTCGAGGCGCACGGCCTGGGCAGCCCCCGAGGCCTCGCGGTCGCGGAACACGTCGACGTCGGCCGCGCGGAAGCGGTAGATGGACTGCTGGGCGTCGCCGACCGTGGCGAGGTGGCACGCCCCCTCGCCTGAGAGCAGCTCGATGAGCTCGACCTGCTGCGAGTTGGTGTCCTGGAACTCGTCGACCATCACGAGGCGGAACTTGTCGCAGTAGAGCGCGGCGATGTCGGGATGCTCGCGCACCGCCTCGAGGCCGAGCCTCACGAGGTCGTCGTTGTCGAGCACGCCCGCTGCCCGCTTGCGGCGGTCGTACGCGTCGTCGATCATGCGGGCGACGTCGAGCAGCTGGTCGCAGAGCGGGGCCGCCCGCGCCATGAGGGCGGAGAGCCTGAGGTCGGCCAGCGCGGTCTGGACCTCCTTCGCCGCCTCCCGCACGTAGGCCTTGCCGACGCCCGCGGCGGGCTTCGGGAGTGCATCGACGCAGGCGGCGACCGCCTCGACGTCGCCCGTGCCGGGACCCATGAGCAGCGCGTCAAGCGAGGCGAGCGCCTCTTCGCTGGCCGCGAGAGCGGAGACGCCCCTGGGCTTGGCGGCACCCGGGTCGTCCGCGAGCATCTCCGCCCACGCCGCCCAAAGCTCGCGCAGGCGGCGCACCCGCGACCCGATCTCGGGCACGGTTCCCGGGAAGCTCACGGAGTCGAAGCCCCGCGAGGCGTTGGCCGCCTTGGTGCGCAGCGTGCGCGCCATGTCCATGACGTCGTAGGCGTCCCTGGCATTCTTGGAGCGCAGGGGAATCGCGCCGGTCAGCTCCGGGAACAGGCCCCGCCTGTCGATCGCGTCGTGCACCTCGTTGACCGCGTCCTCGAGCATCTCGTCGCCGTCGGTGTCGCGAATCATGGAGAAGCCCGGGTCGATCCCCATCTCGAGGGCGTGGCGGCGCAGGATGCGCGAGCACATCCCGTGGATCGTGGAGATCCAGGCCTCGTCCACCCGCACGGCGAGGTCCGCGCGGCCGGCCTCGCGCAGGCGCTGGCGCACCTTGTCGCGGATCTCGGCGGCGGCGGCGTCGGTGAAGGTGATGATGAGCAGCTGGTCGATGTCGTCGAGGAAGGGCCTCCTTCCCTCGCCCGAGCCCGGCTCGAAGGCGTGGACGACGCGGCTCGCCAGCGTCGAGGACTTGCCGGCGCCCGCCCCCGCGGAGACGAAGAGCGGGGCGTCGAGCGTGTCGATCACGCGCTGCTGTTCCGGCGTGGGACTCATGGCCATGCTAGGACAGCCTCCTCTCGCAGCCGAGCACCGGGCACCACGTGCAGGCCCGCTCGTCGACCGGGCTCGCCGTGACGTCGCCGTCGCGCAGGCGGGCGACGGACTCCCCGATCATTCCCTCGCAGGCGTCGAGCATCTCGCCGAGGCCCATCTCCCCGACGCCGAGCTCGAAGGCCTCGAGCCGCCGCGGCGTCGCGTCGGGCCCGAACACTCGGGAGCCGAAGCCGCGCTCCGCGACGCCGGCGATCGCGTGCCTGCCCTTGCTGTCGCCCTGGGTGGCGAGGTAGACGGCCCCCACGACGTTGAGCTCGGGGTGCAGGCGGCGCACGACCTGCGCGTAGAGCAGCGACTGGACGCGGCGCGGCAGGCGGAGCTCGGAGACCTCGCGGGGCCTGCCGTCCGCGAAGGCGTCGTACTCCCTGGCCAGCGAGCCCGGGGACTTGTGCTTGTAGTCAATCACGACGGCGTTGCCCTCGGCGTCGACGTCGATGCGGTCGATCGTGCCGACGACCTCGACGCCGGCGTAGCGGACGGAGCCCCACCCGCGCTTGCCCGCCCCGAAGCGCTGCTCGAAGTAGCGCGGGGCGAAGCCCTCCAGGCGCGCCGCGTCGAAGTCCAGCACCCCCAGCAGGTCGTCGCGGAGCCTGCCGAGCTGCCACTCCTCGTAGGGGTCGTGCGGCACGAAGGCCTGGCTGGAGCGGCGCGTGGCGCGACGCAGCTGCTCGTCGAGGTTCTCGTCGAAGAAGCCGCCGAGCAGCTCGCGGGCGCGCTCGAGGTTCCCCTCGCCGACGGCCGCCCCCGGGACGTAGGCCACGTCGGAGGCGTCCTGCGAGAACTCGCCCTCCACGAGGCCGGCCTCCCGCATCGCCTCCTCGAGCAGCGCGAGATAGGTGCGCTCGAGGACCCGGTGGGCGAAGACGCCCATGCTGGCCGGCGAGAAGCCGGCGTCCACCCCGGAGAGCCCGAGGCGGCGCTGGGCGAACCACCTGCACGGGCACTCCAGGTAGTTCTCGATCTGGGAGGCGGAGAGCGGCGGGATCCCGTCCTCGGGCAGCGAGGTGCCGTCCGCGGGGACGACGATCATCGGCCGCGAGCGCTCCGACACCTCCCCGGTGGCGGCGAGCGCGTCCTCGGCGAGCAGCCGCTGCGCGCGACCCGCGGCCGAGGAGTTCTCCTGCGCCTCGGCCTCGCCGCGGCGCACGACCGGCATGCCCGCGGGAGGCTCGCCGGGAGCCGCGTCGTAGCAGGCGAGCAGCTCGGTGAGGGCCGCCGCGGGGTACGCCTCCTTCGCGTCGGCGTTCCTGAGCCGGCGCTCGAGCAGGAGCGCGTGGCGGGGCGCCGCCGCGATGCGCGCGAAGCGGGAGCGCTCGCGGTCGAGCGGCACCGTGCCGTCCCCCAGGCCGAAGGCCTCCTCGAGGCGCACGACCGCCCCCTCCTCCGGACGGAGCGGCGACTCGCCCTCGGTGAGCCCGCAGCAGACGAGGGCGTCGACGGAGCCGGGCGCGAGCTCGGCGGCCTCGGCTCGCGAGAGGACGCGGACGCGGCGCGCGGCGCCCTCCTCGCCCAGGGCCAGGCGCTCGCGCAGCCGCTGGTGGTCCACGAGCTGGAGAACGAGCCCCAGCAGCTCCGAGAGGGACGCCACGCGGGAGGCCTCGCCCGCCTTCGGGTCGAGCTCGCAGCGCACGCCGAGGCCGCGCAGGGTCGCGGCGGCGTCGGCAATGCCCGAGAGCGCCGCCCGGGCGTCCGCGGAGAGCCCGTCCCCCTCGGCGCCCCGCGCGAGCTTGCGGGCGGCGCCCGCCACGTCCCCGGCGAGCAGGCGGGAGACGGCGAGCGCGCAGGGGCGCGAGGTGCGGCCCTCGCGGCGCAGGACGTCGAGCAGCCCGCCCGGCGAGAGCACGCGGTTGCCGCGGATCGCGGCGTCGAGCTCCCAGGCGCGCTCCAGCGGGACGGAGGAGAGCTCGGAGAGCAGGAAGTCGGTCAGCCCCCGCGTGGGCCACCAGGACATGTCGCCCAGGCGCGGGCGCCCCTCCCCCTGCTCCGGCCACGGCGTCTCGACGAGGCGGGCGACCGTCTCGGCGAGGCCCATGAAGGCGCGCGCGGGCTCGAGCGACGCGACCGGGCGGCGGCGAGAGGACTCCACCCGCGCGCCGCGCGCGGCCAGCTTCGGGGCGAGCTCGCGGAAGGCGCCGTCCGCGTCCGCGACGACGACGGCCACCTCGCGGCACTCGGCCGGCAGCGCGCGGACCTCGCGGGCCACGAGCTCGGCCTCGGCGAGCGGGCCCGCGGCCTCCAGCAGCCGGACGGCGCCCTCGGCCTCCACGGGCGCGGAGGGCTCGGAGGCGTAGAGCGCGGCGCGCAGCCGCCCCAGCTCGCCCCCGTCCGCGGGCCCCGGCGAGGCGGCGACGTCCTCGGAGAGCTCGCAGGGCACGCCCCGCCCGGCGGCCATGGCCGCGAGCCCGTCCGCGAGCAGGCGGGCCATGTCGCCCGCGACGCCGGCGGCCCGCGGGACGACCACGGTCACCTCCGCGCCGGCCGCGAGCCCCACGAGCATCGCGCGCTGCGCGAAGGGCATGGAGTCCGCTCCGCAGACGACCAGCGGCACGTCCCGGGCGCCGCCCGCGGCGAGCGCCCCGGGCAGCAGCGCCATGCACTCGCAGGGCTCCACGAGCCCGCGCGCGGCGAGCTCCTCCGCGTAGCGGCCGGCGAGCCCCACGAAGGCGCGCTCGGCGGGCGCGAGGGGGCGCGCCGTCGCGCCCGGGTCGTCCGACAGCCAGGGCAGCGCGTCGCGCACGAGCGAGGCGAGCGCGTCCGCCGTGCCGGGCGTGGCGGGGACGCCCGCGCGCTCGCCCTCGTCGCAGGAGGAGAGCACGAGAGAGGCGAACGCGAGGCGCTGCGCCGGGGCGACCGGGCGCCTGCCGTCGCCCCACACCTCCCAGCGCTCCTGGGCCCAGGACGCGGGGGTGGTGACGCCGACGCCGACGGACAGCCCCTCGCGCGAGGCCATCTCCCTCTGGGCGTCGAGCCCTTGCGCGAAGGTGGGGACGAGCAGCTCGGCCCTGCCGCGGGCCCCGAGGGCCGCGCGCAGGGCGCGCTCGGCCGCGGCGGGCAGCGGGGAGAGGTCTGACGTGGCTATGACGGTGAGTGCCATGGCGCTCCAGGGTCTCGTGGCGCGGCGTCGGGCCGCCTGACGAACACATGGTAGCGCCCGGCCCGGACGCGAACCGCCCCTCGGGAGGCGCCCCGCCCGCTACTCGCCGCCGAGGCGGCCGAGGACGGTGCGGTACCCGCCCTCGTCGCCGTTCAGGCACTTGGAGACGCGGCTCACCGTCGTCGAGGAGGCGCCCGTCTCCCGCGAGACCTCCACGTAGGGCGCGCCGGCGGCGAGCATCGTGGCGACCTCGAGGCGCTGCGTCAGCTCGTCGACCTCCTTGGCGGAGCACACGTCGCGCAGGAACGCGAGGACCTCCTCGGGGGTCTCGAGGCAGCAGAACGCCTCGCACAGCCTCCTGAGGCCGAGCTCCCTGGCCCCGTCGTCCCTGCCCATGGGCACCTCCGCGCCTCGCGTGTCCGGTCGTGGTCCCGAATACTTTAGCGCACTACAGCGAGCGGAGGGCCTCGACGAGCCCCGTCTTCGACTCGGTGCCCTCGTCGACCTCCTTGACGACGCGCGCCGGGCAGCCCGCGACCACGACGCCGGCGGGCACGTCCTCGACGACGACGGCGCCCGCGGCGACGACGGAGCCCGCGCCCACGCGGCAGCCCTCGAGCACCACACAGTTGGCGCCGATCATCACGTCGTCCTCGACCACGACCGGCGTCGCGCTGGCGGGCTCGACCACGCCGGCGAGCACGGTGCCCGCGCCCACGTGGCAGCGCCTGCCCACGATCGCCCGGCCGCCCAGCACGGCGCCCATGTCGATCATCGTGCCCTCGCCCACGACGGCCCCGATGTTGATGATGGCCCCCATCATCACCACCGCGTTGTCGCCGATCTCGACCTGGTCGCGGATGATCGCGCCCGGCTCGATGCGGGCGTTCACCCCCTTGAGGTCGAGCAGCGGCACCGCGGAGTTGCGGCTGTCGCACTCCACGACGACGTCCTCGATCTCGTCGGCGTGGGCCTCGAGCACCGGAGCGAGCTCGGCCCAGTCCGCGAAGACGACCTTGTCGGGCGCGCCGAACACCCGCGCCTCCCCGTAGTCGATGCGGGCGCCGGGCGCCTCCCTCACGAAGGCGCGCACGGCCGTGCGCTTGGGGGCGTTGGCGATGAAGTCGATGATCTGCTGTGCGTCCATGGGCGTGGCTCCGTCCCTCTCTCGTCGAACGTCGTGGCTAGGAGAGCATCAGCTCGTCGAAGGCGTGCAGCCCCGGCCCCGCCTCCACGAGGCGGGGCGCGCAGGCGACGGCGCCGGCCACGAAGATCCGCCGGCTCGTCGCGCGATGCGTGAGGCACACCTCCTCGTCCTCGCCGAACAGGTGCAGCTCGTGGGTGCCGGCCACGGTGCCGCCGCGGACGGCGTGCATGCCGATCTCGCCGGCGGGGCGCTCGCCGACCATGCCCTCGCGGCCGTGGCGAACCGGGCGCGCCCCCTCCGGGTCGACGGCCGCGAGCAGCGCCATCGCGGTGCCCGACGGGGCGTCGACCTTGCGGTTGTGGTGGGTCTCGACGATCTCGACGTCCCAGCCGGCCAGCAGGCGCGAGGCCTCGGCGGCGAGGCGGCGCAGGACGGCCACGCCGAGCGAGTAGTTGGCGGAGTGCACGACGGGCACGCGCGCGGCGAGGCGCCCGAGCGTCGCCATGTCTGCGTCGTCGAGCCCGGTGGTCCCGGTGAGCAGCGCGCAGCCCTCGCGCTCCACGTAGGCGGCGAGCGCGGGCAGCATCCCCTTGTTGGAGAAGTCGATCGCCAGGTCGGCGGCGGGGGCCGCCCCGGAGACGAGGTCGCCCATCGCCTCGAGGCCGACCATGCCCACGGGCTCGAACGCGTCGTCGGCCCGGAGCGCCTCGAGCACCAGCGTGCCCATGCGGCCGTCGCCGACCACCAGGGTCCTGATCGCAGCCATGCCCGCCCCCTAGTCGATGAGCCCGGCGCCGCGCATGGCGGCGTACAGGCGCTCTCGGCTCTGGTCGGCCATCGGCCACAGCGGCATGCGGAAGTGCTCGCCGATGAGCCCCATCCTGGCGAGCGCCGTCTTGACCGGGATCGGGTTGACCTCGCAGAACAGCGCGTGGATGAGCTCGAGGTTGTCCAGCTGGATGCGCCACGCGGCCTCGACGTCGCCGGCGAGGTAGCTCGCGACCATGTCGTGGACGGTGCGCGGGGCGACGTCGGCCCACACCGAGATCACGCCCGAGCCGCCCAGCGACAGCAGCGGCACGACCATGTCGTCGTTGCCCGACCACAGGCGGAACTCGTCGGAGACGTACCGGGCCGCCATCGTGGTCCAGGAGATGTCGCCGGTGGCGTCCTTCACGCCCCACGCGTTGGGGTGGGCGGCCAGGCGCTCCAGGTTGCGCTCGCTGATCGAGCAGCCCGTGCGACCCGGGATCTGGTACAGGACGCACGGCAGGTTCACGGCGTCCATGACCTGGGCGAAGTGCTGGTAGATGCCCTCCTCGTTGCTCTTGTTGTAGTACGGGGTGATCAGCAGCAGGCCGTCCACGCCGTGCTTCTGGAGCTCGAGGGACTTGCGCAGGGACTCCGCCGTGGAGTTCGACCCGGCGCCGCCGATCACGGGGACGCGGCCCGCCACGCGGCGCACCACGAAGTCCGCGACCGCGACGTCCTCGGCGTCCGTCATCGTCGAGGACTCGCCGGTGGTGCCCAGCACCAGAATGCCGTCGGTGCCTCCCTCGATCTGGAACTCGACGAGGCGCTCGAGCGCCTCGTAGTCGACGGATCCGTCCTCCTCGAAGGGCGTGATCAGCGCGACGACCGATCCCGTCAGGTTCGTCATGTCCATGCCGGTGCCTCCTTCAGCCGCTTCCCTATCTCCAGGCAGTCCAACGTCGCGAAGTAGTCGGCCGCCGTCTCGGCGCGCCGGATGAGCCGCAGGCTCCCGTCGCAGGTGAGCAGCACCTCGGCAGGCCGCAGCATGCCGTTGTAGTTGTAGCCCATGGCCCTGGCGTGGGCGCCCGCGTCGTGGAAGAGCAGCAGGTCGCCCTCGCGCGTCTCCGGCAGCGCCCGGTCGTGGGCGAGCCGGTCGGAGTTCTCGCACAGCCCGCCGACGACGTCGTAGACGCGGGTCGCCGGCTCGTCACGCCTGCCCACGACGGTGACGTGGTGGTAGGCGTCGTAGAGCATCGGGCGCATGAGGTCGGCGGAGCACGCGTCGCAGCCCAGGTACTCGCGGTAGGTGGACTTGGTGCCCACGACGCGCGTCACGAGCATGCCGAAGGGGGCGAGCATGAAGCGGCCCATCTCGCTGAGCACGGCGACCTCGCCCGCGGCCGGGTCGCCGATGACCTCCTCGTAGGCGCGGCGCACGCCCGCGCCGATGCGCGCGACGTCGCAGGGCTCCTCCTCGGGCCGGTAGTCGACCCCCACCCCGCCCGAGAGGTTCACGAACGAGAGGCGGACGCCCAGGCGCTCCCGGACCTCGACCACGAGCTCGAAGAGCATGCGCGCCAGCGCGGGGTAGTAGTCGTCCCCCAGCGCGTTGGACGCCAGGAAGGCGTGGACGCCGAGCCGGGGGACGCCGGCGTCCGCGAGGCGGCGGATCGCCTCGAGCGCCTGGTCGTGGGTCATCCCGAACTTCGACCCCTCGGGCTCGCCCTGGATGCCGTTGGCGAGCTCGAGCGTGCCGCCGGGGTTGTAGCGCACGCTCATCGCCGGCGCGAAGGAGCCGCAGGCGCGCAGGTAGTGGTCGAGCTGGGTGAGGTCGTCGAGGTTGGTGACCGCGCCCATCGCGTGGGCCAGGCGGTAGTCGGCGTCGGACGTCTCGTTGGAGGAGAACATCACCTCGTCGCCACCCATGCCCATCTCGCGGGCGAGCAGCAGCTCGGTGCCCGTGGCGCAGTCCACCCCGCAGCCACGCTCGGCGAGGATGCCCACGATCGCGGGGTTGGGGTTGGCCTTGACGGCGAAGTGCTCCCGGAAGCCCGGGTTCCAGGCGAAGGCGGCGGCCACCTCGTCGGCCCGCCTGCGGATGCCGGCCTCGTCGTAGAGGTAGAACGGCGTCGGGAAGGCCCGTGCGGCCTCCCGGACCTGCTCGTCCGTTGCGAAGGGAACCTTGTGCGCCACGCTGGCCTCCGATCCGCCATGACGTGGACGCTCTCCCAGCGTGCCTCCCAGGCAGGATCGGGATAGCGCCCCCGCGGGCTCGCCCGCGGACAGTCCTGCGGGTGTTCCCCGCAGGCCCACCCCGCGCCCGCGCCCGGACCCGGAGTTCGGCGGACTCGCCTCGCGCGGGGTCGCTGCCTGCCGGCTCGCCCGCGCCCATCTCGTCCGCGCCTCTATCGATGGGCTGACTCTAGCACATGGGACCGGGCGCACGGGACGTCGTAGTATTACAAGGTCGTGACGGCGGCGACGGGGGAGGCACCATGCGGGACGACGGCGGGCTGCGCGACCGGCTCGCGACGACAGAGGGGGCGGGGGTCCCTCCCCTGGCCCCGGTCGCGGGCTGCGGCTGCGGGTGCGGCGGATGCCTCTGGTTCGTCCTCGCGCTCGCCTGCGCCCTCGCGGGGCTGGCGCTGCTCGGCGCCCTCCTCCCGGGGTGAGCGCCTAGGCGCGCGCCGTGACCCGCGGCCCGTGGTCGACGACGGTGCCCGCGTGGGACCACAGCCCCCGGGCGACGGCCTCGCGCGCGGCCGCGCGGGCGTGGGCCGCGGAGGCGCACAGCGCGAACACGCAGCTCCCGGACCCCGTCACCATCGCGCGCAGCACACCCTCGCGCTCGGAGAGCCAGCGCCTGGCGCGCGCGACGTCGGCCACGATGCGCTCGGCGACGGGCTCCAGGTTGTTCTCGAGCAGCTCGGGCAGGCGCTCCCAGCGCGACGCGCGCAGGGCAGCGCGGATCTCGTCGGGGCTCCCCGGGGCGACGGGGGCGCGGTCGTACTCGTCGTAGGCCTCTCCGGCCGTGATGCCGCTGCCGGGGCGCACGGGACGCACCAGGACCAGGCTCGCCCCCTCGATCGCGGGGAAGGTCTCCACGACCTCGTCGCCGGCGCCGGCGAGGTAGGTGGGGAGCCCCTCGAGGAAGAAGGGGACGTCGGCCCCGACCGAGCGGGCGACCGCGAAGCAGCGCGGGTCGCGGGGGTCCTCGCCCCACAGCGCGCAGAGCCCCACGATCGCCGCGGCGGCGTCAGCGCTCGAGCCGCCGAGGCCGGCGCGGTCGGGCACGCGCTTCTCGACGCGGACGGAGGCGGCGGGCTCGCGGCCGAACGCGGCCGCCATGCCCTCGACGGCGCGCCAGCAGGTGTTCGAGCGGGCGGGGACGTCGACGGGGGGCTCGCAGGCGACCGAGAGGGCGTCGGCCTCGCACACCTCGACGAGGTCGGCGACGTCGACGCAGCACATGAGGGAGTCGACGCGGTGGTAGCCCCGGTCGTCCAGCTCGTCGTGGACGCCGAGGAAGAGGTTGACCTTGGCGGGGGCCTCGACCAAGACGCGGCGCATGCGGGAGCCCACCCGCGGCGCGGCCGGCTAGTCCTCGGACGAGGGGCCGACCAGGCCCTCGCCCGTCTCCGGGTCGTAGAGCTCGACGGTGCCGGTGAGCACGTCGACGTACTGGTAGGACTGGCGGACGACCCTGCCGCGCCTGCCCTCGACCTCGACGACGAACAGGGAGGGGTGGGCGTTCACGAGGGTGCCGACGGACTCGACGATCCGGCTGCGTCCCATGTTGGCCCGCACGCGTATGCGGCGGCCCTGCATCGCGACGAGCTCGTCGCGGATCTGGTCGACGCGGTTGACGGCCGGAATCTCGTTCTCCATCGGGCTCCCCCAGCCGGCGCGGGGCGGCGTGGGTTCACCGTCCGCGCCGAATCGGCACACTAATCCGAACGATGATGTTACTCAGGCGGTCAGGAACCTGACAGGGTGGGGAGCCAATCCCCACGGCTTCATCACGAGTCGGCGAGCTGTCCCGCGAGGGCGGCGAGCGCGTGGAAGCGGTGCGAGATGGCGTTCTTCTCCTCGGGCGAGAGCTCCGCCATCGTGCGGCCGGGCGTGTCGTCGGGCCAGAAGAGCGGGTCGTAGCCGAACCCGTTGTCGCCCCGCGGCGCGAGGCCGACCGAGCCCTCGCAGAACCCCGTCCCCTCCAGGTACGAGCCGTCCGCGCGGGCGAGCACGACGCACGAGCAGAAGCGTGCCCCGCGCGAGGCGGCGGGCACGCCCTCGAGCTCGGCGAGCAGGCGCGCGTTATTCGCCTCGTCGTCGCCGTGGGAGCCGGCGAAGCGAGCGGAGAGGACTCCCGGGGCGCCGTCGAGCGCGTCCACCATGAGGCCGGAGTCGTCGGCGACGGCCAGCTCGCAGCCGCAGCGCTCGATGGCGGCGCGGGCCTTGATGAGCGCGTTGTCAAGGAAGGTCTCGCCGTCCTCCTCGGGGTCCGGCCAGTCCCCGAGTTCGCGCAGGCCGACGAAGCGCCTCCCGGGCATGACGCGGCCGAGGATCTCCTCGATCTCGGCGAGCTTGTGGGCGTTGCCGGTCGCGACGACGACGTCGCCGCGTCGGAGGTCCGCCATGCCGCTACCCCCTTCCGTCCGAGCGGGGCACGTCGGGCAGGGCCTCGACGCCGTCGAGGTCGACGTGCTCGATGGAGTCGAGCGAGTGGCCGAAGATGAAGCTCCCCGCCACCGCGAAGGCCGTGATGTCGTCCGACGTGGTCGCGAAGCGGTACAGCGGCTCCCCGTCGGTGCCCCGCGTCGCGCTCTCCCCGCTCGCGAGCTCGCCGCGGCGGCGCAGGGTCTCCCTCAGCTCGCTGGCGATCTCCTCGGCGGAGCTCACCAGGCACACCCCGTCGCCCAAAGCCGCGCGGACCTCGTCGGCGAGCAGCGGGAAGTGGGTGCAGCCCAGCACCACGGTGTCGATGCCGCGTCCGAGCAGGGGGGCCGCCGCCATGCGCACGACGGCGTTGACGGCGGGGGTGTCGAAGATGGCGCGGTCGCGCATCCAGTCCTGGTGCAGGTGCGGGCCGCTCGCCAGCTCCTGCTCGACGATCTCCACCAGGACGTCGGCGGGGGCCTGGGTGACGCTCACCCCGGCGTCGAGCGCCTGGATGGCGCGGACGTAGGAGCCCGACCCCACGGTGCCCCTCGTCGCGAGCACGCCAACGCGGCGGCTGCGGGTCGCCTGGACGGCGGCGCGCGCGCCCGGGTCGATCACGCCGAGGACGGGGACGTCGAAGGAGCGCTGGAGGACGTCGAGGCCCGCCGCCGTCGCCGTGTTGCAGGCGACGATCACGGCCTTGACGTCGCGCTCCCTGAACCAGGCGCCGACCTGGCGCACGAAGAGGCGGACCTCCGCCTGGTCGCGCGGGCCGTACGGGCAGCGCTTGGTGTCGCCGAGGTAGGTGATCGCCTCGTGGGGGAGCTCGGCGGCGATCGCGCGGGCGACCGTGAGCCCTCCCAGGCCCGAGTCGAAGATGCCGATGGGCTTCTCGGGGTTCTCCATCCGAAGGCGTCCCTCCCGCCATGGGAAGACCCCGCCGTCGCGAGGTCGCTTGGGTACAGGTGGGCGATGAGGGACTCGAACCCCCAACCTTGTGCGTGTAAGGCACCTGCGCTGACCGTTGCGCCAATCGCCCGGGAACGGCTCGGCGCGCCATGCGCGGACGGCGCCGCGAGGCGCGTGCGAGCGAGCGTAGTGTAGCATAGGGCGCATGAACGCCACGAACCTCGGGACCCTCGCCGACCTGCTGCTCGAGCAGGGACTCCTCGCCGCGGGCTCCCCCCTCGCAGACCCCTCCGAACCCTCCCGGGACGTCCGCGTCCTCGGCTGCGCGCACGACTCGCGCGCCGTCGAGCCCGGCAACGTCTTCGTGTGCAAGGGCGTGCGCTTCGAGCCCCGCTTCCTGGCCGCGGCCGAGGCCGCCGGGGCGGTCGCCTACGTGTGCGACGAGGCGCTCGCCGGCGAGCTCGCGCGCGTCGCGCCCGGCCTCCCCCAGCTCGCCTGCCGCGACGTCCGCCGCGCCATGTCGCTCGTCGCCCGCGCCGCGTGGGGCTACCCCGACCGCGACCTGCACGTCGTGGGGGTCACGGGCACCAAGGGCAAGACGACCGTCACCTACATGCTCCGCTCGATCCTCGACGGCGACGAGCCCGGCTCGCGCGCGGGCCTGCTCGGCTCGGTCGAGTACTACGACGGCGCGTCGCGGGGGCGCTCGCCCAACACCACGCCGGAGGCGCCGGAGCTGTTCCGCCGCCTCGCCAACGCCGCCGACCACGGCCTCACGATGGTGATGGAGGTCTCGAGCCAGGGCCTCAAGTACGGGCGCGTGGAGGGCGTCTCCTTCGACGTCGCCGCCCTCACCAACATCGGGCGCGACCACATCTCCCCCGTCGAGCACCCCACGCTCGAGGACTACGTCGCCTCGAAGATGCGCATCTTCGAGCACGCGGGCTCGGCCGTCGTGCAGCTCGGCCTCATGGGCCGCGACGACGTGGCCGCGGCCTGCGAGGGCCTCGAGGTCACGACCTTCGACGCGTGCGACCCCGCGGCCGACGTGTGGGCGAGCGACGTCCGCCCCGAGGGGGGCGGCACCGCCTTCACGGCGCACGCCCCCGGCTGGGAGCGCGCGATGTCCGTCGCACTGCCCGGCTCCTTCAACGTCGAGAACGCGCTGTGCGCGATCGCCGTGGCGTGGCGCCTCGGCGTCGACGCCGACCGCATCGCCGCGGGCCTCGCCCGCACGCGCGTCCCGGGGCGCATGGAGCGCGTCGCCAGCGAGTCGGGCGACCTCGTCGCCATCGTCGACTACGCGCACAACGGGCAGTCCTTCGAGCGCTTCTTCGAGTCCGTGCGCGAGCAGTACCCCGGCTGGCCGGTCGTCAGCGTGTTCGGCTGCACCGGCGTCAAGGGGCTCGAGCGCCGCCTCCAGATGCCCCCCGTCGCCGCGCGCGACTCGCGGCTGCTCGTCTACACCGAGGACGACCCGGGCACGGAGCCGCTCTCCGACATCATCCGCGACATGGTCTCCGTCACCCCGCCCGACGCGCGCTACGAGGTCGTGGAGGACCGCACGCGGGCCATCTTCCGCGCCGTCGAGGTGGCCGGCGGCTGGGCCGCCGAGGAGGGCCGCGCGCTCGTGTGCCTGCTGGGCAAGGGCGCCGAGGACCGCATGCTCACCGCGGAGGGACCCGTGCCCCGCAAGCTGGACGCCGAGGTCGTCGCCCGCGCCATCCGCGAGCGCGACGCGCGCCGCTAGGGGCCCGGCATGGGCTTCGACCCCCAGAGGGAGGACTACGAGCGCATGGGGCTGCGCCAGGCGCGCGCCCTGGCCTCCCACGACCCGTTCTCCGCCGCCCGCGCGGCGGTCGCCTTCGGGCGGACGCTCGCGCACAACCGCGACTCGCTCCCCCAGACCGACGCCGACCGCGCCTTTCACCTCGTCGCCGAGGCGGCCCTGGCCTTCGACTACCGCGTCGGGTGGGCCCCCGACGACGAGGCCGGCGAGCAGGCGCGCCGCGGCGAGGCGAGGCGCCTGCTGCGCGAGGCGCTCGAGCTCGACCCCGAGTGCCACGACGCGACCCGCATGCTCCTCCTGCTCTCCGACGGCGTCGAGCCCCGCGAGGCCTGCGAGGCCCTCGGCGACGGTGCCGAGAGCGTGCTCGCGAGCTGCGAGGCGCGCCGCCGCGAGGCCGAGGCGGCCTCCCGCGAGGACGGGCGCGCGCTCGCCTGCGACCTCGCGATGCGGCCCTACCTGCGCTGGCGTGCGAGCCAGGCCGAGTGCGCCGTCGCGGCCGCGCGCTACCGCCAGGCGCTCGGGGCCGCGCGCGCGGCGCTCGAGCTCGACCCGTCCGACCGCGCCGACGCCCGCATGCCCGCCTACCTCGCCCTCGCGAAGCTCGAGGACCGCGACGGGCTCGAGCGGCTCGCGGGGCGACTGGCCGCCTCGCTTTCCCCGCGGCACGGCGCGGAGCCCCTGCTCTCCCTGTGCCGCATGGCCGTCGCCTGGTCGCTCGGCGACGTCGGGACGGCCTCCCGCGAGCTCGAGGGGCTCGTGCGCGTCCCCGGGGCGGGCACCATGCTCTCGAACCCCGTCGCGCTCAGCGGGGGCACCTTCTCCCACTTCGCCTTCGAGCCCGGCGGCCCCGACGAGCTCTCCGACGCGGTCTCGCAGGCCACCATCCTGTTCGACGAGGGCCGCGACGGCAGGGACGTCGGCCCGCTGGCGGCATGGACGGCCTCCCGGGGCCCCGTCCTCGCCGCGACGCTGCGCGACGAGCTGGCGACGGGCCTGGGCGAGCTCGGACCCGACGACGAGGGGGGCGAGGCCTGATGGACGCGAGGCGCGAGCTCGTCCTGCGCGTCGCCCGGCGCCGGGAGCGCGAGCTGGGAGGCCTCTCACCCGAGGCCTTCGAGGAGCTGCTCGCCTCCGTCGAGCGCCAGGGCGTCCCCGCGGAGTCGCTGACGCCCGACGAGCGGGCCCTCTCGGCCGTCGCCGCCGCCCTCGAGCGGCTCGAGCGCTCGGTCGAGGACGACGACCTGCTCGACGACGAGCGCTTCGAGGCCGTCCGCAGCGAGCGGCTCGAGCGGCTCGCGCGGACGATGGACGAGGC
The DNA here is from genome assembly GCA_948439405.1 of uncultured Coriobacteriaceae bacterium. Lineage (GTDB taxonomy): Bacteria > Actinomycetota > Coriobacteriia > Coriobacteriales > Atopobiaceae > CADBMC01. The sequence goes on along the minus strand of CAOJNB010000005.1, from coordinate 46,071 downwards.
GCTCGAGGTCGACCCGGGCTGCGTCGACGCGCTGCTGCTGCGCGAGCTCGCGCACGGCTCGGCCCTCTCGGGCATCCCGCTCAACCTCGAGCTCGCGGACGGGCTGCGCGGCATCGAGCGCGACTTCGGGTGGGAGCCCGTGGAGGAGGCGCGCGAGCGGACGGGCGGCGCCTGGGACGACGTCCTCGCTCGCCCCCGCATGCGCGTGCGCGCGGCGCTCGCCCGGACCTACCTGGACTCGGCGCGCTACCGGCAGGCCTGCGAGCTGTGCTCCTCGCTCGTGGACGCCGACGGGCGCGACCCGCTGGGGGCCCGCCTCACCTGGGCGCTCGCGCTCGCCCGCCTCGAGGACGAGGAGGGCCTCAACGAGCTCTCCGCCCGCTTCGGCCACCACGGCAACGCGTGGTTCCACCTCGCCCGCACGCTGCTGCTCCACAAGCTCGGGCGCCCGGGGGCGGCCCGAAGGGCGCTCAGGGGCTACTGCGAGCTGTGCGAGGGGGGCGCCTACGCGCTGCTGAACCCCGCCTACGTGGACACCTACCTGCCGGACAGGCCCTCCGTGCGGCCGGGGAGCTTCGAGGAGACGGTCATGGCCGTCTACGAGGCCGACCCCGTCATCGCCGACACGCCCGACTTCGTCGACTGGGCCGCCTCCGTTCCCGGGGTGAGCGAGGCGGCCGGGCGCTTCCGCCGGGACCGCGGCCTGGACTAGGGCCTAGCGCCGCCCCGCGGACGCGGAGAGCGCGGGCAGGGCCGCGCCGACCACCCTCGCCAGCGCCGCCCCGGTCGCGACCTTGGCGACGTCGGGGACGACGAAGGGGGCGCAGGCGACCGCGAACGCGGCCGCGGGCCCCATGCCGGTGGAGAGGACGAGCCAGGCCCATCCCATCGCGTACGTGGCCGCGAGCAGCAGGGCGCAGGCGACGACGCGGCCCGCGACGCCCTCGAGCCGCGACGCGGCGAGCCCGGCGAGCGCGGTGCCGACGACGAACCCCGCGACGAAGCCTCCCGTGGGGCCGAGCAGGACCCCGACGCCGCCCTGCATGGCGTTGAACACCGGCAGCCCCGCAGCGCCGAGCAGCGCGTAGGCTGCGACGGCGAGCAGGGCGCGGCGCGGCGGCAGCGCGAGGGCGACGAAGGCGACGGCCATCGTCTGGAGCGTGAAGGGGACGGGTCCCACCGGCACGCTCACCCACGCGCACACGGCGACGAGCGCGACCCCCGCCGCCGCGTAGGTGACGTCGCGGGCGTCGAGCGCCCGCCTCTCCCTGTCCATCACGTCCGCCTCCTCTCCCGGCTTGCCCGCCGGGTCGCGTACGGTATCCTCTTTGGTGCGACGCCGCGTCCCCATCGTCTAGCGGCCTAGGACTCCGCCCTTTCAAGGCGGCAACACGGGTTCGAGTCCCGTTGGGGGCACCTTCTATTTGGAATATCTTATAACGTTCCGTCGCCCGTCGGCTTGTCCGCATGGTAGGCCTGTTGGCTACCGAATACGAACTCAATCCTGAGCTCGTCGAGACCGTCCTCCATGACCACGCGGTCCACGAGGGACAGGACCGTCTCCGGCCTCTGCTGGGACAGCACGTTGCGCGCCCAGAACTCGATGTGGTCGCGGTCGAACAGCGGCACGCTCCGCGCCATCTCGTCGAGGGACGCCTCGAGGGCGCGTGACTCGTCCGACAGCTCGTTGAGGCGCGCCGCAATGTCGGCCTGGTCGTCTGTCTGGGCCCCCAGCATGACGAGGCGGCGCCTCTCGGCCCTGATCGCCTCGATGCGGCGCCTCGTGGAGTCCATCGCGAGCAGCTCGTCGGCCAGGTCCTCCTCCTGGGAGTCGAGCACGGCGCGGCAGACGTCCTCTATCACGTCATCCGTCCGGAACAGGGCGGCGACCGCGCGGACGACGGCGTCCTCGACCTCGGCGCAGGGGAACGCGCGGACGCCCGCGTCGCTGCGGTAGTACCGGTACTCCCCGCCCCGCGCGCCGCGCGCGCTGCTGCCGACGTAGCGGTTCCCCTCTGCGTCGAAGAGCTTCCCTGACAACGGGTACGCCATGGGGTCCCTCCCCTTCCTGCGGTGGCTCGGGCTCGAGAGGCGCTCCTGGACGCGAGCGAACGTCCCCTCGTCCACGATGGCGGGCATGCCGCCCTCAATCCGCACGTCGTCGAACTGGTAGACGCCGACGTACTTCTCGTTGCGCAGCATGCGCGAGACCGTCTGCAGGCGCCACGGCCTCCCGGCGATGGTCCTGTAGGGCGCCAGGGCCTCCACGACCTCCGTCATGGACGAGCCAGAGGCGTACGCCTCGAACGCCATCCGCACGACGCGCGCCTGCTCCTCGTCGACCTCGAAGGTGCCGTCGACGGCGTGGCGGTAGCCGTAGACCCGCACCCCGTTGTGGCGGCACTTGAGGGCGTTGCCGTGCATGCCGCGGCGCACGTTCTGCGAGAGCTGGGCCGAGTAGTACTCCGCCATGCCCTCGAGGACGGCCTCCATGAGGATGCCGTCGGGCCCGTCGTTGATCCCCTCGGTGGCCGACACCACGCGCACGCCGTTCCTCTTGAGCTTGTTGCGGCTGATGGCCGAGTCGTAGCGGTTGCGGGCGAAGCGGTCGACCTTGTAGACGTAGACCCTCTCCCAGCGCGCGTCCTCGCTGTCCGCGAGCAGCTGGGCGAAGGCCGGCCTGTGGTCGGTCGTGGTGCCCGACGCGGCGCGGTCGGCGTAGACGCGCACGACCTCGTCGCCCGCGGCCTCGGCGGCCTCGGTGCACACGCGGACCTGGTCCTCGATGGACTCCTCGCGCTGCCCGCGGTCCGAGTAGCGGGCGTATATCACCGCCTTGGCCATATGCTCCTCCGGTGGCATTCCACTCGGGGCTTCTCCCCGCATCCTGTCCTCCATGGCCCCATTGGTCCTACTGGAGCACCTAGCGTCCGTAGAGACGGGTATACTTGGCTTGCACAGGCCCTGGATGGCTGACTTGGGAAGGAACAAAGCTGGGTCCCCGAATGGGGGTAGGCCGCGAGGCTTAGAATCCCTTGCTCCTGGGGTCAGTCATCCAGGGCTTGCTCCTTTCCCCTCTTCCCCTGCGCCTTCTCCTTCACGGCGTCGAGTGCGTGTTCAGGGTCGCCCGCAAGGATCTCGACGATGTCATCGATCGCCTGCTGCGAGTACGAGTACCAAGCCTGCTCCCCCTCCATGGAGGTGTTCATGGAGTAGCGTTCGTCCTCCTTCATGCTGTAGAGCCGGATGAAGTTCTGAAAGTCGTTGCGCGTGAACTTCCCCTTGGGCTCCCCGTTCATCATCAGGGCGATCCCTCTGCGCGAGAGGGCGGAGTTGACTCGCTCAACGACGCCCTTGGTGCGATAAGGGTACTTGTCTGCGGGGTTGACGACGCGAGTGACCATGGCGACCTCTGCCGCGGCGTCACGACTGACGCTGAAGGTGAGGTCCCCTCCGCGCTTGACGCTTCTCAGCTCCGTCACATAGACGTGAGCATACCGCGTGTTGTCCGAGTCGTCGGTGATTCCAGCAAGCACATGGCTTCGAGCCGTAATGAGACGGTCCAGCACCTCCGGCGTGTACCTTGCCCGGCACTCCTCGAGGTCGATCGGGGACCTCCTGACTGACAGCGCAAGGTAGTTCTGCGGGATGAGGTCGCTGACCTCCATGCCCATGAGTTCGCGGGCCTTCTCGTCGAAGTTCTCCACGCAGGCCTGCAGGAGGGGTCCGTAGAGGACCTCATACTCGTCGACGATGAAGTGCGTGCTGGTGTTCCTGAGCTTGATGATCTGTTCGAGGCCCTTCCTCAACGGGTCGTGCTCGTTCGTGAACACCCTGCGGACGCAGTCCTCGAGGGAGAGCGTCCTGTCCCGCTTGTCCGAGTAGTAGATCGAGTCCGGCCCGTCCCTCTTCATCAGGTAGGCCTTCAGCAGCAGCTCCCAGGCGTTGCAGAGCAGATAGGCGCAGCTCTCGAGGCGATAACGAAGGGTCGGCCTGTTGAAGAGTTCGATACCGAGGACGAAGGCCTCCTGGGCCTTCTCGCACAGGGCGTCGACCATGGAGGCGTGGACGTCGTCAAGCTCTGGCATTTCCGCTTACCGCCCCCTCGGTTCTACCCGACGACCTCGTACTGGGCGCTCTTGTAGACGGTCGGGGAGTCCCCGTCCATGGCCACGACCTCGACGGTGTGGGTGCCCTCCGCGAGGGCGTCGCCGGAGAGCGAGATGGTCGTCTGGCTGTTCCCGGCGCGCATGGTGGAGTTCTCCATGCCGTCGACGTAGACGACGCACTCGGTGCCGTCGCCGTCCCAGTAGTCGAGGCCGATCTGGACCACGTCGGCGTCGGTCGCGTCGAGCTGCGGGACGGCGCCGCCCTCGCTCGTGCCGGAGGGCGTGGACAGCACGATGCGCCCGGCGCCCGCGTCCTCCATGCCGCTGCCGTCGAAGTCGAGCGCGGCCTCCTCCTGCGCCGGCGCCTCCGAGTCCTGCGAGCCGCCGCAGCCGGAGAGCCCTACCGCGACCGCCAGCGCCAGGAACGCCGCCACCGCCACGAACCTGCCTCGCCTCATGCCCATCATCCCCTACTCCTCCTCGCCGGACTGGAACCACACGACGACGCCCACGAGCCGCACGGGCGGGTCGTCGTGCATCACGACTATGTCCTCGTACTCCTCCGAGAAGCTGTCGGCCGACAGCATCATCGTCGACGCCCCCCGGTAGCAGCAGCGCAGCACGCTGCGCCCGTCGTCGAACTCGGCGACCACGGCCGCGCCGTTGGAGGGCTCGGCCTCCGGGTCCACGAGCACGTGGCAGCCGTCGGGGTAGCGGCGGTCCATGCAGTCGCCCTCGACCTTGAGCGCGAAGCATCCCGGGTGGCGCGAGACCACGCCGGCCGGGAACTCGACCTCGTACTCACTCTCCAGCTCGTCCATGCGCTCGCCGGCGTGCGTGACGCCGAGGGTGCGGACCGGGACCATCGCGGAGGTGCCGCGCACGGGAATGGCGCCCGTGGGGAGCGAGTCTCGCGCGTCATCAAGTAGCTCGCCCTTGCTGATGTGGAAGTAGTCGGCAATGGCCTGAACCGCACCCATGCGGGGAACAGATCGCCCGTTCTCCCACTGTGACACCGCCATTGCGGTGACGCTGGCAATCTTCCCGAACTCCTCCTGGGTCATGCCATGGGACTCACGTATCCGCCTGATGTTGCTAGCGATGCTCATGGCCCCTCCTTATGTAAAAGTCAAAATACATTCTATGAGAAATTCTCTTTACATCGTATATATGTTTGGCTATAGTCTGAGTCGACAGAGAGGAGGGCGGATGGACCTGATCGAGGCACGCAAGCGCGAGCGGTACACCCAGCAGCAAGTCGCTGACATCATGGGCATTTCCAGGCCTACATATGCACGAATGGAGAAGCATCCAGGCGACATCAGCGTAGACGACGCTCGCAAGCTCGCCCGCATCTTCAGGGTTGATGTGCAGGATATTTTTTTCACCAGGGACGATAGTTAAACCTATAGTCCACAAGCTGGACGGGCCGGAGGTGGCGGCATGCGGGACGAGTTCCTCTCCTTTCGTGACGTTTGCATCCGGACATGCCTGACGGACCGCGTGCCGTCGCCCCCGGCCCGTCCGGGACGAGAGAGGAGAAGCAGATGAAGGAGGAGAAGAGGGAGCGGCTCGAGGCCCGCGTCGACCTCGGCGTCGACGTCGAGGGGCTGGACCTGCTGTGTGAGGCCACCGAGGCGGCAGGCGCCTGCCTCGAGGCGGCCGTGGCGGCCGCCGAGGCCGCGAGGGCCGTCCTGGCCCTGGCCGACGCGCTCGAGGCCCCCCGGTGCACCGTCGTCGCGACTCGCAGCGACGAGCCGGACGGGGACTGAGGCGGGCGCCATGCCGGCCGCGCCGGGCGGGACCTCCCGCCGGCGGAGGGCGCGCGGGAGGTGCGGGGCGCACCTCCTCAGGGAGCACCTCAAGGCCTTCTATTCGGACCCGGAGAACGAGAGGAGATTCGAGGCATGGATGGAGGAGCGCAGGCGCGCCGCGACGGGCGGGCCCGCATGAGGGACGGCAGGGAAGGGCGCGCCCGAGGCGGCGTGTGGGTCTCCTGGCAGGACGTCGCGCTCATGCTGCTGGACGGCTTCGTGCTCGGGGCGATGGCGGGGCTGCTGTGGCTGGCGTAGGGAGGGCGCGCCAGATGGTCGCCAAGGCGTGCGTGTGGGTGCGCAGGCACCCGGACCGCTGGGAGGCGCTGCGCGGCTTCTGCGCCCGCCTCGCCGCCGAGGGCGAGCCCATCCAGCGCGGGACCGTCTACGAGCAGGCGCGCAGGCACGGGATGGACGTGAGGCTCGCCTCCATGTTCAAGCGCGACCACAACCTGTGGAGCGTGCTGTCGCGCTACATGGCCATGGAGGATCCCTCGCTCACCCGCTTCCTGAGGTTCCGCGAGACCCCCGTCGACGAGGTGGACCTCGTCGGCTACTGGGAGGACATCGTCGGGCCCCAGAGCTTCCGAGCCCGCTCGCTCGCCGAGGCCAGGAGGCTCGCCCGGGAGGCCCACGCGGCATGAGCGGGCGCCCGAGGCCGTGGACCACGGGCGAGGAGCGCGAGCTCGCGAGGCTCGCCGGCCGCGTCCCGAAGGCGGAGGTGTGCCGCCGGCTCAGGCGCTCGACCTCGTCGGTCGAGCGCAGGGCCGCCCAGCTGAGGGCCCGCGGCGTCGAGTGCGACCTGCGCTACCACGAGCCGGCCACCCAGGTGTGCCCGGCGTGCGGCAGGGCGAGCGCGACGCTCGGCGACGAGGGGATCTGCGAGGCCTGCCGCCTCTCGCGCAGGCTCGCGCGCTGCGAGGCCGAGACGGCCCGCCTGCTCGCGGGGCTGCCCGCGGCCCAGAGGGCCGTCTACGCGGACACGGAGGCGGAGCGGCAGAGCGGCGCCGAGCCGATGCCCGTCCCCCGCCCCACGGCCGGGCTCCCCCGCTACGAGGCGGCGCTCGCCGAGGAGGCCAACGAGCTCGACATGGAGAGGTGGCGCGTCCGGCGGCTCACGAGGCTGCTCAAGGCCGCGCAGAGGAGGAAGGAGCGCATCGCGAGGAAGCTCGCGGACCAGGAGGGACGGGCCTAGGGCCCGGAAGAAGGAGGAGACATGCAGACCATGGAGATGGTGGACATCCGAGACGTCCACCCCTACGAGGTCGACGGGGAGCGGATGAACCCCCGCGACGTCGGGAGCCCGGAGTGCAGGGAGTACATCTCGCAGCTCGCCGGGCAGTTCGGGCGCAACCGGCTCAACCCGGGCCAGCCCCGGATGCGGCCCATCCTCTACAGGGACGGGGGCATCTACTGGATCGTCGACGGCGAGTGCCGCGTCGAGGCCATGCGCAGCATCGGCACCGCGCGCTTCTGGGCCGACGTCTACGACGACGCCGGCGAGGCCGAGCTCGCCCGCCAGGAGGCCGCCAAGGCGATGGTCGAGACCGACGCCAAGCGCGCCCTCGCGCCCGAGGAGCTGAGCCGAGGCGTGCAGACGATGCTCGCCCTCGACCTGCCGGACGAGGACGTCGCGGCGGCCGCGCGCATCGACGCGCCCACGGTCCGGCGCGTCCGCAGGGCCTCGCGGGCGGTGCGCGACGCCGCCTACGACATGACGCTCGACCGCCTCGCCGCGATCGCCGACCTCGAGGGCGACCCCGAGGCCGTGGCCGAGGTCCGCGACTGCCCGCCCTCCGAGTGGAGGCGCCGCTACGAGGCGGCCGTCGCGAGGCGCGACGCCCGCGCCGCCGTCGGGCGCATGCTCCGTGCCGCCCGCGACGCCGGCGTGCGCGTCGTGGACGCGCGCCCCGAGGGCCTCGTCGCCGAGCGGACGTTCGCCGCCTTCGACGAGGGCCGGCTCGCCTCGTACCTGGCCTCCGAGGGGCGCTGCGAGGTCGCCATGGAGACGGGAGGGGGCACGACGCTGACGTTCCTCGCCCCCGCCGACGAGGGGGCGGACGAGGAGCGCGCCCGCGCCGCCGAGGAGAGGAGCGAGCTCGAGGCCGCGCTGCGCGAGGACGAGGCGCGCCGGCTCCGCTGGGTCGGCGAGCGCATCCACGACCTGGGCTCCATGCGGCGCACGGCGGCCCTGCTGACGAGGCGGGCCCACGAGCACTACAGCGTCTCGGCGTTCGAGGCCGAGGTCGGGACGACCCTCGTCCGCCAGACCACCGAGCTCTCGGTCGCCCTGGGCATGGAGCACAGGTCGTGGCCCCACCCCTGGACCGTCTCGAGCCTCCTCGCGGGGTTCGGGGGGCACCTGCAGCCCGAGAGCTGCGCCGACGCCCTCGAGCTGCTCGAGGCCATGGAGGCGGACGGATACGAGCCGAGCGAGTCGGAGCGCAGGGCCGCCGAGGCCTTCCGCGCCGGCGCAAAGGGAGGAGACGGAGAGTGAGCGGCAGGAAGAAGGGCGACGAGGTCATCGAGGTCGAGGCCGAGGTCGTCGAGGACGGCGGGCTGGCCGTGAGCATCACGCCGGCGACGATCGAGACGAACCTCGTCCAGCTGGACGCGCGCGTCTCGAAGATGGTGGCCGGCTACGCGGAGGCGACCTACGACCTCTCGGACCCGGCCTCGCTCAGGCAGGCGAGGCGCGACCGCACGTACCTCAACGGCATCGCGAAGGAGATCGACGAGAGGCGCCGCGCCCTCAAGCGCGAGTACATGCGCCCCTTCGACGAGTTCGAGGGCCGCGTCAACGCCATCGCCGAGAAGGCGCGCTCCGCGAGCTCCGGCATCAAGGCCCAGCTCGACGAGGCCGAGGACGCCCGCAAGGGGCGCCTGCGCGACGAGCTGCGCGAGCACTACGAGGGCTTCGCGGGGCTCCTCGCCCCGGTCGTGCCCTACGAGCGCATCCACGAGGCGCAGTGGCTCAACAAGACGTTCGGGGAGGAGAAGGCGAAGCGCGCCATCGAGGAGAAGGTGACCCGCGTCGCCCACGACTGGGACGTCCTCAAGGCGCAGGCGGGCATGCCCTGCTACGAGGTGGCGGAGCGCGAGTTCTTCGCGAGCCTCGATTTGGGCACCGCGCTGCGCGCCGCCCGCGACGCCGCGGAGGAGACGACGCGCATCCGCGAGATGCGCGAGGCCGTCGAGCCCGAGCCGGAGCCCGAGAGGGAGCCCGTCCCCTCCCCCGAGCCGGAGCCGGCCCCCGAGCCGGCGCCGCCCGCCCCTCCGGCGCCCCCCGCGCCGGCGGCCCCGCAGGCCGAGCAGGCGGTGCCCGGCGGCCCGTACATGCCGTGCGTGATGGTCATCGAGGCGGCGAGCGTCAACCAGATGCAGAGGATCGGGGCCTTCTGCGGCTCGCTGAGGCCGCGGGTGGTCGGGCGCTTCCTGTCCGGGACGCTCGAGCAGGCCAGCCGGAAGGCGAAGGAGAAGGAGAAGGGGGAGGCCGGGGATGAGTGACGAGAGGCCGACGCTGCTCGCGAGGCTGCTCGAGGTCCAGCGCGAGCTCAAGGCCCCGAAGGGGCAGCACAACAGCTTCGGGGGCTTCGACTACCGGAGCAAGGAGGACGTGCTCGAGGCGGCCAAGCCCCTGTGCCACGACCGCGGGATGCTCCTGCTGTGCTCGGACGAGGCCGTCGAGGTCTCGGAGGGGTGGGTCTACGTGCGGGCGTGCGCGTCGGTCGTGGACGCGGCCACGGGCGAGCGCGTCGACGCCCGGGGGCTCGCCCGCGAGCCGAAGGAGAAGAAGGGCATGGACGCCTCCCAGATCACGGGGGCCGCGGCCTCCTACGCCGGCAAGCGCGCCCTCGCCAACCTGCTCGCCATCGACGACACCGCCGACGCCGACGCGCCGGCGGCCCGGCAGGAGGCGGCGCCCCCGCCCTCGGGCCCGTTCACCGCGCGCTGCCGCAGCTGCGGGACGCGCTACGAGTTCGCCGACGCGGCCCAGTACGAGGCCTTCGTCGCGGCCCCGGGATGCTGCCCGGCGCCCGCCTGGGAGGTCGAGTAGCGCATGGCCGAGGCCTCGCTGCAGGACCTCTACGAGAGGCTCGACGACCTCACCGACCGCCTTATGGAGGAGCTGGAGGTGTGCCGGACGAGCGGCTGCCAGTACGCGGAGAACGAGGCGGAGTACCGCAGGGCGCTGCGCGTCGCCATCCTCGGCGAGCGCGCCAAGGGGACGCCCGTGACCATCACGAGCGACCTGTGCCGCGGGCTCCCCGAGATCTCCGAGCTCAAGTGCCGCCGCGACTGCTCCGAGGCCATCTACAAGGCCTCCCAGGAGGCCATCAACGTCTACAAGCTGCGCATCCGCATGGTCGACGCCGAGATCGCGCGCGTCTGGGCCAGCGGGGGCGTGACGCAAGGAGGATACCTGTGAGCATCAACCGAGTGAGCATCTCCGGGAACCTGACCCGGGACCCCGAGCTGCGCCAGACCCAGGGCGGCACCGCCGTGCTGTCCCTCGGCGTGGCCGTCAACGACCGACGCCAGAACCGCCAGACCGGACAGTGGGAGGACGTCCCGAACTTCGTGGACTGCGTCATGTTCGGCGCCCGCGCCGAGGCCGTCTCCCGCCACCTCTCCAAGGGGCAGAAGGTCGCCGTCGAGGGCAGGCTGCGCTACAGCTCGTGGCAGGCCAAGGACGGCTCGCGCCGCAGCAAGCTCGAGGTCGTGGTCGACGAGCTCGAGTTCATGAGCCCGCGCCAGGCGGCCCAGGCCCCCGCCTACGACCGGCCGGCCTACGCGCCCCGGCAGGCGGCCGCCGCCCCGCAGCAGGTCCCGCAGGCGCCCCAGGCGCCCGCCTACGCGCCCCAGCCCGCGCCGGCGCCCCAGGCGCCCCAGCCGGCCCCGCAGCCGGCCCCGCAGGCCGCGCCCGACCTCTACGACGTCGACATCCCCTTCTAGGGAGAGGGGGTGGAAGGCATGCAGGTGCTTGACTCGCTGATCGACGGGCCCCTCGAGCTGTCGAACCGGCGCGAGGGCGACGAGCTGATCGGGATGATGGTGCGCTACCTGAGGACCGGCGAGGAGCCGGAGCCGAGGACCGACGCCCAGCGGATGGCGCTCGCCATGGCGAGGCCCGTGCTCGAGAAGAGCCGGGCGCGCATCGAGGCGGGCGCCTCGGGAGGGAGGCAAGGCGGCAAGCAAACCGGGAAGCAAAGCGGCAAGCAAACGGCCAAGCAAACCGAGAAGCAGGACGAAGGCGAGAGGGCAAGCAACCAGCGGAGCGAAGCACGGAGCAACCAGCCGAGCAACCGGGCAAGCGATATATATTCCTCTTCCTCTTCCCCTTCCTCCTCCCAGGGGGAGGGGTGCGGGGAGGGGGGCGAGCGGATCCCCTACGCCGAGGTCGTGGCCGCCCTCAACGAGGCGGCGGGCACGCACTACCGGGCCTCCTCGGCCAAGACGCGCCGCCTCGTCCGCGCCCGATGGGCCGAGGGCTACCGCCTCGAGGACTTCCGCGCCGTGGCCGAGACCATGGCAGAGAGGTGGGGGCGCGACCCGAAGATGCGGGCCTACCTGCGCCCCGAGACGCTCTTCGGGCCGAAGTTCGAGGGCTACCGCGAGCTCGCCCGCCAGGCCGAGGGGGTGGGCGGCCATGACCGGTTCGCCGTCTACGCGTAGGTGCCCGCACTGCGGCGCCGATCTGCGCCCCCTCATGGTCCCGCTGCCCCTCTCCGACGAGCGGATGCAGGTCGGCTGGGAGCCGTGCGACTGCCCCGGGGCCGCCGCCGAGCGCGCGGAGCGCGAGAGGTCCGAGCGGGCCGCGAGGGAGCGCGACGAGGAGGCCAGGCTCGACGCGGCCTGCGAGAGGGCCGGCGTCCCGAGGCGCTACCTGCGCGCCGAGCACCGGGACGCCGAGGCCGTCGCCCGCGGGGCCTACGTCTTCGGGCCGGTGGGCGCCGGCAAGACCCACCTCGCCTGCGCCGCCGTCAGGCGCGCGCTCGCGGCCGGCGGCACGGCGCGGGTCACCTCGACCGTCCGGCTGCTCGCCGACGTGCGCTCCGCCTACGGGGCCGAGGCCGCCGTGCTCGACTCGCTCGCCGGCTGCGGGCTCCTCGTGATCGACGACCTCGGCAAGGAGACGCCGACCGCCTGGACCCTCTCCCGGCTCTTCCGGGTCATCGACGACCGCTACGCGGGGATGCGCCCGATGGTCGTCACCTCCCAGCTCTCGCTGCCCGACCTCGCCGAGAGGCTCGCGGGCTCGGGGGACGAGGAGACGGCCAGGGCCATCGCGAGCAGGCTCGCGGAGGCGTGCCCGAGGGTGCGCCTCGACGGGCCGGACAGGAGGCTCCATGGCCAGGGTTGACACGCTCCCCGAGATCCTGAGGCCCCTCATGGCCGCGCCGAGCATCCGGCTCGGCCGCTGCGCCGTGTGCGGCAGGCCCGCGCCGCTCGAGCAGCACCACGTCGTGCGGCGCGGGGCGGGCACGCTGTGGCGCCACGGGGTCGAGGTCCCGAAGCCCACCGTCACGCTCTGCGGCTTCGGCAACGTCCTGCGCGACGCCGACGGCAGGTTCTACTGCCACGGCCTCGCCCACCACATGCGCCTGCACTTCCGCTGGGTTCCCGTCTCGGCGGCGTCCCGCGAGCGTTTCGTGACCGCGGACATGGGAGGCGTCGGCGGGCACATGGAGTACCTGGTCACCGACGAGCCGTGCGACTACGCCACGGCCCTGTCCATGGAGGGGTGGAGGCCCCTGAGGAGGTGGAGGCGATGAGCCCCGTCTACGAGCCCCCGAGCGGCTGGAACCTGCCGCCCGGATGCTTCGAGGGCGATCCGCGCGCGCCCTGGAACGAGCCCGACTGCGACCCCGACCCCGAGGAGGAGCCGGGCACCTGCGAGGACTGCCGCCACTGGTGGCTCGCCCTCGGGATGGACGACGGGCTCTGCCTGGTCGGGTTCGACCCGGCGCGCCACGGCGACGAGGGGGCGCTGGCCGCGCTGCTGTGGGACGCGGTCCGCCGGCCCGAGGAGTCCTGCGACGAGTGGGAGGAGGCCTGATGTCCGGCGGATGGAGCGCCCGCGAGTGGACGCCCGCCGACGAGGCCGCGCTGCGCCGGCTCTACTCGGTCCACGGGCCGTCGTGGTCCGGGTGGGACGTGGTGCTGCCCGGCAGGAGGAGCAGCGCGATCAAGGCCCACGCGCACGAGCTGGGGCTCAGGTCCGAGCGCAGGGGCGCGGATGCGTGGGCGCCCTCCGAGGACCGCGCCCTGCTCGCGCTCGTGGACGGGGCGGCAGACAGGCTCGGGAGGACGCCCGACCAGGTGGTCGAGAGGATCGCGGTGCTGTGGATGAGGCGCCGCGAGCAGGAGAGGAGGCCGTCGTGAACGGTGGATTGTCTGAGACGGAAGGCCGGACGATTGCGCGGGCCGAGCCCGCCGGTGCAGAATGTCGGGAAGGGGGTGCCCCGATTTCGCTCGGGGCCAGCGCCGGGCTAGACCCGGTACGTCTTGTGCGACGTCTTGGTCCTGCGACGCCCGCCCGCCTTGACGGTCGTCTTGACGGTGACGCGCACTCTACGCTTCGCCATGGAATCACCTCCCTCCATGGTCCCGTGGCCAGTGGGGACGGGTGCTGCGAACACCTGTTCCCCCTTGGCCTCACACTACACCATATCTTGTGCCTACGCCCGGAAGCGGACACAAAAACAGTGGTCCTAAGAAGAACGGCGGATGCATGTTGAGGGACGCGAGGCGCTCGCGCGGGATGAGCCAGGCGGCCCTCGCCAGGGCCTCGGGCGTGCCGCGCAGGACGATCCAGAACTGGGAGATACGCGGCGTCGAGCACGCGACGGTAGGAGGCTTGCTCAAGGTGTGCCGCGCGCTCGGCTGCTCGCTGGACGATGTTGCGAAGGAGGGCGATGGAAATCACGAATAGCAGGCGCCGCGAGATCGCGGACAAGATGCGGGCCGCGATGGGCGCGCTGGGAGCCGTCGAGATTGACGGCATCCCGCTGCCGGACCTCATCGAGCCCGAAGAGTGCGACGGCTGCGAGCCGGGCGCCTGGGAGGTCGTGGCGATGGAGGTTGCCGAGAGGCTCGGCGTCGCGGTCGGTGGTTGCCTGCCCTCCGACTACGCCGACGCCATCGGAGAGGCCCTGGACCGCCGCCTCATGCCCGAGGGCTGCGAGTGGCCGCGGTTCGAGGACGGGGAGTCGGTCAGGTTCGGTGACGAGGTTGCCAGAGACGATGGCAGCTCGGCGCACGTGGACAGGGCCGTCTTCTACGGGGGCCAGTGGCGGCTCTTCGACAGGTACGGGTGCGAGATCAACGAGGACATGATGGGTCCGGGCGAGCGCGTCAAGCGCCCCGACGAGAGGAGGGACGTCGCGCGTCGGATGAGGACGAACAGCGGAGGCGACTGGGAGTGGGTCGTCCCGTGGGCCGTCTTCAACGACGCGGAAGAGCACGACGCGGCCGAGGTCTTGAGTCGCCTCGCCGACCTCATCGACCCGCCCGGGGCGCATGGGGAGGATGCGTGAAGGCGGGAGACGGGAGGCGGCGCGTGGAGTCCGCCGCGAGGCGGCTGCTGGACGCGTCCGTCTCCGTCTGTGTCGTGTGCCTTGCGCTCGTGGCCCTGCTGCTCGTGCTCGCCCTGCTCCTGCTCCCGCTGCTCGCCGCGTCGGCCGTCGCGACCTTCGCGGTCTGCGCGGTCGTCGGGACCGAGTGGTCGTGGGGCCTAGCCGTCGCCACGTGGCTCATAGTATGTATGGGGCTGCTCGCGATCGGCGTGCTCGAGGACGTCGAGGGCGAGGGGCACTGAGGGGCGACACGGGCGAGACCATGGAGGTGCGGTCAACCTCCGCCGCACGGGCCCGGAAGGGGCCGCCCCGCCGATGGGCGGCCCCTCTTCTAGCTCGACAGGGGGCTTGGGGATTCGAACCCCGGGCCTAGAACACATCCCGTGTCGCCGCTGCCGCCGAGCCGCCGAGCGCAGCCCCCGCCTAGGCCCATAGCCCCCTCGACAACCTGACTCACTGTCATCTCCCTACCTCCGTTCGGCCAGAGCGAAATCGCTAGAACCAGGAGGGCGACGAGGAATGCCCCGAGGGGCACCTCGACGGAGATCGACAGCGCGACGCACGACGATGTCCGCCCCCAGACTAGCACCTGCCCCGCGACACGTGCGCGACCATGCCGCGCATGCAGGGGACCCCCAGGGACATACCGCTCGCCAACCCGAGGCGGGAGCGATACTGCCAGGAACGTGTGGCCGGCAAGACGCAGAGGCAGGCCATGCTCGCGGCCTGGCCCGACCGCTCCCGCTGGAAGCCCGAGACCGTCGACAACAAGGCATGCAAGCTCGAGGCCGAGGATGAGGTCAAGGCCAGGCTCTGCGCGCTCAAGCGCATCGCGGCCGAGAAGGCGACCACGACGCGCGCCGAGGTGCTCGCCGGCATGTCCGAGACCTTCGAGGCCGGCATCTCGCGGGTGCGCGACGCATCCGAGGAGGGTCGGCAGCTCGACTACACGGCGGTGACCGCCGTCACGCAGCTGGGCAAGACGCTGCTCGACGCGCTGCCCGAGGAGGAGCCCGCGGAGCGCGGCGAGTTCGCGCGCGACTTCGCCCTCCTCCTCGGCCCCGACTTCCTCAGGGCCCACCGCCTCATGGCCGAGGGAGCTCGCTCCGAGTTCTGGTGCTCCGGCGGGCGCGGCTCGCTCAAGAGCTCGTGGGCCTCGCTCGAGCTGGTGGCCCACGTCGAGACGCACCCCGGCGAGCACGCCGCCGCCGTCATGAAGCGCAAGAACCAGCTGCGCGACGCCGTCTACGCCCAGGTGGTGTGGGCCATCCACGCGCTCGGGCTCGACGACGAGTACGAGATGCCCGTCTCCACGCTCAAGATCAGGAAGAAGTCGACCGGCCAGCTCATCTTCTTCGCCGGCTGCGACGACCCCCACAAGTCCAAGGGACTCAAGCCGCCGTTCGGCCACATCGGCTTCGCGTGGTTCGAGGAGGTCGACCAGTTCCGCGGCATGGCCGAGATCCGCACGGTGCTGCAGTCGGTGGCGCGCGGCGGCGACAGGACCGTGCGCGTCTACACCTACAACCCGCCGCGCACCCGGGACAACTGGGCCAACCGCGAGGCGGAGCGCCGGCGGGACGCGGGCGAGGAGACGTTCGAGAGCTGCTACGAGGACGCCCCGCCCGAGTGGCTGGGCTCGCAGTTCCTCGCCGACGCCGAGGCGCTGCGCGAGGCCGACGAGCAGGCGTGGAGGCACGAGTACCTGGGCGAGCCCGTGGGCTACGGCGGCCAGGTGTTCGACCGGGTGGAGTTCCGCGAGGTGGCCGACGAGGAGGTCGCCTCCTTCGACAACGTGCGCGCCGGCCAGGACTTCGGGTGGTTCCCCGACCCCTGGGCGCTCACCGTCTCCGAGTGGCAGCCCGGCGAGCACCGCCTCGTCACCTTCGCGGAGGCAGGCGGCACGAAGGTGCTGCCCGCCGAGGCGGCGCGCCGCATCCGGGCCGCGCTCACGTGGCGCGACGGGACCTCGCGCGAGCCGGTCGAGCACCGCGTCCGCGTGCTCTCCGACGACGCCTCGCCCGACCAGGTCGCCGCCCAGCGCGAGGAGGGCGTAGACGCGAGGTCCGCCGGCAAGGGCGGGCTGCGCGACATGAGCTACCGGTTCCTGCAGTCCGTCACCTGGGTCATCGACCCCAGGCGCTGCCCGAACCTCGCCCGCGAGGTCCGCGAGGCGGAGTTCGAGGCCGACCCGGTGACAGGCGAGTACTCGGGGGACTACCCCGACGGCGACGACCACTGGATAGACGCCACGCGCTACGCGCTCATGGACGTGGTGGCGAGGCGCGGCGCGTACCGACACGCAGGGAGGACTGATGGCTGACAACCGGTTCGAGGTGCCCGCGTACGTCAGGGCCGAGGTGGCGAGGCGCGGCTACGCCATGCCGCCGGACATGTCCGAGCACGTCGAGCGGTGGTACCAGTGGTACACGGCCTCGCACCCCTTCTACGACGACCCCTACGTGGGCGTGGACGGGAAGAGGCACAAGCGCCGCAAGCTGTCCCTCAGGCCGGCGCGGCGCGTGTGCCGCGAGTGGGCGTCGCTCATCGCCAACGAGATGGCCGTGAGGAGCGACAGCCCCAGGGCGAACGCCTGGGTGCGCTCGTGGTGCTCGCGCACCGGCTTCTACACGCTCTTCCAGCGCGGCGTGGAGCGCGCGTTCGCGATGGGGACGGGGGCCATGGCGCTGTGGTTCGACGTCCGCGACGAGGCGACGTCGGTGCGCGTGCGCCGCTACGACGCCAAGATGGTCATCCCGCTCACCTGGGACGAGGACGGCACCACCGAGTGCGCGTTCTGCACCCGCGTCACCGTGCAGGGCAAGCAGGCCGTCCAGCTGCAGGTCCACGCCCTCGACCGGGAGACGGGCACCTACCACGTCGCGACGAAGGTGTGGCGCGACGGCGTGCCGGTGCCGCCCGACGCGCTCGGCATCATCGCGGACTTCGACACCGGGTGCGCCTCGCCGACCTTCTGCCTGCTCTCCCCCGCCATCGACAACACCGTGCAGGACACGAGCCCCTACGGCGTCTCCGTGTTCGAGGACGCCGTCGACGCGATGCGCATGCTCGACACGGCATGGACCGCCCTCTACGACGAGACCGACCTGCTGCGCGCCGTCCTCATGCTCCCCGACACGATGATCGACGTGCGGCGCGGCCCGGACGGCACGAGGCGGGCCGTCCCCTTCGGGGAGCGCGAGCAGCGCCTCTACCGCCTCGTGGACTCCCCCGTCACCGAGGCGGGCAAGCCCTACGCCTTCGCGCCCGCGATGCGCACCGCCTCCATCCACGAGGTCTACGCGGACGCCTGCGCCGCGCTCGGAGACGAGTGCGGGTTCGGCTCCCAGTACTTCCAGCCGGACAAGTCGGGCGGGCTCAAGACGGCCACGGAGGTGTCGGCGGACAACAGCGCCCTCATGCGCAACATCCGCAACCACGAGAACGCGCTGGGCCGGGGCCTCGGGCTGCTGCTCACCTCGCTCGTCGAGTGCGCGAGGCTGCACTGCGCCGCCGACGTCGAGGAGGGCGCCGCGCCCGTCGAGGTCATCTGGGACGACTCCATCATCACGGACACGAGCGCGGAGAAGGCCCAGATGCTCACCGAGATCTCGGCCGGCATCGTGCCGAGGTGGATGTACCTCGCCCGCTTCTACGGCATGAGCGAGGAGGAGGCCCGCACCCTCGCGCCCGAGGAGGCCGTCCTCGACGCCGGGTTCTAGCGATGCTCGACCCCGACTACCTCGACCAGGCCGCCGACATGGTGGGCGCCGTCTACGGCGAGGTCGAGGCGAAGATGCTCGCCTACCTCTGCCGCCTGCTGCTCGACGAGGGGACGGAGGAGCTGGGGCAGCGGGGGCTCACCGCCCTCAACCTCCTGGCCCAGACCCACGCCGCCGACCTCGCGGCCATCCTCGCCGCGCACCGCGAGGACATGGACCGCGCCGTCGCCGAGGTCGTGGAGGACGCCGTCTCGCGCTCGGACCGCGCCGACCTATCGAGGCTCGGCGACGAGGCGCGCGAGGCGGCAGCCGCGACGAGGCCGCGGCAGGTCGCCCTGACGACGCAGGGCGTCGCCGCCATCCTCGAGCGCGACAACGTGGAGATGGTGCAGGGCGCCCTCGACCTGTGGAACCGCTGCGTGGCCGAGGCCGTGACGCGCGTCAACGCGGGGGCCGACACGGCGGAGCGCGCCATCCACCGCGCGGTGCGGGAGATGTCCAGGCAGGGCATCTCGACGATCCAGTACCGCGACTCGGAGACGGGACGGCGGACCGTGCGCAACCGCGTCGACGTCGCCGTGCGCCGGCACGTGAGGACGCAGATAGCCCAGGACGGGATGAGGCGGACCGAGCAAATCTGCAGGGACGCCGGCGTCCGGCTCGTCGAGGTGTCGAGCCACGGCGGCGCGAGGCCGAGCCACGCGAGGTGGCAGGGCCGCGTCTACTCGCTCGACGGCGACGTCACGATCGACGGCGTTCGCTACGAGGACTTCTACCGCGAGACCGGCTACGGGGACGTGGCGGGGCTCGGCGGGGCCAACTGCCGGCACAGCTTCGGGCCCTGGGTGCCGGGAGCGCCGCGCATGTACAAGCCCGACCCGCCGCACCCGAGCGGGCTGGACGGCGACGAGATCTACAGGCTCTCCCAGGGGCAGCGCAGGCGCGAGCGCGACATCCGCCAGACCAAGCGCGAGCTCGCGGCAGCCCAGCTCGTCGCCGACTCGGACGCGAGCCTCGCAAACGTGGCGGAGGTCGAGCGCCTCAAGGACAGGCTGCGCCGCCAGCAGGCGGGGATGAGGGCCTACATCGAGGGAGCGAACTCGAGGGGGAAGGCCCCGGTCCTGCGCCGCTCCCCGAACCGCGAGTGGGCCGGCGACATGCCACGCATCAGGAAGAGCGACGCGAGCAGGCGGACCATGCGCGAGTTCCTGGACGGCGACGGCGTCGGGAGGTCGCTCAGGTCACATGGCGTCTCGAAGGGAAACGCGCAGCGAGCTCTGTCTGCCGAGATGCGGGGCCGGGGCATGGAGCCCCGCGACTTCCCGATGCTGAGCAGGACGAACCAGCAAGACCTGCTCAAGTCGATACTCCCGGGGATGACCCCCACCAAGGAGGGACGAAGGCAGTTCCGTAGGATTTCGGGCGATCATAGTGCGGTCCAAGACCTCGCCGCGGTCAATCAATCGTTCAAGACGGGAGACGTCAGGTGGACACACAACTGCCAGAGAAGCGTCCCCGCCTACGAGATGAGGCGGAGGGGCTATGACGTCGTCGCGAAGCCTCGGGAGGTCGACGAGAATGGCGAAGCTAGCAAGAGCGACCACCTGACGGAGAACTGGGACAAGGTATTCGAAGGCGCCGAGTTTCTCTCGTGCTCCGGAGACGGCAAGGACGATTGCGACCGGCTCATGAGGGACTGGGAGGACGGCGCCCGCGCCGAAGTCTACGTGGCTTGGGAAGGGGGAGGCGCGCATGTGTTCGTGGCAGAGAACCACGAGGGCGAAATCATCTATCGCGACCCCCAAAGCGGCAAAGAGGACGCTAGTAGCCACTTCCAGTACGTCATAGATGGGTTTACGATGATTGCCAGGATTGACAACCTCGAGCCTTCGGAGCTCATCGACGAGTGCTGCACGTCCAGGAAGAGGTGACGTCGTGAACGTGGCGCTGAGGCAGGCATACGAGATCGCGGCAAGCCTCGTCGGGGGCAGCATGCATATTTCGTCCGCACGCGAGGGAGTGCGGCACTGGTTCTTCGACGTTTCGGACTCATCGGGCTACATCGTCCCCGGAAGCTCTCCCATAGTCATCGACAAGAGGACCGGCGAGGCGAGCCAGCCGATGCCGCCCGTACCGTCCGCCGCGCTCGGCAGGCCCTCGCTCCCCATAGAAGACGAGGCAAGGGGTGCAAAAAGCATCCCCCTTCCGCTCTAGACGCGATACAACTCCGAAGGCCGCCCTACGGGGCGGCCTTTTCATGCCGCGGCGACACCACGGCTACCTTCCTGCCATCGCCCGGGCATGCGCAAAAGGCCCGCCTGAACCGCGCAGGGAAGCGCGCCAACAAACCCAGGAAGGGAGCACGAATGGCAGACGAGGAGAGGGAAGAGACCAAGGCCCAGGACCGGCCCGACGAGGAGGCCGATAAGGGGGCCGAGGAGCGCGAGGCCGAGGCAGGCGCCCAGGACGCGTCCGACGAGGACGCGGGCGAGGGGGTCGAGGACTCCCACGGCCACCCCGGCATCAACCGCGAGAAGTACCGCCGCGACATGCAGGCCAAGGACGACGAGATCGCCCGCCTGCGCTCGATGCTCGACGAGAAGGCCAAGACCGAGGAGGGGCGAGCCGAGCTCAAGCGCCAGCTGGACGACCTCGAGGCCAGGAGCGCCGACGAGCGGGCGACCTACGAGCTGAAGCTCGCGGGCTGCACCGACGAGCGCGCCATCAAGGCGGCCAAGGCGCTCCTCGACGACTACGACGGCGACGTCGACCGGCTCCGGGACGAGTGCCCGTTCCTCTTCTCCAAGCCCCGCGAGACCGGCTCGACCGGGCTGCCCCCCGAGGGCGGCGCCGACGGGGCGGCAGAGGCCGAGAGGGTCGACAGCATCCTCTCCAAGTACAGGTAAGGAGCACCAGCAGTGGCAAACGACTTCACCGCCAAGGCGGAGCTGTACACCCAGAAGCTCGACGAGCTCGCCGAGCGCGCGTCCGTGACGAGCGACCTCGACGGCCAGAACGCCGACATGGTGCGCGACGCGGGCAGCGCCGGCACCGTCCTGCTGCCCAAGCTCACCATCGAGGGCCTGGGCGACTACGACCGCGCGACCGGCTTCCCGGAGGGCGACGCCTCCATCGACTGGGAGGCCTACACGCTCCGCTTCGACCGCGGCAAGGCGTTCAACATCGACGACATGGACAACGCCGAGACCCTCGAGGTCATGAGCCTCAACATGTTCGGCAAGTTCGTGCGCGACTTCGTCGTGCCCGAGATGGACGCGGTCCGGCTGTCCACCTACGCCAGCAACGCCGGCACCACCGTGGCCAAGACGATCACCGCCGAGAAGGACGCCCTCAAGGCCGTGTTCGACGCAGAGGCCGCCATCGAGGAGCACGCCGAGCTCGACGGCGCCGTCCTCTACGTGACCTCCGCGTTCAAGGGCCTGCTCAAGGTCGCCGTCCCCTGGCGCTTCGGCGCGGGCGACCAGCCCGACGCGCGCTTCGAGACCTTCGACGGCATGCGCGTCGTGACCGTGCCGACGAGCCGCTTCGTGACCTCCGTCACGCTCGGCGACGACGGCTTCGCCGCGACCAAGACCGCCGACTCCGACCAGACCCACATCACCGGCGAGAAGGGCAAGAACGCCCTCCCGCTGAACTTCCTGCTCGTCAAGCCGGAGGCCGTCTGCCAGGTGAAGCGCACCGAGAAGATGCGCTACTTCGCCCCGGAGGTGAACCAGGACAAGGACGCCCACAAGTGGCAGTACCGCGTCTACCACGACGCCTGGGTGCTCTCCGAGAAGAAGCCGCTCGTCTACGCCCACACCCAGGCCGCGAGCGCCTAGCGGGATGGCCGAGCCCAAGGTCACATACGCCTTCTACGCCGGCCGCGGCGGGACGCTCGGGGAGGACGGCTTCGAGGCCGCCCTCCCCCGCGCCCGCGCGGCCGTGCGCAGGCGCATCTGGCCGAACGACCCGTCCGAGGCCCCGAGGGCGTGGCGCCGCGCCGTGTGCGCGGCCGTCGACGTCGACGCCGCCTACGGGCTCGGCGGAGGCGCCGTCTCGCTCTCCTCGCTGTCGGCCGGCACGGTGTCCATGAGCTTCGGCGGCTCCGGGTCGGGCTCCTCCTACGAGGCCGACCTGGCCCGGGCGATAGACGCCGAGCTCGCGGGCTCGGGGCTCCTCCACATGGGGCTGGGGTGAGCGCCGTGAGGTTCCCGCCCATCCCCGCGCTCGTCCGCCGCGAGGCGGTCGAGGTCCTCCGCCAGGCGGAGGGAGGGTTCTCCGAGCCCGTCGCGGTGCCGAGGTGCCGCGTCGACCGCGCCGGCCAGCTCTCCCCCAACGACTGGCAGCTCACCGCGGGCTGCACGGCGCGCGTCCTCGTGGACGCCACCGAGTACGCCGGCGGTCTCGTCGAGGGCGACCTCGTGCGCTTCGACGGCGAGGACCACGCCGTGGCCAAGGCGTCCCGCATCGACAACCCCGACGGGACGCCGCACCACTGGGAGCTGGACGTCACGTGAGCGGGGGCGCGAGGACGAGGGTCGACCTCTCGAAGCTCGAGCGCAGGCTCTCCCGCAGGGCCCTCGCAGGCAAGCAGGAGGCCTTCGCCCGCCGCGTCGCCTTCGAGATGCGCGACTACGTGCCCGTCGACGAGGGGACGCTGCGCGACTCCGAGCCGCTCGCGAGCGACTACGGGGCGGGGACCATCGAGTGGTCGACGCCCTACGCGAGGACGGTCCACGACATGCCGGCCGAAAGCATCCGGAAGGAGAAGAACCCGCGCGCCACGAGCGGATGGACCGAGGCGGCCAAGCGCGAGCGCGGGGACGCCTGGCGCGAGTTCGCGGCCAAGCTCATGACGGAGGGGTAGCCCATGGAGGGAATCGACATCTGCGAGGTCGCCGCCGGCGCGCTGCGGGCGGCCGGGATGGAGGGCGTCACCACGCAGCCGCTGTCCCGCCTCGACGGCAAGGACGGCGTCGTGGTGCGCCTCATGCCGTCCGTGACCCGACGCACCTACATGGACGGGCGCCGCCAGCTCGACTGCTACGTCCAGGTCATCGCGAAGGGCCTCGACGAGTACGGGCCGATGGAGCTGTGCGACGAGGCGGCGCGCGTCCTGCGCTCCGCCGACCTGTCGAGCGCGAACGGCTCGTACGAGGCCTGCGGCGCGGCCGAGCAGGACGGCGACGTCGAGAGGCTCACCATCGGGACGGACCGCCGCCACGTCTGGGCGGTCCGCCTCGTCACCAAGATCATCAGGAGATAGGGAAAGGAACCGACCATGGCGCAGACCGACCTCGCGTTCGCGCAGAACTACACGTCCGCCCTCGAGATCGACGTCACCCCGGAGGCGGCGGAGCCGACCTACATGCCGCTCGCCACCGGCATCACCTCCATCGCCCCGTCGGCGAACGAGAGCACCGAGGACAAGGACTACTACGACGGCTACGGCGTCCCGTCCACGACCGTCCAGTCCAACCAGATCCAGTACGAGGTCGAGGGCGACCGCTGCTACGGCGACCCCGCCCAGGACTTCATCGCGGGGCGCGCCCTCATGACCGGCGACGACCGCGTCACCCGCTTCCGCCACACCCACCCCAACGGCGACGTAATCGAGGGCAGGTGCACGCTGCTCAACCTCGTGCCCGGCTCCGCGCAGGGCGAGGCCTCCGCGCTCGGCAGCTTCACCTGCACCATCGCCACCTCGGGCTCCCCCACCCTCACCGCGGCGAACAAGCTCAAGCTCCCGACCGCTGTCGAGGTGACCGACGTCACCGCCACCGTCGGGGCGCCTACGTCGGTCACCGCGACCGTCTCCCCGACGGACGCCAACCCCAAGTGCTTCTACGGGGTCGAGGACCGCTCCGTGGCCACCGTCGACGCGGACGGCAACGTCACCGGCGTCTCCGCCGGCGAGACCCAGCTCACCGTCCGCTGCGCGGCAAAGCCCTCCGTCCTCAAGGTCGTGAAGGTCACCGTGAGCGCCGCCCCCGGCTCGGGCGACGACGACTCCGAGCAGCTCGAGTCCTAGGCGACACCTCCCATAGGCTCCTCCCCAGGGGGCGCGGGCTCCGCTCACGGCCCGCGCCCCCTCCCCGTACGCCCGGCAAGGGAGGAGAGACCGTGCAGGTGCTGCGCCTTCAGCGTCCCTACGAGGACGTCTACTTCGAGGACCCGGCGGAGAACCCGGACACCCCGCGCTTCCGCGTGTGGTTCGACGACCGCTCGATCGAGGGGATGCTCGGCAAGGTCGCCAACGCCATCGACCGCGCCCAGGCCGTCTCGCGCGCGCTCGACGGGGCCGTCGGGGAGGAGGAGCGGGCGGGCCTCGCGGACCAGCTCGCGCGGCTCGAGAAGCGCGTCATCGTCACCTTCATCGACGAGGAGGGCTACGACGCGCTCCTCGCCTGGATGGGCGACGGCGAGCCGGTGGACCCGGCCGCCTACACGAACGCGCTCGGCGAGGTCATGGCGACGTTCCTCACCATGCTCGGGCGCAAGGCGACGAGCGAGCAGCTGCGCGCCTGCGGCCTCTACTACTCCGAGCAGCGCGACGGCCTCGAGCGCATGGCCCGCGCCGCGGGAGCTCCCAGGGGGAAGCACCTCAGGTGATAGGCACCGACCTCACGACCGGGCGCGTCCGCCTCGCGGACGGCGGCACCGCGGTGCGCTACCCGTGGCGCGGCGAGGAGGTCCTCGTGCGCGACGACGCCGCCACGGTGCTCGGGCTCGTGCGCCTCCTGCAGGGCCCGGAGGAGCCCGGGGAGCGGCGCGGCGAGCGCGTCCTCGAGGCCATCTTCGTGTCCTGGCAGGACGCCTACACGGCGTGCGACTACGACCGCCGCGAGTTCGGCAGGCTCGTCGACCGGGCCGTCTGGGACGTGTGCGGCGTGGACCTGTCCGGGAGCCGCCCGCACGAGAGGCCGCTCTGGGACCCGGAAGAGGACGCCGCCGCCATCCGCGCGAGCCTTCGCATGGCCTACGGCGTGGACTGGGACGCGGACGCCGGCACGATACCCTTCGCCGAGTTCGTCGCCCTCGTGGCAGCCTGCCCCGTCGAGACGCCGCTCGGCCGGGCCATCCACTACCGGGACCCCAGGACGCGCCCGAAGCCGACCAAGCACAACCGGAAGGCCGTCGAGGAGTGGGACCGGCTCCACCGCGCCCTCGCGCTCGGCCGCGGGAGCGGGCGCGGGCGGGACGCGGCGGCCGGGACGGACGCGGCGATGATCGGCGCCTTCGAGGCGCTCAGGCGGAAGGCGGTGTAGCCCATGGCAGCGGACGGCTCGGTCGTCATCCAGGCGGTGCTCGACACCGCGGGCATACCAGGGCAGGTGGGTCGGCTCAAGGACAGCCTCGAGGGCGTCACCTGGGAGGGCATCAAGGAGGGCGACGAGGCCGCGACGCGGCTCTCCGGCGCGCTCCGCGGGGCGGGCACGGCGGCCACGGTGGGGCTCACCCTCCCCATCGCCGCCGCGGGAGGCGCCGCCTTCAACACCGCCGCCGACTACGAGGAGGCGACCTCGCGCATCCAGGCGGCCCTCGGGCTCACCGAGGAGGAAGCCGAGGCGCTCGGCGAGGTCGGGGAGTCCATCTACGAGGACGGCTTCGGGCCGTCCCTCGAGGCCGTCGACGACGCCCTCGTGACCGTGCGCCAGAACCTCGGGGACCTCAGCGACGCCGACCTCGCCTACGTCACGGAGTCCGCCCTCACGCTCTCGGACGTCCTCGGCATGGACGTCGGGGAGACCGTGCGCGGCGTCGGGGCCCTCATGGAGGGCTTCGGGCTCGACGCGCGGGAGGCCATGGACCTCTTCGTCGCCGGAGCCCAGAACGGGCTCGACTTCTCCGGCGAGCTCGGCGACAACCTCGCCGAGTACGGCCCGCGCTTCGCCGAGATGGGGTTCTCGGCCTCCGACTACTTCTCGATCTTGCAGGCCGGCGCCGAGAACGGCGCCTACTCGCTCGACAAGGTCAACGACTTCCTCAACGAGTTCCAGACCAGCCTGAGCGACGGCCGCATGGAGGCGTCCATCGGCTCGTTCTCGCAGGGCACCCAGGACCTCTTCGAGGCGTGGAAGACGGGAGGGGCGACCGGGCAGCAGGTCTACGAGGCTGTGCTCGGCGAGCTCGCCGCCATGCCCGACGGCTACGAGAAGGCGCGCCTCGCCTCCCAGCTGTGGGGGAGCCTCGGCGAGGACAACGCCATGGGCATGATCGACAGCCTCGCGGGCGTCGAGGACGCCTACGGGGACGTGGCGGGGGCCGCCGGGGAGGCCGGCGACGCCGCCTCCGACAGCTTCGCGTCCAAGGCGCAGTCCGCCATGCGCGAGATCGCGGGCGCCCTCGAGCCGTTCGGCCAGCCGCTGCTCAACATCGCGACGAACGTGGCGAACGTGATGCAGGCCTTCGGGGAGTGGTTCGCGAGCATCGGGTCGGGCGGGCAGACGGCCGTCGTCGTGATAGCCGGCATCCTCGCGGCCGTGGGGCCGCTGCTCACCCTCGCGGGCAGCCTCATCACCGTCATCCCGGCCATCCAGGCGGCCATGGCCGCGGGCTTCGGGGCGACGCTCGCCGCGGCCGCGCCCGTGGTCGCCATCGTCGCCGCCGTGGCCGCGGCCTTCGTCTACCTGTGGACCACGAGCGAGGAGTTCCGCGCCGCGCTCACCGCCGCGTGGGAGCAGATCTCGGCCGCCCTCATGTCGGCGTGGGCCGCCATCCAGCCCGTGCTCTCGTCGCTGGTCGCCGCCATCATGGGCGTCATCGACGCCGTCGCGCAGGTCCTCTCCCAGATCGTGGCCACGGTGCTGCCCGTCATCACGCCCATCATCACCACGCTCATCCAGATAGTCACGCAGGCGTTCACGATGATCATGACGAACATCACCACGGCCATGAACGTCATCCAGGCCATCATCACGAACGCGTGGACGATCATCCAGGGCATCTTCCAGACCGTCATCGGCCTCATCCAGGGCATCGTGACGGGCGACTTCTCGGCGATGCAGGAGGGCATCTCCAGCATCATGAGCGGCATCCAGGGCATGATCTCAGGGGTGTGGGGCGCTATAGCCGGGGGCGTCTCCGGCGCCCTCGGCGGCATCGTCTCGACCGTCTCGGGCATCTTCGGGCGGGCGAAGGACGCCATCTCGAACGCCATCAACGGGACCCGCGACGCCGTGTCCAACGCGGTGAACGCCATCAAGGGGTTCTTCAACTTCTCCTTCTCCTGGCCGCACATCCCGCTGCCCCACTTCGCCATCCACCCCTCGGGCTGGAAGATCGGCGACCTCCTGAAGGGCTCCATCCCCTCCCTCGGCATCGACTGGTACGCCAAGGGCGGCGTCTTCAACGGGGCCACCGTCATCGGCGTCGGCGAGGCCGGCACCGAGGCCGTCGTGCCCTACAACAAGCGGGGCGTCATGCCGCTCGCCGAGGGCATCGCCGAGGAGCTGGGGAGCGGCGGCGGGGCGCTGCTCGACGAGCTGAGGAGGCTCGAGGCCATGCTCCCCGCGATCATCCGCGAGAACACCGCCCGCTCCCTCGTGCTGAACAAGCGCGAGTTCGCCCGCGTCGTGTGGGAGGTGCAGCGATGAGCGAGCGCGTCATGGACCCGTCGGCCACCTACACGAACCACGCCGGGGAGGTCGTGGAGATGCGCGTCGACGGCCTCTGGCACTACGGCCAGACCGACCTCCACGACTACTCCTGGGCCTACGACGCGGTCGCCGACCGCGTGAGCGCCTTCCGCCGCTCGCCGCGCGACTTCTCGATGCTCGTGCACATGCAGGGAGGCTCGGCGGCGGAGCGCGACCGGGTGACGGACGTGTTCGAGGCCGACGTCGCCGCGCTCGTCCCGGGCACGCTGCGCGTCGGCTACTCGGAGATGCGCTGCTGGGTGACCGCGTCGGCGAAGGCGTCCTGGTGGTTCTCGGACGGCGCGATGGACGCGACCCTCACGGTGCACGCCGACGACCCCGTCTGGACCCGGTCGGTGTCCGCCGAGGTCGCCAAGCCGTCGGGAGCCACGGCGTCGGGCGGCTTCGACTACCCGCACGACTACCCCTTCGACTACCGCGTCGAGGACCACGTGGGCGCCGTCTCCAACCCCTTCCCCACCCCCGCCGCGCTCCGGCTCACGGTGTACGGGCCCGCCGTGGACCCCTACGTCATCGTCGGGGGGAACCGCTACCAGGTCGACGTGAGCCTCGGGGAGGGAGGCCTGCTCTTCATCGACGGCCTCGCGCGCACCATCACGACGCGGTCCGTGACGGGCCACGAGGAGGACGCTTTCGCGGCCGGCGTGCGCGAGGCGGGCGCCAACGTGTTCGCGAGGGTCCCCGCGGGGCAGAGCGCCATGAGCTGGGACGGCAGCTTCGGCTTCGCCTACGAGCTCGTCGAGGAGAGGAGCGAGCCGGCATGGGCACCGACCCCGTCCTGATCGTCGCGAACGCCGGCGGGGAGGACCTGGCCGCGGTCTCCGACGCCTCCGGGGACTTCTCCGTCGGGACCGAGAACACGTGGAGCCTGCAGCTCCCCGACCGCTACGGGCTGTCGCAGGGCTGCTACGCCTACCTCGACGGGACCGAGTTCGGGGGCGTCGTGGACGACGTCGAGCTGACGAGCGGAAGCCGCGTGGCCACGCTCTCGGGCAGGACGTGGCAGGGGATGCTCGCCTCTGCCGTCGTGTGCCCTCCCGCGGGCGCGTCCCACTACGTCGCGGACGGCGAGGCGAACGCCTGCATCGCCGAGGTCCTCGGGCTCGCCGGTGCGAGCGAGCCGTTCTCGGCGTCCGCCGAGGACTCGGGCGTCGAGGTCGACTCCTACCGGATGGCGCGCTACTGCGACGCCTGGGCGGGCGTCACCGCCATGCTCGCCTCGGCGGGCGCGACGCTGCGCGTGCGCTTCCGCCGCGGCTCCTGCGAGCTCTCGGCCGTGCGCGCGGTCGAGGGGCGCGCCTACTCGGGCGACCTCGACATGGTGACGAGGCGGACGCGGGCCTGCAACCACCTCGTGTGCCTGGGGTCGGGCGAGCTCGCCGCGCGCGACGTCGTCCACCTCTACGCCGACGCGCAGGGGCGCGTGTCGAGGACCCAGAGCGTCTTCGGCGCCGCCCACATGGCCGAGGTCTACGAGCTCTCGAACGCCAAGAGCGAGGCGGAGCTCGTCGAGAAGGGCACGGAGAAGCTGGCGTCCATGCAGTCCTCGGACTCCGGCGAGATCGACGGCGAGCTCTCGGGCGACTGGGAGCTGGGACAGACCGTCACCGCCTACGACGAGGAGCGCGACGCCGCGGTCTCCGAGGTCGTGACGGACAAGATCGCGAGGGTCAGCGGCCCGTCGGTCTCGGTCGAGTACAAGACGGGGGCGCCCGAGGAGGCCGGGGAGGAGCCCGCCTAGGCGACACGTCGGCCAACATGGCCAGCGACGGCCATCGACGGACGGAGGCGGCATGGGCAGGACGGAGAACCTCACCCAGCTCGAGTGCGACAGGTGCGGAGCCAAGGAGGTCGTGACGGCGAAGTCCCCGAGCCTCGGGTACTGGCACGACGTCACCCGCATCTCCGCCGACGGCGTCGAGACCGGACGGCTGCTCTGCGACGAGTGCTACGACGACTACGTCCACCTCGCCTTGTCCCAGGACGCCGAGTTCGTCGCCTTCATGGAGAACAAGGGGTAGCGGATGGCCATCCACCTCGTCACCGGCAAGGCCGGGACCGACCACGTCAAGTCCGAGAACGCCGGCTCCCTGAACGCCGGCATCATCGGGCTGGGCACCTACTTCCTCGAGACGGGCACGCAGCTCGCCGCGACCATGATCAACGCCAACACCGTCCGAATCACCGACGGCGACCTCTCCATGCAGGGGCGCCACGTCACCATCGAGGACGGGGACCACGAGGACCTCGCCGTCGAGAACGGGACCCAGCAGCAGCTCCGCCACGACCTCGTCGTGGTCCGCTACGAGAAGCTGGCGCAGTCCCCCAACACCGAGAAGGTCACGCTCAAGGTCATCAAGGGGACGCCCGCGGACTCCGACCCGCAGGACCCCGAGTACGAGGCCGGCGACATCCGGGGCGGCGACCTCGTGGCCGAGGAGCCGATCTGGCGCATCCCCCTCGACGGAATCTCCGTCGGCGAGCCCGAGAGGATGTGCGCAACCGTCAAGCCGCTGGCGTCTTACCAGGCCGTCAGCCTAGTCGGACACGGCACGGCCACGTTCTCCGGCAACTGCACGGGCGCCGTCGAGGTCTGGGCCTACGACGTCGGCGACGGCAGCCTGATGGTCCAGGCGATGTGCAACGCCAACCACGGGGCATACATCTCCTTCCGGGCGGCGGGCGCGTACAACGCAGTCGCGCTGACGCTGCCCGAGGGCTACTACGTGCCCGGCATCTACTTCGACACGCCGCTGTTCGCCCAGAACTCGGACCTGTCGGCGTCGTGCCAGATCTCCTCCGCCGGCGAGCTGCTCATCATCCTCTCCTGCAGTC
Organism: uncultured Coriobacteriaceae bacterium; assembly: GCA_948439405.1. Classification (GTDB taxonomy): domain Bacteria; phylum Actinomycetota; class Coriobacteriia; order Coriobacteriales; family Atopobiaceae; genus CADBMC01. Next base: position 15,350 of record CAOJNB010000005.1, on the reverse strand, counting down.
GCTCGGCCAGCGGGTACGGCATGAGCAGCAGGTGCCTGATGTTTCGACCGGGTCTCGACCTCGGGCTGCGGAACTAGGCGGACCCCGCGAAAGCCGCCGCCCCGGCCTCGTCCACGGTTCCCGATACTCGCCACCCGACCGAGCAGTCGCCGTACTGGCGCGAGTTCGAGTTGCCCGTGATCACGTAGACGCGCGGCTCATCGGCATCGGAGAGCATGAGGTACGAGATCCTCGACGTCGGCTCGGCCCGACCCGTGTCGTTGAGACCCGTGCCGGAGCCGAAGGATGCCGACCAGGACGTGGGCGTCACGGGGGCCGGGAGCGGCACCGACTGCGCCATGAGGCCCGACGCGTTGACCGTGAACGCCTGCGTGTGGCCCTCAAGCTCGATGCGGTTGTCGGAGTAGAGGCGCCATGCACCGCGGCCGGCGTCGAGCGCCCCGGAGGCGACCAGCTGGGGCGTGCTGGCCGCTGGCCTGACGGTTGCGCACATCCTCTCAGGCTCACCACGGGACTCGGCGACACCTGGCAGAACCTCCTCCCGCAGGCGAGACGAGGAGCTGGGTTGGACGAGCTGTTGGGGGCGCTTGCCCGGTCAATCGCGGACGGAGGGCCCGCCTACGCGGGCGTGGCCCTGCTCGCCGTCCTCTTCACGTGGCAGGTCTGGCCAGCCCTCAGGGCTCGGATGGAGAAGGCCGACGAGCGCGAGGACCGACGCGAGCAACGCGAGGCCGAGGCCGACCTCAGGCGCCTCGAGCGCGACGAGGAGATGGCAAAGCTCCAGGGCCAGTGGCTCGAGCAGTACAAGCACGCGACGAGCGTGCAGGAGCAGAGCAACGTCGTGATGGGGCTCATCGAGTCGAGGATGGACTCGCTCACGACCGTCCTGCAGGACAGCAAGGACCGCTCCCGAGACATGGGCCGCAAGGTGGACGAGATCCACGAGGCGACCGTGCGTCGCGGGGCGGGCGAGAAGAGAGGAGCATAGCCATGCAGACAGGTTGGACCTCGGAGCGCGTAGTCGCCGTCGTACGGCTCGCCGTGACGCTCGCGGCGTCGGTCGCGGGAGGCTTCTGCCTCACCGTCGACCCGGACGGACTCGCCACCATCGTCGCCTGCGGCGTCGCGCTCGTTGCCGGCGTGTGGAGCTGGTGGAAGAACAACAACGTGACCAAGGCGGCCCAGGACGCCCAGGCGTACCTCGACGGCATCAGGGGCACGAGGAATGTCTAGCGTCGGCGAGCGCGCGGCGGAGGTCGCCGAGCACCTCGCCTCCCATGCGGCGCACGGATACAGCCAGCCCAACCGGGCCGGCGTGGGCACGGGCGGCGGCGCGGGCGAGACCCTGACGCTCTCCGACGGGACCAGGGTCAAGATCTCGACCGGCGACAGGGACTGCTCCTCGCTCGCCATCGAGTGCTACGCCTGCCAGGGAATCGACTGCGGAGGCGCGAGCTACACGGGCGACATGGTCGCCAAGATGCTCTCCAGCAGGAACTTCAGGCGCGCCTCCAACTCGTGGCGCGACGCGAGGCGGGGACAGGTGCTCGTGGCGACGGGCAAGCACGCCGCCGTGGCCGTCGGGGGCGGCAGGCTCGTCGAGGCCCTGCGCTCCGAGCGCCACACCGCCCACGGCCAGGTCGGGGACCAGGACGGCGGCGAGATCTGGGTCCGCGACCTGTACGACGACGGATGGGACGCGGTGCTCGAGTACTGCGGTCCTGAGGCTGCGAGCGAGGAGGACGACATGCCCACCGAATGCGTTATCAACATCCCGAAGAGCGACGACATGAAGAGCAACGTGATGGTGCTCATCTGCGGGGACAGGGTCCACGACCTCGACAACCCCGAGGCGCTCAAGTACTACAACGAGGTCTACAAGGCGGTCCACGGGCGCGACATCCCCACGTTCACGATGTCCGGCTCCAGGTCCTTCCCCGCCATCCAGCGCGTGTTCCAGGCCCTGCGCGGCGGCATCCCCAACACCTCGCTCTTCCCCGCTGCGGACATGTTCTCCGCTCGCAGCCAGGGCAGGGCGGACGGCAACAAGGGAGAGGAGTAGGGATGGAGGAGCTCACCGAGATCCCGGTCACCGACCTCGTCGGAGAGGAGCCGGCTGACGTCGTCCTGGAGCCCATCACCTTCGAGGAGGCGCGCGCCGCGCTCGAGGGCAAGCAGGAGTAGAGGATGCGCCCCGCCGAGAAGCGGGGCGCATCACGTTGGCGCCGCGCCCGTCAGAGCGCGCGGACACGCTTGGCGAGAATCCCGAGCCCCAGAATCCCGCCATCGCGGCAGAAGCCATAGACCCGCAGGTCAAGCCCATCAGCACGAACCTCGCGCGCCAACACAAGGCTGGCGGACGCGTGGGGTTGCGCAGTTCTCGCTTGGTAGGGGCGGCGGGATTCGAACCCGCATGCCTCGCGGCGAAGGATTTTAAGTCCCCTGCGTCTGCCAGTTCCGCCACGCCCCCGTGTACGGGACAGCTTACCCCAGGCGCACGAGCGCCGGCTCCCAGCCCACCGGTGAGGGGGAGCCCGAGACGACGAGCCCGACCACGCCGGCGAGACCCAGCAGCAGGTCGCTCTCGGTCACGGTCATCGACTCGACGCCGACCGCGTCCATGAGCTCGCCGAGCGCCACGATGCCGCCCAGGATGACGGGGGCGCGCTGGGGCTGCAGCCCGGTCACGAAGCGGCGCTGCGCCTCGGTGAGCATCCCCATCTCGCGCTCGAGGGCGGCGACCTCATCGCGGCCGAGCTCGTGCAGGTGCACGCGGGCCGGGTCGTAGGGGTCGAGGGCGAGTTCCATCGCCACGAGCGAGGTGGCCGTACCTCCGCAGGTGACGAGGCGGTCGACGCCGTCCGCGTCGACGTCGGCGAAGGCAGCCGCGCACGCCGCGTGGGCGCGCTCGAGCTCGTCGGGGAGGGGCGGGTCGTGGAGGGCGAGGAAGCGCTCCGTGATCCTCCGGCAGCCCACGTTGATCGAGCGGACGAACGAGAGGGAGAGCTTGCCGGACTCCAGCCTGCCGAGGGCAACCTCGGTCGAGCCGCCGCCGCTGTCGGCCACGAGGATGCGCTCGCCCTCGAAGTCCCGCGCAGCCCCCAGGAAGGCGAGCGAGCCCTCGACGTCGCCGGGGATCACCTGCGGCACGAGGCCGAGAGCGGAGAGCTCGCTCAGCAGAGCGATCGCGTTGCTCGCGTCGCGCGCGGCGCTCGTGAGCGTGCAGGCGGCGACCTCGGCCCCCAGCTCGCGAGCGCGGGCGAGGTAGTCGCGCACGCACGAGACGGTGCGCTCGATCGCGGCATGCAGGATCCTGCCGGAGGCGGAGACGCCCTCGCTCAGGTCGCAGATGCGCGAGGCGCGCTCGACGTCCGAGAGCCTCGAGCCCTCCGCGGAGGCGACGGCCATGCGCACCGACACGGTGCCGACGTCGATGACGGCGATGCGGCGGGCCATGGCCTAGGCCGCCCTCGGGTCGAACCCGAACAGGAAGTCGGCGACGCGGACGTACCAGGGCCACGTCGAGTCGTCAGGCACGACGTCGCCGTCGACGGACTGCTCCTCGGGCTCCTCGAGCCCCTCGACCTCGACGGCGACCTCGCCGGGCGACACGTAGCCGAGCTCGCGGGCCTCCTGCTCGATGCCCTCGCGCGTCTGGAGGCCCTCGATGTCCTCCATGAGCTCCTCGTTGCGATCCTCGAGGGTTTCGAGCTCCATCGCGAGGACCTCCTGCTGGCGGTTCGCGACGTAGAGGCTGCGCACGGGCGGGTAGAGGAACCACACGACGAGCAGGAGCGCGCCGCATGCCAGCATCACCCTCCGGTCGCACGCGAGGACGAGCTCGCGCGCGCGGGAGAGCGCGGGGAGGGCCGTCGAGGCGACCCTGGTGAGAAGGGTTTCCTTCGTGTGCTTCGCGGTAGCCATGCCTGCTTCGTCCCAGTTGTGTGTGCGTGGCAAGTACTTGGCTGTCATTCTATTGCAGGGGACGGGTCGCGGGCGCCCGCAATTTCGGATTGCACGGAACTCGTCCCGCCGGGCGACGACCTCCCGGACGCGCTCCCGCCATAGGAGAGAGCCGCCCTGATGGGCGGCTCTCTCGATGCGCGCAGGCGTGATCGCAGGCGATCCCCTACTTCCCGGCCCCCTCCTCGCCGGCGGCGACGCTCAGCAGGCGGATGACCTCGCCGAGGCCGAGCAGCAGCAGGCCGGTAGAGACAAATATGGCGATGTCGCCGTACGTGAGCATTTCAAGCAAGTACGCCATGCCCATCGTGCTCGAATCCACGAAACTCTCGAATAGGTATCCGAGGTTCTCGAGCAGTTCTATGGCGGCAAGGGCGAGCATAACGATGCCGGCGATAGCAACGGCCCTGCCGATGGCGCTCTTCTGGGTGAACAGGTTCATGGACGGAAGCCCTTCTCTCTCGTTTCCGACGGTCCCCTCTCACTGGGGCACGCCCAAGACCCTACGGCAGGAAGTCGGGATTCCGTTGAGCAACAAACGAGGGCGCCCGGCGTGTGCCAGGCGCCCCCGCATCACACCTCGATCCGTCGCTACAGGTGGGCGACCACCTGGTCCCCCATCGCGCGCGTCCCCAGGACGCGGTCGGCGGGCGTCGACTCGTCGGCGATGTCGGCCGTGCGCCAGCCCTCGTCGAGCACGGCGGTCACCGCGCGGCGCACGTCGTCGGCGGCCTCCCCCATGTCGAAGCTGTAGCGCAGCATCATCTCCACCGAGAGAATCTGCGCGAGCGGGTTGGCGATCCCCTTCCCGGCGATGTCGGGAGCCGAGCCGTGGCTCGGCTCGTAGAGGGCGACCCCGTCGCCGAGGCTGGCGCTCGCGAGCATGCCGAGCGAGCCGGTGATCTGGGCCGCCTCGTCGGAGAGGATGTCGCCGAACATGTTCTCGGTCACCACGACGTCGAAGTCGGCCGGTCGGTTGATCAGCTGCATCGCGGCGTTGTCGACGAGCACATCCTCGAGCTCGACGTCCGGGTAGTCCTCGTCGTGGATGCGGTGGACGAGCTCGCGCCACATGCGGCTCGTCTCGAGCACGTTCGCCTTGTCGACGCTCGACACCTTGCCGCGGCGCTTGCGGGCCGCCTCGAAGGCCTGGCGGGCGATGCGGTCGACCTCGTACTCGCGGTACTCGAGCGTGTCGTAGGCGCGCTGGCCGGAGGCGCCGCCCGGGCCCGCGCCCTCCTCGTCGTAGAGGCGCTCGCGGCGCCCGAAGTACAGGCCGCCGGTGAGCTCGCGCACGATCATCATGTCGACGCCGTCGACCACCTCGGGGCGCAGCGTGGAGGCGTCTGCGAGGGCGGCGAAGATCTGCACCGGGCGCAGGTTGGTGTAGAGCCCGAGCTCCTTGCGGATGGCGAGCAGCCCCTGCTCGGGGCGCGGGGCGGCCGGGTCGGTCGTGTCCCACTTGGGCCCGCCCACCGAGGCGAGCAGCACCGCGTCGGCCGCGCGCGCCGCCTCGAGGGTCTCGTCGGGCAGCGCCGTGCCGCGCGCGTCGATGGCGGAGCCGCCGATCAGGTGGTCCTCGCAGGAGAAGGTCACCCCGTGGCGCTCGCCGACGGCGGCGAGCACGCGCTTGCCCTCGGCGATGATCTCGGGGCCGATCCCGTCGCCGGGGAGCGTGCAGATGCGGTAAGTCTCGCTCACGTCCCCTCCCCTACTCGGCCCTGCCGGCGAGCTTCGCGCGGGTGCGCTCCACGAGGCCGCCGGCCTGGATGATCTCGGCGATGAAGGGCGGGAAGGGCTCCGCGGTGAAGCTCTGCCCGGTCGTCAGGTCGCGGATCTCGCCGGTGTCGGTGTCGACGGCAACGCGGTCGCCGTCCGAGATTGCGTCGCAGGCCTCGGGGCACTCGAGGATGGCGAGGCCCGTGTTGATCGAGTTGCGGTAGAAGATGCGCGCGAAGCTCCGCGCGATGACGCAGCTCACGCCGGCGGCCTTGATCGCGACGGGCGCGTGCTCGCGGCTCGATCCGCAGCCGAAGTTCTCGTCGGCGACGATGATGTCGCCCGCCTGCACGCGGCCCGCGAAGGTGGGGTCGAGGTCCTCCATCGCGTGCTTCGCGAGCTCCGCGGGATCGGAGGTGTTGAGGTAGCGCGCCGGGATGATGACGTCGGTGTCGACGTCGCGGCCGTAGCGGAAGACGGTGCCCTCGTAGTTCATGCCAAGCTCCTCTAGTCCAGGTCGTCGGGCAGGGCGATGTGGCCGGCCACGGCGCTCGCGGCGGCGACGGCGGGGCTGGCGAGGTAGACCTCGCTCGTGGTGTCGCCCATGCGTCCGACGAAGTTGCGGTTCGTGGTGGACACGCAGCGCTCGCCGGCGGCCAGGATGCCCATGTAGCCGCCCAGGCAGGGGCCGCAGGTCGGGGTCGAGAAGACGCAGCCGGCGTCGATGAAGGCGTCGGCGAGGCCCTCGGCGATGCACTGCTTGAAGACGGCCTGGGTGGCGGGGATCACGATGCAGCGGACGCCGTCGGCCACCCTCCTGCCGGAGAGCACCTCGGCTGCGGCGCGCATGTCCTCGATGCGGCCGTTGGTGCAGCTGCCGATCACGGCCTGGTCGATCGAGACCTCGCGGCTCTCGGCCACGGGACGCACGTTGGAGGGCAGGTGCGGCCAGGCCACGCAGGGCCGCACGTCGGCAGCGTCGATGCGCACGACCTCGGCGTACTCGGCGTCCGCGTCGGAGTGGTACTCCACGTAGGGGCGCTGGCAGCGGCCGTCGAGCCAGGCGCGCGCGACGTCGTCGACCTCGATGAGGCCCGCCTTGCCGCCCGCCTCGATCGCCATGTTGGAGATCGTCATGCGCTGCTCCATCGACAGCGAGCGGATGGCCGAGCCGCAGAACTCCATCGCCTGGTAGAGTGCGCCGTCCACGCCGATCTTGCCGATCACGTGGAGGATGACGTCCTTGCCGGTGGCGCCCGCGGGCAGCTCGCCCTCGACCTCGATGCGGACGGTGGGCGGCACCTTGAACCAGGCGCGGCCGGTCGCGAGGCCCACGCCGGCGTCGGTGGAGCCCACGCCCGTGGCGAAGGCGCCCAGCGCGCCGTAGGTGCAGGTGTGCGAGTCCGCGCCGATCACGAGGTCGCCGGGGACCACGGTGCCCGTCTCGGGCAGCAGCGCGTGCTCGATTCCGACGCAGCCCTGCTCCCAGTAGTGCGTGATGCCCTGCTCGTGGGCGAAGTCGCGCATGACCTTCGTCTGCTCGGCGCTCTTGATGTCCTTGTTGGGCGCGTAGTGGTCGGGGACCAGGCACACGCGGTCGCGGTCGAACACGCGCTCGACGCCGAGCTCCCGGAACGTCCTGATCGCGATCGGGGCGGTGATGTCGTTGGCGAGCACCAGGTCGAGGTCGCACTCGACGAGCTGGCCGGGGCGGACCTCGTCGAGCCCGGCGTGGGCGGCCAGGATCTTCTCCGCCATCGTCATGGGTCGTGGCATTCGCATTCCTCCCTGCTAGAGCGCGCGCCCGCGCATCACGCGGCACGTTCCTTCGATCACGTACTCCCCCACGCCGGCGGGCACGAACACGCTGCGCAGGTAGGGGACCTCGGCCTCGCCGTCGCCGCCGCGCACCGTGCAGGAGCCGTCGACGACGGTGAGGTAGTCCGGCGTGCCGTCGCAGGACAGGCGCACCTCTCCCGCGACGTCGACGAGCTCGAGCACGTACTGGTCGCACGCGACGAGGGTCTGGACGCCCGTCTCGGCGCGGGTCCCCAGCGGGTGGTGGGTGACCTCGCTCGCGGCGTGCGGGTCGCACACCTCGAGCGCCTTCTCGACGTGCAGCTCGCGCTTGTTGCCCTGGGCGTCGATGCGGTCGTAGTCGTAGAAGCGGTAGGTGGTGTCGGAGTTGGTCGACATCTCGACGGCCAGGACGCCGGCGCCCAGCGCGTGCAGCTCGCCCTGGCTCACGTGGGCGAAGTCGCCCGCCGCCACGTCGAGGCGGACGAGGTGGTCGCCGATCGTCCCGTCCTCGACCGCGGCGCGCACCTCGTCGGTCGTGGAGAGGTCGCAGCCGGCGACGATGCGGGCGCCGGGCTCGGCGGCCACGACGTACCAGCTCTCGTTCTTGCCGTGGTCGCCCTCGTGTTCCTGGGCGTAGGCCTCGTCGGGGTGGACCTGGACGGACAGCGGCTCGCCGGCGTCGAGGATGCCGACGCGCATGATCTGCTCCTCGCGGGCGTCGCCGAGCATCCCGGCCGGGTCCTCGCGCACGAGCTCCCAGAGGGTGCGGCCCGCGAGCGGGCCGTTGGCGACGGGCGAGGCGCTGTCGGCGCGCACCGACACCTCCCAGCTCGCGCCGGCGCCGGCGGCCTCCTCGCCGCGCACGGCGTCGAGGCCGGTCCCGGCCCAGATGGTCTTCGAGTAGATGGGCTCCGTCAGCAGCGGGTACGGCATGGACGGTCACTCTCCCTTCGCTACGAGCGAGTCGACGAACTGGCGCGCGCCGCGCGCCGAGCGGCTGCCGCGGCGGGTGGCGAAGCGCTCGGCCAGCAGGTCGAGCTCCTCGCCCGCGACGGCGACGCCGGCGTCGGCGGCGAGCTTGCGGACGATGCGCAGGTAGGTCTCCTTGTCCGGACGGCTGAACGAGATCCTGAGCCCGAAGCGGTCCGAGAGGGAGATGATCTCCTGCATGGTGTCGTTGCGGTGGATGTCGTCGCCCTCCCGGTCGCTGAAGCGCTCGCGCACGAGGTGGCGGCGGTTGCTCGTGGCGTAGATCGCCACGTTGTCGGACTTGGACGAGACCGACCCCTCGAGGATCGCCTTGAGCGCGGCGAAGTCGTCGTCGTTGGCGGAGAACGAGAGGTCGTCGATGAAGATGACGAACTTGAGCGGGTTGCGCGTGAGGGCGTCGAGGATGCCCGGGATCTCGTGGAGCTGCTCCTTGCGGACCTCCAGGATGCGCAGCCCGCGGTCGGCGAGCTCGTTGGCGACCGCCTTGACCGTGGAGCTCTTGCCCGTTCCGGCGTCGCCGGTGAGCAGGATGTTGGCCGCCGGCAGCCCCTTGAGCAGCGCCTCGGTGTTCTCGAGGATCTGGGCGCGCTCGCGCTCGTAGTCCACCAGGTCCGAGAGGCGGATCGGGTCCGGGTAGCGCACCGGGCGGATGCGGCCCTCGCCGTCGACGTCGAACACGTGGTGGCGCGCGTAGATCCCGTAGCCGCGCACGCCGACCTCGGCGATGCGGGCGGCGTAGTCGGCCTCGAGGTCCACGCGCTCGAGCTCGTAGCCGGGGATGCGGTCCGCGTCGAGCAGGTCGCCCGAGCAGGCGAAGTCGTCCGGCGCGAGCTCGGCGAGCCTGCCCAGCACGGCGAGCTCGCGGGTCACGGAGGCCTCCATGCTGGGGGGCACCTCCTCGCCCGCCCCGCGGCGCAGCAGGTAGGGGTTCTCGTCCTCGAGGACGGCGTCGCGCACGTAGCGGGCGAGCGAGCCCTTCCCCGAGGCGTAGAGGGCCGCGACCGCGCCCGCGTAGGCGTCGACGTCGCCGCCGCGGGCCGCGGCGTCGAGGTGGCGGCGCAGCCCGTCGACCACCGGGTCGTCGAGCAGCGCGCGGAACACGGCGAGGGACGCGAGGTCGCGCCCGAGCGCGACGAGGCGGTCGAGGGTCATGCGCGCCTCCCGCCGCTAGTTGAGGACCGCGCCCGTGGCGCCGCTGGAGACGAGCGCCGCATAGCGCTTGAGGTAGCCGGAGAGCTCCTTGCGCTCGGGCTCGAACTCCGCCATGCGGCGGTCGAACTCCTCCTGGTCGATCCTGAGCTCGACGGAGTAGTTGGGGATGTCGATCGAGATGACGTCGCCCTCGCGAACGATGCCGATCGGCCCGCCGCTCGCGGCCTCGGGCGAGACGTGCCCCAGGCAGGCGCCGCGGGTGGCGCCGGAGAAGCGGCCGTCGGTGATCAGCGCCACGCTCTCGCCGAGCCCCATGCCCATGATGGCGGAGGTGGGGTTGAGCATCTCGCGCATGCCGGGTCCGCCCTTCGGGCCCTCGTAGCGGATCACGACGACGTCGCCGGGGTTGATCCTGCCGGCGTCGATGGCGGCCTGGGCCTCCTCCTCGCTCTCGAACACGCGGGCGGGGCCCTCGTGGACGAGCATCTCGGGGGCGACGGCGGAGCGCTTCACGACGCAGCCGTCGGGCGCCAGGTTGCCGCGCAGCACGGCGATGCCGCCCGTCTCGGAGTACGGGTCGTCGACGGGGCGGATGGTCTCGTGGTCGGTCGCCTCGCAGCCGGCGATGTTCTCGCCCACCGTCCTGCCGGTGACCGTCATGCAGGAGAGGTCGAGCAGGTCGCGCTTGGCGAGCTCGTTCATCACGGCGTAGACGCCGCCCGCCTCGTTCAGGTCCTCCATGTAGGTGCGGCCGGCAGGCGCCAGGTGGCACAGGTTGGGGGTGTGCTCGGAGATCCTGTTGGCGATGTCGAGGTCGATCTCGACGCCGCACTCGTGCGCGATGGCCGGCAGGTGCAGCATCGAGTTGGTGGAGCAGCCGAGCGCCATGTCGACCGTGAGGGCGTTGCGGAAGGCGCCCTCCGTCATGACGTCGCGCGGGCGGATGTCGCGCTCGAGCATCTCCATGACCGCCATGCCGGCGTGCTTGGCGAGCTCCAGGCGGGCGGAGTGGACCGCCGGGATGGTGCCGTTGCCGGCGAGGCCCATGCCGAGCACCTCGGTGAGGCAGTTCATCGAGTTGGCGGTGTACATCCCGGAGCACGAGCCGCAGGTGGGGCACACCTTGCGCGCGTACTCCTCGAGCTCCTCCTCGCTCATCTTCCCGGCGGTGTAGGAGCCCTGCGCCTCGAACATGGAGGACAGCGAGGTCTTGCAGCCGTCCACGTGACCGGCGAGCATCGGGCCGCCGGAGACGACGACCGTCGGCACGTTGATGCGCGCCGCGGCCATCAGCAGGCCCGGGACGTTCTTGTCGCAGTTGGGCACCATCACGAGCGCGTCGAAGCCGTGGGCGCGCGCCATGCACTCCGTGGAGTCGGCGATGAGGTCGCGGGTGACGAGCGAGTACTTCATGCCCTCGTGGCCCATCGCGATGCCGTCACACACCGCGATCGCGGGGAACACCACCGGCATGCCGCCGGCCATCGCGACGCCCATGCGCACGGCCTCGACCACCTTGTCGATGTTCATGTGGCCGGGCACGACCTCGTTCTGGGAGCTCACGATGCCGACGAGCGGTCGGCGCATCTCCTCGTCCGTCCAGCCGAGCGCGTGGAAGAGCGAGCGGTGGGCGGCGTTGCCCGGCCCGAACTTGATGGCGTCGCTAGCGATGGTGTCCATGGGTCCCCTCCCTGGGTGGTGCCGGGGCCGGCGGGCGCGCCCGCCGGCCCCGAGGCTCGGTCGGTGGGTCAGGCGCGGGCTAGTTGTTGATCAGCTTGTCCTCGTCGTTCCAGCTGTACATCTTGCGGATCTCGGCGCCGACGGTCTCGGACTGGTGCTCCGCGGCGATGCGGCGCATGGCCCGGAAGTGGGCCTGGTTGGCCGGGCCCATGTCCACCAGGAACTCGTGGGCGAAGGTGCCGTCCTGGATGTCGGAGAGGATCTTGCGCATGGCGGCGCGGGTCTCGTCGGTCACGACCTTCGGGCCAGTCACGTAGTCGCCGTACTCGGCGGTGTTGGAGATGGAGTAGCGCATGCCGGCGAAGCCGCTCTCGTAGATGAGGTCGACGATGAGCTTCATCTCGTGCACGCACTCGAAGTAGGCGTTGCGCGGGTCGTACCCGGCGTCGACGAGGGTCTCGAAGCCGGCCTGCATGAGGGCGACGACGCCGCCGCAGAGCACGGCCTGCTCGCCGAAGAGGTCGGTCTCGGTCTCGGTGCGGAAGTCGGTCTCCAGCACGCCGGCGCGGGCGGCGCCCAGCGCGGCGGCGTAGGCCAGCGCGATGTCCCAGGCGTCGCCGGTGGCGTCCTGCTCGACGGCGACGAGGCTCGGGGTGCCCTTGCCGGCCTGGTACTCGGAGCGCACGGTGTGGCCCGGCGCCTTCGGGGCGACCATGATGACGTTGACGTCCTTCGGCGGGACGATGCAGCCGAAGTGGATGTTGAAGCCGTGAGCGAAGGCCAGCGTCTTGCCCTCGGTGAGGTTGGGCGCGATGTCCTTCTCGTACATGTCCTTCTGCAGCTCGTCGTTGATCAGGATCATGATGACGTCGCCCATCTTGGCGGCCTCGGCGTTGGAGACGACCTTGATGCCCTGGGCCTCGGCCTTGGCGATCGACTTGGAGCCCTCGCGCAGGCCGACGACGACGTTGACGCCGGAGTCCTTGAGGTTCAGCGCGTGGGCGTGGCCCTGCGAGCCGTAGCCGATGATCGCGACCGTCTTTCCGTCGAGCTTCGAGACGTCGCAATCCTGCTGGTAGAACATGCGGAACTTCTTGTCAGCCATGGTCGGTGCTTCCTTTCGCTTCGATGCCATGAACACGGTACCTACGATACGGCGCGCGTTTTTCCCGCGCGTTACGAGAGGGCGGGCATCTCCCGCATCACCTTCGAGCCCCGCTCCAGAGAGACGACGCCGGTGCGGCACACCTCGAGGATCTCGAAGTCGCGCATGAGGTCGATGAAGTTGTCGATGCGGTGGCTCGTGCCCGCCATGCGGAAGATGATCGAGTCGCGCGTGTAGTCCACGATCTTGGCGTGGAAGGCGTCGGCGGCGTCGAGCAGCTGCGGGCGGGTCTCGTTGTCGTTGGTCATCTTGATGAGCAGCAGCTCGCAGCTCACCGACTCGTCCGGGTCGAACTCCTTGAAGGAGATGACGTCGGGCAGCTTGGCGAGCTGGGCGACGAGCTGTTCCTTGGCGCGGTCGCTCTCGCCCTCGAACTGCACGGTGATGCGGGAGAGCTCCTCGGTCTCGGTCTCCGAGACGGTGAGGCACCCGATGTTGAACTGGCGCCGGCGGAACATGCTCGTGACGCGGTTGAGCACGCCGAACTCGTTGCGCACCATGATCGCGATGCTGTAGGTCTTCACGTTACTCACCCACCTTCGCGCGGATGTCGTCGAGGTTCACCAGCAGGTCGCTCACGGTGCCCCCGGGCGGCACCATCGGCACCACGAACTCGTCGGCGTCGATGGCGCACTCGATCAGCGCGGGGCCGTCGGACGCGAGGGAGGCCTGCAGGGCGGCGTCGAAGTCCGCGACCGTGTCCACGTGGGTCGCCTCGATGCCGAAGGCGCGGGCGAGCGCGACGTAGTCGACCTTGCGGTCGAGCGTCGTCTGCGAGTAGCGCTTGCCGTAGAACAGCGTCTGCCACTGGCGCACCATGCCGAGCACGCCGTTGTTCAGCAGCACGACGGTGACGGGCAGGTCGTGGTCGGCCATGGTCGAGAGCTCGTTGAGGTTCATGCCGAACGAGCCGTCGCCGGTCACGAGGATCGAGCGGGCGTCGGTGCCCACCTGGGCGCCGATGGCGGCCCCCATGCCGAAGCCCATGGTGCCCAGGCCGCCGGAGGTGATGAAGGTGCGCGGCTCGGAGAAGGAGAGGTACTGGGCAGCCCACATCTGGTGCTGGCCGACGTCGGTGGCCACGGGCATCTCCGGGGAGCGCCGGGCGTTGATCGTGTCCATCACCGTCTTCGGGGTCAGCGTCTCGCGGTAGTCCGCGAAGCCCTTCTCCTGGGCGCGCATCTCGCGGACCTCGCGGCGCCACTCCTCGTGGGTGTTGGGACGCACGAGCCCGAGCAGGGCGTCGAGGGTGGTCCCCACGTCGCCCACCAGGTCCACGCGGTCGTAGACGGTCTTGCTCATCTCGGAGCTGTCGATGTCGATGCGCACGATCTTGTGGTTGGGGGCGAACTGGGTGCGGTCGCCGGTCACGCGGTCGTTGAAGCGGACGCCGAGCGCGATCAGGCAGTCGCAGGCGTTCATCGCCATCGTCGAGCTGTAGTGCCCGTGCATGCCCTGCATGCCCAGGAACAGCGGGTGCTCGGTGGGCACCGCGGAGACGCCCATGAGCGAGCAGCCCATCGGGGCGCCGATGCGCTCGGCGAGCGCGGCGACGCAGTCGCCGGCCCCCGACACCGAGACGCCGCCGCCGAAGTAGATGAAGGGGCGCCGCGCGGCGTCGATCACGGCCGCGGCCTCCTCGAGCGAGGCGGCGTCCACCTCGTTCGGACGGTCCGGGACGACGGGCTCGCGGCTCTCGAAGGCGCAGCGCGCGACCTGGACGTCCTTGGGGATGTCGATCAGGACAGGGCCCGGGCGCCCCGAGCTCGCGAGCTCGAAGGCCTCGCGCACGACGTCCTGGAGGCGGGTGACGTCGCGCACGAAGTAGTTGTGCTTCGTGATCGGCAGCGTCACGCCCGTGATGTCGACCTCCTGGAAGGCGTCGGTGCCGATGTTGGCGTTGCCCACGTTGCCGGTGATGGCGACCAGCGGGACCGAGTCGAGGTAGGCCGTCGCGATGCCCGTCACCAGGTTCGTGGCGCCCGGCCCCGAGGTGGCGAGCACGACGCCGGTGAGCCCCGTGGCCCGCGCGTAGCCGTCGGCGGCGTGGGCCGCGTGCTGCTCGTGCGTGGTCTCGATGTGGCGGATCTTGTCCCGGGCCTGGTACAGGGCGTCGTAGATGTCCAGCACCGCGCCGCCGGGGTATCCGAAGATGGTGTCCACGCCCTGGTCGACCAGGGTCTGGACGAGGATCTGAGCGCCCGTCAGCTCTTCCATGGCAGATGGCTCCCTTCGGCCCGCGCTACTTGCCCTCGCGCGAGCGCGTCGTGGCGATCATGCGGTTGATGGCGTTGAGGTAGGCCTTGGCGCTGGAGACGATGATGTCGTTGTCGGCGCCGCGGCCGGTGAATACCTTCCCGTCGTCGCTGACGATGCGTACCGTGACCTCGCCGATCGCGTCGATGCCGCGCGTGACGGCCTTGACGGCGAACTCCTGGAGGTCGCCGTGGACGGAGACGACCTGGTCGATGGCCTTGTAGGCCGCGTCGACGGGGCCGGCGCCGGTGGTGGAGACCACGTGCGTGGTCCCCTCCTCGTCGGTGATGGTGGCCACCGCGTTGGGCACGAGCGGGTCGCCGCACTGGATCTGCAGGGCGTTCAGGGTGTAGACGGCGTCCACCTCGCGCTGGCGCTCCTGGACGATCGACTCGAGGTCCTGGTCGTAGACCTCCTTCTTCTGGTCGGCGATCTCGAGGAAGCGGCGGTAGACGTCGTCGAACTCCTCGTCCGCGAAGGTGTAGCCCAGCTCCGTGAAGCGGTGGCGCAGCGCGGCGTGGCCGGAGCGCGCGGAGAGGATGATCTCCGAGCCGGCGGCGCCGACGTCCTCGGGGTCGATGATCTCGTAGGTGTCGCGGGCCTTGAGCACGCCGTCCTGGTGGAT
>CAOJNB010000004.1 GCA_948439405.1 uncultured Coriobacteriaceae bacterium | reverse complement strand
GGAGACGACCCAGCCGGCCGGCGCGAGGCGCCCGTCGTTGTCGGCGAGGTAGACGAGGCCCCCGACGCGCAGGGCGCCGCGCAGCACGTAGCCCTTGTCGGTGACGTAGGTCCAGGCGCCGTCACCGGTCGCGTAGACGCCCTCCTCGGGGGTCCGGCCTCCGACGAGCCAGTAGCGCTGCAGGCCCTGGCCGAAGGCCGAGGTCACGAGCCAGCCGTCGCCGTAGAGGCGGCCGTCGTTGTCGGCGCGGTAGAGCCGACCGCCGACCTTCCCGTAGCCGCGCAGGACGTAGCCGGCCTCGGTGGTGACGTGGGCGTAGCCGTCCTCGGACCAGCCGATGACGGCGGCGTGCTTCTCCGCGTCGACCCAGTAGCGCTGCAGCCCGTGCCCGTAGGCCGAGGAGACGACCCAGCCGGCCGGCGCGAGGCGCCCGTCGTTGTCGGCGAGGTAGACGTAGCCCGTCACGGGGTCGACCCAGCGGCCGCGCACGATGAGGCCGTCGGGGCGAGCGTAGGCCCAGTAGCCGGCCTCGTCGGCGGAGACGAGGCGACCCATGGCGAGCCTGCCGTCGGCGCCGAGGAAGAAGCGCTGCAGGCCGGTCGCGGTGGTGGCGGGGCACTTGACGGAGGTCACGAGCCAGCCGGTCTGCTTCTCGCCGTCGGCGTCGAAGAAGTACCACTCGTCCTCGGAGGAGCCCTGCTGCCAGTAGCCCAGCAGGCAGGCGGCCAGCTCGAGCCAGTCGTTGCGGTCGCCGTAGAACTTGTTGAAGTCGAGGAAGCCGGAGTAGCCGGGGAGCCTGCCGGTGGAGGTGTACTGGTAGATCGTGGAGTCCTGGCCCCAGGCGCCGTACTGGTAGCTCCCCTTGTTGGGGTTCTCGCGGTAGCCATCAATCCCGTTCACGGGGTCGTAGTTGCTGTAGAGGTACTGCGAGAGCCAGAGCTTGTAGCCGGCGTTCCTGACGCTCGACCAGTCGTGGCCGTTGGCCGTCGACTGGTTCATGTAGATGAGCGGGGTCACGCCTGTCGTCGACTTCACCGCGTCGAGCCACTCCTTGGCGGCGCCCACGTCGGAGACGGGCAGGCTCCCGTCCTCCCAGTCGAGGAAGAGCACCGCCTGGCCGATGAGCGCTCCGTTCTCGTAGCTTCGCACGAGGGTGACGAAGTAGTTGGCCTGCGCCTCCATCGACGCCCCGCCGATCGCGTAGTGGTAGAGGCCCACGAGCTTGCCCGCGGACAGGGCGAGGCGCACCTGGTCGCGCCAGTAGGGGTTCTCGTAGCCCGTGCCCTCGGAGACCTTCACGATGACGAAGTCCGCCTCGATCTTCGAGGGGTCGAGCCCGCCGTCGAGCGGGTTGCCCTGCCAGCCGGAGATGTCGATGCCGTCGAGGCCCGCGCCGGACGACGCCTGGGCGAGAAGCTGGTCGACGAGCTGGTCGTTGGAGGCGGCGAGGCCGTCCGCGGAGGGGGCGGCGGTCTCCGCGTCGCCCGCGCCGGTCGCGGACGAGCCCTGGGATCCGGAGGCGCCGGTTGAGGTCGAGTCCTGGTCGCCGGAGCCTTCGGTCGAGGTCGAACCCTGGGTGCCGGAGCCGTCGTCCTTTGTGGGGCCGCCGTCCCCGACCGTGCCACCGTCCTGGTCGACGTGACCGCCGGATTCGTCGGTCACGCCATCGGCCTCGCCGGCGCCCTCGTCTTCCGAGGGCCCCTCCCCCTCCGTGGGGGAGCTGCCGTCGACGGACGCCCCCGCGCCCGTCCCGGCCGTCCCGGCCGTCCCGTCCGCGCGGTTCGGGTCGTCCTGGCTGCCCTCCCCCGCCACGGGGACGTCCCCGGGCTCGGCCGCCCGCGCCTCGGCGGGCATGAAGAGGGCGAGGGCGAGCACGGCCGCGACGACGGCGACGAGGGCCGCGAGGCGGCGCGTGACGGTGCGTGATGTCATGGTTCCTCCGGTTGAGCTGCGTTCGGCGATCTGCGCGCCCATCATGATAGCGTCCCGCCCGGCCCGCGGACGCGGGCCGGGCGGGACGTGACGAAGTCGGGACGAGGCGGGTCGCTAGCCCTCGAGGATGCGCCTCACGTCGAGGGCGATCATGTACTCCTCGTCGGTGGGCACCACGAGGACGCGCACCTTCGAGTCGGGCGCGGAGATGTCGCGCGGCTCGTCGGAGCGGACCTCGTTCTTGGCGGGGTCGATGCTGATGCCGGCCCAGGCGAGCTTCTCGCAGATGGCGGCGCGGATGGTGTCGGAGTTCTCACCGATGCCGGCGGAGAAGGCGATGGCGTCCATGCCCTCGAGGGCCTGCGCCATCTCCATCACGAGCTGAGCGGTGCGGTAGCAGAAGATCTCCAGGGCCATCGCGCACCTCTCGTCGCCCTCGTTGGCGGCGTGCTCGACGTCGCGCGAGTCGCTCGAGACGCCGGAGACGCCCAGGAGCCCGGACTCCTTGTTCATCATCGCGTCGACCTCGTCGACGGTGTAGCCGCCCTCGCGCTGCAGGTAGAGGACGGTGGCCGGATCGATCGAGCCGCAGCGCGTGCCCATCACGAGGCCGTCGAGCGGGGTGAGGCCCATCGTGGTGTCCTGGTCGCGGCCGTCGAGGATGGCGGAGAGCGAGGCGCCGCTGCCCAGGTGGCAGCTCACGAGCTTGTGGACCTGGTGGTCGCACAGCTCGTCGGTCGCGCGCCAAATGTAGCGGTGGCTCGTGCCGTGGTAGCCGTACTTGCGGATGTTCAGGCGGTCGCACACCTCGCGCGGCAGGGCGTAGCGCCAGGCGCGCTCGGGCATGGTGGCGTGGAAGGCGGTGTCGCACACCATCACGTTCGCGATGTCCGGCATGCGCTCGAGGCAGTACTCGATGACGGCGAGCTCGCCGGGGTTGTGCAGCGGGGCGAGCGGCGCGGCGTCGCGGACCCAGCCCAGGGTCTCGTCGGTGACGAGCATGGAGTCGGTCGCGTTGGGGCCGCCCTGCACGACGCGGTGGCCGATGCCGTCGATCGGCAGGTCGAGGTCGAGCAGGATGTCGAGGACATGGCGGGCCGCCGTCGCGTGGTCCGGGAGGTCGACGACGGTGCGGACCTTGTCGCCGCCCAGCTCCTCGTGGCCGATGAACGAGCCGTCGATGCCGATGCGCTCGCAGTTGCCCTTCGCGTAGACCTCGCGGGTCTCCACGTTGAGGAGCTGGTACTTGAGCGACGAGCTCCCGGCGTTGATGACGATGACGTTCATGAGTCCTCCCTCGCCCCGCAGGGCACGTGCGCTTCGTTACAGCGGTGATGATACTCCTGCCGCGCCCCCGCTAGGCGAGGACCTCCCCCATGTCCCTGCCCGCGAGCACGTGCATGTGGAGGTGGCCGACCGTCTGGCCGGCGTCGGCCCCGGTGTTCGCGATCACGCGGAACCCGGACTCCGCGACGCCCTCGAGCTCGGCGACGCGCGCGACGGCGTCGACCATGGCCTTGAGGACCTCGGCCGGCACGTCGTCGACGATGTCGTCGTAGTGGTCCCTGGGCACGACGAGCACGTGCACGGGCGCCTGGGGGTTCGCGTCGCGGAACGCCGCGACGAGGTCGTCCTGGTAGAGGAGGTCGGTGGGGATCTCGCCGTTCGCGAGCTTGCAGAAGATGCAGTCGTCCTTGGTGGCCATCTCGTCCCTCCCTATCGGACGCCGTCGATCGAGGCGGGCGCCGCCGCGGTGTCCTGCACCTCGGTCGCCCCGTCGCTCTCGTCGAGCAGGACCTGTACCTGCTGCTCGGCCTTCGCGAGGCGCTCCCTCAGGCTCTTGAGCAGCTCCACGCCGCGGGCGTAGCGGGCGAGGCTCTCCTCGAGCTCGAGGGTGCCGCCCTCGAGGTCCCTCACGATGCCCTCGAGCTCGACCGAGGCCTCCCTGAAGCTGAGGTCCGCGACCGGCCTGTCCTTCGCGCTGTCAGTCATCTCCTACTTCCCTTCGATACGGCCGGCGTCGCCGGCACCGTCTTCCGCTTGACGTGGCGTCGCCGAGAGGACCTCGGCGCGGATCGAGCCGCCTGCGAGGCGCACCGCGACCTCGTCGCCGACGGCGACGTCGGCGGGCGACGCGACGACGTGCCCGTCCGCGCCCGTCACGATGGCGTAGCCCCTCGTCAGCACCTTGAGCGGCGAGAGGGCCTCGAGCATGGAGGTGAGCGCGGCGACCTCCCTGCGGTGCGGGCCCGCGACGCGGACGGACGCCGCGCGCAGCCTGCTCGCGAGCGAGTCCGTCGCGGGCGTCCGGGACGCTGCCTGCCTCCCGCCCGCGGCGCGCAGGCGCGCCGAGAGCCCGCCGAGGCGCTCCCTCCGCCCGCGCAGGACGGTGCCGGCGGGGTCGGCGAGGCCGCGGCGCGCGGCGAGCGCCTCGACGTCCTCGGAGAGCGCGGCCAGGCGCCTCTCCATGGCGGAGTCGAGCCGGTCGGCGCTCTGCTGCAGGTCCTCGACCTGGTCGTCGACGAGGAAGGCGGCGGGGTCCGTGAGGCAGCGGTGCCTGCCGAGCGCCTCCACGGCCTCGGAGAGCGCGGCGAGCGAGCGCGCCAGGGCGCGGTCCATGCGCTCGCGGTCCTGCCGCAGCCGCGCGGCGCGGTCGTCGACGAGCGAGGTGGGGTCCGTGAGGCAGCGGTGCCGCGCGAGGGCCTCCACCGCCTGGCGCTCGCGCGCCACGGCGCCCGCCGTCGAGAGGGCGAGCCGCTCGCCCAGCGCCTGGGTCGAGGAGGCCGCCCCGTCGACGGTCGAGCGGGCCCACCGCGCCAGGCGCTCGGCACGCCCGTCGATCGTCCGGGCGATCACGCCCACGTCGGGCGCGACGGTCTCCGCGGCGGCCGTGGGGGTCGACGCGCGCCGGTCGCTCACCATGTCGCAGATCGTGACGTCGGGCTCGTGGCCGATGCCGGTCACGACCGGGACGGGGCAGGAGGCGACCGCGCGAGCGACGCGCTCGTCGTTGAAGGTCATCAGGTCCTCGTAGCTGCCGCCGCCGCGCACGAGGAGCACGCACTCGGGCGGAGGAGACATCGCCGCGACGCGCGCGAGGGCCGCCACGATCGAGTCCTCGGCACCCTCCCCCTGCACGGCGCAGCCCGAGACGTAGAGCCTGACCAGGGGGTTCCTGCGCCTCAGCGTGCGCTTGACGTCGTCGATGACGCTGCCGGACAGCGAGGTGACCACGGCGACGCGCTCGCAGAAGGCCGGGATGGGGCGCTTGCGCTCGTCGGCCATGAGGCCCTCGGCGCGCAGTCTGCGCGCGAGCAGGTCCACCTGCCGGCGGAGCCTTCCCTCGCCGTAGGGCTCCACCTCATTGATCGAGAAGCTCAGCGCGCCCGTCTTCTTGTAGACGCGGAACGAGCCGCGCACCAGCAGCTCGACGCCGTCCCTGACGTCGAAGTCGACGGTGCCGAACACGTCGTTCCAGAGGATGACGTCGAGCGAGGTCTCCTCGTCCTTGAGCTTGAAGTAGCAGTGCCCCGTGCCCCGGTGCGGCCCCTTCCACCCCGAGACCTCGCCCACGAGGGCGAAGGAGGGGACGGTGCGGATCGCCCTGGTGGCGAGCGCGACCGCCTGGGTCACGGAGAGCGGCTTCTCCCCTGAGGCCACGGCCTACTCGTCCCTCGAGAAGCCCAGCAGGTAGACGAGCTGGAGGATGGAGACGAGGGCGCCGGCGACGTAGGTGAGCGCCGCGGCGGTGAGCACCTGGCGCGCGCCGCGCACGGCCTGCTCTCCCATGCCGCTCGACCGGATGTAGGCGACGGCGCGCGAGGAGGCGTCGAACTCGACGGGAAGCGTCACCAGCTGGAAGAGCACCGAGAAGGCGAACAGAAAGATCGCGAGGCGGATGAGGCCGACGGCGCTCATGAGGACGCCGGCGAAGAAGACGACCATCCAGAAGTTCGACGCGAGGTTGACGACGGGCACGAGGGCGGAGCGCACCTTCATCGGCGCGTAGCCCTGGGCGCGCTGCACGGCGTGGCCGGCCTCGTGGCAGGCGACCGCCACCGAGGCGACCGAGCCGCCCCTGAGGTTGTCGTTCGAGAGGTGGAGCATGTTGTCGCGCGGGTCGTAGTGGTCCGTGAGGGTGCCCGCGACCGAGGTGATTCCCACGTCGGAGGCCCCCTCGCTCACGAGCATGCGGCGCGCGACCTCGGCGCCGGTCTCGCCGGTGGCGGCGGGCACGCGCGACCACTTCTTGTACGTGCGGTTGATGTAGGACTGCGTCGCGAGCCCGAGCACGAGGGAAACGACCACGAGCAGCAGGTAGGACGGGTTGTAGAACATCGCGCTCCTATCATCGGGGCCGAGGGGCGGCAGGGCGCCCCCTCAGGGACCTATCTTCCCACACGGGCCGGACGCCAAACCCTAGAGCTGCTCGACGCGCCCGTCCTTCACCGTGAGGCCGACCTCGCCGGCGAGCAGGCGCTCGAGGCGGCTTCCTGCCAGCTCCATGCGCCAGGACTCGCGCAGCGGGCACCCCGGCGCGCCGGAGGCGAAGTCGGCGAGGTCGTCGCGGGTGGCGATGAGCTGCGTCGCGAGACCGTTCTCCTCCGCCACGACGCGCACGAGCGCGTACATGAGGTCGACGACCCCCTCGGACTCGGCCGAGGCGCGCGGGCGCCGGCGCTGCTGGGGCTGCAGCTCGGCCGGCACGGCGAGCCCGGTCGCGACCGCGGCGAGCACGGCGTCGCGGTCCTCCCCCTTGAGCTGCTGCGCGCCGCGGATGCGCCCGAGCTCGGCGGCCGTGCGCGGACAGCGCTTCGAGATCTCGACGACCGTCTCGTCGCGCATCACCCACTTGCGCGGGATGTCGGCGGAGGCGGCCCTCCCCTCGCGCCAGGCGGCGAGCTCGCGGGCGACGGCGAGCTGCCGGCGCGTGAGCCCCCCGGAGCGCTTGAGCCTCAGGTAGGCGGCGCGCGGGTCGTGCTCGTAGCGCGCCGGGTCGGCGACGGCCTCCATCTCCGGCTCGACCCAGGACAGCCTGCCGAGGCGTTCGAGCTCCGCGACCATCTGACGCCAGATGCCGGGCAGGTAGCTCACGTCGGCCTCGGCGTAGCCCAGCTGCCGCTCGTCGAGCGGCCGCAGCGACCAGTCGGAGAGCGTCTCGGCCTTGTCCAGCCGCACCCCCGTGTAGGCCTGGACGAGCGCGCCGTAGCCGATCTGGGGGCGGTGCCCCAGGAACTCGCAGGCCACCTGGGTGTCGAACACGGGGCGCGGCACGCAGCCCAGCTCGTGGCGGATCACCTCGAGGTCCTGCGGGCAGGCGTGGAACACCTTGGTCACCCGCTCGTCGACGAGCAGGTCCTCGAGCGGGGAGAAGTCGTCGACCGTGAACGGGTCCACGACGGCGACCTCGTCGTCGGTGGCCAGCTGGATCAGGCAGAGGCGGGGGTAGAACGTCTTCTCGCGCAGGAACTCGGTGTCGACCGCGAGCACGTCCGCGGAGCGCGACCGCTCGCAGAACGCGCGCAGCCCTTCGAAGTCCGTAAGGTACAAGCTGTCCCCCCAGTACGATAATTGGCGTCTATGCCCTCCGGACCGCAACGCGCGGGCCCGAGGGGGTATACGGGAAGATGATAGCCAACGACCCGCGCCCGGCACGCCCGGGCGCCCCAGCGGGGGTGCGCATGAAGACGCTCATCGTCCATAACAGCCTGAGCGGCTTCGGACTGGACGCCATCTACGAGTTCGAGCGGCTCCTGCTCCAGAGCGGCGACGAGTGCACCATCCGCCTCATCGGCGCCGGCGTCGAGCCGCGCGACGCCCTCTCCGACGCGGAGTCCTTCGACCTCGTCGTGGCCTCGGGCGGCGACGGCACCGTCGCGAACGTCCTCTACGCGCTCCGCTACCGCGACGTCCCCACCTGCGTCTTCCCCTCCGGCACGGCGAACCTGCTGTTCAACGCGATCGGCAACGCGTTCGAGCCGGCGGCGATCGTCGAGGCCTGCCGCGCGGGCGCGCTCGTCGCGACCGACCTGGCGGAGATGCGCTGGGTCGACGACGAGGGCCGCGAGCACCAGCGGGGCTTCTCGATGATGGCGGGCCTGGGGTTCGACGCGAACATCATGAGGACGGCCGCCGACCTCAAGGAGGCCTACGGCGAGGCCGCCTACTTCGTCGCCGCCACCTCGAACCTGGAGCCCCCCATCGTCGACTACGAGATCACCATCGACGGGAGCACCGTCGAGCGCTCGGGGGTGTCCTGCATCGTCGGCAACAACACGACCATCACCGCCGGCATCCAGCTCGTCCCCGAGAGCAGGATGAACGACGGGCTGATCGAGTGCCTCGTGCTCGAGAACGAGCGGACCACCCAGCTCGTGAGCCCGCTGCTCGCGGGCCTGTTCGACCCGACGGGCGAGACGCTGGGCCGCCCCTTCGTCGAGAGCTTCCGCGGGCGCGAGATCGAGGTGCGCGCCTCCATGCGCCTGCCGCTCGAGTTCGACGGCGAGCTGGTGAGCGGGACCACGGACCGCTACGAGGTGCGCGTGCTCGAGGGGGCCAACCTGCTGGTGGTCGACCCCCACAGCCCCTACTACGCCTGGGCGACCCGCAGCAGGTAGGAGCCGTAGTCGGACTTCCTCGCGCGCTCCCCGGCCGCGGCGAGGGCCTCGCGGCCGATCCAGCCCTGGCGGTAGGCGATCTCCTCGGGGGCGCACACCTTGACGCCCGTGCGCTTCTCGACGACGCGGATGAACTCGGCGGCGTCGAACAGCGAGTCGACGGTGCCGGTGTCGAACCAGGCGAACCCGCGGCCCAGGCGCTCGACGTTGAGGTCTCCGCGCTCCAGGTAGATGCGGTTGAGGTCCGTGATCTCGAGCTCGCCGCGGGCGGAGGGCTCGAGCGTCTTGGCGCACTCGCACACGTCGGAGTCGTAGAAGTAGAGGCCCGTGACGCAGTAGTCGCTCTTGGGGTGCTCGGGCTTTTCCTCGATCGAGATGGCGCGGCCGGACTCGTCGAACTCGACGATCCCGAAGCGCTCCGGGTCCTCGACCTGGTAGCCGAACACGGTCGCGCCGCGCTCGCGGGCGGCGGCGCTGGCGAGCATGGCCTCGAAGCCGTGGCCGTAGAAGATGTTGTCACCCAGGATCAGCGCGCAGCGGTCGCCGTCTATGAACTCCTCGCCGAGGATGAAGGCCTGGGCGAGGCCGTCGGGCGAGGGCTGCACCTTGTAGCTGAGGTTGAGTCCGAGGCCGGACCCGTCCCCGAACAGGCGCTCGAAGTTCGGGAGGTCCTTCGGCGTGGAGATGATCAGGACGTCGCGGATGCCGGCCATCATGAGCACGGACAGCGAGTAGTAGATCATCGGCTTGTCGTAGACGGGAAGCAGCTGCTTCGACGTGACCGTCGTGACGGGATGCAGGCGGGTGCCGGAACCCCCGGCGAGGACGATGCCCTTCATCGCGTGACCTCCAGACGAACCTCGTGGCGACGCACGGCCCGGACCGCCCCATGATACCAGCGGGGCGGCGCGAGGTCCCCGCTAGGCCACGAACGCGAGCAGCGCGTAGACGACGACGCCGACGACGGCGGAGGCCACGAGGGACCTCGAGAGGTGGGCGACGACGGCGACGACGGCTGCCGCGGCCAGCGGCACGAGCCCCGCGACGAGGCCCGCGTCGAACATCCCGGGCGAGAACAGGTCGTTCGCGACGAGGGCCGCGAAGGCCGCCGCGGGGATCAGGCCGAGGACGCGCTCGGTGCGCTCGGACAGGCGCCGCCCCTTGAGCAGGAACATCGGGGCGCAGCGGCACACGAGCATGCCGGCCATGAGGCAGGCGTAGTACAGCCAGAACGTCGGCCAGCTCATCTGCCCCCCACCTCCCCTGCGAGCGTGCCGGCGACGATCCCCGCGAGGGCCCCCAGCAGGATGGCCGGCGAGCTCAGCCCGACGAGCTTGCAGGCGACGACGCCCAGGGCGGCGAACAGCGAGCAGACGAGGGTGGGGCGCGAGTGGCTCTGGGTGACGAGCAGGCACACGAAGATCGAGGTCATCGCGAACGAGGCGATGGCGACCGGGATGCTCAGGACGCCGCCCACGAGCGCGCCGACGCAGTTCGACAGCGCCCACGAGCTCATGCAGGTGACGTTGAGCAGGAAGGCGTCCCACGCGCCCCACTCCTGCTCGTCGTCGCTCAGGCGCAGCAGGTTCAGGGCGAACGTCTCGTCGGTGACGGTGGCGGAGAACAGGAACGTGCACAGCCTGCCCACCCCGTCAAAGAAGGGGGCGAACGAGGCCGAGTAGAGCAGCTGGCGGGTGTTGACGAAGGTGATGGACGCAATCGCCGAGGGAGCCGGGACGCCGGCCATCAGCAGGTTGGAGAGCATGAACTGGCCGGAGCCGGTGTAGAACGAGGCGGAGAGGACGAGCACCATCAGCGGCGTCATCCCGATCTTGCTCTCCAGGATCCCGCTCGGCAGGCCGATGGCGACGTAGCCGAGCATGACCGGCGCCGCGAGGGCGAGGATGCTCGAGAACGGCTGCGTTCTTCTCTCAGGCGTCTTTCCCATGGCGACGATGATAGACGAGGGGCGCCCGTTGGCGGCGCGGCGATTCGGGTATACAAGAGGGCTGACACGAGAGAGCCCCGGCCCGCGAGGAGGACCCACGTGATCGAGCTCAGGGACGTCCGTAAGTCCTACGCGACCGGGTCCTTCGTGCAGCGCGCGCTCGACGGCGTCTCGCTCGCCTTCCGGGAGAGCGAGTTCGTCGCGGTGCTCGGCCCCTCGGGCTCGGGTAAGACGACGCTGCTCAACGTCCTCGGCGGGCTCGACCGCATGGACTCCGGCGACCTGCTCGTCGACGGGACGTCCACGGCGGCCTGGACGCCGGCGGACTGGGACGGCTACCGCAACCACCGCGTCGGCTTCGTCTTCCAGGGCTACAACCTCATCCCCCACCAGA
This sequence comes from uncultured Coriobacteriaceae bacterium, assembly GCA_948439405.1. GTDB lineage: Bacteria > Actinomycetota > Coriobacteriia > Coriobacteriales > Atopobiaceae > CADBMC01. The sequence continues at coordinate 79,358 of CAOJNB010000004.1, read as the reverse complement.
GCGTCCTCGCCAACGTGGAGCTCTCCCTCACGCTCTCCGGCACGGGTCCGGCCGAGCGCCGCGAGCGCGCCCGCGAGGCCCTCGCGCGCGTGGGCCTCGCCGAGCACGTCGACAAGCTGCCCGCCCAGCTCTCCGGCGGCCAGCAGCAGCGCGTCGCGATCGCGCGCGCCCTGGTGAACGACCCGCGGATCGTGCTCGCCGACGAGCCGACCGGCGCGCTCGACACCGAGACGGGCCTGCAGGTCATGGACCTGCTGAAGGAGATCGCGGCGGACCGGCTCGTGATCATGGTCACCCACAACCCGGAGCTCGCCGACGCCTACGCGACGCGCGTCGTGCGCATCGCCGACGGCCGCGTCGCGGGCGACTCCGACCCCTTCGAGCCCGGCGAGGTCGCGGAGGCGGAGCCCGCCGAGGCGGGCGGGCGCGAGGACCGCTCCTCGATGTCGCCGCTCACGGCCCTCTCCCTCTCCTTCTCGAACCTGATGACGAAGAAGGGCCGCACGATCATGACGGCCTTCGCCGGCTCGATCGGCATCATCGGCATCGCCGCCATCCTCGCCCTGTCGAACGGCGTCAACGAGTACATCGCGAAGGTGGAGGCCGACACCCTGAGCTCCTACCCGCTCTCGGTCACGAGGTCGAACGCCGACCTCGCCGCCCTCATGGGCATCGACGCCTCCTCGGACGCGGAGGAGGCGCCCGAGGGCGCGATCGAGGAGATGCGCGTCCTCGAGGACATGTTCTCCCACGTCGAGTCGAACGACCTCGCGAGCCTGCGCGACTGGATCGAGGGCGAGGGCTCCGAGGTCCGCGACCTCTGCGCCGCCGTCGACTACGACTACGGCATCGACCTGCAGGTGTACGGCACCGACGCCGCCGGGGAGCCGACGCGCCTCAACCCCTCCCCCGCCCTGTCCGACCAGACCTCGGCGATCGGCGTGTCCATGACGGAGAGCATGGGCTTCTCCTCGGGCGCCATGTCGGGGTCCTTCCAGGAGATGCTCTCCGACCAGGACCTGCTCGAGAGCCAGTACGACGTCGTCGCGGGGCGCTGGCCGGAGTCCTGGGACGAGTGCGTCCTCGTGCTCAACTCGAGGGGCGGCGTCACGGACTACACGCTCCACAGCATCGGCGTCCGCGACCCGCAGGTCGTCCAGGACGCGATGGCCGCCCTCGCCGACGGCTCGGCCTACGAGGTCCCGGACGCAGGCGAGCCGGTGACCTACGACGAGGTCCTCGACCTCACCTACACCGTGGTCCCCGCCGCCGCGACCTACGCCCAGGCGGACGGCCGCTGGGTCGACCGCTCCTCGGACGCGGACCACATGCGCGGCGTCCTCGACGAGCACGGCACCGAGCTGCGCGTCGTGGGCGTCATCCGCCCCAACGAGGAGACGGGCATGGCGGCCCTCAGCGAGGGGATCGCCTACACCCACGACCTCACCCTGAGGATGATGGAGGAGGCCTCCGGCTTCGACGTCGTGCGCCAGCAGCTCGCGAGCCCCGAGGTCGACGTCTTCACGGGCGAGACCTTCGAGTCCCTGCAGGCGGGCGCCTCTGCCGTGGAGCTCGAGGACCTCTTCACCGTCGACGAGGCCGCCCTCGCCGGCGCGTTCTCCTTCGACTCCTCGGCCCTCGCGGACGCGGGCCCCTCCCTCGACGAGGGCTCGCTCGACCTCTCGGCGCTCGAGGGAGCCGTCGACGCGGACCAGGTGATGGGCCAGATGATGGGTCAGCTCGCCGCCGACATGGCGGGCTTCCCCGACTACGTCGCCGAGCAGGGCTTCGAGCTGGACGACGAGCAGCGTGCGATCGTCTCGGGGGTCGCGGCCGACCTCATGGGCGACCTCATCGCGGGATGGGCCGAGTCCGGGCTCGACGACATGGACGCCTACCTCGACTCCGAGCCGGCCCGCCAGCTCGTCGCCCAGGCCGGGGAGCGCCTCGCCGCCGAGCTCGGCGACACGGGCCTCGGGGAGTCCGTCACCGCGCTGTTCTCCGGCTACATGGCCGGTCGCGTGGACGCCTACGCCCAGCAGGCCTCCGCCCAGATCGCGGCCCAGCTCTCCGCGGCGCTCGGCGAGGCGATGCGCTCCTCGCTCGCCCAGGCCATGACCCAGCTCACCGGCAGGCTCGCGGAGGGCATGCGCGACGCCGTCTCCGTGGACGCCGGCGCCTTCGCCGACGCGATCCACGTCAACATGACGAGCGAGGACCTGATGTCGCTGCTCGCCGCCTACTCCGGCGAGAGCTCCCTCACCCTCGAGTCGAACCTCGAGAGGCTGGGCTACGCCGGCGAGGACGACATCGAGGCGATCCGCTTCTACCCCGTCGACTTCGAGGCCAAGGAGCAGGTCCTCGACCTCATCGAGGGATACAACGACGAGATGCGCGCCGAGGGGCTCGACGAGCGCGTCATCTCCTACTCCGACGGCATCGGCGCGCTCATGGGCTCGGTCACCGACATCGTGGACACGATCTCGCTCGTGCTGATCGCGTTCGTGAGCATCAGCCTCGTGGTGAGCTCGATCATGATCGGCATCATCACCTACATCTCCGTGATCGAGCGGCGCAAGGAGATCGGCATCCTGCGCGCCCTGGGCGCCTCGCGCCTCAACGTCGCCTCCGTGTTCAACGCCGAGGCGGCCCTCGAGGGGCTCGCGGCCGGCGTCTTCGCCGTGGCGCTCGTCGCCGCCGTCTCGGTGCCGGTGAACGCGGCCGTGCTCGAGTCGATGGGGGTTCCCTCGGTGATGCGCCTGCCTGTGGGCGCCGCCGTCGGGCTCGTCGCCCTCAGCGTCGCGCTCACCCTGGTCGCCTCGATCATCCCCTCCCAGGCGGCGGCGCGCCGCGACCCGGTGGAGGCCCTCAGAAGCGAATAGCGCCCGTGCGCTGGAAAGGTCGTGAGGCCCGATGTACTCGTTCGACGGCAGGATCCGCTACTCCGAGACGGACGTCGCCGGCAGGCTGACGCTCAAGTCCCTGATGGACTACTTCCAGGACTGCTCCGTCTTCCACTCCGAGTCCGTGGGCGGCGGCTGGGAGGTGCTCGGCCGCGACCACGCCGCCTGGCTGCTCGCCGCCTGGCAGGTGCGCGTGCACGGCCGCCCGAGCCTGGGCGACGCCGTCACGGTGAGCACCTGGCCGGTGAACGTGGACGGACGCGTGGCCGCGCGCGAGTTCACCATGGAGGCCGCCGACGGCACCCTGCTCGCCGAGGCCGACTCGATGTGGCTGTACTACCGCTTCGACGAGGGGCGCTCCGCCCGCGTGCCTGACTCCGAGACCGAGCGCTACGCCCCCGAGTGCGGCGCGCGGCTCGACCTGCCGCGCACGAGGCTGAGCATCCGCGCGCGGGGCGAGGGGGAGCCCGCCGCCCCGACGACGGTGACCGAGCACCTGCTCGACACGAACCGCCACGTCAACAACGCCTACTACGTCGAGCTCGCCCGCCTCGCGGCGGGCATGGGCGACGACGTCTCGCGCGTCGAGGCGAGCTACCGCACCCCCGCCGTCCTGGGCGACGTCATCCGCCCCGTCGTGCACGCCGAGGAGGGGGCGGCCGTCGTCGAGCTCGGCGACGGTGCGGACGTCCTGTACGCGACCGTGCGCCTCGAGGCGGGGGGCTCCGATGCCCGAGGCGCCTAGGCCCGGCGCCGTCGACCTCGCCGCGGCCTGCGCGGCGCTCGCCTGCCCCCTCGCCCTGTGGGGACCCACGCCGGCGGCCCTCGCGGCCGCGGCCTACCTCCTCATGCTCTGGTGGGCCGCCCGCCAGGACCTCGCCCGCCGCGTCGTCCCGAACCGCCTCGTCCTCTGCGTCGCGGCGCTCGGGCTGCTCGTCGCCGCCTGCGGCGTCCCCTTCCCCGACGCCGGGACCGGCCTCGGGGCGCGCCTCGCGGGGGCCGTCGCGGCCGGCGCCCCGCTCGCCCTCGCGCGCGCCGCGGGCGGCGCCGTGGGAGGCGGCGACGTCAAGCTCCTCGCGGCGTCCGGGCTCGTGCTCGGCCTGCGAGCCGGCCTCGTCGCGCTCGCGACGGGCCTCGTCCTCGGCGCGGCCTGCGCCGTCGCGCTGCTCCTGCGCGGGGCGCGCGGGTCCGACTCCTTCGCGCTCGCCCCGTCGCTCGCGGCCGGCTGCGCCGTCGCCGCGGCGCTGGCCTCTCCGGACGCTATCGTGGTCCTCACGACCGTGACCGCATGAGAGGGAGCACGCCATGGACTTCACGACCGCAGCCCGCGCCTACGAGGAGCTCGGCATCGACGTCGAGGCGGCGATGGAGGTCGCCTCGCGCAAGGCGCTCAGCGTCCACTGCTGGCAGGGCGATGACCTCGTCGGCTATGACAGCCCGCAGGGAGGCACCGGCAACGGCATCCTCGCGACCGGCGACTACCCGGGACGCGCCCGCACCTTCGCCGAGCTGACGTCCGACTTCGAGTTCGCGATGCGCTTCGTGCCGGGCGCCAAGCGCATCGCCCTGCACGCCAGCTACGCGATCTTCGACGACGCCCACCCCTGGGTCGACCGCGACCGGATCGGCTACGAGCACTTCGAGCCCTGGGTGGCGTGGGCGCGCGAGCGCGGCTACGGCATCGACTTCAACCCGACCGTCTTCTCCCACCCGATGATGCGCGACGGACTCTCGCTCTCGAGCCCCGACGCGGAGGTCCGCCGCTTCTGGATCGACCACTGCCTGCGCTGCCGCGAGATCAGCCAGCGCATCGGCGAGGAGCTCGACGACCTCGTCCAGTGCAACCTGTGGATCCCCGACGGCCTCAAGGACGTCCCCGCGGACCGCTTCGGTCCGCGCCGTCGCCTGCGCGACTCGCTTGACGAGGTCTACGCCGAGCCGCTCGACCGCGTGGTGGACTCCGTCGAGTCGAAGTGGTTCGGCATCGGCGTCGAGGCCTACACCGTCGGCTCGCCCGAGTTCTACCTCGCCTACGCGATGGGGCGCCCCCACGTCCACGTCCTCATGGACACGGGCCACTACCACCCCGGCGAGCCCGTCTCGGAGAAGCTGCCGACCCTCGAGCTGTTCGAGGACTGGGTGCCCCTGCACGTGTCGCGCCCGATGAACTGGGACTCCGACCACGTCGTCACCTTCGACGACGAGCTGCGCGAGCTCTGCAAGGAGATCGTGCGCAACGGCTGCGTCGACCGCGTCCTGATCGGCAGCGACTACTTCGACGCCTCGATCAACCGCGTGGCGGCCTGGGTCGTCGGCTCGCGCTCGCTGCAGAAGGCCCTCCTCTGGGCGCTGCTGCAGCCCAACGAGGCCCTGCGCGAGCTGCAGGACGCCGGGAACTTCACCAAGAAGCTCGCCCTCATGGAGGAGGCCAAGACCCTCCCGTTCGCGGACGTGTGGGCCGAGTACTGCGCGCGCCAGGGCGTGCCGGCCGGCTTCGGGTGGTTCGCCGAGGTCGAGCGCTACGAGCGCGAGGTGCTCTCGAAGCGCTCCTGAGACAAGCGCGGCAGGACGCCGGCGACAAAGGGAGAGGGGCGGCCGCGCGGCCGCCCCTCCCTCGTTCGCGCGCTCCGGCGCCTCCCCCTACTGGAACGGGCGGGCGACGGCGATGGGGGTCCCGTAGCGGTACACGCTCGCGATGCCGACGCCCGGCACGTTGGCCTCGATGATCTGGTCGTTGCCGAGGTAGATGGCGACGTGTCCCTCCCAGAACACGAGATCGCCGCGACGACGGTCCGCGAAGCTCACGTGGAGGAAGCCCGGCAGCTCGCGCATCCAGTTCGCATACTGGTCGTGGCCGGGCGTGTAGTAGTGGTTGTAGGGGTTGAGCTCGCCGAGGTCGATGCCGACGGCGTAGAGGCACTGCAGCACGAGGCCGGCGCAGTCCACGCCGACGCCCGGCGCGCAGGCGTAGTCCCACACGTACTTCGTGCCCAGGTAGTCGTAGGCGCGGGCGATGAAGGCCTCGACGCACTGCTCGCGCGTGGCGTCCGGCGAGATGCGGGAGTCCGTCGCGTAGGAGAAGATGCCGTGGCCCTGCGGGACCTTCACGTCGTAGGCGGAGACCTGGTAGTAGCCGGCGGGGTTCTGGTAGCCCCACTTGCCCGTCGGCAGGTACGTCCCCTTGCCGTCGTTGTCGGCGTGGTACCAGCGCCCGCCGCTCTCGAAGCAGCCGTTGCGCACGACGTAGCCCTTGCCCGCGACGCCCCAGTAGCTCACGCCGTCGACGACGAAGTAGGCGGTGCGGGCCGCGTGGGAGGTCTCGTCGATGTAGTAGCGCTGCAGGCTGCCGGCGTACTTCGCCGTGACGAGCCAGCCCGTCGTGGAGGGCAGCGCGCCGTCGTTGTCGGCGAGGTAGACGAGCGCGTGACCGGTGTCGTAGGTGCCGCGGAGCACGTAGCCGGCCGCGGTCGTGTAGCACCACGAGGAGTCGCCCGTCTGGTTCAGGCCCGGGATGCATGCGTGCGCGAGGGCGCCGTCGGGGCCGAGCTCGGAGACCCAGTAGCGCTGCAGCGCCTGGCCGTAGGCCGAGGAGACCACCCAGCCCGGGCCGGCCAGCCTGCCGTCGTTGTCGGCGAGGTAGGTCCAGCCGTTCGGCGCCTTCCACCTGCCGCGGACCACGTAGCCCTCCGGACGGACGTAGGACCACACGTCAGTGCCCGTCTCGTAGAGGCCGGCGTCTGCCACGGAGAAGTCCTCGAGCCAGTAGCGCTGGAGCCCCTGCCCGAAGGCGGAGGTGATGAGCCAGCCGCACTCGGCGAGGCGGCCGTCGTTGTCCGCGTAGTACCTCCTGCCGGCATAGGTCGTGCCGCCGCGCAGGACGTAGCCGTTCGCGGTCACGAGGGTGCGCGTCCCGCCGCCCGTGTCGTAGAAGCCGGCGGCCGCCATCGTGCCGTCGACGAACCAGTAGCGCTGCAGGCCCTGCCCGAAGGCGCTCGTGATGACCCAGCCGTCCATGGCGAGCACGCCGTCGTTGTTCGCGTAGTACTTCCTGCCCGCATAGGTCGTGCCCCCGCGCAGGACGTAGCCCGCGGCCGTGGTGAGGTGGTCCCAGCCGTCCGAGGAAGCGCCGGGGACGCAGGCATGGGCGTCGGCGTCGACCCAGTAGCGCTGGAGCCCCTGCCCGTAGGCCGAGGAGACCACCCAGCCGACCGGGGCGAGGACGCCGTCGTTGTCCGCAAGGTAGACGTAGCCCGTCGTCGGGCTCACCCACCTGCCGCGGACCACGAAGCCCTCCGGACGGACGTAGGACCACGCGTCGTCGCCCGTCTCGTAGAGGCCCGCCGCGGCCATCGTCCCGTCGGCGAACCAGTAGCGCTGGAGGCCCTGGCCGAAGGCGCTCGTGACGAGCCAGCCGCTCGCGGTGAGCAGGCCCTCGTTGTTCGCGTAGTACTTCCCGCCGGCGTAGGACCCCGCGCCGCGCAGGACGTAGCCCGCGGCCGTGGTGAGGTGGTCCCAGCCGCCGCCCGAGCGGCCCGGCACGCAGGCGTGGGCGACCTCGTCAACCCAGTAGCGCTGGAGCCCCTGGCCGTAGGCCGAAGAAACCACCCAGCCCGGGGACGCGAGCCTGCCGTCGTTGTCCGCGAGGTAGACGTAGCCCGTCGTCGGGTCCGTCCAGCGGCCGCGCACCACGTAGCCCTCGGGGCGGACGTAGGTCCACAGGCCGTTACCCAGGTCGTAGAGGCCCTGGGAGGCCCGCACGCCGTCGACGAGGAGGTAGCGCTGCAGCCCCTGCCCGTAGGCGCTCGTCACCTGCCAGGAGTAGGCGTGGCCCGCCGTCCCGGAGGTCTCGGGGCCATTGGCGGACGAGGTCGCGGAAGACGTCCCGGACGGGACGGAGGGGTCTGGGACGGTCCCGGACGTCTCGCTCCCGGAGGGCTCCGACTTGTCGCCGTTCGGGACGGATCCGGGATCGGGCTCCTGCTCAGGACCCTGTTCCGGGGAGGCGGGCGGGTTCTGCCCGCCGCTCCCCGCGCCCTCGGCGGGATCGGGGGTCGCCGGGTCGGGGACCTCGGGTTCCGGGAGCGGGTCGGCGTCGAGGACCGTGATCGAGCACGTGGCGTCGCCCGGGAAGGACACGGCCGCGGAGCCCGCGCCGGTCGCCGAGGTCACGCCCTTGAGCGTGAGCGTCGCGGAGACCCCGGAGGCGACGGTGATCGTGCCCGACGCCGACCCCTCGCAGCCGGCCGCCATCCCGATCGTGAGCGGTGTGCCCGTGAGGACGGTGAGCGAGCCCGTCTCGGGGACGTAGGCGTAGTCCTGCCCCTGGACGCCGCCCGTGACCTCGAAGGGTCCGCAGATGGCGGCGAGAGCCTGGGAGGGCCACGCCAGGAGCGCGGCGAGGGCAAGCGCGCAGAGCAGTGAAAGCGCCCCGGTGAGGCGGCCGACGTGCAGGCAGCCTCCATCGAGGCTATGACACGGGGGTGACGGGGCTGGCTCCATTCGCGTGCTCCTCTGTGCGCGACGTCGGCATGCGGGACCGGACGCCGTTCGAATCAGTAAGCGACCGGTCAATGATAGTCCAACGCGGAGGGCCGCTAGCCTTCGTCGACACCGGCGAACTGCGCCCGGTAGAGCTCCGCGTAGAAGCCGTCGGCAGCGAGAAGCTCCTCGTGGGTCCCGCGCTCGGCGACGCGGCCGTCGCGCATCACGCAGATCAGGTCGGCCGAGCGGATCGTCGAGAGGCGGTGGGCCACCACGAAGCTCGTGCGTCCCTCCATCAGTCGCAGCATGGCCTCGTGGACGCGCTGCTCCGTGCGCGTGTCGATCGAGGACGTCGCCTCGTCGAGGATCAGCATCGGGGGCAGGGCGAGCATGAGGCGGGCGATGCAGAGCAGCTGGCGCTGGCCCACGGACAGCTCGCGGCCGCCGGGCTCGAGGACGGTGCCGTAGCCCTTCGGGAGGCGTCGGATGAACGGGTCCGCCAGGGCGCGGCGGGCGGCCGCGGCGACCTCCTCGTCGGAGGCCTCGGGCCTGCCCATCGCGATGTTGTCGCGGATCGTCCCCGCGGCGACCCAGGGCTCCTGGAGCACCATCCCCCACTGGGAGCGGAGGCTCTCGCGGCTGACCGCGCGCACGTCGACGCCGTCGACGAGGATGCGGCCGGAGTCGACCTCGTAGAAGCGCATGAGCAGGTTGATGAGGGTCGTCTTCCCGCAGCCGGTGGGGCCGACGATGGCGACCGTCTGGCCGGGCTCCGCGGCGAGCGAGACCCCGTGGAGGACCTCGCGTCCCCGCTGATAGGAGAAGCGGACGTCCTCGAGGACGACCCGTCCGCGCACCTCTTCAAGCCTCAAGCAACCCTCACGCTCAAGCTCAACCTCAGGTTCATCGAGGAGCTCGAAGATCCGCTCGGCGCAGGAGAAGGAGTTCTGCAACTCGCTGAGCACGGAGGAGATGTCGTTGAAGGGCTTCGAATACTGGTTCGCGTAGGACAGGAACGCAGAGAGCCCGCCGACCGTGACGCTCCCCCCGATCGCGGCGAGGGCGCCGAACACGCACACCCCGGCGTAGACGAGCGAGTTGACGAAGCGCGTCGAGGGGTTGGCCGTCGAGGAGACGAACACCGCGCGCCGCATCGCGTCGCCGAGGGAGGCGTCCGCCTCGTCGAAGCGGCGGCACACCTCGTCGGCCATGCCGAAGGCGCGCACGGTCGAGGCGCCGCGCACCATCTCGTCGGCGATGGCCGCCATGGCGCCGCGCCGCTCGTTCTGCTCGGTGAAGTAGGCTCGGCTCCTGCGGACGATGAACGACGTCACGAGGGCCGAGAGCGGCGTGACGCACACCACCACGCCCGTCGTGAGCGGGTCGAGCCCGAACATGAAGGCGAGCGTGACGACGATCGTCAGGACGCCGGTCAGAAGCTGCTGCAGCCCCAGGAGCAGCCCCATCGAGAGCTGCTCGACGTCGGTGACGATCCTCGAGGCGACGTCGCCCGAGGGATGGGAGTCCAGGTACGAGAGCGGCAGGCGCGAGAGCTTGCCGAAGGCGCGGGCGCGCAGCTCGTACATGAGGCCGTAGACGAGCCGGTTCGAGACGTCGGTGAGCGCCCACTGCGAGAGTGCCGTCACGCAGATGGCGACGCCCATGAGGGCGAGCATGCGCTCCACGCGGGCGAAGTCGACGGCCCCCGCGCCGACGATGCCGTCGAGCGCGGCGCCCGAGAGCACGGGGAGTACGAGCGTCGAGGCGACGACGACCACGGACAGGACGGCGCACGCGGCGACGAGGCCGGGATGCGCCCCCATGAGGGCGAGCGTCCTGGCGACCGACCCCCTCCTCGCGCTCATGCGCCCACGTCCTCGGCGGAGAGCTGGGAGAGGCAGATCTGGCGGTACACCGGGCAGGTCTCGAGCAGCTCCCCGTGCGTCCCGCAGCCCACCTGGCGTCCGTCCTCGAGCACCACGATCGCGTCGGCGTGGCGCACGGCCGAGACGCGCTGGGAGACGACGACCTTCGTCGTCCCGGGAAGGTCGCGGGCGAGCGCTGCCCGCAGGCGGGCCTCGGTCGCGTAGTCGAGCGCGGAGGTGGAGTCGTCGAGGACGAGGACGCGTGGGCGGCGCGCGAGCGTGCGGGCTATCGTGAGGCGCTGGCGCTGGCCGCCGGAGAAGTTCCTGCCGCCCTCCCCCACCTCGGCGTCGAGGCCCTCGGGACGGGAGGCGAGCACGTCGTCGGCCTGGGCGGTGCGCACGGCCGCGAGCAGCTCCCCGTCGTCGGCGTCCGGGTCGCCCCAGCGCAGGTTCTCGCCGATCGTTCCGGTGAACAGGGGCGCCCACTGCTCGACGACGCCGACCGCGCGGCGCAGCGAGGCGAGCCCGTAGGCGCGCACGTCGCGCCCGCCGAGCTCGACGACGCCCTCCCCGGCGTCGTAGGTGCGCGTCACGAGCGCGGCGAGCGTCGACTTGCCCGACCCCGTGCCCCCCACGACGCCGAGCACCCCGCCGGCGGGGACGGAGAAGTCGACGTACTCGAGGGCGGGCGCGGCCGCGCCCGGGTAGGTGAAGGAGACGCCACGCATCGCGAGCGAGGGTTCGCAGGCGCAGGCGTCGAGCTCGCCCTCCCCCATCGACCCGCGCACCGCGAGCACGGCGCTCACGCGCCTGGCCGCCGCGAGCGAGCGGGAGATCAGCACGACGAAGTCGACGAACTTGATGAGCTCGACGAGGATCTGCGCGACGTAGTTCGTGAGCGCCACGACGGCGCCGAGCGTGAGCGCGCCCGCGTCCACCTGGACGGCGCCGGTCGCGATCACCGCGACGAGGCAGAGGTTGATGCCGACGTAGGTGAGCGGGTTCATGAGCGCCGTGACGCGCCCGACCGAGACCTGGCGGGACCTCAGCTCCCCCGCGTCGGCGTCGAAGGCCCCCTCCTCGGCGGCCTCGCGGCGGAACGCGCGGATGGTCCTCACGCCCGCGAGGTTCTCCTGCGTGCGGGACTGGACCCGGTCGAGCAGCCCCTGGACCGCCACGTAGCCGCGAACCGGGATGCGGACGAGCGCGACCACGATCGCGAAGAGCGCCCCGACCGAGACGGTGAAGACGGCCCCCTGCGTCCCGTCGATGACGTAGGCCATCGCCGTGCACCCGAGCACGACGAACGGCGAGCGCAGGATCAGGCGGAAGAACATGTTCACGCCGTTCTGGATGAGCAGGGTGTCGTTGGTGAGGCGCGTGACGAGCGTCGCGTCGCCGAAGCCGTCGAGCTGCTCCTGGGGAAGCGAGAGGACGTGGGCGAACAGGTCGTCGCGCAGCCGCGTCCCGAAGCCGGCGGCGAGGCGGGCGGAGAAGTACTGGGCGCACAGGGCGCAGGCGAGGCCGACGACGGCCAGCGCGAGCAGCCCCAGGCCGCACCCGACGACGAGCCCGCCGTCCCCGTCGGCGACGCCGCGGTCCACGATCTTCGCGACCACGAGCGGGGTGGCGAGCTGGAAGGCCGCCTCGAGGAACTTGAACAGGGGGGCGAGCACGCACTCGCGCCCGTAGCCCCTCAGGTATCCCAGCAGGTCGCGCATGCCCCTCCCTCCCGCCGGCGACCGCTGCGCGACGCGACGCGACCGCGCGCGGCGGCGGGACCTATGCTTGTCGGTGTCGACCAATTGTGCCACGACCGCCCCGCGGGGCGGACGGAGGGAGGGCTCATGGACCTGCTCATCAGGGACAAGGTCGCCGTCGTCACCGGCGGCGCCAAGGGAATCGGCGCCGGCGTCACCGAGGCGCTCGCGGACGAGGGCTGCCGCGTGGCCGTCGTCTACCGCTCCGACCGCGAGGGCTCCGAGGCCGCCTGCGCCGCCATCGCGGAGCGCACCGGCTCCGAGGTGCGCCCGTTCATGTGCGACGTCTCCGTCCACGAGGACGTCGACCCCCTGTTCGACGAGATCAGGGGGCAGATGGGCCCCGTCGACATCCTTGTCAACAACGCGAGCGGCGGCTGCAACCCGCCGCGCCCCTTCGACGAGATGACCTACGAGGAGTGGGATCGCGGCATCAACGGGGCGCTCAACCACGTCTTCACCATGTCGAACCGCTTCGTGCGCGACTGCAAGGCCGACGGACGCCCCGGCCACATCGTGAACTTCTCCGCGAAGGCCGCCTTCTTCCAGAACGGGCGCGACAAGAGCCACTACGTCGCGGCGAAGGGCGCGATCGCGTCGCTCACCCGCGCCATCGCGAAGGAGACGACCGAGTACGGCATCATCTGCAACTCCGTGGTCCCCGGCTACGTGATCGCGGACAACCACTACCACCCCGGCGACCCGGACTACAACTCGAAGCTCGAGCTGCTCCCCACCCACCGCTTCGCCACCCCGATCGAGATCGGGCGCATCGTCGCCTTCCTCTGCTCGCCCATGTCGAGCCAGATCATCGGCGCCACCGTCGACGTCTCCGGGGGTACGATGATCTAGCGGACTCGAGGGAGGCGGCGGCGATGGCGTACACTGGCGAGCAGGCGTGGGAGCTTCTCACGACCTACAACGAGGGGGAGTTCCACCTTCACCACGCGCGCGTGGTGGGTGACGTCATGCGCTGGTTCGCCGCCGAGCTCGGCCATGCCGACGAGGCGGACGAGTGGGAGGTAGTCGGCATCCTGCACGACCTCGACTTCGAGCGCTTCCCCGAGGAGCACTGCGTCCGCGGCCAGCAGCTCATGCGCGAGGCGGGCGTGCCCGAGGACGTCGTCCGCTCGTGCGCGAGCCACGGCTGGGGCGAGACGGCCTGCGACGTCAGGCCGGAGTCCGAGCGCGAGCTCGTGCTCTACGCCGTCGACGAGCTCACCGGGCTGATCGGGGCGGCGGCGCTCATGCGCCCCTCCGGGAGCGTGGACGACATGCCGGTCAAGTCCGTCAGGAAGAAGTTCAAGGACAAGCGCTTCGCCGAGGGCTGCTCGCGCGAGGTGATCAGGCGCGGGGCCGAGATGCTCGGCTGGGAGCTCGACGAGCTGTTCGCGCGCACGCTCGAGGCGATGCGCGCGAGCGACGCGGTCGCCTAGGCGCCGGGGAGAGGAGCGTGGGTCACATGGCAGAGGGTCACAGGCCGCCGGTGCGCGGCAGAATCACCATCGCGGTCACCGGCATCGCGCTCGTCGCCCTCGGGGCGGCCGTGTTCGCCAACCCGGACCGCACGCTCGGGCTCGTCACGGCGCTGCTCGGCTGGGCGCTCGTGCTCGTGGGAGCCTGCGTGCTCGTCGAGGCGCTGCTGCGCCGCCGCGAGGAGGGCTCGCTCGCGCCGCGCGTCGTCCTGGGCTGCGTCGTCGCCGCGCTCGGGCTCCTGATCGCCTTGCGCCCCGCGCTCTTCGTGACCTACGTCGTCGCGCTGCTCGGGGCGGTCGTGCTGCTCACGGGCGTCGCCGACTGCGCCGAGGCGGCCGCGCTGCGCCGCATGGACCACCCCTTCTGGAGGCCCGCCGCCGCGATCGGCGCCGTCACCTGCCTGATGGGGGCGCTCGTGCTGGCCGCGCCGTTCGCCCTCGCCCAGTGGGCGACGATGGTGGCGGGCGCGTGCCTGGTCGCCGACGGGGTCACCGAGATCGTCGCCGCGCTGAACTCGGAGGGCTAGCGCAGGCGCGCGACCTCCTTCGCCATGATGTGGTCGCGCATCACGTGGCCCCCGCCGATGTCGGTGTCGAGGTCCTCGACGACCTCGAAGCCGCGGCCGGCGTAGCAGCGGACGCCGAGCTCGTTGTCACGCATGACCTGCAGGTACATCGCCTCGAGCCCCTCCTCCAGGCAGAGGGCCTCGCAGAAGTCGAGCATGCGCGAGCCGAGGTGGCGCCCCCGCGCCCAGGCGTCGAGGTAGACCTTCGAGACGAACAGGCGGCTCCTCCAGCGCGCGTCGACGGCCGCCGAGAGCCCGCGCTCGCCGGGCGCGAGCCGCTCGGCGCGCACGCCGAGGAAGCCGGCGAGCCTGCCGGCGTCGCGCACGAGCCAGTAGCGGTAGCCCTCGCGCGCCGTCTCGCGCCGTATCGCCTCCGGCGAGAGCATCATCTCGACCATGTAGTCGGTCTGCTCCTCGCCGATCAGCGCCGGCCAGTAGTCGTGCCAGATCCTGTCGGCCGCGCACGCGAGCTCCGCCACCTTCGCGTCCGTCCCCACCGGCTCGAAGACGAGTCCCATGCCGCTCCCCTCCCCGCGCTCCCGCGCGCGGCGGGCGCCCCTGCAGACGCCCGCCATCCTAGCAGGGGCGTGTCACGGGCTCGTTACGGCCGGCGGGCGGCTACCCGCACAGCCCGAAGTGCTCGAGGGCGGCGGCGACGCCGCCCTCCCGCACGCTCGCGGTGACGTAGTCGCTCTCGGCCTTGAGGGCGTCGGTGGCGTTGCCCACCGAGACGGCCACGTCGCACTCGCGCAGAAGCGGCAGGTCGAGGTCGGAGTCGCCGAAGCCGTAGGTGGTGCCCACGGCATCTCCCAGGCGCGCCATGATCGTGCGGACGCCGAGCATCTTGTCGTTCTCGACCGGGCAGAACTCGCTCCAGGGCAGGTCCGAGCCGAGCCCGGGCATGTAGAGGAACTGGTCGCGCACGATGCGGCGCGAGAGGAGCGCCTCGCCGGCGTCGAAGTCGAGGAACACCTTCCCGAAGGTGGAGCCCGGAGCCGCGCGGTGGACGTCGTCGATGGTGCGGACGCGCTCCCAGCCGCCGAGCGTCGGGATGCCGTCGAAGGTCTCGACGCAGTCGAAGCTGCCCACGATGCAGGAGTTCCCGCGGCACTCGTCGAGGCCCTCGACGAGGTCGGCGAGCTGCTCCTCGGTGAAGGGGTGGTCGCGCAGCACCTCGTCGCCCAGGGTGACGTAGCCGCCGTAGAGCGTGACCATGCCGCTCCAGGGCAGCTCGAGCAGCTCGGGGTGGAGGTTGCAGACGGCACGCCCCGTGCAGATGAAGGCGAGGTTGCCGGCCTCCACCATGCGGCGGATCGCGTCGGCGTCGCGCTCGCTCGGCGGGGCGCACACGCGCAGCTCCTCGGGGGTGTAGGAGACGCCCGGCACGTCCATGTCGCGCATCACGAGCGTCCCGTCGAGGTCGAAGAAGCAGGCGGCTGGCTTGCGGGTCTCTGGCATCTGTCGTGTCCCTTCGTCGTCGGGGCGTCTGTCACCTGATGAAGTTCGTCATGGCCTTGGGGAGCGGCTCGGGGGGCTCCACGCCGGCGGCGCGGGCGGCCTCGAGCGAGCGCAGCATCCAGGCGAGGTTGCGCCCGAGGGTGCGCATGATGCGGACGCCCTCGTCGTCACGCTCGACCTCGCCGGGAGCCGAGCCGAAGGCGACCGGCAGGTAGCAGGTGGACACGACGGGCATCTCGCAGATCATCGGGTACTTCAGCAGCGCGTCGACCGAAGGCACGGCGCCCGCGCGGCGCGCGACGGAGAGCACCGCCGCCGGCTTGTGGGCGAACAGCTCGCGGGGACCGGCGTAGAAGGCGCGGTCGAGGAAGGCGTGGGCCTGCCCGGCGGCGCTGAAGTAGTAGGTGGGGGCGGCGAGCACGAGCGCGTCGGAGGCGGCGAGCTCGTCGAGGAACTCGTTCACCCGACCGTCGCCGAACGCGCAGCGGCCGGTCTCGCGGCAGACGCGGCACCCCAGGCACCCCCGCACCGGCTCGGTCCCCACGGAAAGCGTCGTCGTCTCGATCCCCGCGGCGCCGAGCTCCTCGGCGACGAGGCCGAGCGCGCGGGCGGTGTTGCCCTCCGCGTGCGGAGAGCCGCAGAACAGCAGCGTCCTCATCCGATCCCCTCCCCTTCGTCCGGACGGTCGGGAGGATTATACGGGCGGCCCCCGAGGGGGCCGTGGACCTTCCGCCAAGCTGCTACAGTAATCCGGTGAGACACACCGCTTGATCGGAGGTTCGCACCATGGCACGAGCGCTCATCTTCTTCGCGGACGGCCTCGAGGAATGCGAGGGCCTGATCGTCGTCGACATCCTGCGCAGGGCGGGCGTCGAGGTCGACATCGCCGCCGTGGGCGACGGCGACCGCGTCACCTCCTCGCACGGGGTCACGATCCTCTGCGACGTCAGGGCCTCCGAGGCCGACGCCGCCTCCTACGACGCGGTCGTGCTGCCCGGCGGGCTGCCCGGCTCCGACAACCTCCAGGCGTCCGAGACCGTCCGGGCCGCGTGCCTGGCGGCCGACGAGGCGGGCGGGCTCGTGTGCGCCATCTGCGCCGCGCCCGGCGTGCTCGCCTCCTTCGGCCTGCTCGACGGCGAGCCCGCGAGCGTGTTCCCCGGCCGCGAGCGCTTCCTCGAGGAGGGCGGCGCGCGCTGCACCGGCGAGCAGGTGACCGTGTGCGGCAACCACGTGACCGGCCAGGCCCTCGGCGCCGCCGTCCCCTTCGCGCTCGAGGTCTGCGCGCTGCTCGTCGGCCGCGAGGCCTCCGACGCCGTCCGCGACGCGATCTGCTGGAGGGGGTAGGAGCATGGCCGGAACCCTCTACCTGATGCGCCACGGCGAGACCACCTTCAACCTCCAGCAGCGCTCCCAGGGCTGGTGCGACTCGCCGCTCACCGAGCGCGGGCGCGAGCAGGCGACGCGCGCGGCCGCGCGCATCCGCGAGCTCGGCATCGCCTTCGACCGTCTGTGCTGCTCGACCCAGGAGCGCGCCGTCGACACCCTCGAGCTCGTCTCGCTGGGCCTCTACGGCGAGGTGCGCTCCTACGACCGGCTCAAGGGGCTGAAGGAGAGCTTCTACGGCATCTTCGAGGCCTGCCCGATCGGCATGCTCGAGGCCACCTTCGAGCGCGACCGCGACGGCTTCGTCCCCTACGGCGGCGAGCCCTACGCCGACATGCAGGACCGCATGCAGGCCGCGCTCGCCGGCGAGATGGAGCGGGCCGGCGGCGGCAGCGTGCTGGCCGTCAGCCACATGCGCTCGTCCCTCGCCTTCCTCGAGCGCGTCCACGGCTCGGACCCGGTGGGCAACCTGCTCACGAACTGCGCGCTGATGCGCTTCGACTACGAGGGGGACGGCCGCTTCCGCTACCGCGAGACGATCCAGACGGGCGGCACCGACGTCTACGGCAACGTGCCCGCCTAGGCCCCGGGCCACCCCTCCGGCAGAGCGCCCTGCACCTCGAGGGCGTCGTCGGAGGCGACGACCACGGCGTTGTCGACGAGGCGCGGGCGCCCGGGCGAGAGCGGCACGACGCGCACGTGCGCGAAGGCGGCGCGCAGCGCTGCGACCTGGTCGCGCAGGCGGCGCGAGCGCCTGCCCTCGAGCGCGGAGACGACGTTGGCGAGGTAGGTCCCGTGCGGCGCGAGGACGGTGCGCGCGAGGCGCGCCGCCCGCTCCCCGGCGAGCGCGGCGTCGGGCTCCGCGCCCGCGAAGCAGTCCGCGACGATCGCGTCGTAGGAGGCCGGCGCGCAGCCCTCGAGGAACGAGACGGCGTCGGCCTCGACGAGCCGGAGCCTCCCGGCGACCCCGGGCTCGGCGAGCAGGCGGTCCACCCCGAAGAGGTCGCGGGCGACGTCGAGCACGGCCCCGTCGTTGTCGACCACGTCGACGCGGACGTCCGGTCGCGTCGCGACCGCGTGCTTCGGCCACGAGCACCCGCCGCCGCCGAGCGCGAGCGCGCGGCGGACGGGGGCCGGCGAGAGGAAGGCGGCGTCGAACAGGCGCGTGTAGGCCAGCGCCAGCTCGCAGTACCGGTCGCCGGGCCAGCTCGCCGACTGCACGACCCCGCCCACCTCGAGCACCCGCAGGCGCTCGCCGTCGTCGTCGAGCACCTCGTAGACCCGCGCCTCGCCTGCGCGCGTCACGAGCGACACGTCGACGACCGGCTCCTCGCATGCCATCCGCGTCCCTCCCCTCGCTGCGGGCCCCGCCCGCGACCACGGGCCCAGTGTAGTCCGGCGGCGCGTGTATCATGCGCTTGCAGATGTCCACGGAGAGGAGAGACATGCGCTATCGCACCCTTGGCAACACCGGCCTGAGCGTCAGCGAGGTCGGCTTCGGCGGCGAGTGGCTGCTCGGCACGCAGGAGGAGACGCGCACGATCATGGAGCGCGCCCGCGAGCTGGGCGTCAACATCATCGACTGCTGGATGTGCGACCCCCGGGTCCGCTCCAACCTCGGCTACGGCATGCGCGGCCACCGCGACGACTGGATCGTCCAGGGCCACTTCGGCAGCGTCTGGAAGGACGGCCAGTACGTCCGCACCCGCGAGATGGCCGACGTCGTGCCCGCCTTCGAGGACGAGCTGCGCCGCCTCGAGAGCGACCACTTCGAGCTCGGCATGATCCACTACATCGACGACGAGGAGGACTTCGACCGCACCTTCAACGGCCCCTTCATCGACTACGTGCTCAAGCAGAAGGAGGCCGGCGTCATCGACCACATCGGCATGTCCACCCACCGTCCCGAGATGGGCCTCAAGGCCATCGAGACGGGCATCGTCGAGATGATGCTGTTCTCGGTGAACCCCGCCTTCGACATGATGCCCTCCACCACCGAGCTCGACACCATGCTCGGCGACGAGGCGGACTTCAGCGCCGGCGGCACCGGCATCGACGCCGTCCGCGCCAAGTTCTACGCCACCTGCGAGGAGCGCGGCATCGGCCTCACCGTCATGAAGCCGTTCGCCGGCGGCAGGCTGCTCGACGCCAACCTCTCCCCGTTCGGCGTCGCGCTCACCCCGGCCCAGTGCATCCACTACGCCCTCACCCGTCCGGCCGTGGCCTCCGTGCTCGTCGGCCACGCGTCCGTCGAGCAGGTCGAGCAGAACTGCGCCTACGAGACGGCGACCCCCGACGAGCTCGACTACGCGAGCGTGCTGGCGAGCGCGCCCGCGCACGGCTACGCCGGCCAGTGCACCTACTGCGGCCACTGCGCGCCGTGCGCCGTGGGCATCGAGATCCCCATGGTCAACAAGTTCGCCGACCTCGCCAAGATGCAGGACGAGGTGCCCGCGTCCGTGCGCGGCCACTACGAGGCCCTCGAGGTCCGCGCCGACGCCTGCATCCAGTGCCACGCCTGCGAGCCGCGCTGCCCGTTCGGCGTGAGGATCGCCGACCGCATGGTCGAGGCCGCGGAGCTGTTCGCCTAGGGCGGACGCGACCCCGGCGAGCCCGCAAGAGGAGGGGCCCCGGACGGTCGTCCGGGGCCCCTCGGCCGTTCGGGGGCTCGTCGCCCTGCCGGGCGCTAGGCGCTCAGGCCGGCCTCGGCCTCGGAGGCGGCGGCACCGGAGGAGATGGCGTCCCACGCCTCGGAGACGCTGGAGAAGCCGCTCACGCCGGTCATCTGCTCGAACAGGCCGTAGGCGACGCCGTCGTCGTTGACGAAGACGAGGTCCATGGTGCCGTCGGGGCTGCCGGAGCCGTCGATGTGGGCGTAGCAGAGCACGAGGTAGTCCTCGCCGTCCTCGTTGGTGACCATCGCGGCGATCAGGTCGGGGTCGCTGTAGTAGTCCGGGTCGGCGAGCTCGACGCCGAGGCCCTCGTCGAAGCACTCCTGGATCGTGTCGTAGCCGCCCAGGGAGTTGATGATCAGGATGGGCTCGCCCTCGCCGCCCGTGTCGAGGTCGCGGATGTCGTTCCTGCCCATCAGCGCGCCGGAGGAGTCCATGACGCCGAGCGCCGCGCGGTCGCTGTCGCGCAGGTAGCACTCGTCGTAGTTGCTCCAGTAGTAGTCGTTGTCGAGCAGGAGCTCGGTGAGCTCGTCACCGTCGAGGTTCAGGCAGGCGTAGCCGGTGGGGTTGCCGTGGGCGTCCGTGCAGGCCGGGTCCTGCCAGTCCTCCGCCTCCTCCTCGACCTGGCCCTGCGGCTGGTCGCCCGCGTCGCCGCCGCCGAACACCATGGGACGGAAGACGAAGAAGAGCAGGGCGAGGATGACGGCGAGCGCGACGACGATCACGATCGCGATGACGATGCCCGAGTTGGACTTGCGGGGCTCGGGAGCGGCCGGGGCGGGCGCCGAGGCCGGAGGCACGGAGCCGTCCGCGGGCGGGGCCGGGGGAGCGGCCGGGACGGCCTCGGGGACGGGGGCGGCGGGAGCCGGCGCGGGGGCCGTGCTGGCCGGCTCGGGCGCCGTGCTCGCGGGCTCGGGGGCCGGCGCAGTGCTCGCGGGCTCGGGCGCGGGCGGCACCGCGGCGCTCGCCTCCGGCTCGGGGGCCGGTGCCTCGGGCTCGGGGGCCGGCTTCGCCAGGGAGCGCGCCTCCTCGAGGTCGAAGCCGCAGCTCGGGCAGAAACGCGCGGAATCCGGAGCACTGGCTCCGCAGTTCGGACAGAACATCGCTCCTCCTTCTGGGGTCGCGACGCGGCCACGAGCCCGCACGCGCCACCCCTCGGCCTACAGGGTGACCCCATCTTCGCACTCCGGAAGGGCGCGCGGGGCGCGAACGCGTCAGGCTCCCGTCAGCGTCGGGAAGCCGCACGGAGGCGGGCCTAGCCGAGCACCACGTCGAGCACCATCATGAGGGCGAAGCCCAGCGAGAAGGCGATGGTGGGCAGGTTCGAGTGAGCGCCCTGGCTGGCCTCGGGGACGAGCTCCTCGACCACGACGTAGACCATGGCCCCGGCGGCGAAGGCCATGAGGAGCGGCAGCGCGGGCGTCACCAGGGAGGCGCAGGCGACGGTGGCGAGCGCGGCGACGGGCTCGACGGCTCCCGAGAGGGCTCCCATGAGGAAGGCGCGGCCGCGGCCCGCGCCCTCGGCGCGCAGGGGCAGCGAGATCACGGCCCCCTCGGGGAAGTTCTGGAGGGCGAGACCCACCGAGAGCGCCAGGGCGGAGCCGAGGGTGACGCCCTCCCCCTCGGCGAGGGCGGCCGCCACGAGGGCCCCGCACGCCGCGCCCTCGGGGACGTTGTGGATGGTCACCGCGAGCATCAGCATCGTCTGCCGGGGCAGGCGCGCGGGCCTGCCCTCAGGCTCGGGGTCCCCGACGTGCAGGTGGGGCACGAGCGAGTCGATCGCGAGCATGCCGAGGACGCCCGCGAGGAACCCGACGAGCGCGGGCGTCGCGCGCGCCATGCCCTCCCCCGCCGAGAGCTCCATCGCCGGGATCAGCAGCGACCACACCGAGGCGGCCACCATCACGCCGCCCGCGAAGCCCAGGAACGCGCGGCGCAGCGACGCGCCCACCTCGCGCATGAAGAGGACGCAGGCGGCCCCCGCCGTCGTCCCCAGGAGTGGGATGGCGACGGCGACGAGCGCCGCGGGGGTGAGGTCTGCGGACATGGCACGCTCCTCCGTCTCGGCCGACTCCCCGCCGCGTCCCGCCGGGACGCGGCGCCTCCCCACCATAGCCGTACCTAAGATGGAACGGACGGGAGATCGGCCGAAGAGGCCCCGGACGAAGGGATTCCCATGGACACCGCGACCCTGCTCGCACGCCTCGAGTGCCCGCCGCTCGACGAGGTGCTCGACGTCGTCATCGACTCCGACGCGTTCAACGAGATCGACGACCAGTACGCGATCGCCTACGCGCTGCGCGCCCCCGAGCGCTTCAACGTGCTCGCGATCAACGCCGCCCCCTTCTTCACCGAGACCATCCCCGTGATCCGCGACAAGGCCTCCTCGCCCGCCGAGGGCATGGCCAAGAGCTACGACGAGATCCTGCGCCTGCTGGGCCTGCTCGGGGAGGAGCGTCTCAGGGAGGCCACGTACCGCGGCAGCGAGTCCTACCTGCCCGACGAGTCCACGCCGGTGGAGTCCGACGCGGCCCGCGCCATCGTGCGCCTCGCCCTCGAGCGCCCCGCCGACGACCCGCTCTACGTCCTGGCGACCGGCGCGATCACGAACGTCGCCTCGGCCATCCTCATGGAGCCCTCGATCGTCGAGCGCATCGTGGTGGTGTGGCTGGGCGGCCAGGCCTTCCACTGGCCCGACAACGCCGAGTTCAACCTCATGCAGGACGTCGCCGCTGCGCGCGTGCTGTTCGGCTGCGGCTGCCCCGTCGTGCTGCTGCCGTGCAAGGGCGTCGTCTCGGAGTTCCGCGTGAGCCGCGCCGAGCTCGAGCGCTACCTCAAGGGGAAGAACGAGGTCTGCGACTACCTCACCTCCATCACCGTCAAGGAGGCGCACGACAACGGCCGCGACGAGTACTGGAGCCGCACCATCTGGGACGTGACGCCCTTCGCCTGGCTCGTGAACCCCGACGAGTTCTGCTACTCGACGATCGAGCACTCCCCCATCCCCGAGTACGACGACCACTACAGCCACGACCCGCGGCGCCACCCGATCCGCTACGTCTACTACGTGCGGCGCGACCTGATCCTCGAGGACCTCTGCCGCAAGCTGACGCGCTAGCCCGGACGACGGCGAGGTAAGGGCATCGCAAGGGCTCCGAAAGGGCCGCGCAGATGCGACGGGTGGCTGGGATACTCCACCCAGGGCGCCTCGGCGCCCGCCTCGCAGAAGAGAAAGGAAGGCACGAGATGATCAAGAAGCTCCTCCGCATCCCCCTCCTCGGAATGCTGTGCGTCGTGGCGCTCAGCCTGGCGCTCACCGCCTGCGGCGGGCAGGACGCCCCCGCGGAGGAGGAGCCCGTCGCCGAGACCGAGGCCGTCGAGGCCGAGGCCGCGTGGGAGGACCCCGACTGCGTCGACGCCAACGGCAACCCGACCGTCTACGCCTGCGTCGAGCTGGACGGCGAGGACCTGGTGAGCCTGCTCGAGTCCGAGGGCTACTCCTGGAGCAGCTACGACGAGTGCTTCCTGCGCGACAGCGACCGCGCGGCCCTCGGCGTCATGGACGCCGATCAGAACCTGCTCGGCGAGGACGAGATCGCGGCCCTGCCCAAGGGCGGCGGGAGCGAAGGCCTCTACCTCATCAACTCCCTGGGCGGCTACGACACGCTCGCCGAGGCCCTCGACGGCGGGCTCGGCATGGAGCTGGCCGACGAGAGCTACCACAGCGCCGACGACCTCGTCTTCGCGCTCGTCCAGAACTCCGAGGGCCAGCAGTACCTGCTGTTCGGCTCCGTCCACGTGGACGGCTCCGGCGAGCCCGACGGCACCATGGACCTCAGCCTGCTCAACGACCAGGCGGTCGCCGCCGGCATGTTCGAGACGCTGACGGGCCTCGGCGGCTATGGCAGCGTCGCCGACGTGTGGTCCGCCTACACCTCCGGCGAGATCGTCATCGGCTAGCGCGCCGACGTCCGCGTCCCGTCGCCGTCGGCTCCCAGCCAGCCGCGGCGGACGGCGTCGTCGAAGAGCTCCTCCACGACCGCGCCCAGGTCCCGCGAAGCCGCGTGGATCTGGGCGCGGCGCATGGCGGTCTGAGAGCGGCGCACGCCGTGGGCCCGCCAGTCGTCGCCTTCGTTGGCGAGGTTGAGCAGCATGGGCTGGAGGTTGTCGGCGAGGTGCGCCATGCGCGCCTCAGGCGTCTCGCCGGCCTCGAACTCTTCCCAGAGGCCCCGCAGGTCCGCCTCCTGGTCGTCTGGCAGCATCCCGAACAGGCGCGCGGCGGCCGCGCGCTCCCGCTCGTGCGAGGACGCCTGCGCCTCCTCGTCGTAGGCGTAGGCGTCGCCGGCGTCGCTCTCCACCACGTCGTGGAAGAGCGCCATCGCGAGCGCGCGGGCGAGGTCGAAGGGCTCGTCGGCGTACTCGCGCAGCAGGTACACCAGCGCGGCCATGTGCCAGGAGTGCTCCGCGTCGTTCTCGCGCCGCGACATCCCGACGACGTGCGTCTGCCGCTCGACGTGCTTCTCCCGGTCGAGCTCGAGCGCGAACGCGCGCTGGCGCTCGAAGCGCCCGCGGTCGAACGTCGCGTCCTCCGCCTTCGTTCCCATCTCCGCCTCCCGCGGCCCGACGTCCCTCCCTCCGCCGACGGCGGAGGGGACCCGTCGCATCCGTGTCAGAAAAACACATAGAATCCACACTGCTTGCGGCGCGCGCGGGGTCGCGGAGGGACGCTGGCCCGCCGGCGCTGCACGCGCCATCGTACCCGTTCGCTCGAAAGGACCGCCCATGAAGAAGCTCCGCACGCTCCCCCTGATCGGCGCGCTCTGCGCCCTCGTCCTCTGCCTCGGCCTCGCCGGCTGCGGCGGCGACAACTCCGCGAACTTCGTCGGCACCTGGGAGATGGACTCCATGGAGGCCGACGGCGTCGAGTACGGCTCCGACGAGATCGACGCCTTCGTCGACTACTACGGCGACACCATGACGATCGAGCTCGAGGAGGGCGGCGACGGCACCATCGACATCCTCGGGACCACCGCCGACGGCACCTGGGAGGCCGAGGACGCCTCGACCTGCACCTTCGTCGCCGACGGTACGGGCGAGGAGCTCACCTTCGAGCTCGAGGACGGGCTCCTCGGCATCGAGGCCGACGGCACCACCGTCTTCTTCGCCCGCGTCTAGCCCGGCCGGGACGCGCCCGCCCGGGACGAAAGGAAGGTCCGCATGAGGAAGCCACACGCACTGCTCAGCGCCGCCCTGGCGCTCTGCCTGACCCTCGCCGGCTGCGGGGGCGGCGCCCCCGAGGCAGACCCGCGCGAGAGCTTCGTCGGCACCTGGGAGGTCGACTCCGCCGCCTCGGGCGGCGACGAGTACTCCTCGGAGGAGATCGACGACGCCCTCGAGATGCTCGGGGCGAGCATCTACCTCGAGCTCGACGACAACGGCGACGCGACCTTCGAGGCCTACGGCCAGGAGCTCGCCGGCACCTGGGAGCTCGACGGCGACGACGCGATCACGATCACGATCAACAACGAGGACGCCGAGGCCACCCTCGACGGGGACGAGCTCACCCTCGTGCAGGGCGAGGTGAGCATGACCTTCGTCCAGATCGACCCCGACGACAAGGTCGAGTACGCCGAGCCCGCCGAGACCGAGGACTTCGAGGAGTACGCCGACCCGTCGATGGGCGCGGGCGTGGTCGTCGACGACGAGTACTTCACCGTCGAGGTCGTGGAGGGCTACTCGGACTTCGAGGGCGACCCGGGCTTCAACCTGCGCGTCACGAACAACTCCCACCAGATGCTCTCGCTCTCCTACGCGACCGGCACCTGGCGGGTCAACGGCGTGGCCGAGGACCCGGTGCTGTGGATCGACGTCGAGCCCGGCGCCACCGTCGAGCAGTTCGTCTGGTGGCACCGCGAGGACGTGGGTCCGCTCGAGGACTTCGAGTCCGCCTCCGGCGACCTCGACGTGACCGACTCGGACTACGAGATCCTGCGCACCTACGAGGACGTCTCGTTCATGTCGCGCCGCGGACGGCGGCGCCGGAGGCGGGGAGGGGGTCCGCTCGGGCGGGCCCCCTCCCCCTTCCGTGCGCCGGGACGGGCCCGGCTAGCGCAGGCCGAGGCCCTGGGCGACGATGGTGATGAAGTCCTGGACGTTCGTGACGACCGTGGTGGCCGAGAGGCTGCCGCGGTCGAGCAGCTTGTTGACGACGAACTCCTCGGCGTCCACGGCGTAGAGGAAGACCGGGCGGACGGTGCCGTCCTCCGTGACGCGGTAGGACGGCGTCATGTTGCCCGTCGCGATCGTGTGCAGCATCGTCGCCAGGCAGATCACGGTCGTCGCGCCGCGCACGACCTCGCGCATCGCGGCCTGCCCCTCGTAGGCGTCGCCGATCACGCCGGGCAGCGGCCCGTCGTCGCGGATCGAGCCGGTGAGCACGTAGGGCACCCCGCGGCGCTCGAGCGCGCACATGATGCCGTCGTCGAGGCCCTCCTGCTCGATGAAGGCGGGGATCGAGCCGGCGCGGCGCACGCGGTTGATCACGTCGAGGTGGTTGTAGTGGCCGTTGGGATGCGGCATCTGGGTGTAGACGTCCTGGCCGAGCGCGGTATGCAGCGAGGCGGCCTCGAGGTCGTGCGTCGCCAGCGCGTTGCCGGCGAGCAGCCCGTCGACGTAGCCGGCCTCGACGAGCGACTGCATCGCCGAGCGGGCGTCGTAGTCGAAGGCGAAGGCGGGGCCCATGACCCACACGACGCTGCCGTGCTCGCGCTCGTGGCGCAGCAGCTCGTAGAGGCGGTCGTAGTCGCGCGCGTAGGAGGTCTCGCGCGAGCGCCCCTGGCGGAACACGAAGCGGTCGTCGCCCTCGGCGCCGTCGGAAGCCCCGAAGCCATCCGGGTGGACGTAGACGCCCTCGGAGCCGTCCTCGGTGCGGCCGAGCACCACGGCGTCGCCCGCGCGCAGGTTGCGGTTCTCCACGACGGCGAGCGAGCCGTCCGGGCGCACGACGACGCTGGAGTCCATGCGGCTCTCCTGCGCGAGCACCCACCGCCCGCCAACGCGGACGTACTCGGGGTACATCGAGGTTGAGTGGAAGCCCTCCGGGGCGATGCCGTCCGCCTCGACGACGGCGAGGCGGACGTCGGGGGCGTCCGCAAGCCCCAGGGCGTCGAAGTCGGGCGCGTGGTAGGCGGGCATCTCGAATGGCATGGCTCTCGTCCTCTCCTGTTCGCCGGTCGCGGGCGCGGCACGCCCTCCGCTGGGATGATAATGGTAGGAAGGCGGGACGACGCCCGCGGGACGCTTCGAGGGGGAGGGCCCATGGCACGCTATCTCGTGTTCGACTGGGGCGGCACGCTCATCAAGCACGCGGTGATGGACGGCGACGCGCGCATCCTCGAGCAGGGCGAGCGGCCCACCCCCGACCCGCACTCCTCGACCAAGGAGGACTTCCTCGCCGCCATCGACGACGTCGTGGCCGCCCGTCGCGACGACGTCGAGGGCATCGCCGTGTCGATGCCCGGCATGGTCGATGACGCGAACGGCCACTGCCGCTCGGCGGGGCACCTCTCCTACCTCATCGGCTCCACGATCGGCGACGAGTTCCGCGAGCGCTACGGCCTTCCCTGCTCGGTGGAGAACGACGGGCGCAGCGCAGCGCTCGCCGAGCTGTGGCGGGGGTCGCTCAGGGGCAGGCGCAACGCCGCCTTCATGGGGCTCGGCACCGCGGTGGCGGGCGCGCTCGTCCTCGACGGCAGGCTCCACACGGGCGCCCATGCCTCGGCCGGCGAGTTCAGCTTCCTCGTGTGCGACTGGCACGGGGCCTGGGACGACAAGCAGGCCTACTGGGCGAAGTCCGGCGGCGTCGGCGGGCTGTGCCGGCTCGTGGCCGAGCGCACCGGCGAGGACCCGGACGCCCTCGACGGCAGGATCGTGTTCGAGCGAGCCAACGCCGGCGACGCGGACGCGCTCGCCGGGCTCGACGCCTACTGCGACGGGCTCGCCGTCCAGCTGCACAACATCAACACCCTGCTCGACCTCGAGGTCATTGCGGTGGGCGGCGGCATCTCGCGCCAGCCGCTGCTGATCGAGCGCCTCTCGGCCGCGATCGCGCGCATGGAGGAGAGCTGCCCCATGCGCCCCAAGAACCCCTCGATCCCCGTCCCGGAGGTCACGGCCTGCACCTTCTTCAACGAGGCCAACCTCATCGGGGCCCTGTACCACTTCGTCGACCAGCACGGCAGCGACTGATCGGAGGCACGACATGGCATTTCCCGACAACTTCCTCTGGGGCGGCTCGGTGGCGGCCCACCAGCTCGAGGGGGCCTGGGACGTCGACGGGCGCGGACCCAGCGTGAGCGACGTGCTCACGGGCGGCTCGGTGGACGTCCCGCGCCGCATCACGGTCCCGCTCGAGGAGGGGGCGAGCTACCCCAACCACGAGGGCATCGACTTCTACCACACCTACCCCGAGGACGTGGCGCTGTTCGCCGAGCTCGGCTTCAAGTGCTTCCGCACCTCGATCTCCTGGAGCCGCATCTTCCCGCGCGGCGACGAGGAGGAGCCCTGCGAGGCCGGCCTCGCCTTCTACGACCGCCTCTTCGACGAGCTGCTCTCCCACGGCATCGAGCCGGTGGTCACCCTCTCGCACTTCGAGATGCCGCTCGCGCTCGCCGAGGAGTACGGCGGCTGGATCGACCGCCGCTGCGTGGACTTCTTCGTGCGCTACGCCGAGACCTGCTTCCGCCGCTACCGGGGCAAGGTCAGGTGGTGGATCACCTTCAACGAGATCAACAACCAGGCCAACACGGGCAAGGACCTCTACGGCTGGGTGAACTCCGGCATGCGCCTCTCCGAGTACGAGAACCCCAGGAAGGCGATGTACCAGGCCGCCCACCACGAGTTCGTCGCCTCGGCGCTCGCCACGGCGAGGGCCCACGAGATCGACCCCGAGCTCAAGGTCGGCTGCATGATCGCGATGATCCCGTACTACCCGTACTCCTGCGACCCCGACGACGCCATGGTCGCGCTCGAGGGCATGCACCAGCGCTACTACTTCTCCGACGTCCAGTGCCGCGGCTACTACCCCTCCTACGCCGTCAGGGAGTGGGAGCGCGACGGGACCGCGCCCGCGATGGAGCCCGGCGACGAGGAGGCGCTGCGGGCGGGCACTGCGGACTTCTGCTCCTTCTCCTACTACATGTCGATGGCGGAGAAGGCCGAGCCGGGCGAGCTGTTCGTGCGCCGCGGCTCCGGCGACGAGCACACCGTGCGCAACCCGTACGTCAAGACGTCCGACTGGGGCTGGAACATCGACCCGGTCGGCCTGCGCTACTCGCTCGTCTCGCTGTGGGAGCGCTACCAGCTCCCGCTGTTCGTGGCCGAGAACGGCCTGGGAGCCTACGACGAGCTGCTGCCCGACAAGACCTGCGACGACTCCTACCGCATCGAGTACCTGCGCGAGCACATCCGCGAGATGGAGAGGGCGATCTCCGTCGACGGCGTCGACCTGATCGGCTACACGCCGTGGGGCTGCATCGACGTGGTGAGCTTCACCACCGGCGAGCTGCGCAAGCGCTACGGCTTCATCTACGTGGACGTCAACGACGACGGCTCGGGCACCCGCGAGCGCTACCGGAAGAAGAGCTTCGCGTGGTACAAGCGCGTCATCGAGACGAACGGGGCCGAGCTGTAGGGAGCCGCCCGCCACGGAACCTCCACGCGGGGCCCCGCCCCGCGCCGTCTCCCCCGCGTCCGCCGACGGCACGCCGCCGGGCGGGCGCGGGGGTTCCTAGAATCCGGGGCATGGGACAGCGGCAGACGGGAGGCCGACATGGCAGGCGAGCTCATCACGTCGTTCGACGGCACCAAGCTCTACCTCAACCGGGAGACGTCCGAGGGGGACCGCGCCGTCCTCGTGGTCGTCCACGGCCTCTGCGAGCACCAGGGCCGCTACGACTACTTCGCCGAGCGCCTTCACGAGGCCGGCATCGGCACCTACCGTTTCGACCACCGCGGCCACGGCAGGAGCGAGGGCGACGTGCCGCACCTCGACGCCTACACGGAGCTGCTCGACGACACGAACGTCGTCGTCGGGCTCGCGTGCCGGGAGAACCCCGGGGTGCCCGTGTTCGTCTACGGCCACTCGATGGGCGGCTTCACCGTCGCGCTCTGGGGCGTGCGCTACCCGGACGAGCCGGTCGCCGGGATCATCTGCAACGGCGGTTGCACCTTCGACACCCTGGGCACGATGAAGGGGGTCCCGCGCGGCGAGGACCCGCACGCGCGGATCGCCAACGAGCTCGGCGACGGGGTCTGCTCGGTCAGGGAGGTCCGCGACTGGTACCTCGAGGACCCGCTCAACGCGATGGAGTACACCTACGGGCTGTGCTACGCGATGCAGGACGGCCTCGCGTGGTTTGCCGAGCACGCCTCCGAGTTCGCCTACCCCGTGCTCGTCACCCACGGCGAGCTCGACAGCCTGGTCGGCCAGCAGGACTCGCGCATCCTGTTCGACACGGTCGCCTCCGCCGACAAGCAGCTGAAGATCTACGGCAACCTGTACCATGAGACGATCAACGAGTACTGCCGCGACGAGGTCATCGACAACTGCGTCGCGTGGATGGCCCACCGCATCGACGGGTAGCGGCCGACGGAACGGAGACAAGGAGTCCGCATGGGAGTCGTCGCAGCCTTCGCCCTTCCCCACCCGCCCCTCGCGGCGCCCGGCGCGCCCGAGGAGGGGCGCGGGCGCATCGCCCACACGGTCGACGCGATGCGCGAGGCGGCGCGCAGGCTGCGCGACCTCGCGCCGGAGACGGTCGTCGTCGTCACCCCGCACGCGACCTCCCATGCGGACCGCATCCTGCTCGCCGGCGGCGAGCAGGCCTCCGGCGAGCTCGCGGGGACCCGCTACGAGGCGGCCTACGACGTCGAGCTCGTCGAGCGCGTCCGCTCGCGCGCCGGGCGGATGGGCGTCGAGTGCGACGTCATCGAGGACGACGAGCTCGACCCGGGCACCCTCGTCCCGCTCGCTTTCGTCCTCGAGGCCTTCGAGGAGCGCGAGTACCTCGCCCCGCTCGTCGTCCGCTGCTCGATCGCGGGACCCGCGCCGGACGCGCACTACCGCCTCGGCGAGGTCGTCGCCGTCGCCGCCGAGGAGACGGGGCGCCGCGTGGCCGTGGTCGCCTCGGCCAACCTCTCGCACCGCCTCTCGGAGACCTCCCCGCTCGGCTGGTCGCCCGACGGGCCCCTCTTCGACTCGATGGCGTGCGGCGCGCTCGGCTCCGGCAGCTTCCTGCCGCTGCTCACCTGCGACCGCGCCTTCGCCGAGTCGGCCGGCGAGTGCGGGCTGCGCCCGCTGCAGGTGCTCGCCGGCGCCCTCGACGAGACGCGCGTCACCTGCGACCTGATGAGCTACGAGGCCCCCTTCGGGGTGGGCTACGCGGTCGCGAGCTTCGTGCCCACCACCGACGTGGGCTCCGACCCGTCGCGCGACTTCCTCTCGGCCTACGAGCGCTGGGCGGCCCAGGAGCTCGAGCGGCGCCGCGAGGGCGAGGACGCCTTCGTCTCCCTCGCGCGCGAGGCCCTCGAGTCCTACGTGCTCACCGGCGAGCGCATGGAGGTGCCCGAGGGGCTCCCCGCCGAGCTGGCCGAGCCGCGCGCGGGCGCGTTCGTGACGCTGTGGTCCTCCGGCGAGCTGCGCTGCTGCGTGGGCACGCTGGCCCCCCAGCGCTCCACGCTCGCGGCGGAGGTCTGCGCGAACGCCGTCGCGGCCGCCCGCGGCGACCGCCAGGCGCCCCACGTCGCGGCCGACGAGCTCGACGACCTCGTCTACGAGGTCGACGTCGTCCACGACCCCGAGCCCTGCGGCATCGACGGGCTGGACCCCGCGCGCTACGGCGTCGTCGTCTCGACCCCGGACGGCAGGCGCGGCATGATGCTGCCCGGCCTCCCCGGCATCGGCACCGTCGAGGAGCAGGTGGGCGCCGCGGCCCTGCGCGGGGGCATCGCCCTCGGGCGCGACGAGGTGTCCTACCGCCGCTTCCTCGTGACCCGCCACCGCTAGCCCATGGGCTACAGGACCTGGACCTGCCCCGTCGCGCGGGAGTGCGGCGGCTGCGAGTGGCTCGCCGTGCCCTACCCCATCCAGCTCTCCCGCAAGCGCGACGCCGTGGCCGAGGCCCTCGCCGCCCCGCTCGCGCGCGAGGGGGCGGAGCTCCTCCCGATCGCGGGGATGGGGGGCGACCCCGTCGCCTTCCGCAACAAGGCGGCCTCGCCGTTCGCGCCCGGTCGCGGGGGGCGCGTCCGCTGCGGGTTCTACCGCCGAGGGACGCACCGCATCGTCGCCTGCGACGCCTGCCTCGTCGAGGACGAGCGCGCCCGGCCGCTCATCTCGGCCGTGGCCCGCGCCGCCGAGCGGCTGCGGATCCCCGCCTACGACGAGGACCGCGGCACGGGCGTGCTGCGCCACGCCGTGGTGAGGAGCTCGCGGGCCACGGGCGAGCTCATGCTCGTGCTCGTGACCAATGGCGACGCCCTGCCGCGCGGCAGGCGACTCGTCGAGGCCGTCCTGGAGGCCTGCCCCGAGGTCACCACGGTCGTCCAGAACGTCAACGAGCGGCGCACCAACGCGATCCTCGGCGCGCGCTGCCGGACCCTGCACGGTCCGGGCACCATCCGCGACGTGCTGCTCGGCTGCACCTTCGAGATCGGGCCGACGAGCTTCTACCAGACGAACCACGACCAGACAGAGGTCCTCTACCGCCTCGCGATCGAGGCGGCGCGCCTCGGAGAGGGGGAGGCGCCCCGGGTGCTCGACGCCTACTGCGGCACCGGCACCATCGGCGTGTGCTGCGCCGCCTCGTGCGTGGGCGCGCGCGTGACGGGCGTCGAGCGCGTCGCCGGCGCCGTGGCCTGCGCGCGACGCAACGCCGAGGCCAACGGCGTCGCGGGGCGCTGCCGCTTCGTGGCGGGCGACGCGACCCGCTGGATGGGCGGCGAGGGGACGCGCGAGGAGCTCGACGTCGTGGTCCTGGACCCGCCGCGGGCGGGCAGCACGCGCGCCTTCCTCGCGGGCGTCGTCGCGGCCGCTCCGCGGCGCGTCGTCTACGTCTCGTGCAACCCCGCGACCCTCGCGCGCGACCTGGTCCGCCTCCAGGACGGCGGCTACCGGCTCGAGACCGCGCAGCCGGTCGACATGTTCCCCCACACCCGGCACGCGGAGGTCGTCTGCGCCCTCTCGGCGCGCTGAGGGGTACCATCCAGGGGTCGGACGAACGGGGAGGTTCGAGACGATGGTCAGGAGATTCGACGACAGGGCCCGCAGCTACGACACGCCGGAGCGCGTCGCGCTCGCGGAACGCGTGTCACGGGCGATCCGCGAGGAGCTGGGAGGGGCGGCCTACGAGACCGCGATCGAGTACGGGTGCGCGACCGGCCTCGTGGGGCTGTCGCTCTACGACCTCTTCTCGATGATCACGCTCGTCGACCCCGACGAGGGCATGCTCTCCTGCGTCGAGCGCAAGATCATCGAGAACCTGATCGAGACGGCCGACACCCTCTGCCTCGACCTGTTCGAGGACGACGTCGAGGGCCTCGTGGCCGACACCGTCATCTGCTGCGGCTCGCTGGGAGGCGCCGCCTCCCCCGCGGACGCCCTCGCCCGCCTGCGCTCCGTCGTCAACGAGGGCGGCACGCTCGTCGTCGTGGACGAGCCGGTCCTCGTCGAGGCCCTCGAGGGGGCATGCCCGGCGGCCGGCTTCCCCTCGACGCGCTCGGGCGTCGTCGCGGGCACGGACTCCCCCGACGTCGGGCGCTCCGGCTCGCTCTCCGTCCTCGTCGCGCGGGGCTAGCGCGCGGCGAGGCGCTCCCGCGCCCGCTCGTCGAAGGTCCCGCGCACAGGCACCGGGACCTGGCGCAGGATCCTCGCCGACTTGAAGAAGAGCGGCAGGTAGAGCGCGATCACGAAGAGGTAGGTGGCGACGAGCGCCATCGCGTCGTCTCCCGAGGAGACGTAGTCCGCCGCGACGCCCTCCGTGGTGAACAGCACCGTCGAGAGCATCAGGGGCAGGTCGGTGAGGGCGTGCCCGAGGGCGACCCCCCAGATGGTGCGGTCGCGCACGAGCACCGCGGCCCACAGCATCCCGCACACGCCCGTCTGGATGACCTTGAGCAGCATCTGAAGGGCCTCGAGCGGGCCGAGGGAGGCGAGGTCGGCGGGCAGGACGTGCGCCAGGCCGAAGCCGACGCTCGTGACCACGCAGGTCCACGCGACGCCCGCGCGGCTGCCGCCGAGCGGCCCCAGCAGCGACTCGACGGGCAGGGCGCGGAACGCGAGCTCCTCGAACACGCCGACCCCCAGGCACATGAGGGTGACGAGGGCCAGCCGCCAGGGCCAGTCCGCGACGAAGGCGCTGCCGGAATGCAGGCTCGAGGCGATGCTCACGACGGCGAGCGACGCGTCGCAGAGGATCATGTAGCGGCACGAGCGCAGGCCCGCGAGCACCTCGCGGGCGTGGAGCTCGAACAGCGGGGCCCCGCCCATCACGCAGACGGCCAGCGTCGCGAGGACGACGCCGCCCGCCTCGTAGACGACCGTGAGCGAGAGCTCGTCGAGCGGGGCGAACAGGGCGGCCGCGACCACGAAGGCCTGGCCGACCATGACGGCGAGCACGAGCAGAGTCGCGACGACGACCCTGAGCCACCTGCGCGCCGCGAGGCGCCGTCGCGCCCGCCGCTCCCGCGCCGCCTCGTCCTGCAGGGACGCCTCCCCCATCTGACACCACTCCCGTCCGCTCGGCCCTCGCGTCCCTCCATCTTACGCGGAGCCGACCGCCACGGGACGTCCGCCTACAGCCCGAGGTCGTCTGCGACCTCGCGCGCGCAGGCGAGGCCGTCGGCGATCGCGTTGACGACCACCGTGGACCCGTTCCTCGCGTCACCCGCGGCGTAGACGGGGGTCGGCCCGTCCTCGAACACGGCGCCCTCGACGACCTCGACCCGGTGGGAGCCGTCCGCGCACGCGGGGCGCACCCCTCCGCGCACCTCCTCCGTCCTGGCGCCGAGCGCGTCGTAGACGGAGCGCTCCGGTCCGGCGAAGCCCGTCGCCACCACGACGAGGTCGGCGGGGATCACGCAGTCGGACCCGGGGACGGGCTCGGGCGACCCGGACGACCAGTCGAGCGAGACGACGTGCAGGCCGCGCACCCTGCCGCCGTCGGTCTCGACCTCGACGGTGCTCGTGGCCCAGCTGCGCGGGTCCTCCCCCTGCACGGCGATCGCCTCGACCTGCCCGTAGTCCGTCTTCCTGACCTGAGGCCACTCGGGCCACGCGTTGCCCGGCTCGCGACGCTCGGGCGGGGCCGGCATGAACTCGAGCTGCTGGACGGTGGCCGCCTGCTGGCGCAGGGCGGTCGCCACGCAGTCGGTGCCCGTGTCGCCGCCGCCGACGACGACCACGGCACGGCCGTGCGCGTCGATCGCGGGACGCCCTCCCTCCAGCGCGGCGCGCGTCGCGGAGGAGAGGTAGTCCACGGCGTAGACGACCCCCTCCGCGTCGGAGCCCGGCACGTCGAGGCGCCTCGGCTCGGTGGCGCCGACCGCGACCACGACGGCGTCGCTCTCGGCTGCCAGGCGCGCCGCCACGCCGGGATCGGCCGCGTCGGTGCCGCACTCGAACTCGATGCCGCCCTCCCCCATCAGGCGCACGCGGCGCTCGACGACGTCCTTGGGCAGCTTCATGTTGGGAATCCCGTACATGAGGAGACCTCCCGCCCGATCGTTGCGCTCGACGACGCGGACCTGCGCCCCGCGGCGAGCGAGCTCCCACGCGCAGGCGAGCCCCGCGGGCCCGCTGCCGATGACGGCGACCGAGGGCGCGCCCTCCGCGGGCGGCTCGGGCGGGGCGACCAGCCCCGCCTCCCAGGCGGCCTCGGACACGGCCAGCTCGTCGTCGCGGATCGAGGTCGGCTCGTCGTGCAGCCCCAGGTTGCACGCGGCCTCGCACAGGGCGGGGCACACCCTGCCGGTGAACTCCGGGAAGGGGTTCGTCAGGGCGAGCCGCTCATGGGCGTCGCGCCACAGCCCGCGCCACACGAGGTCGTTCACCTCGGGGATCGCGTTGTGCAGCGGGCACCCGCTCGTGCGCGCCGATCCGAAGGCGACGCCCGTCTGGCAGAAGGCGACGCCGCACATCATGCAGCGGCTCGCCTGCTCGCGCTGCTCCTCGCGGCCCAGCGGGACCGCGAGCTCGTCGAAGTCCCGGACGCGCCCCAGCGGGTCGCGCGTCCCGTGCTCCCTGCGGGGCACCTCGAGGAACGCTCCCGGCTTGCCCATCTACCTCTCCTCCCTCGTCGCCTCGAAGGCGCGCACGATTGCCTCCTCGCGGGAGCGGCCGGCCACCTGCTCGGCCGCGGCCCGCTCCATGATCCGGCGGTACTCGCGCGGGATGACCTTCACGAACCGGCCGCGCTCGCGCTCGAACTGGTAGGCGAGGCGGATCCCGCGCGGGCTCCGCGTGCGGCGCACGTGCTCCTCGATCAGCTCCCTGATCGCGAGCAGGTCGGCCTCGTCGGGCTCGAGCAGCTCGACGAGCTCGCGGTTGCAGCGCGCGCCGAGCACGCCGAGCTCGTCGTAGACGTAGGCGACGCCCCCGCTCATGCCGGCGGCGAAGTTCTGGCCCACCTCGCCCAGGACCAGCGCGACCCCGCCGGTCATGTACTCGCAGCCGTGGTTGCCGACGCCCTCGACGACGAGGGTCGCCCCGGAGTTGCGCACGCCGAAGCGCTGGCCGGCGAGGCCGTTGACGAAGCCGCGCCCTCCCGTCGCCCCGTAGAAGGCGACGTTGCCCACGCTCGCGTTCTCGTCGAAGGCGTAGGTGGCGCCCTCGGGCGGGCGCACCGTGAGGATGCCGCCGGAGAGCCCCTTGCCGAAGTAGTCGTTGGCGTCGCCGGTGACGTTGAGGGTCACGCCTCGCGGCAGGAAGGCCCCGAAGCTCTGGCCGGCCGAGCCTGCGCAGTCGATCGTGATCGCGCCGTCGGGCAGGCCCTCGGGATGGCGCCTCGTGATCTCGGAGCCCAGCATGGTCCCGACGCAGCGGTCGACGTTGCCGACGTCGACGGAGAAGCGGCAGGGCTCCATGTGCTCGCGCGCCGAGCGCGTGAGCGGCACGAACAGGCTCGCGTCGAGCGTGCGGCCGAGCTCGGGGTCGTAGGCCATCTCGGGCAGGAAGCGCGGGGCGTCGGCGCCCGGCACGTTCGCGCCGTAGGTGGGCTCCACGCGCTCGAGCAGCGGCGCGAGGTCGCAGGCGTCCGCCTTGGGCAGCCCCTCGACGGCCACCTGGCGCAGGCAGTCGGTGCGCCCCACCATCTCGTCGACCGTGCGGAAGCCCAGGCGCGCCATGTGGCGGCGCAGGTCCTCGGCCACGAACAGCATGAAGTTCTCCACGTGCTCGGGCCTGCCCGCGAAGCGGTCGCGCAGCCTCCTGCTCTGGGTGCAGACGCCCACCGGGCAGGTGTCGCGGTGGCAGTCGCGCTGCATCAGGCAGCCCATCGCCACGAGCGGCATGGTCGCGAAGCCGAACTCCTCGGCGCCGAGCAGGGCCGCCACGCAGACGTCGCGGCCGTCCATGAGCTTGCCGTCGGCCTCGAGCACGACGCGCGAGCGCAGGCCGTTCATCAGCAGCGTCTGCTGCGTCTCGGCGAGCCCGAGCTCGAGCGGGAGGCCCGCATGGTAGATGGAGTCGCGCGGCGCGGCGCCGGTGCCGCCGTTGTGGCCGGACACGAGGATCTTGCCGGCGCCCCCCTTCGCGACGCCGGTGGCGATGGTGCCGATGCCGGCCTCGGAGACGAGCTTGACGCTCACGCGGGCGGACGGGTTGGCGTTGCGCAGGTCGAAGATCAGCTCCGCGAGGTCCTCGATCGAGTAGATGTCGTGGTGGGGCGGCGGCGAGATCAGGCCGACGCCGGGCGTGGAGTTGCGGATCTCGGCGACCCAGGGCCACACCTTGCGCCCGGGCAGGTGCCCGCCCTCGCCGGGCTTGGCCCCCTGCGCCATCTTGATCTGGATCTCCGAGGCGCTCGTCAGGTAGCGGCTCGTGACGCCGAAGCGGCCCGAGGCCACCTGCTTGATGGCGGAGTTGCGGGAGTCGCCGTTGGGAAGCGGCGTCTCGCGCGCCGGGCTCTCGCCGCCCTCGCCGGTGTTGGAGCGGCCCCCGAGCCGGTTCATGGCGATCGCAAGGCACTCGTGGGCCTCCTCCGAGAGCGACCCGTAGCTCATCGCGCCGGTGTTGAAGCGCCGCACGATCTCGCGGGCGGGCTCCACCTCCTCGAGCGGCACGGGGCCGGACGCGCACGGCACCAGCTCGAGCAGGTCGCGCAGGAGGACGGCCCTGCCGGGTCGGTGGACGTGCTCGGAGTAGCGGCGGAACAGCCCGAAGTCGTCCTCGCGCACGGCGCGCTGGAGCCAGTAGATCGCCTCGGGGTCGATCAGGTGCTCCTCGCCCGCGGGCCTCCAGCTCGTGACGCCCGCGCTCGGCAGCTGGTCCGGGCTGGGGCTCGCCGCCATCGCGTCGGCCTCGCGGCGGCGCGCGGCGAGGCCGCGCTCGAGCTCGGCGAAGCCCAGGCCGCCGACGCGGCTCGTCGTCCCGCGGAAGCAGCGCTCGACGACCTCGTCGGCGAGGCCGACGATCTCGAAGACCTGCGCGGAGTGGTAGCCCTGCATCGTGGAGATGCCCATCTTGCTCATGATCGCCACGATGCCGTCGGACACGGCGCGGGCGTAGTTGCGCTCGCCGGCCTCGGCGTCCGTCGCGATGCGGCCCGACGCGGCCATCTCGTCGATGCAGTCGTAGGCGAGGTAGGGGTAGACGCCGCTCGCGGAGTAGCCCACCAGGGCCGCGCAGTCGTGCGCGGAGAGCGCGTCGCCGCACTCGACCACGATGTCGGCGCAGGTGCGGCACCGCCTGTCGATGAGGTGGTTGTGGACCGATCCGAGCGCCAGCAGCGCCGGGACCGCCACCTCGCCCTCCGCGGCGCGGTCGGAGACGATGATCACGTTGGCCCCGTCGCGCACGGCGCGCTCCGCGCGCTCGTCGAGCTCGTCGAGGGCGGCCTCGAGCGCGCCCGGGCCCGCGTCCTCGGGGTAGGTCGCGAACAGGCGGACGACGCGGAACCCCTCGTGGTCGAGCGAGGAGATCCGGGCGAAGTCCCTCCGGGAGAGCACGGGGCCCTCGAGGCGGACGAGGCGGCAGTTGTCCCGCGCGTCGACGAGCAGGTTGCCGTGGTTGCCGAGGTAGAGCGCGCGGCTCGTCACGAGGCTCTCGCGCAGTGCGTCGATCGGCGGGTTCGTCACCTGGGCGAACAGCTGGTAGAAGTAGTCGTAGAGGGGCCTCGGGCGCTTCGAGAGGACGGCGAGGGGCACGTCCTGGCCCATCGAGGCGAGCGGGACCGCGCCTGTCTCCGCCATCGTGCGCACGACCTCGTCGGCGTCCTCGTAGTGGTGGCCCATCAGCGCCATCCGGCGCGGCGTCGGGACGCCGGCGTCGGGCTCGGCGGGCGCCGAGGCCGGGTCCGGGTCGGGCAGGTCGTCGACGCGCAGCGTCTCGGAGCGGATCCAGTCCGCGTAGGGCTTCTCGGAGGCGAGGGCGTCCCTGATCTCGTCGTTCCAGACGACGCGCCCGCGCTCCTGGTCCACGTACACGATCTCGCCGGGCCCCAGGCAGCCCGTCCGCAGCAGGTTGTCGGGCCCGACGTCGATGGTGCCGACCTCGCTCGACAGGATGAAGCGGTCGTCGCGGGTCACGTAGTAGCGGGCCGGCCGCAGGCCGTTGCGGTCGAGCGCCGCGCCGAGCCCACGCCCGTCGGAGAAGGCGATGGCCGCGGGCCCGTCCCAGGGCTCCATGAGCATGGACTGGTAGGCGTCGTAGGCGCGGCGCCTGTCGGAGAGCTCGGGGTTGCGGTCCCAGGGCTCGGGCATCAGCAGGCTCACCGCCCGGGGCAGCGAGTAGCCGTTCATCGCGAGGAACTCGGCGACGTTGTCGAGGATGGCCGAGTCGGAGCCCTCGGCGTTGATCACGGGCAGGACGCGGTCGAGCGCGGACCCGAGCTGCGGGGAGTACAGGCTCGGCTCGCGCGCCCTGATCCAGT
Organism: uncultured Coriobacteriaceae bacterium; assembly: GCA_948439405.1. Taxonomy (GTDB): domain Bacteria; phylum Actinomycetota; class Coriobacteriia; order Coriobacteriales; family Atopobiaceae; genus CADBMC01. The sequence goes on along the minus strand of CAOJNB010000004.1, from coordinate 39,654 downwards.
TGACGTTGCCGCGCAGGGTGTTGATCTCGCCGTTGTGGATGAGCAGGCGGTTGGGGTGGGCCCGCTCCCAGCTGGGCGTCGTGTTCGTCGAGTAGCGGGAGTGCACGAGCGCCACGCTCGACTCGATCGCGGCGTCGTCGAGGTCGCGGAAGAAGCGCCGCATCTGCGTGGCGACGAGCATCCCCTTGTAGACGATCGTGCGCGAGCTCATCGAGCACACGTAGAAGATCTTGCCCGCGAGGGCCGGGTCGGCGGCCGCGCGCCGCTCGACCGTGCGGCGGCACACGTAGAGCCTGCGCTCGAACTCGTCGCCGGGCGCGACGCCGTCGGGGCGCGTCACGAAGCACTGCAGGATCGTCGGCATGCAGGCGCGCGCCGTCTCCCCCAGGTCGTGGGCGTCGACGGGGACCTCGCGCCAGAACAGCACCGGCAGCCCCTCGGCAGCGCAGCCGTCCTCGAAGACGCGCCGCGCGTCGGCGACGCCCGTCGGGTCCTGGGGCAGGAACAGCATCGCGACGCCGTAGTCGCCCTCGTCGGGCAGCAGGCACCCGCAGCGCTGGGCCTCCTTGCGGAAGAAGCGGTGGGGCACCTGGAACAGGATGCCGGCGCCGTCGCCGGTGTTGCGCTCGAGCCCCTTGCCGCCGCGGTGCTCGAGGTTGACGAGCACCGAGAGGGCGTCGTCGACCAGCTGGTGGCTCCTGTGCCCCTTGAGGTGCGCCAGCGCGCCGATGCCGCAGGCGTCGTGCTCGAACTCGGGGCGCCACAGCCCCCGCGGGCGCCTTCCGTCCGCGGCCGGCCCGCGTCGCGTCGTCGTTGCCGTCATTCGTCCATCCCCTCTCGCGGTCGCGTGTCGGTGCACACGCTACGGACGGCGTGTTACGGGGAGGCGTCGCACGGGCAGCCGTTTCACGCCCGACGCGGAGGCGTAACCGGCCCGACACCGCGAAACGGGACCGAAACGGTCCGGAAACGCCCCCGTGAGCGGCGCCGCGCGGGCGCGGGCCGGGCGCGCCGGGCTATCCTGGGGACGACGACGCGAAGGGAGCGACCATGGCGCACGACGAGTGGAGGACCGCCTTCCACATCACCCCGCCCACCGGATGGCTCAACGACCCGAACGGGCTGTGCCAGCGCGACGGGACCTACCACGTCTACCACCAGTGGCGGCCGGCCTGGCCGGACTCGCCCGAGTGCGTGTGGGGCCACGCCACGAGCCGCGACCTCGCGCACTGGGAGCACCGCGGCTGCGCAATCCCCGTCACCCTGCCCGAGGAGGAGGGCGGCGTGTGGTCCGGCTCGGCCTACCTCGCCGAGGGCGCGCCGATGCGCGTCTACTACACCGCGAACCGCAAGTTCCGCGACCGCGACGACTACGACTACGTCACGACCGGGCGCACGGCCTGCCAGGTGACGGCGACCTCGGAGGACGGCCTCTCCTTCTCCGACAAGCGCGTCCTGCTGCGCAACGAGGACTACCCGGAGGAGATGAGCCTGCACGTCCGCGACCCGAAGGTGTGGGACCAGGACGGCTCGATGCACATGCTGCTCGGGGCGCGCACGCGCGGGGACGTGGGCGTCGCGATGGTGTGGGACTCCGAGGACGGGCTCTCGTGGCGCCACCGCCTCACCGTGCGCCCCGACGAGCCCGTCGGCTACATGTGGGAGTGCCCCGACCGCGTGGCCCTCGGCGGCAGCGAGTTCCTGCTCTGCTGCCCGCAGGGACTCCCCAGCCTGCCCGACCGCTGGCAGAACCACGACAACTCCGGCTACTTCCCGCTCGACGGGCGCCTGCTCGACTGCGTGGGCGTGCGCGCGGCGGACTTCGTCGAGCTCGACCGCGGGTTCGACTTCTACGCCCCGCAGACCTTCGTGGACGAGTCCGGGCGCACGCTCATGCTCGCCTGGATGAGCGAGCCGACCCCTCCCCACGAGTGCGTCCCCGACGGGTTCGGCCTCTACCACTGCCTCACGGTCCCGCGCGTGCTCTCCCTGGGCGACGACGGGCTCATCCGCCAGCTGCCCGCCCCCGAGCTCGACCTGCTGCACGAGGGCCGCCTCGAGGCGGAGGGCGGGGTCCTGCGCGCCTCCGACCACGCGGCCGACGTGCGGCTCGAGGGCGTGTCCGGCGACCTGCGCGTGACCCTCGACGGGGCGCTGCGCCTCGAGGTGGCCGGGGGCGTCGCGCGCCTCTCCTTCCTCGACGGCCCGGACGGCGTCGGGGCGGGGCGCGTCGAGCGCACCTGCCCGGTCGGCGACGTGCGCGACCTGCGCCTGCTCGTGGACCGCTCCGCAGTCGAGCTGTTCCTCGACGGGGGCTCCCGCGCGTTCGCGACGCGCTGGTTCCCCGCCGCCCGCGAGCTCGCGGTCGAGGTCGCAGGCGAGGTGGCCGACATCGAGGCCTGGGAGATGGGGAACGGGATCGGCTGGTAGCCGGTCCCGTGACGCAGGGCGCCCCCGGGCCGCGCCATGCGGCCCGGGGGCGCCCCCTGCTCGTCCGGCGCGGCCTACAGCGCCATGCCGAAGCGGCGGCGCACCCAGTGGTCGGCCAGCGGGACCCAGGCCTGGATCGAGGGGTCGCAGTCGTCGTCGAGCGGATGCGAGATGCGGTTGTCGACCGACTGGCCGTGGTGGCCGGCGTCGATCAGGTGCAGCTCGTAGGGGACGCCCGCGTCGTCCATCGCCCGCGCCGCGAGCAGCGCGTTGACGGAGGGCACGATCTCGTCGGTGCGGGAGTGCCACAGGAACATGGGCACGGTGCGTCCGTCGATGAAGTTGGCGTAGCTCACCTGCGGGGTGCCGTCGGTGAGGATCCTGCCCTCGCCGCCCTCGCCGAGCTTCTCCATCCGCTCCTCCTCGGGGAGGTCGGTCTCCATGCGGGTGAGGTCGGACGGGGCGTAGCCCACCAGGCAGGCGTCGGGACGGATGCCCTCGCACGTGGAGCCGGCCAGCGCGGCGACCTCGGGGTCGTGCCACTGGGTGGCGAGCATGGCGGAGAGGTTGGCGCCGGCCGAGAAGCCCACGACGGCCACGCGGGACGGGTCGACCTGCCACTCGTCGGCGCGCTCGCGCACCATCGCCACGGTGCGGGCGAGCTCGACGAGCGGGTTGGGGCAGGAGGAGTCGTCCCCCACCGAGTAGCTCAGCACGAAGCAGTTGTAGCCGAGCTGGTTGAAGGTGAGCGCGACCGGCTCGCCCTCCGAGGTGGAGATGTGCCCGTAGCCGCCGCCGGGGCACACGATCATCGCCGGGCGCGTGACGCCCTTGGTGCGGCGGTACACGTCGAGCACGTAGGTGCGGACGCTGACGCGCCCGTCTTCGGTGAGGTCGATCGTCTCGTGGATCATGCGCGGCTCCTCTCGCTGCGTGGTCGGGGCTCCCTAGACCTCCCAGGAGGTCTGGACGGGGACGGTCTGGCGGTTGGGGTGCTCGCCGGAGTAGCCGGCCATCGGCATCGCGTCGATCGCGGCGACCTCCTCCTCGGCGAGCTCGACGCCCGAGGGGTCGAGGTTCTCGACCATGCGCTCGTAGTGCGTCGACTTCGGCAGCACGATGATCTGCTTGCCCAGCAGGTAGGCCAGGCAGAGGCGGGCGACGGAGACGCCGTGGGCCTCGGCGATCGAGACGAGGGTGGGATGCCCCAGCAGGCGCGCGCGGCCGATCGGGCTGTAGGCCTCCGGCGCGATCCCGAGCTCGCGGCTGTAGGCGACGACGTCGGGCTGCATGTAGCCGGGGTGCAGCTCGAGCTGGTTGACGGTGGGCAGCACCTCTGCGGTGAGCAGGAGGTTGTCCAGGTGCTCGGGGAAGAAGTTCGACACGCCGAGCGCGCGGATCGCGCCCTGCTCGTAGAGCTCCTCCATGGCGCACCAGGTCTCGCGGTCGAGGCGCGCCCAGTCGTCCCAGTCCGGGCGGCCGTAGCTCGGGCGCGGCCAGTGGATGAGGTAGAGGTCCACGTAGTCGGTGCCCAGGCGCTCGAGCGAGGCGTCGAACATGCGCTTGCAGTTCTCGTAGCCCAGGTGGTTGCGGCTGATCTTGGTGGTGACGAAGAACTCCTCGCGCGGAACGCCGCACTCGGCCAGCGCGCGGCCCACGTCGGGCTCCGTGCCGTAGTTCATCGCCGTGTCGATCAGGCGGTAGCCCGCCCGGATCGCGTCGAGGATGACCTTGTGGCCGTCCCTATCCGTGGAGCGGTAGGTCCCGAAGCCGATGGCGGGGATCTCCACCCCGTTGTTGAGGGTCACCTTCTGCATGCGCGCCTCCCTGGCAGCCGTCGTCGTTACACGCCCCATCCTAGCAACGCGGGCGGGCGGGGGCCCCGCGGCCGCTGCGGACGGCGCCGCGCCGACAGTAGAATGGTGGCACCGAGGGGAAGGGGGCCGCCATGCCCGTCATCGCCAGGCGCGTCCTGAGAGGCGTCGCGCTCGTCGTCGCGCTCGCCGCCGCCGTCGTCGCGGGGTACGCCGCGTACCTCGAGCTCACCTACTACCGCATCGAGGACGGCGTCGCCCTCGAGGCGCGCGGGGCGGAGGCCGCAGGCGAGCCCGTCCCCGTGGGCGAGGAGCTCACGGCCGTCACCTACAACGTGGGCTTCGGGGCATACACCCCCGAGTTCACCTTCTTCATGGACACGGGCGCCATGGCGGACGGCACCCCCACCGCGGGCGAGCGCGGCACCGCCGTCTCGCGCGAATCCGTCGAGGAGGCCACGGCGGGCTCCGTCGGGGCCGTCGTCGGGCTGGGCGACGGGGAGGGGCCGGACTTCGTGCTGCTCCAGGAGGTGGACGTGGATTCGGACCGCAGCCACCACGTGGACCAGCGGGCCGCCTTCGAGGAGGCCCTCCCCGGGCACGCCTCCTACTTCGCCTCGAACTTCCACTCCGCCTTCCTGGCCTACCCCATCCCCGACTTCCACGGCCGCGTGGACGCCGGCCTGCTCACGCTCTCCTCCCGCGAGGCCTCCGAGGCCGTCCGCCGCAGCTACCCGATCGACGAGTCCTTCCCGGCGAAGTACTTCGACCTCGACCGCTGCTTCGCCGTCATGCGCTACCCCACCTCCGACGGGCGCGAGCTCGTCGTGGTCAACAGCCACATGAGCGCCTACGACGAGGGCGGCGCCGTGCGCGCGGCCCAGCTCGAGGTCATGTGCGACTTCCTCTCCCGGGAGGCCGCCGCGGGCAACTACGTGGTGTGCGGCGGGGACTGGAACCACGCGCTGTTCGGCTCCGAGGACCTCTACCCCTCCGGGCAGCTGGTCCCCGGGTGGGTGCAGACGATCTCCGACGAGGACCTGCCCGAGGGCTTCTCCTTCGTGCGCCCCGCCGACCTCGAGGAGGTCGCGACCTGCCGCGGCTGCGACATCCCCTACGAGGAGGGCGTCACCTACACCGTCACCGTCGACGGCTTCCTCGTCTCGGACAACGTCCGCGCCGAGGCGGAGAACGTCGACCTCGGGTTCGCCTTCTCGGACCACCAGCCCGTCCTGCTCTCCTTCGAGCTCGTCGGGGAGGCGTAGCGCCATGGACGTCGAAGTCCTCCTCGTCCTGCAGGAGCTGCGCGAGGCCGCCGGCCCCGTCCTCGAGCATGCGGCCGCCCTCGTGACCGAGCTCGGCTCGGGCACCCTGTGCCTCGTCGCGGTGCTCGTCGTCTACTGGGCCGTCGACAAGCGGCTCGGTGCCTCGCTGGCCCTCTCCTTCGGGATAGGCTCGCTCGTCGTCCAGGCCCTGAAGGTCACGGTCTGCTGCTACCGCCCCTGGGTGCGCGACCCCCGCGTCGTCCCGAGCGAGCTCGCCGTCGACGGCGCGACCGGCTACTCCTTCCCGAGCGGCCACTCCCAGCAGGCGGCCTCCGTGTGGGGCGGCGTCGCCGCTGGCGGGCGCGGCCCCGCCTGGCTGCGCGTCGCGCCCTGGGCGCTCGTCGCGCTCGTGGGGCTGTCGCGCTGCCTGCTCGGGGTCCACACCCCGCAGGACGTGCTCGCCGGCCTCGCCGTGGGCGTCGCGTCCGTCTGGGCGGGGCGCGCCCGGTGGCGCGCGGTCGAGGATGAGCCCTCCCGGGACCTCGCAGTCGCGCTCGCGGGCGCGCTCGCCGCGGCGGGCCTCGTCGCCTACGCGCTGCTGCGCCCCTACCCCGTGGACCGCGTCGGCGGCGGGCTGCTCGTGGACCCGGTCGAGATGCAGACGGACTGCTTCCGCGCCGCGGGCATCGTGCTCGGCACGCTCGCGGGATGGCTCGGCGAGCGCCGGCTCGTCGACTTCGACACCGACGCGGCACCCGCGGCCCTGCGCGCCTGGCGCGTCGCGGCGGGCGTCGCCTGCCTGCTCGCCGTGGTGCTCGTCGTCCAGCCCGCGCTGATCGGCGCGCTCGGCGAGCGCTGGGGGTACCTGGCGACCTACGTCGTCGTCGGCCTCGCGGGGATGCTCGGCGTGCCCGCGGCCGTCGAGGCGGCCTGGTACGCCGCGCGCAGGCGGCGCGCCGGGCGCTAGCGGGAGGCCTCGGGGCGCAGCGGCGAGTCCGGCACGAACCCCTCGAAGATCGCGGGCGCCCCCAGCTCGTCGGCGACGGCGAGCTCGGCGGGGGTGCGCACGGTCCAGAGCGCGAGGTGCGCGCCCATGCGGCCGCAGGCCAGGCGCACCGCGGGCAGGTCTCGGTCGGAGATCCTGCAGGCGACGAAGTCCGGTCGCGCCAGCGCGTCCGAGGCGAGCGTCGAGACGCAGGCCGCGGCCCCCAGGCGCATCGGCCAGGAGAGGTCGGCGTCGTCGAGGAAGGCCTCCGTGAGCTGACCGCGCACGACCTCGGGGCGCCTGCGGCGCAGCCAGGCGAGCGCGCGCGGGTCGAAGCTCTCCACCACGTAGCGCACGTCGCGGGCGTCCAGGGCCCGCATGGTCCGCTCGCACAGGGCGCCCGCGTTGCCGGCGACCTTCAGCTCGACCAGCAGCGGCGGGGCGGGCTCGTCGGCGAGGCCGCGGTCGTAGACGTCGAGCACCTCGTCGAGCGTGGGGACGCGCTCGTCGGTGCCGCAGAGGCGGTAGGCCCCCAGCTGGCGCAGGGTGAGCCGCTCGACGGTCCCCGGGACCCCGCACACGCGCGCGAGGTCCGCGTCGTGGACCACGACCGGGACGCCGTCGGCGGTGAGCCGGACGTCGAGCTCGGAGGCGAAGCCTCCGGCGCGGGCGAGGCGGAAGGCGGCGAGCGAGTTCTCCGGGACGCCCGCCTCCGAATCGTGCAGGCCGCGGTGGGCGAAGCGGTGCCTGCCGACTTCCTCCCACAGGGCGTCCGCCCCCGGGTCGCGCCTCGGCGCGACGGCCCAGGCGGCGCCCGCCGCGACGAGGGCCCCCGCTGCGGCGCCCGCGGCGACCCCGCGGGCGAGCGACCTTGCGAACGTGCTCCTGCCCATGCGATGCCTCCTTCGACGAGCGGCCGCGAGGCGGCCTGGTCCCGATGGTACCCTAGGGCCGCAGGACGAGTCGGGAGGTGCCGCATGAGGGTCGTCAGGGCGAGGGACTACGAGGACATGAGCCGGAGGGCCGCGAACGTGATCGGGGCGCTGGTGACGCTCCGTCCCGACGCGGTGCTCGGCCTCGCGACGGGCTCGACCCCCGAGGGGACCTACGCGCGGCTCGCCGAGCGCTGCGTCGCCGGCGACCTGGACCTCTCCGGCGTCACGACCTTCAACCTCGACGAGTACCTGGGGCTCCCGCCCGAGGACCCCCAGAGCTTCCGCTGGTTCATGGACCGGCACCTGTTCGGCCCCGTGGGCCTCGCCCCGGAGCGCACCCACGTGCCGGACGGCTGCGGAGACGACATGGACGCCGTCTGCCGCGCCTACGACGCCGCGCTCGAGGCCGCCGGCTACCCGGACCTGCAGCTTCTCGGCATCGGCGGGAACGGCCACGTCGGCTTCAACGAGCCCGCCGACGCCTTCCCCACCGGGACGCACGTCGTCGCGCTCGCCGGGGAGACGATCCGGGACAACAGCCGCTTCTTCGACTCGCCCGACCAGGTGCCGACGCACGCCGTCACGGTGGGCATGGACGCGATCATGCGCTCGAGGCGGGTGCTGGTGCTGGCCAGCGGCCGTGCCAAGGCCGAGGCGGTGCGCGCCCTGTGCCTCGGGCCCGTCACGCCCGCCTGCCCCGCCTCGGTCCTGCGGCTGCACGCGGACTGCACCCTGGTGGCCGACGAGGACGCCCTCTCCCTGTGCCCGGAGCTGGGCTAGGCCGCCGGCGCGAGGGAGGGAACCGATGCTCCAGGACATCGAGCCGCTCAGGCTCCGCAACCAGTTCGCCCCCGACGCCGTCGCGCGCCCGGACGACTTCCTGTTCCACTTCCGCCACGACTCCGTGCTCGTGGCGGGCGACGGCGAGTCGTGGGGGAAGATTGCCTCGACGCTGCCCCGCGTGGGCGACGCGGCACCCGGCACCGACCTCGTCCGCCTCTTCGCGATCGGGGACATGGAGTTCTGGGGGTGTCCCGCCGACGAGTGCGAGGTCGCCGGCGCGCACGCCTACGTCTCCCTGCGCGACGTGCGCAGGCGCCCCGGCGTCGAGCGCGCCCTCGTCTTCGCCTCCTTCTCCGCCTACCAGCTGCTGCGCTGGTACCGCCACAACCTGTTCTGCGGGCGCTGCGGGCACCCCACGCGGCTCACGCGCGACGAGCGCGCCATCGACTGCCCCGCCTGCGGCAGGCGCATCTACCCCAAGGTGCAGCCGGCCGTGATCATCGGCGTCACCGACGGCGACCGCCTGCTGATGACGCGCTACGCCGACCGCCCCCAGTCCTCCTACGCCCTCGTCGCCGGCTTCACCGAGTTCGGCGAGACCCTCGAGCAGACGGTCGAGCGCGAGGTCATGGAGGAGGTCGGGCTGCGCGTCGGCAACATCCGCTACTACAAGAGCCAGCCCTGGGGCATCGCCAGCGACATCCTCGCGGGCTTCTACTGCGACGTGGTGGGACCGAGCGAGGTGCGCCTCGACCCGCGCGAGCTCAGGGAGGCGACCTGGTTCTCGCGCTACGAGATCGAGGGCCAGGGCGACGACATGAGCCTCACGGGGGAGATGATGCTCACGTTCCGCGACGGGCGGGAGCCCCGCTAGCGCAGACGTCCTAGAGGGCGCGTCGCATCGGATGCGTTGTATCATCAAGCGACGGCCCGCCCGGCGGGACGCAGAGAGAAAGGCGCGACGTGAGCCAGAAGACCATCACCTTCGGCATCCCCTGCTACAACTCCGCCTCCTACATGGACACCTGCATCACCTCGATCCTCGAGGGCTCCGGCTGGGCGGACGACGTCCAGGTCGTGATCGTCGACGACGGGTCGGACAAGGACGACACCGCCGCGCGCGCCGACCAGTGGGCGGCCGACTACCCCGCCCTCGTGAAGGCGGTCCACCAGCCCAACGGCGGACACGGCACGGCGGTGCTCGCCGGGCTCCGCGAGGCGGACGGCCTCTACTACAAGGTCGTCGACTCCGACGACTGGCTGTCGGCCGCGGGCGTCGCCAAGCTGCTCTCCGCGATCCGCGACCAGCTCGGCCGCGACGAGCAGGTGGACCTGTTCGTGACGAACTACGTCTACGACCACGCGCTCGAGGGCAAGGCCAACGAGGTGGGCTACGAGGGGATCCTCCCCGAGATGCGTCCGTTCGGCTGGGACGAGGTCGGGCACTTCCCGATGACGCGCAACCTGCTCATGCACGCGCTCACCTACCGCACCGAGATGCTGCGCGCCTGCGAGCCGCCCCTCCCGCCCCACACCTTCTACGTGGACAACATCTACGCCTGGCAGCCCCTGCCGCACTGCCGGACCATGTTCTACGTGCCCTGCGACATGTACCGCTACTTCATCGGGCGCGAGGACCAGTCCGTCAACGAGCGCGTCATGGCGGGGCGCATCGACCAGCAGCTGCGCATCACCCGCGTGATGATGGGGTGCTACCACCCCTACCGCGACGTCGCGAACGTGCGCCTGCGCAGCTACATGGTCAACTACTTCGTGATCATGATGGCGATCTGCTCGATCTTCACCCGCCTCTCCGACCGGCCCGACGCCGAGGACGAGCTCACGCGCCTGTGGGACGACCTGCGCGCCTACGACCGCCGCCTGTGGAGGCGCTGCCGCCACGGGCTCATGGGCCTCGCCTGCAACCTGCCCGGGCGCCTCGGCTCCCGGATCACCATCGCCGGCTACCGCCTCGCCAACCGCGTCGTCAAGTTCAACTAGGTGATCGCATGACCCGACTCGTCGATACCGTCGACCTCTCCGTCCCCGCCGAGCGCGTCTGGGAGTGGCTGCGCGCGCTCCCCGACACCTACGCGCGCTGGAGCCCGGACCACCTGTGGCTCGAGGTGGAGGAGGGAGCCTGCGGCGAGCCGGCGCGCGTGCGCTGGTGCCGCCGCGTGGGCGGCGTGCCCTACGAGGCCGAGGGACGGGTCGTGCGCTGCGAGCACGGCGGTGCGGGCTTCCGCGTCGAGGTCTCCAGCGACGGCGGCTTCGCCTCCACCAGCCTCGTCTGCGTCCCCACCTCGGCAGGCTCCTGCCGGCTCACCTGCGCCGAGGAGTTCGGCCTGCGCGAGGGCCGCGTGGGGAGCGTGGCGAACTTCGTCCTGCTCGACCTGCTCGGGACGACCCGCGCGGCGGAGCGCGACCTGCTCGACGCGATGCGTCGCGACGACGCCTACCTCAAGTGCATCCTCGAGGACGGCATCTGGCCCGCCGACGGGATGCGCGGCGAGCCCTCGGGCGCCCCGGTGCGCAGCTGGCCGATGACGCGCGCGGCCCTGCGCGCGGCCGGCGGCCTCGCCTTCGCGGGCTGCGCGCTGGCGGCCGCGTTCATGCTGGGCTCCCGGGCCCGCAGGGGCTAGGCCGTGGACCTCGCGCAGGCGATCGAGCTCGCCAACACCTTCACCCTGCCCGGCATCGTCTCCGACGACGCGGCGCTCACCGCCGAGCGCATGCGCAACGAGGAGGCCATCGGGCTGCTGCGCGACGCCTGGTTCGAGGCCCCGCGCGGCGAGGAGCCCTTCGACTTCGACGTCGTCCGCCAGCTCGCCGACCGCAACCGCGCGCTGTGCGACGACATCGGCGCGGCCCGCCTGCGCGACGTGGGCGGCCGCAGCCTCGCGCGCTCGCTCTCGGACGACGACCTCGTCCGCGGCGTCGCCAAGCTGCAGCGCCGCACCCCGGCCAAGGTGCGCCGCACCGCCGGCCCCACCCTCGACGACCTCGCGATCGCCTACGTGGAGGCGCGCGTCTCGGGCGTGGTGTGCGGCATCGACATCGAGACGACGGACCGCTACCCGGACCGCGGCTACGTCATCAACGTGGGCTTCGAGTTCATGCGGCTCGCGCCCGACGCCGTCCCCGAGGAGGGCCACATGGCCTTCTTCGGCATCCCCGAACGCTACGCCGACGGGGTGCCGCTCGAGGACATCCACCACGTCGACTACGCGACCCTCGCGGGCAGGACCCCCTTCCGCCAGGACGCGCGGGTGCAGAAGGCCCTGCTCAAGGTCCTCACGCGCTACCCCTACCTCGCGCACAACGCCGCCTTCGAGGACTCCTGGTTCACCCTCCACCTGGACGGCTACGCCGAGGCGCGCAAGGCGAACAAGGTCACGATCGTGGACACCCGCGACGTGTGCCGCCGCATCGACGTGGACGCCCGCAGCATCCCCCGCGAGCTCGCCCCCGCCGCGCTCGAGAACTGGGCGCGCAGGCGCGGCACCCTCGCCGCCGACGAGGAGGAGCGCCACCTGGGCCTCGAGGACGTGGACCTGATGCTGCGCACCGTGCAGGCGGAGTTCGCGCTCAGGAACATGCTCTAGGCGTCCCGCCGGCCTCTCCGCGCGCGGCGGCGCGCCCCGCGCCTCGCGCAGGCGACGAGCAGGCGGGCGAGCCAGCCCGGGAACAGGCCCGACGAGTTGTTCGCGAGCACGAACAGCGGCACGCTCACGCTCGAGTAGAGGCCCAGCGCCCGGGACGCCTCTGCGTCCTCGTGGTCGCGGTAGTCGCGCCCCACGCCCCAGCGCACGACGCGCGTGACGAGCCGGGCGAGCCGGGAGTCGCGCGAGAGCTCGAGCAGCGAGGAGCGCTCGTCGTAGGTCCCCTCCCCGCGGGCGCCCCCCGCGTGCCCGACGCCCGGGACGCGCGCGAAGCCCTCCTCGGGCGGCTGGCCGCAGGGCCGCTCGTACCAGCTGCCCCGCTGCCACGCGGGAGCCTCGGGCCGCTCGCCCGCCACCTCGACCGCCGCCTCGAGGCGCACGTCCTCCGAGGAGCGGGCGACGAGCACGCGGTACGTGCCGCCGATCCTGCGCCAGCTGCCGTCCCACGCCTGGAAGGCCCGCGGGTCGAGCGCGACGCGCACGCGCCGGGACTCCCCCGCCGCCAGCCCGACGCGCGCGAACCCGGCGAGCCGCAGCCGCGGCCGGTAGGGTACGCCCTCGGGGGGCGCGACGTAGACCTGGCACACCTCGACGCCGGCGCGCCCCGACCCGTTCGCGACCGCGAAGCTCGCCTCTGCCTCGCCCGCCTCGAGGTCGGCGTAGGAGAAGCGCGCGTAGGAGAGCCCGTGGCCGAAGGCGAAGCGCGGCCGCACGCCCGCTGAGGCGCAGTGGCGGTAGCCGACGAGGAGGCCCTCGCGGTAGCGCGCGTCCGTCCCGCCCTCGCGCCAGTCCCCGGCGCAGGGGACGTCGTCGAGGGAGGCGGGCCACGTCTCCGCGAGCCTGCCCGCCGCGTCCGCGCGCCCCTCGAGCACGTCGAGGCAGGCCTCGGCGCCCGCCTCGCCGGCGAGCCCCGACCACAGGATCGCGGAGACCTCGTCGGCCCACGGCAGCTCCACGGGACCCCCCGTCTGCAGCACGACGACGCACGGGGTCCCCGTCGCGGCGACCGCGCGCACCAGGCGGTCGCAGCCCTCCGGCAGGCGCAGGTCGTCGCGGTCGAAGCCCTCGGACTCGCAGGCGGCGGGGAGCCCGAGCGCGACCACGGCGACGTCGGCGCGCGACGCGGCCGCGCGGGCGGCGGCGAGCAGCGCCTCGTCGGTGGTGCCGTCGGCGCGGCAGCCCGCCGCGAGCTCCCAGCCCGGGGCCGCCCCGGCGAGCGTCGCCACGCGGCGGGGCTCCACCTGGGCCGAGCCCGTGCCCTGGATGCGGGGCGATAAGGCCCACGGCCCGACGAGCGCGACGCGGGCTCCCGCGGCGATCGGCAGGACGCCGTCGTTGGCGAGCAGCACCTGGCCCGCGAGCGCCGCCTCGCGCGCGACCGCGCGCCAGCGGGCGGCGTCGGCCCCGCCGGCGGGGGCGCGCTCCCCCGCGTGCCCCCAGCGCCGTGCGAGCGCGGCGACGCGGGAGGCGGACTCCTCCACGGCGCCCCGCTCGAGGCGGCCCTCGCGCACGGCGCGCGCGGCGGAGCGGACGTGGTGGGCGGCGGGACCCGGCATCGCGAGGTCGCAGCCGGCCCGGTAGCCCGCGACGCGGTCGCGCATCGCGCCCCAGTCCGTCACCACGCACCCGGAGAATCCCCACTCGCCGCGCAGGACGTCGCGCAGAAGCCACGCCGACTCCGAGCAGTACGTCCCGTTCAGCAGGTTGTACGCGCTCATCACGCAGGCGGGGCGCGCCTCGCGCACGACGCGCTCGAAGGGGGCGAGGTAGAGCTCGCGCAGCGTCCGCTCGTCGACGACGGAGTCCGACACGAACCTGTCGCGCTCCCGGGAGTTCGCCGCGAGGTGCTTCACGCAGGCGGCGACGCCCGCGGACTGGAGCCCCTCCGTCCAGGCAGCCCCGAGGACGCCCGCGAGCAGCGGGTCCTCGGAGAGGTACTCGAAGTCGCGCCCGCACAGCGGGCTCCGCTTCAGGTTCACGGAGGGGCCCAGCACGACGTCGACGCCCTGGGAGCGGGCCTCCTCGCCGAGCGCGCGCCCGACGCGCCGCGCCAGGTCCGGGTCCCACGAGCACGCCAGCGTGGCCGGGGCGGGATGGCAGGTGGCGGGCTCGCTCACCCCGAGCGTGCGCCCGTCGGCGCCCTCGGGCACGCGGCGCAGCCCCGCAGGGCCGTCCGCGAGGGTGAGGGACGGCGCGCCCAGGGAGGGCTCGGCGCGGGTGTGCCAGAAGTCGCGCCCGACGCCCAGGCGGAGCAGCCGGCGCAGCGGCAGGGCGGCAAGGCCGCCCGCGCGTCCACCCACGTCGCCCATGGCGCCCTCCCTCCGGACCGCCGGCCCCTTCGGCCGGCTCCCTGAATGATAGCGGCAGGCGCGTGCGCGACGGATAGACTGGTGGGTACGGAAACCCTGACGAGGAGGCATCCCATGGCACCCACCGCACCCGAGGTCGTCTGCGTCGGCCAGTCCGTGATCGACTGCATCTCCCGCGGCATAGACGGCGACCTAGCGCACGACCGCATCGTGCGCGCCGAGGAGGTCACGCTCTCCACCGGGGGCGACGCGACGAACGAGTCCTTCGTCCTCGCCTCGCTCGGCCACCGCGTCCGCCTCGTGTGCGGCGTCGGCCAGGACCTGGCGGGCGACACGATCATCGGGGAGGCGGAGCGACGCGGCGTCGACACCTCCTGGATCACCGCCTCGCCCGACCTCACCACCCCCATCGCCCCGCTGCTGCTGCGCACGGACGCCGACCGCACCTCCGTAAACGCGGCGGCGGCCCGCCTGGAGGGCTACGTCCCGCCCGCCGACGCCCTCGAGGGCGCGCGCGTCGTCTCGCTCGCGAGCCTGTTCCGCGCCCCGCTCGACACCGTCGAGGGCGTCTCCGCCCTCGTGCGCCGCGCCCACGAGCAGGGCTCGCTCGTCTGCTGCGACACCAAGATCCCCAACTACCGCGAGATCGGCTTCGCGGACCTCGCCGAGGTCCTGCCGATGATCGACTACATCTTCCCCAACGACCGCGAGGCGCTGCACTTCACCGGCACCTCCACGCCGGAGGACGCGGCCGACGCCCTGCGCGCGATGGGCGTGCGCAACGTCGTCGTGAAGCTCGGCGAGAAGGGCGTGCTCGTCCGCGGCGAGCAGGGCTCGCTCGCCTACCCGGCGCGCACGGTCGAGGTGGTCGACACCACCGGCGCGGGCGACAACTTCGTGGCCGGCTTCATCTCCGGCCTGCTCAGGGGCCTCGACCTCGAGGGCTGCTGCGAGTCCGGCACGGCGCAGGGCGCCGCCGCCGTGGGCCGCATGGGCGCCTGCCCGCCGCTGGCCCGCTCGTAGCGCGCCGGCGCCGCGCGACGTCGCACCTACCGGGACCCGTCCTCTCGCGGGGGCGGGTCCCCTTCCGTCGCCTGTCGCCGGGGCGCTAGTCGCCGAGGACGCGGGCGCGCAGCGCGGAGACCTCCCCCTCGCCGAGGCCCACCGCGCGCAGGTAGGGCACGACGCCGCCGTAGACGGACTCGATGCGGTCGACGGCCCCCTGCAGGATCCAGGGCCTCGACTCGAAGAAGGGGCGCTCCCAGTCCTCGGCGGCCTCGTAGTCGCGCATGAAGGACGCGTCGCGGCGAAGGTTTATCTCGGAGACGACGTAGTTGGCCATGCAGTCGTCCGCGTCGCAGCCGGCGAGCCGCATCAGCAGCATCGCGACGATGCCCGTGCGGTCCTTGCCGACGGCGCAGTGGAACAGCACGCACCCCGGGGCCGCCTCGACCATCGCGCGCAGGGCGCCGCCCATCCGCTCGAGGTTGTCCACGGCCGTCTGGTACACGTGCTTGGGCGAGATCCGCTCGCTGAGCTGGCGGCTCAGGTACTCCGGGTCGGCGATGTTGCCGGAGAGCAGGCTGAAGTGGTGGTAGGCGACGTCCGGGCGCTCCACGAGACGGTCCGGGGCGAGCGCGGCCTCCTCGTCGCCGCGCAGGTCGATCACCGTGCGCACCCCGTAGTCGTAGAGGAAGTCCTCGTCGGCGGGCGTGAGGCGGTCGAGCGCGTCGGAGCGCAGGAAGCGGTGGTATGCCGTCATGCGGCCGTCGGAGGTCGGGTAGCCCCCGATGTCGCGGACGTTCACGGCGCCCTCGAGGGGAAGGCGCACCCAGCGTGCGGCGGCGTCCGGTCGTGCCATGCGTCCTCCTGCCTGCATGCGGCGGCATGCGGTCGGTGCGTTCCGGATATGACAACATGATACCAATCCCCCGCGCCACGGCGCACCCCGGGGCGGGCGCCTTGCCCGATAATGGACGGGACCGAAGGCACACCCTGAGACGATCGGCGGGACACCATGACCGAGACCCTTGACCACTTCGGACGCGACTGCTCGGCCCTCCGCGACAAGCGGCTGTGGCTGTTCGACATGGACGGGACCATCTACGAGGGCGAGCGTGTCTTCGACGGCACCCTCGACCTGCTCTCCCGCCTGCGCGGGCAGGGCTCGCGCGCCGTCTTCATCACGAACAACTCCTCGAAGAACGTGGGCGACTACGTGGCCAAGGTCGGGCGCATGGGCATCGAGGCCACCCGCGAGGACTTCTTCACGAGCGTGGAGGCCACCGCGCGCTACCTCGCCGAGCACCATCCCGGCGAGCGCGTCTACGTGCAGGGCACCCGCTCGCTCGTCGCCGAGCTCGGGCGGCTGGGCGTCGACGTGACCGACGAGGAGGACCCCGCCGCGACCGTGGTGCTGATCGGCTTCGACACCGAGCTCACGATGGAGAAGCTGCGCCGCACCTGCCGCATGCTCGGCCGCGACGTGGCCTACCTCGGCTGCAACCCCGACCTCGTCTGCCCCACCGAGTGGGGCTTCGAGCCGGACTGCGGCTCGATGGCGGTGTCGCTGAGGAACGCGACGGGCAAGTACCCCCAATTCATCGGCAAGCCCGAGCCCGACATGGTCGACATCGTGCGCGAGAAGTTCGGCGCGAGCCGCGAGGAGACGGTGGTCGTGGGCGACCGCCTCTACACCGACATCGCCAGCGGCATCAACGCCGGCGTCGACACCGTGTGCGTGCTCTCCGGCGAGGCGACCCTCGCGGACCTCGAGACCACCGAGTTCCGTCCCACCTGGGTGATCGACGACGTCCGGACGATCTGGGGGATGCTGGGCTAGCCGCTCCCCCGGCTCCCACGCCGCGGCGCGGGCACGCGGCACTTTAGTGTGCTAGAGTGTCACTCGTTCGCAAGCGACCATGGATGGGAGTCCTGATGAAGATGAACGTCACCCGCCGCCAGATGCTCGCCCTCGCCGGTTCCGGCGTCGCCGCGCTCGGCCTCGCCGCCTGCTCCGGCGGCTCCGACGAGCCCGCCGCCACCACCGAGGCCGCCGACCAGCTGATCCCCGAGGAGGGCATGGACTTCATCGTCGGCTTCGACCAGGACTACCCGCCCTACGGCTACGTGGGCGACGACGGCGAGTACACCGGCTTCGACCTCGACCTCGCCGCGCGCGTGTGCGAGATCAACGGCTGGAACTTCGTCGCCAACCCCATCAACTGGGACTCCAAGGACGGCGAGCTCTCCGGTGGCTCGATCACCTGCATCTGGAACGGCTTCACGATGGAGGGCCGCGAGGACGACTACACCTTCTCCGAGCCCTACATGCTCAACGCCCAGGTCGTCGTCGTGAAGGCCGACTCCGGCATCGAGGACCTCGCCGGCCTCGAGGGCAAGCTCGTCGTCACCCAGGCCGACTCCGCCGCGCTCGACGTGCTCGAGGGCGACCGGGCCGACCTCGCCGCCACCTTCGCGAGCCTGGAGACCCGCGCCGAGTACAACACCGCCTTCATGGAGCTCGAGAGCGGCGCCGTGGATGCCGTGGCCTGCGACCTCTCCATCGCCGCCTACCAGATGTCGGCCAACCCCGACGCCTACGTGCAGCTCGACGAGGACCTCTCCAGCGAGCACTACGCCGTCGGCTTCAAGCTGGGCAACACCGAGCTCGCCGACGCGGTGACCGAGACGCTGCGCCAGATGGACGCGGACGGCGAGGTCGAGGCGCTCTGCGAGACCTACGCCGACCAGGGCATCTCCTACAGCAACTGGTGCCTGGAGTAGCCTCCGGGACCGACCGTTCGACCACGGCCGCGGGCGGCGACGCCGCCCGCGGCCGTCGCGCGCCTGACACGAGGGGGACACGCGCATGACGCTGGACACGATGCTGACGATGCTGGGCGAGGGCTTCCTGGTCTCGCTGGCGATCTTCTTCCTGACGCTGCTGGGGGCCATCCCCCTGGGCGTGCCCGTCGCGCTCGCGCGCATGAGCCGGTTCAGGCCCCTCGCCTGGCTGGCGCGCGTCTACATCTCCGTCATGCGCGGCACCCCGCTCATGCTGCAGATGTTCGCGATCTACTTCGCCCCCTACTTCGTGTTCGGCATCCCGCTGAACTCCGGCTCCAAGTGGAACGCGGTGATCGTCGCGTTCATCATCAACTACGCCGCCTACTTCGCCGAGATCTACCGCTCCGGCATCCAGTCGATCCCGCGCGGCCAGTACGAGGCGGCCGACGTGCTGGGCTACACCCGCGCCCAGACCTTCCTGCTGATCGTGCTGCCCCAGGTCGTCAAGCGCATCCTGCCGGCGATGGGCAACGAGGTCATCACGCTGGTGAAGGACACCTCGCTCGCCTTCTCGATCGGCGTCGCCGAGATGTTCACCACCGCCCGCGCCATCGTCGCCTCCCAGGCCAACATGATGCCGTTCGTGTTCGCCGCGGCGATCTACTGGCTGTTCAACATGCTCGTCGAGCTGGTGATGTCGCGCGCCGAGCGCAGCCTCGACTACTACCACGAGTGAGGTCCTGCCCTCACGCCTCTCGGACCCGCCCCTCCCCGACCGTCCACGTGCGCGAGCAGCACGCCCCGAGGAAGCGGCGGTCGTGGCTCACGAGCAGGAGGGCTCCCGGGTAGGACGCGAGGCAGCGCTCGAGCGCCTCGACGGAGTGCAGGTCGAGGTGGTTCGTCGGCTCGTCCATGAGGACGACGACGGGCCTCGCCAGCAGGCCGAGCGCCAGCATGAGCTTCCTCAGCTCGCCCGGGCTCACCCGGTCGCCCTCGAGCAGCCTCCCGGGCTCCGAGTTGAGCTGGGCGACCGTCGAGAGCACCCGTCCGCGCTCGCGGTCGGACAGCCCGCGCACCTCCCGGATCGTCCGCTCGCGCAGCTCGCGCGAGGGCTCCTGCGGGACCTCGAGGACCGCGAGGTCGTCGGGGACCAGGGAGCGCACGTGGCGCAGGAGCGTCGACTTGCCGGCACCGTTGGGCCCCACGATGCCGACGTGGTCCGTGTTGCCCACGTAGAGCTCCGGGACCTCGAGCGTCCCCTCCCCGCACGGAATCGGGCCCCCGGGCACGCGCACGACCACCCCGCGGGGGCTCGGCTCGGCCTCGAGCCACAGGTCGCCGTCGTAGCGCCGCTCGACGCGGACGCCCTCCGCGCGCGCCCGCGCCGAGGCGACGCGGGCGTCCATCTGCGAGGAGAGCCTGCCCGCCTGGCCGTCCTTGCCGCTGACGCGGGCCAGGTCGATTCTGCCCTTGGCGTCGTGGTCCTTGGGATCGATGCGGCGCTTGCTCCGCCGGGCGTCGGCTCGGGCCGCCTCGGCGGCGCGGGAGGCCTTCTCCGCGGAGAGGCGCGCGAGCTCGCGGCGGGCGGAGGCGCGCTGGCGCAGGGCGGAGGCGCGCTCGAGCTCGGCCTGTCCGCGGGCGGCGGAGTAGCCGCCGGGCCGCACCACGACGCCTCCCGCCTCGAACGAGGCGCACCTCGCTGCGAGGCGGTCGATCAGGTCGCGGTCGTGGCTCACCAGGATCCCGACGCCGCGGAAGCGCACCAGGGCCTCCGCGAGCTGCTCGCGCGCGGGGGCATCGAGGTGGTTCGTGGGCTCGTCGACGACGAGGACGTCGGGGCGCCGCCACAGCGCGACGGCGACCTGGAGCTTCTTGCGCTCCCCGAAGGACAGCTCGCCGAAGCGCCAGGGCATGTCGTCGGAGATGCGGAACGAGCGACGCAGCGCGACGGCCTCGCGCCCGTAGTCCAGGGCGAAGTCGGCGAGGCCCCCGGGCTCGTCGTGGGGGTCCTGCTCGCACATGGCGCAGACGAGGCCGCCCGTGACCGTGCCGGAGTCCGGCGCGAGCAGGCCGCAGGCGAGCCTCGCGAGCGTCGTCTTGCCGCAGCCGTTGTCGCCGAGCAGCGCGGTCCAGCCTTCGGGGAAGGCGATCGAGAGGTCACGGATGATGGGGTCGGGCGCGGAGGGATAGGCGTAGGTGACGCCGGAGAGCGTGAGCTGCATGAGACATCCCGTCTGGTGGTCGTGGGGTCGAATCGAAGGATGTCTAGCGAATGCGCACCGTCCGCGCTCCCCTCCTCGGTCCGATGGCGCCGCCACGCGCGCTGCGGGGACCCTCCCCGCTCGGCCGACGGAGACAGTATGCGCCGACCCCGCGGACGCGTCAACGGGCCGCGGGGAGGGCGCTGCCGGCCCGCGCGCGGATCACGCCCGCGCCCTGCGGACGGGCGGAGGCATCGTCTCCTTCTCGATTCCTTGTCCGCGACCTGCGGTTTCGCAGGTCGAATCCGTGCGTGCGCACAAGTTCCCGGGGATTCCGCCGACGGTCGTCCGTAGGGTCCGAGCGCAGGGACTTGTGCGTACGAACGGATTTCGCCGCGTTTGCCCAGGACGCCTCGCCAGGGCCGAAACGAAACGAAGTTCCTCGCGCACAAGAGGCGACCTATGCCCTCGTGGCACGGTGCGCGACGCGGCGCCCGTCGCGCCGGGCCGCGGTTTGCCCGTCGCGCGCCCGACCTCTACCCTAGAGGGGCACGCATCCCGAGTCCGGCAGGAGGCACGGCACATGGCAGACACGAGCGCCCCGGTGGTGAGCATCCGCCACGCGCGGAAGGCCTTCGGCCAGAACCAGGTCCTCGACGACATCTCGCTCGACGTCGAGAGCGGCGAGGTCGTCGCGGTCATCGGCGCCTCGGGCGGCGGCAAGTCCACGCTGCTGCGCTGCGCGACGCTGCTCGAGCGCCTCGACGGCGGCAGCCTCTCCTACGGCGACGTCCAGGTCGCCCGCGACGAGGGAGGGCGCGCCGCCTACGCGGACGCGAGGACCCTGCGCGCCGCCAAGTCGCGCTTCGGCCTCGTCTTCCAGGACTACAACCTCTTCCCCCACTGGACGGTCCTGCGCAACGTCAGCGACGCGCCCGTCCACGTGCAGGGGCGCGACCGCGCCGAGGCGGAGGCGGCGGCCCGCGACATCATCGCCCGCATGGGGCTCGAGGGCAACGAGGACAAGGTCCCCTGCGAGCTCTCCGGCGGCCAGCGCCAGCGCGTCTCGATCGCCCGCGCACTCGCCATGCGCCCGGAGGTCCTCTTCTTCGACGAGCCCACCTCGGCGCTCGACCCCGAGCTCACCGCCGAGGTCCTCAAGGTCATCCGCCAGCTCGCGGCGGAGCGCATGACGATGGTGATCGTCACCCACGAGATGGCGTTCGCCCGCGACGTGGCGGACCGCGTCGTCTTCATGGACGCCGGACGCGTCGTGGAGCAGGGCACCCCCGACGAGGTGCTCGCCCACCCCACCCAGGAGCGCACCCGGGCCTTCCTCGCCCGCTACGAGCAGGGCGCCGCGGACTAGCCGTCCCGGTCGGCCGGGAAGCGCACGCCGACCTGCCGGCGCACCTCGTCCATCACGGCCAGCGAGTCGAGCGTGACCCGCTCGCAGGTCGCGACGCGCCGGAGGGCGTCCTCCTCGCCGCGCACCGCGGCCAGGAACAGCTCGAGCTCGCAGCGCATGTCGTTCTCGGGGACGTCGGCCTCGACCACCTGGTTCTCCCCCGCGTCCACGTTGCCGTAGATCATCGGGCGGTCGCTCCACAGGTGCAGCGTCACGTCGGCCGGTGCCCCCGGCTCGGTCCAGACGAGGCTGCCCCTCCTGCCCGCGACCTGCGAGGCGAGCAGGTCGTCGGCGACCTTGCTGTAGTTGAGGTCTACCAGCTTGTCGCCGTAGTCGAGCACCACGGCGCCCGAGAGGTCCGTCGTGCGGAAGCCCTCGGGGGCCTCCCAGGGTACCTCGCGCGTCACGGCGCTCGCGAGCACGCGGCGCGGGCGCCCGAAGAGCGCCACCGCGGGCTCCACCACGTAGACGCCCATGTCCATCAGGGCGCCCTCGGAGAGCTCCGGGTCGAATTGGCTCACGCGCTCGCCGGCCTCGAGGCGGCGGATGCGCGAGGTGATCTTGCCGAAGCGGAAGGTGGCCTGGGTGACCTCGCCGAGCTCGCCCACGAGGCGCTCGACGTTGGCGAAGCCGGGCGTGTGCAGGTTGCGCATGGCCTCCAGGCAGACGACGCCCGCCTCGCGGGCGGCCTCGAAGACGGGGCGGGCCTCCGCCTCGTTGGAGGCGAACGTCTTCTCGACGAGCAGGTGCCTGCCGGCCCGCGCAAGCGGGAGCGCCTGGGGCGCGTGCAGCGCGTTCGGCGAGGCGACGTAGACGGCGTCGACCTCGTCGCAGCGCGCCAGCTCGCCCAGGTCGTCGAAGAAGCGGGTCGCGCCGTGGGCGGCGCCGAAGCGCTCGGCGCGCGCCCTGTCGCGCGAGTGGCAGGCGACGTAGCGGCACCCCTCGGTGGCCGCGACGGCGTCCAGGAAGCGCTCGCAGATCGCGCTCGTCCCGATGGTCGCGAAGCGAACCTCGGTCATCGCCATCACGCCCCGTGCACGGCGTCCGCCAGGGCGGCGACGTGCTCGCGCACCGCGGGCAGCGCCTCGCGGCCGCGCTCGGAGACGATCCGCATCACGCCGGTCTCCACCAGCACGCCGTCGCAGAGGGCCGCGGCGCGGGCCGCCCCCTCGGGCGTCGGGTCGTCGAGGCCCGCGACGCAGGGGACGTCGCAGGCCGCGCGCACGCGCGCGGCCATGTCGGGCAGGTGCTCGGCGGCACCGGGCGCGAAGGCCTCGCACACCACGAGGTCGGCCGCGGCCGAGAGCACCTCGGGCGTGCGGTCGCGCGTGGACGGGGCCACGAACGGCACGAGGCGCAGGCCCGCCTCGCCGAGGGGCACGGAGAACTCCTCGGACTCCTCGAAGGGGACGTCGGAGACGATCACGGCGTCGCAGCCGGCCTCGGCCGCGTCGGCGGCGAAGCGGGCGATCCCGTAGGAGTAGACGACGTTGGCGTAGCCCATCACGACGAGGGGCACCTCGCTGGCCTCGCGGACGCGGCGGGCGCACGAGATGACGTCGGCGGTCGTCACGCCGGCCTCGCAGGCGCGCACGTTGGCGGCCTGCAGGACGGGGCCCTCGATCGTGGGGTCGGAGAACGGGATGCCGAGCACCACGACGTCGGCGCCGGCGGCGGACACGGCCGCGACGAGGGAGAGCGTCGTCTCGACGTCCGGGTGTCCGCAGGTCAGAAACGTCGCGAGGGCCTTGGAGCCCGGGCGCGCGAAGGCGCGCGCGATCCTACTCATGGATGTCCTCCCCCCTGTAGCGGGCGATCGCCGCCACGTCCTTGTCGCCGCGGCCCGACAGCGTCACGACGACGACCTGGTCGGGGTCCATCTCCGGGACGAGCTTGAGCGCGTGCGCGACGGCGTGCGAGCTCTCGATCGCGGGGATGACGCCCTCGGTGCGCGAGAGGTACTCGAAGGCGTCCACCGCCTCGTCGTCGGTCACGGGAACGTACTCCGCGCGCCCGGCGTCGTGCAGCATCGCGTGCTCGGGGCCGACGCCCGGGTAGTCGAGCCCGGCCGAGATCGAGTACACGGGCGCGATCTGGCCGTCGTCGTCCTGGCAGAAGTAGCTCTTCATCCCGTGGAAGATCCCGAGCCGCCCGGTCGCCACCGTGGCCGCCGTCTCGCGGGTGTCCACGCCGCGGCCGGCCGCCTCGCAGCCGATCAGGCGCACGTCCTCGTCGCCGATGAAGTGGTAGAAGCTGCCGATCGCGTTCGAGCCGCCGCCCACGCAGGCGAGCACGGCGTCCGGCAGCCTGCCCTCGGCCGCGAGCACCTGCTCGCGCGCCTCGCGGCTGATCACGGCCTGGAAGTCGCGGACGATCGTGGGGAACGGGTGCGGGCCCATCACCGAGCCCAGGCAGTAGTGGGTGTCCTCGGTGCGCAGCGACCACTCGCGGAAGGCCTTCGAGACGGCGTCCTTGAGCGTGCCCGTCCCGGCGTCCACGCCGCGGACCTCGGCGCCGAGCAGGCGCATGCGGTAGACGTTGAGCGCCTGGCGCTCCATGTCCTCGACGCCCATGTAGACGACGCACTCCATGCCGAACAGCGCCGCGGCGGTGGCCGTCGCCACGCCGTGCTGGCCGGCGCCCGTCTCCGCTATCAGGCGGGTCTTGCCCATGCGGCGGGCGAGCAGCGCCTGCCCGAGCACGTTGTTGATCTTGTGCGCGCCGGTGTGGTTGAGGTCCTCGCGCTTGAGGTACACCTTCGCGCCGCCGAGGTCGCGCGTCATGTTCTCGGCGAAGTAGAGGGGGCTCGGCCGGTTCGCGTACTCGTTCAGGAGCCGCTCGAGCTCCGCGGCGAACGTCGGGTCCGCCTTGCACGCCTCGTAGGCCTCCTCGAGCTCCACGAGCGTCGCCATGAGCGACTCGGGCACGTACTGGCCCCCGTGGATGCCGAACCTCCCGCGCGAGCGCGCCGACGCCTCTCCCATCCTGCCTCCCTCGGCCCGGCGGACCCGCCGAGCCGGACGGCTCAGGAGAGGAAGGCCCGCAAACCTATGACGATGAGGATGATACCGCCGACCACCTTCGCGTGCGCCCCGAAGCGCTCCCCGAGGGCGCGGCCGGCGAGCAGCACGGCGAGGCAGCAGGCGAGCGTCGTCACGCCGATCGCCGCCGCGTTCAGGGCGAGGTCGGCGCCGGTCGCGGCGAGCGAGACGCCCACCACGAGCGCGTCGATGGAGGTGGCGACGGCCTCGAGCAGGATCGCGGGCCAGGTGAGCCGCGCGCAGGAGGCGCGCTCGGGCTCCCGCAGCTCGCGGAGGGCCTCGAGGGCCATCCTGCCGCCCACGACGCCGAGGACCGCGAGGGAGACGACGCCCGCGTATGCCTCCACGAGGGACGCGACGAGCGTGCCGCCCCAGTAGCCGAGCACGGGCATGAGCGTCTGGAAGCAGGCGAAGGCGACGGGCATGGCGAGGCGCTTGGGGCGCGGCATGTCCGGCTCGCACAGCGAGTTCGAGAGCGTCACCGCCATGGCGTCCATCGCGAGGGCGACGCCGAGGAGCACCGCCTCGACGATCGCGGCGGAGGCCGTCGTGGGATCCATCGCTTCCTCCCTCCCGGGGACGCGGGCCGGATCGGGCATGGGAGCCGATTCTAGCGCGCCGCGGCGCCTCCCGCGGGCGTGCGGGCGAACCCCTTACGAGGCAAGCGGCGCGAGCGCCCCCTCGAGCTCCCCCACGAGCGCGAGGGCGTCGCCGGGACGGCAGGCGAGCCGCCGCCAGCCGCCGCCTGCGGGCACGAGGGGCCCCAGGTCCGCGTCGGAGCCCGGGTCGCGGGCGAGGCGGACGTCGACGAGGGGGCCGAAGCCGTGGTGCAGCGCGCGGCGCGCCTCCGCGTTGCAGGGGTCGCAGGCGAGTCCCGGGTAGCGCGCCTCGGCGACGGCGGGATGGCAGCGCAGGTACTCGGCGGCGACGCGGGCCGCGTCCGAGGCGGCGCGCACGGAGGCCGCGAGGTCGCCCAGGCCGGCGGCCACGGCCGCGAGGCGCTCCGCGCCGGGCGCGGGGGCGTCGTCGAGGAGGGCGGCGAGCGCCGCGGGAGGGTCGGCGGAGAGCTCGCGGGAGAGGCCCACGAGCGCGAGCCCCTCCCCCGCCGGGACCGCATCGAGGAGCTCGAGGTGGACGTCGGCCCCGCGCAGGCAGGGCGCGGAGAGCGCCAGCGTGGCGCGGGCGTTGTCGGCGACGAGCGGGCGCCCCGCGGCGTGCGCGGCCGCCGCGCGCTCCCGCCCGTCGCGGGCACGCACCGGGACGCCGCCCAGCGGCTCGTAGGGCTCCGCGTCCCCGCAGGCCTCGAGGACCTCCTCGCGGGACGCGAGGACGACCCGCGCGCGCCCGAGCGCGAGCTCGCGGGCGAGTCTCGCCGAAGGCCCGCAGGCGCCGCTCACGCGCGGCCCCTAGCCGCGGCGCTCGTCGATCTCGGCGCGCACGCTCGCGACGAAGTCCGCGAGCGTGCTCTGGTGCGTCTCGTTCGTGCGGTCGCGCACGGAGACGTAGCCGCCGTCGCGCTCCTGCTCGCCCAGGATCAGCATGTAGGGCACGCGGTCGGTCGAGCGCGCCTCGCGGATCTTGTAGCCGATCTTCTCGTCGCGGTCGTCCACCTTGACGCGGATGCCGGCGGCGTCGAGGGCAGCCCCCACCTCGCGGGCGTAGTCGCGGCTCTTCTCCGAGACCGGCAGGACCTTGACCTGGAGCGGCGCGAGCCAGGTGGGGAACTTGCCCGCGTAGTGCTCGATCAGGATGCCGATGAAGCGCTCGATGGAGCCGAAGGCCACGCGGTGCAGCATGATGGGCCGCTTGCGCTCGCCGTCGGCGTCCACGTACTCGAGGTCGAAGTTCTGCGGCATCTGGAAGTCGAGCTGCACCGTGCCGCACTGCCAGGTGCGGCCCAGCGAGTCCTCCAGGTGGAAGTCGATCTTGGGGCCGTAGAAGGCGCCGTCGCCCTCGTTGACCTCGTAGTCCATGCCCAGCTTCTCCAGAGCGGTGCGCAGGCCCTCCTCGGCGCGCGCCCAGTCCTCGTCCGAACCCATGGAGTCCTCGGGGCGGGTGGAAAGCTCAACGTGGTACTTAAAGCCAAACTTTTGGTACACGGAGTCGATGAGGTTGACCACGCCCACGATCTCGTCGGTCAGCTGGTCGGGACGCACAAACAGGTGGGCGTCGTCCTGGTTAAAGCAGCGCACGCGGAACAGGCCGTGCAGGGCGCCGCGCAGCTCGTGGCGGTGCACCAGGCCGATCTCGCCGGCACGGATGGGCAGCTCGCGATAGCTGTGGGGCTTGGAGGCGTAGACGAGCACGCCGCCCGGGCAGTTCATGGGCTTGATGCAGTACTCCTCGTCATCGATGACGGTGGAGTACATGTTGTCCTTGTAGTGGTCCCAGTGGCCGGAGGTCTTCCACAGCTCCTTGCTCATGATCATGGGCGTGGAGATCTCGACGTAGCCGGCGGCGTGGTGGATCTCGCGCCAGTAGTCGAGCAGCGCGTTCTTGAGCACCATGCCGTTGGGCAGGAAGAACGGGAAGCCCGGCGCCTCGTCGCGCATCATGAACAGGTCCATCTCGCGGCCTATTCTGCGGTGGTCGCGCAGCTTGGCCTCCTCGAGCATGCGCAGGTGCTCGTCGAGCTCGGCCTTCGTGGCGAACGCCGTGCCGTTCACGCGGGTGAGCATCTTGTTGTTCTTGTCGGCCTTCCAGTAGGCGCCCGAGACTCCGGTGAGCTTGAAGGCCTTGAGGGCCTTGGTGTAGGTGACGTGCGGGCCGACGCACATGTCGACGTAGTCGCCCTGCCTGAAGAAGGTGATGCGCGCGTCGGGCGCGAGGTCGCCGATGTGCTCGACCTTGTACTTCTCGCCGCGCTCCTCCATGAGGGCCACCGCCTCGTCGCGCGGCAGCTCGAAGGTCTCGAAGCGCAGGTTCTCCTTGACGATGCGGCGCATCTCGTCCTCGATGGCCGGCAGGTCGTCCTCGGAGATGGTGGCGTCGCCGAGGTCCACGTCGTAGTAGAAGCCGGCGTCGGTCGCGGGCCCGTAGGCGAAGTGCGCCTCGGGGTACAGGCGCTTGATCGCCTGGGCGAGCACGTGGGCGGCGCTGTGGCGGATGACGTGGAGCTCCTCCTCCGGCGCGCAGGCGGAGACGTTGCCCTCGTTGTCGATGATCTTCATGGGGATGGCCCCTTCGTCCGGTGGTCCGGTGTGCTGGTGCTGCGGATAGCCTTCCCATTATGGCACCACCCCATGCGTCGGGCGGCGGCATGCGGAGGAAACGCAGGGAGGCGCCCCGCCGCGGATGCGGCGGGGCGCCCGTGGGACCGGTGCCTGGGGGCGACGCTAGACCTGGGTCTGGACGACGGTCGGCTCGAGCCCGACGCGCTCGAGCGCCGCGAGGATCTGGCGCTTGTGCTCGGTGCCGAAGGCCTCGACGGTGACCTTGAGCTCCACCGCGGCGTTGCGGTTCGTGGAGACGAACTGGTTGTGGTCGAGGCGGATGACGTTGCCGTTGGCCTCGGCGATCGTCTGCGCGACGCGCACGAGCTCGCCGGGGCGGTCCGGGAGCTTCACGGAGAGGGTGAAGACGCGGTCGCGGCGCATCAGGCCGTGCTGGACCACCGAGCTCATCGTGATCACGTCCATGTTGCCGCCCGACAGGATGCTCACCACGCGCCTGCCCGAGAAGCCCAGGTGGTGCAGGGCCGCCACGGTGAGCAGGCCCGAGTTCTCCACGACCATCTTGTGGTTCTCGACCATGTCGAGGAAGGCGTCGATGAGCTCGTCGTCCTCGATCGTGATGACGTCGTCGAGGTTCTCCGCGAGGTAGGGGTAGACCCGGTCGCCGACCTCGAGCACGGCCGTGCCGTCGGCGATGGTGTTGGCGGCCGGCAGGCGCACCGGGTGGCCCGCCTCGAGCGCCGCGGTGAGGCTCGCCGCGCCGGCGGGCTCCACGCCGATCACCTTGATGTTGGGGTTGAGCAGCTTCGCGAGGGTGGAGACGCCCGTGGCCAGCCCGCCGCCGCCCACGGGGACGAGGATGTAGTCCACGAGCGGCATCTCGCGCACGATCTCCATCGCGATGGTGCCCTGGCCCGTGGCGACGCCGAGGTCGTTGAAGGGGTGCACCATCGTGTAGCCGTGCTCCTCGGCGAGCGCGACGGCGTGGTCGTAGGCCTCGTCGTAGACGTTGCCGTGCAGCACCACCTCGGCGCCGAGGGCGCGGGTGCGCTCCACCTTGAGGTAGGGGGTGGTCTCCGGCATCACGATCACGGCCTTGCAGCCGCGCAGGCGCGCCGCGGTGGCGACGCCCTGGGCGTGGTTGCCGGCGGACGCCGTCACGAGCCCGCGGGCGCGCTCCTCGTCCGTGAGGGTGGAGACCTTGTAGTAGGCGCCGCGGATCTTGTAGGCGCCGGTGCGCTGGAGGTTCTCCGGCTTCAGGAAGACGCGGTTGCCCGTCTGCTCGCTGAAGTAGGGGCTCTGGATGAGCTTGGTCTCGAGGGTCACCTCGGCGACCCGGTCGGCCGCCTCCTCGAACGCGTCCAGCGTCAGCATCTCGGGCATGCGCGCCTCCCTTTCCTCCGCGACGTCACGCATGGGGCCCATCTTACCCCGCGAACGGGGCCGGGGCCCCCGCGGGGCCCCGGCCGTAACGTTCCTGTGCGCTCCGAGGAGCTAGGCGATGTGGGTGCGGCAGTACGGGCACACCTTCCAGTCCGCGTTGAGCGGGCGGTGGCAGGTGGGGCAGACGTTGCGCACCTGGGTGTTGCAGATGGGGCACACGACGAAGTCGCGGTCGATCGGCGTGCCGCACTTCGGGCAGATCCCGTAGTGCGAGAGCTGGTGCTCGCGCAGAGCGATGTCGAGGTCCTGCTCCTCGCGGTCCACGAGGTAGGAGCTCGGGCGCAGGATCACGTAGGCCAGCAGCCCGATGCCCGGGATCACGGAGATGATCGCCCACAGCCACCAGGGCTCGGCGCCGCGGCGCTGGGCGTCGCGGATCACGTAGACGATCGAGAGGATGTAGAGGATGACGACGTAGGCCACGAGCAGGTAGAGGACCATGCGGACCTCAGGCGTGATGAGTTGGCCGATCAGATCGGACATGGGCGTCCACGCTCCTTACGGTGTCTCGCGAAGCACGGGACCCGACGCGCCCCGTACGCGACCCTCACGATTCTAGAGCATCCTAGCGCAGCAGCGCCGCGAGCTCGCCGGCGAGGGTCACGGAACCACAGGCCGCATACGATTCCCCCGCGAGGGCCTCGGCGGCCTCGGCGACGGTCCCGAACGCGCGCTCGGGCGCGCGGCCGGCCGCGGCGAACTCGCGGGCGAGCTCGGCGGCGGGCAGCGCGCGCGGCGAGGAGGTCGCGCACACGGCCACCCGCGGAAAGGCGCCGGCGAGGGTCCGCGCCATCGCCGCGTGGTCCTTGTCCGCGAGCATCGCCGCGAGCAGCAGCGGGCGGGCGGCGGGGTCGGGCCAGCGCTCGGCGCAGGCCGCGACGAACGAGGCAACGCCCTGGGGGTTGTGCGAGGCGTCCACGAGCACGAGCGGGTCGCGCCGCAGCTCCTCGAAGCGCCCCGGCGTGGGGCAGACCGCGACGTCGGCCGCGACCTCCTCGGGCGCGAGCGGGCGCCCCAGATAGGCCTCGCAGACGGCGAGGGCCACGGCCACGTTGGCGCGCTGGTAGGCGGGACGTCCGGCGCACAGCGGGGTCGCGCGGGCGACGTCGGCCTCCCCCACCTCCCGGGCCACGACGCCCTGCTTGGCGCAGCGGGCGCGCATCACGGCGGCGACCGAGGCGGGCTCGAGGGCGCCCGGGCCGAGCACGCAGGCGACGCCGCGGCGTATCACGCCGGCCTTCTCGGCCGCGATCAGCTCGAGCGTGTCGCCGAGCACCCGGGTGTGGTCGAGCCCGATGCCGGTGACGGCCGAGACCCGCGGCACGACGGCGGTGGTGGGGTCCCACCTGCCCCCCATCCCCACCTCGAGCACGGCGACGTCGCAGCCGGCCTCGCAGAACAGCCGCGTCGCGGCAACGGTGAGGACCGCGAACTCGGTGACGTCGTAGGGCTCGAGGCCCGCGGCCGCGCGGTTCGCGTTCACGTGCTCGGCCGCCGCGAGGGCGACGGAGACGGCCCGGGCGAAGTCGGCCTCGGAGACGGGCTCGCCGTCGACCTCCATGCGCTCGGTGGGGCTCACGAGGTGCGGCGAGGTGAAGAGCCCGACGCGCAGCCCACGGCCGCGCAGGATTGCGGCGCAGAAGCGCGCCGTGGACGTCTTGCCGTTCGTACCGGCGACCTGCAGGAAGTCGCAGAGGGTCTCGGGGCGCCCCACCTCGTCGAGCATCTCGCAGGTGGCCTCGAGCCTGGGGCTCGTCCCCTCGCGCGGGATCGCGGCGAGGCGCGCGAGGCACTCCCCGTAGGGGAGCGGGCGGAAGGCGGGCTCGGGCGCCACGGCGCTAGCGGGCCGCGCGCTCGGCGGCCTCGACCACGTGGCGGACGAGCACGGCGGTGGTCAGCGAGCCGACCCCGCCCGGCACCGGGGTGATCGCCTCGACGACGGGCTCCGCGGCCGCGAAGTCCACGTCGCCCACGAGCCGGCCGGCCGCCTCGTCCCAGTTGATGCCCACGTCGATCACGACCTGGCCGGGCCGCACGCAGTCGGCCCCCACCGTACCCGGGTGCCCCGCGGCCACGACCAGCAGGTCGGCCTCGCGGCAGCACGCTGCCAGGTCGCGGGTGCGGGTGTGGCACATCGTCACGGTGGCGTCGAGGCGCTGCAGCATCAGCGAGACCGGGCGCCCCACGACGAGCGAGCGGCCCACGACGGTGACGCGCGCGCCGGAGAGCCCCACGCCCGAGCGGAGGGCCAGCTCGACGCAGGCCTCGGCCGTGCACGGCGCGAAGCCCACCGGCTCGCCGGCGAGCACGCCGTAGAGCGACTCGTGGGTCGAGCAGTCCACGTCCTTGGCGGGGTCGAGCGCCGCGCAGGCGGCGCGCTCGTCGAGGTGCGCCGGCAGCGGGCGGAACATGAGGACGCCGTGAACGGACTCGTCGCGGTTGAGCTCGCCGATCGCCTCGAGCAGCTCCTCCTGCGAGCAGTCGGACGCGAGCAGCACGCGCCGCATCGCCACGCCGGCCCGCTCGCAGCGCTTGGTCGCGCCGCGCTCGTAGGAGAGGTCGTCCTCGCGCTCGCCCACGCGCACCACGGCCAGGCACGGCTCGACGCCGCGGGCGCGGAGCGCCTCGGCGCGGCGGGCGACGTCCTCGGTGATCTCGGCGGCGACGGGCGCGCCGCGCAGCTCGCGCGCCACGGCTAGCCCCTCCCCCGGATCGAGGCGGTCACGCGCGCGGCGAGCGCCTCGGCGCGCGGCGCCCACTCGGCGAGCGCCTCGTCGCACTCTCGCTCGAGGCGCGCCGCGAGGTCGCGGTCGGCGAGCGAGCCGGTGTTCACGTACACGTTGACGGCGGCGCTCCCCATCGCGGCGCGGGCCAGGTGCGCCCCGCAGGCGACGTCGGAGGCGAGCATGCGCGAGCCCTTCTCCCCCATCTCCTCGAGCACCGCCACGACCTCGGCGCAGGCGCGCACCATCTCGAGCGGCGGCTCGGCGGCCCTTCGGGTGGCCTCCTCGAGCACTTCGGCGCGCGCGGGGTCCTCGCGCGGGATCGCGTAGGCGCGCGAGAGCGGCAGGAAGGCGGCGGCGTCGGCGTCGATCAGCGCGACGAGGCGCCCCCGCAGCGCGTCGGCGTCGGCGACCATGCGGCGGACGTCGTCCTCGACCTCGGCGTAGCGGCGCTTGCCGACCGTGAAGCGCCCCACCATCGAGGCGAGGGCCGCGGCGAGCGCGCCCGCGTAGGCGGCGGCCCCGCCCCCTCCCGGCACCGACTCCCTGGCGGCGAGCGCCTCGGCGAACGACGCCAGGTCGCGCTCCGTGAGCTTGTCTCCCATGCGAGCGAACCTCCCCCGGGGCGGGCGCCCCGCGCGTGCGGCCGGCTAGAACAGGCCGACAATCCTTCCGTCCTCGTCCACGTCGATCCTCTCGGCGGCCGGCGACTTCGGCAGCCCCGGCATCGTCATGATGTCGCCGGTGAGCGCCACCACGAACCCGGCGCCGGCGGCGACCTTGAGCTGGCGCACCGTCACGCGGAAGCCCTCGGGGGCGCCCAGCAGCGACGGGTCGTCCGAGAAGGAGTACTGGGTCTTGGCCATGCAGATCGGCAGGCCGCCGAAGCCCTGCTCCTCGAGCTGGGCGAGCTGGCGCGAGGCCGCCAGCGTGAGGTCGACGCCGTCGGCGTGGTAGACGCGCCGGCAGATCGCGTCGAGCTTCTCGGCGATCGGCGCGGAGGCGTCGTAGGAGAAGCGGAAGTCGGAGGGCTCGTCGCACAGGCGCACGACCTCCTCGGCGAGCGCGCGGCCGCCCTCGCCGCCCTTGGCCCACACCTCGCTGAGCACGGCGTCCACGCCGAGCTCGCGGCAGCGGCGCTGGACGAGCTCGAGCTCGGCCGCGGTGTCGCTCGTGCGCGCGTTCACCGCGACCACGACGGGCAGGCCGTAGACGTCGCGCATGTTGGTGACGTGGCGCAGCAGGTTGGGGAGGCCCGCCTCGAGCGCGGCGAGGTCCTCGCGGTCGAGGTCGGACTTGGGCAGCCCGCCGTGCATCTTGAGCGCGCGGACCGTCGCGACGACCACGCAGGCGTCGGGCGCGAGCCCGGCCATGCGGCACTTGATGTCGCAGAACTTCTCGGCGCCCAGGTCCGCGCCGAAGCCGGCCTCCGTCACGACGTAGTCCGCCAGGCGCAGCGCGGTCGTCGTGGCCACGACGGAGTTGCAGCCGTGGGCGATGTTGGCGAAGGGGCCGCCGTGCACGATCGCGGGCGTGTGCTCGAGGGTCTGCACGAGGTTGGGCTTGAGGGCGTCCTTGAGCAGCGCGCACATCGCGCCCTCGGCGCGCAGGTCGTGCGCGGTGACGGGCCGGCGGTCGTAGGTGTAGCCCACCACCATGCGGCCCAGGCGCCGCTTGAGGTCCGCGAGGTCGGTGGCCAGGCAGAACACCGCCATGACCTCGGAGGCGACGGTGATGTCGAAGCCGTCCTCGCGCGGCATGCCGTCGGCGACGCCGCCCAGGCCGTCGACCACGTGGCGCAGCTGGCGGTCGTTCATGTCCACGCAGCGGCGCCAGGTGACGCGCCTCGGGTCGATGCCGAGCTCGTTGCCCTGCTTGATGTGGTTGTCCACCATGGCGGCAAGCAGGTTGTTGGCGGCGCCGATCGCGTGGAAGTCGCCGGTGAAGTGGAGGTTGATGTCCTCCATGGGGACCACCTGGGCGTAGCCGCCGCCGGCGGCGCCCCCCTTGACGCCGAAGACGGGCCCCAGCGAGGGCTCGCGCAGCGCGAGCATGACGTCCTTGCCGATCGCGGCGAGCCCGTCGGCGAGCCCGACCGAGGTGGTCGTCTTGCCCTCGCCCGCGGGCGTCGGGGTGATGGCCGTCACGAGAACCAGCCTGCCGCGCCGCGGCCGGTCGGCGAGCGCGGTGGCGTCGATCTTGGCCTTCGTGCGGCCGTAGGGCTCGACGAGCTCCTCGGGGATGCCCGCCCGCTCGGCGACCTCGCCTATCGGCAGCATCTCGCACGCCTGCGCGATCTCGATGTCGCTTCTCACCTCTGCCATGGGGGCTCCTCTCCTCGCCCGCGCGCCCGCGCGCCCGCTGCATCCACCCATTGTGACACGTCGGGGCGGGTCAGCGCCGCTCAGCGGGGACGCGCGGCGGCCGTGGTCGAGCGCTCGACGAGGGTGCCGGGGATGCGGACGTGGCGCGCCCCCTCCCCCGCGCCGCCCACGGCGAGCGAGAACGCCTCCCTGCCGCGCGCGGCGAGGTCGAAGCGGACCGTGGTGAGCCCGCCTCCCGGGAGCGTCGCGACGAGCGAGTCGTCCACCCCGACCACGCTCACGTCCTCCGGCACGCGCAGGCCCGCGTCGCGCAGCGCGCAGACGACGCCGAGCGCCATCTGGTCGTTGGCGGCGTAGACGGCCGTGACCGCGCGGTCGCGCGCGATCGCGGCGCCGGCCTCGTAGCCGCTGTCGGCCCCCCAGTCGCCGCGCAGGGGCTCGGACGCGGGCAGCCCGCGCGCGCGGAGCGCGTCGCGCCAGCCGAGCTCGCGGAAGCGCGAGTCCACCGAGGCCTCGGGACCCGCCACGAAGCGCATCTCGCGGTGCCCGAGCCCGGTCAGGTGGTCCGCCACGAGCCCCGAGCAGCCATACTGGTCCGAGTCCACCGTCGGGCACAGGGGATGCTCGAGCATCGTGAGCAGCACGGTCGGCAGCGCCGGGCTCGGCACGAAGGTGGAGAAGTCGCGCGCCTCCACGCTCATGCCCACGATCAGGCCGTCGACGGGCAGCTCGAGCATGCGGCGCGAGGCGCGGGCGAGCGACATGGGCCCCTCGTCGGGCATCTCCACCATCGTCACGGCGAAGCCCGC
This sequence comes from uncultured Coriobacteriaceae bacterium, assembly GCA_948439405.1. Lineage (GTDB taxonomy): Bacteria > Actinomycetota > Coriobacteriia > Coriobacteriales > Atopobiaceae > CADBMC01. Next base: position 4,560 of record CAOJNB010000004.1, on the reverse strand, counting down.
CTCGCGGGCGGCCTGCAGGATGCCGTCGAGGGTGGCGAGGTTGCCGAACTCGGTGACGTCGTAGGCCGCGAGCCCCACCGACCGGTAGCTGCCCCGCCTGAGCGAACGCGCCGCGGAGCTGGGACGGAACCCCAGCTCGCGCATCGCGTCGAGCACGCGGCGCCTGGTGGCGTCGCTCACGTTCGCCGCGCCGCGCGCCACGCGCGAGACCGTCTGCTGCGACACGCCGGCGGCGCGCGCGACGTCGGCCATCGAGGCCGTCCTGCCGGAACGCGTGCCCACGTCCCCTCCCCTCTCGTCCGCCTGTGCTATGTTAACGTTAACACACGCAGGTGGCGGGTGCTGCGACGGGGCGGCGTCCGCGGGGAGGGAGGACCCATGGCAGCCTTTGCATCCGGGACGGCGCCGGCCGGCGCGCTCGCGCTGATGCGCGCGGCCTTCGGCGAGGGCGGCCCCGGGAGGCGCGCCGTGGCCGTGAGCGCCCCGGCGCGCTCCGAGGTCGCGGGCAACCACACGGACCACGAGGGCGGGCACGTGATCGCCGGCGCCCTCGACGCCTCGGTCGAGGGGGTCGCCCGCGCCAACGGCCTCGGCGTCGTCCGCGTCGCGAGCGAGGGCTTCCCCTCCCTCGAGGTCTCCCTCGACGACCTCGACCCGGTGCCCGCCGAGCGCGTCACCACGGCCGCGCTGGTGCGCGGCATGGCGCACGAGCTCGCCGCGACGGGCCGCGAGCCCGCCGGCTTCGACCTCGCCCTCACGAGCACCATCCCCGCCGGCGGCGGCCTCTCGAGCTCGGCGGCCGTCGAGGCCGCCCTCGGGCGCGCGATGGAGGCGCTCTGGGACGGCCCGCAGGTCGCGCCCGTCGAGCTCGCCAGGACGTCCCAGCGCGCCGAGAACCGCTGGTTCGGCAAGCCCTGCGGCCTCATGGACCAGGCCGCGGTGTGCCTGGGCGGGCTCTCCCACATGGACTTCGCGGACGCCGCCGCGCCGCGCACCGAGAGCCTCGCGCTCGACTTCGCCTCGCTCGGCCTCGAGCTGTGCCTGGTGGACGTCGGCTGCGACCACGCCCCGTTCACCGACGACTACGCCGCCGTCCCGGAGGAGATGCAGCGCGTGGCCCGCGAGCTGGGCCGCGAGCGGCTCTGCGAGGTCGACCAGGCGGAGTTCGACCGGCGCCTGCCCGAGCTGCGCCGGCGCCTCGGGGACCGCTGCCTGCTGCGCGCGATCCACTACTGGCGCGAGGACGCCCTCGTCGAGGCGCGCTGGGAGGCCCTCGTGGCCCGCGACGCGGGGCGCTTCCTCGAGCTCACCCGCGAGTCGGGCGCGAGCTCGGGGATGTTCCTGCAGAACGTGTCCGCCGGCGGCGCCTTTCAGCCCGCCATGTACGCGCTGGGGCTCGCCGAGCGCGCGCTCGCGGGGCGCGGCGCCTGCCGCATCCACGGGGGCGGCTTCGGCGGCTCGATCCAGTGCTTCGTGCCGCTCGACGAGGCCGACGCCTTCCGCGCCCGCATGGACGGCTGGCTCGGGGAGGGCGCCTGCCGCGCGTACCGGATCTCGGGAGAGGGGGCGCGCGCATGGGAGCTGTAGCCGGGAGGGACCTGGGCGCGCTCGTCCGCGACCTCGTCTCCTACGCCGAGGCCCGCGGGCTCGTCGGGGCGGCGGACCGCGCCTGGGCCCACAACGCCGTGCTCGAGGCCGTCGGGGCGTGCGGGCCCGGCCCCGACCCCGACTGGCTGCTCGCCGACGGCCCCGCGGCGGGCGCGGGCGACGGGCTCGACCTCGAGGCCGCGCTCGCGGCGCTCGCCGACGTCGCGGTCGCGAACGGATGCGCCCGCGACACCGCGTCCGGGCGCGACCGGGCCGCCATGCGCGCCATGGGCGTCCTCACGCCGCGCCCCTCGCAGGTCGCCGACGCCTTCCGGCGCCTCGCCGCCGAGGGCGGGCCGAGGGCCGCCACGGACTGGTTCTACCGCCTCTGCTGCGACGTCGGCTACGTGCGGCGCCAGGCGATCGCGCGCAACCTCGCCTGGACGACGCCGACGCGCTGGGGCGAGCTCGAGGTCACGGTCAACCTCTCGAAGCCGGAGAAGGACCCTCGCGACATCGCCGCGGCCGGCGCCGCCCCCGCCGGAGGCGACGTCTACCCGGCATGCCAGCTCTGCGTCGAGAACGAGGGCCACCCCGGCCGGCCCGCCGACGCGCCCGGCGGCGAGCACCCCGCCCGCCAGAACCTGCGCATCGTGCCGATCCGGCTCGGCGGCGAGCGCTGGGGCCTGCAGTACAGCCCCTACGCCTACTTCGACGAGCACTGCATCGCGATGAGCGCGCGCCATCGCCCCATGCACGTCGACCGACAGGCGCTCTCCTGCCTGCTCGACTTCGTCGACCTGTTCCCCCACTACTTCGTGGGCTCCAACGCCGACCTGCCGATCGTGGGCGGCTCGATCCTCTCGCACGACCACTTCCAGGGCGGCGCCCACGAGTTCCCGATGATGCGCGCCGGCGTCGACGCGACCTTCCGCGTCGCCGGCAGCCCGCGCGTCTCCGGCGAGGTCCTCGTCTGGCCGCTCAGCGTCCTGCGCCTGCGCTCGAACGACCGCGGCGAGCTGCTCGAGGCCTGCGTCCGCGTGCTCGACGCGTGGCGCTCCTGGAGCGACCCCGTCGCGGGCGTCGTCTGCCGCACCCCCGACGGCGTCCCCCACAACACGGTCACGCCCGTCGTGCGCCGCGTCGGCGACGCCTACGAGGCCTACCTCGCGCTGCGCTGCAACGTGACGAGCGAGGAGCACCCGCTCGGCGTGTTCCACCCCCACGCCGAGCGCCACCACATCAAGCGGGAGAACATCGGGCTAATCGAGGTGATGGGGCTCGCGATCCTGCCGCCCCGCCTCAAGGGCGAGCTCGCCGCGGTCCGCGACGTCCTGCTCGAGGGGCGCGCGGCGGGAAGCGGGGCCGACGGGGTGCGTGCCGCGCTCGGGGCCGACGGGCTCGCCGCGAGCCACGCCGACTGGGCGGCCGACGTCTACGCGCGCCGCGCCGACGAGCTCGACGGGGGGCGCTGCGAGGAGGTCCTGCGCGACGAGGTCGGCCGCGTGTTCGCGGGCGTGCTCGAGGACGCAGGCGTCTTCAAGTGGGACGACGAGGGACGCGCCGCGCAGCGCCGCTTCGTGGAGGCGCTCGGGTAGGCGCTGCGGGACGCGCCGCCGCCCGCCGAATCCCCGCGAACTTGTGCGCACGCACAAAAACGGCCCGCAAAGCCGCAGGTCACGCGTACGCATCGCAAAAGAAGGAACATCCCCCCACCCGCACGTGAGGCGGGGCATGGAACGGCCGGGGGAGCTCGAACGGGCTCCCCCGGCCGCCTCGTCGCGCATGTCGGCCCGCAGGAGGCGGGCCCGTCGGCGCGCCCCTAGGCGAGGTCCGCGATCTGCGCTCTCACCTGGGACACCGTGGCGGCGAGCTCCTCGGCGCGCTCGCGCTTGGCGGCGACCACGTCGGCGGCCGCCTTGGCGAGGAAGCCCTCGTTCGCGAGCGTGCGCTCGACGCCGGCGAGCTCCTTCTCCGCCTTGGCGAGGTTCTTCTCGAGGCGGGCGCGCTCGGCCTCGAAGTCGACGAGGTCGCCCATCACCACGTAGGCCTCGAAGGAGGAATCGCCCACGACGACGGAGCGCTCGGGACGCGCGGCGCCGCGCTCGATCGCGAGCTCCCCGACGAAGCCCACGGAGCGCACGAAGCCTGCCTGCGCCTCGAGCGCGGAGGTCGCCTCATCGGTCGCGGGGGCGACGACGACGTCGAGCTCGGCGCGCGGCGACAGCTTGTAGCGCGCGCGGGTGGAGCGCACGGCGGCTACGAGGCGGCGCGCCACGTCGAACTCGGCCTCGGCGGCGTCGTCGACGAAGCCGGCGAGCTCCACGGGCTCCGGCCAGGAGGCCCGCATCAGGAAGCGGCCCTCGTGGGAGACGGGGTCGAGCCCGCTCGCGGGCAGGTGGTCCCAGATGCGCTCGGTCACGAACGGCATGGCCGGGTGCAGCAGGCGCATCGAGCAGTCGAGCACGTACATGAGGTTGCGCTGTGCCTGCAGGCGCTCGGCGGCGTCGTCGCCGTTGAGCCGGCCCTTGCACAGCTCGATGTACCAGTCGCAGAAGTCGTTCCAGAAGAAGGCCTGGACCTGGCGGGCGTACTCGCCGAAGTCGTAGCCCTCGAGCTGGCCGGTCGCGGCGGCGACCATCTTGGCGAGGCGCGAGAGCATCCAGGCGTCCTCGGGGGTGGCGGCGGCCGCCGGGCCGGGCTCGTAGCCGTCCATGTTCATGAGCACGAAGCGGCTCGCGTTCCAGATCTTGGTCACGAAGGCGCGCGAGGCCTCGGTGCGCGGGCTGTCAATCAGCGCGCGGGTCCTCTTGTCGATGTTGGCATCGAACTTCACGTCCTGGTTGGTCGTGATCAGCGTCAGCAGGTTGTGGCGCATCGCGTCGGCGCCGTACTTGGCCATGAGGTCCATCGGGTCGACGCCGTTGCCCTTGGACTTGGACATGCGGCTGCCGTCCTTGGCCAGGATCGTGG